>NZ_JHAC01000009.1 GCF_000599865.1 Deinococcus phoenicis | reverse complement strand
ATTTCTGCCCGCCGCACCTGCTCGCGGAAGCCTATGACCGTGCGGGCCGCGCCCTGCCGCTGCCGCGCCGGGCGTGCGCGCCGCTGTGGAGCCGTGCGGTCGCCTACGAGACCTTCGACCTGCTGCAAGGCGCGGTGAACGACCCCAGCGGGCACGTCCACTTCCTGCGCGCGCCCCTGACCCGGCGCCTGCTGGGGACCGCCGTGGCGCTGGGGGCCAAGTCCGGCACCACCGACGACGTGCGCGACACCTGGTGCGCCGGGGTCACGCCGCAGTACGCGCTGGGCGTCTGGATCGGGGACCCGCAGGGCGTGCAGAGCGTCCCCGCCGACCTCTACCGCGATCAGGCGGCCTGCCGTGAACTCGGGCTGCTGCGCGAGCTGCCGCATACGGTCACGGCCCTGGAGGTCCCGGCGGGAATCACGCGGGTGGGCGGTGTGGCCGTGCCCGCCCCCGGCGCCGATGTCCGGAACCCCGTGCTTCCCTCTCCAGACCGCTGAGTCGCCCCTTTCACCCGGTTGCCCTGTTTCCCCCTTCAAGGAGTCCCGATGTCCGTGTCCGCCCTCGTCCTGCACCTGCTTCCGCTGCTCGCGCCCGTGCCGCTGAGCGCGTCCACCCTGCTGGGGTTGAGTACCCCGCCGCTGCACGTGGTCATCGCCGCCGACATGACGGGCAGCAGCAAGAATCCCGCCTATGGCTACGCCAGCCAGGCCCGGCTGCTCGCGCAGAGCATCTTGCTCAATCAGGTCCGTTCGGGCGACACCGTCACGCTGCTGCGCGTGTGCAGCGGCGTTCAGACCGTGGCCGACTTCCGTTTTCAGTCCAAGAATGGGGCGCGGCTGGGCAAGGCCGACATCCTGCGCTATACCGCCGCGCTGACCCAGCCCTGCACCGGGAAGGGCAGCGCCATCACGGCGGCGCTCGCCCAGGCGAAAACGGCGATGGCGCGCACGGCGGGGGTCCGGGACGTGGCCGTGCTGTTCACCGACGGCGCGGTTCTGGACGACCCCGGACGCGCCGCGCTGGGCCGCACCGTCCAGGGCCTGCTGAATGCCGGGGACACGCGCACCCTCTTCATCGCGGGCCTCAGCCCTGAGAAGGGGGCAGGCGGCGACTCCATTCGCGACTCCTTCGTGAAGGCCCTGGGGAAGGGCGGGGCCGACCCGCGCGTGCTGCTGGCCGGGGCCTACGATCTGAGCAACGTCTACCCGACCTTTGCGGACGCCGTGAACAGGGCGAGGAAGTGACGAGGTGACCCGCATGGACCCGTTCACGCCAGCTCCGGACGCGCAGCCAGAGCCGGATGCCTCCCTCTCCCCCACCCCCGACACCAGCGAGTACGAGGCGGCGCTGCCCCATCCTGGCCCCCTCACCGCCGAGCAGTTCATGCCGGTGCTGCCGCCCGACGACTTCGCCGCCTTTCTGGAGGAGCTGACGCGCGAGCTGCCGCTGGTGCAGGACGACGCGGCACGCGCGGCGCTGAACACGCGGGCGCGGGTGCTGCGCCTGAACCTGGAACAGTACCGGGTGAACCACGGGGTGGCCCGCGCCACGCTGACGCGCGTGCTGGCGGAGACGGGCGCGGGGGTGCGCGAGACGTGGGCACGCCAGGACGCGCACCTGCGCTTCATGAACGCCGCGAGCGGGGGCGTGGAGCGCGACTACACCCGCGCCACCGGGCAGATCGAGGAGGCCCGCCGGGAGCGCTTTGGCGTGCTGACCCTGCACGGCGCACGCCCCGACACCCAGAGCGCCGAGAGTTTCTATCAGCAGCAGGCGCTGTCGGACCTGGCGCGGGAGGGCCACCCCCTACGCCCGCCTGAGGAACAGACCGGGAGCAAGCGGGTCTTTAACGCCTTCGCGGTGTTCAGCAAGTTCTTCGTGGGCGTCATCAGCGGCGTGAGCATCAACCTGCTGTTCAACCCCGAAAGCCGCCTGTACCTGACTGTCATCGCGCTGACCGCCGGGGTGATGTTCAGCGTGCTGCTGCTGTGGCTGGTGGACGAACTGGCCTACCGCGCCCGGCTCGCGCAGAGCACGCCCGGCATGGGCCGCCCCGCCGCCTACCTCACCGGCATCGTGGGCGTCAGCCTGCTGTACCTGGGCGTCGAGGGCTTCCTGAACTGGGACGGCATCCTGCGTGTCACGCAGGAAATTGCCGCCAACGCCGCGCAGCAGGGCCAGCTCACCGACCTGAGCGCGGCGGGCGACCTGGGAGCGGCCCCGCCGCACTGGTCCCTGCTGGCCTTCACGCTCGCGCTGGTGGGGATGGCGGCGGCGGCGGCGCTGCTCCAGGGCCGCGAGCGCGCACGCGGGGTGCTGGAACGCGAACGCCTCGCCGCGCGCGTCGCCCAGCTCAAGCAGACCCGCGAGTACGCCGATGCCGCCCGCGCCGCCGATGCCGTCGC
This sequence comes from Deinococcus phoenicis, assembly GCF_000599865.1. Classification (GTDB taxonomy): domain Bacteria; phylum Deinococcota; class Deinococci; order Deinococcales; family Deinococcaceae; genus Deinococcus; species Deinococcus phoenicis. The sequence continues at coordinate 46,740 of NZ_JHAC01000009.1, read as the reverse complement.
GTACCTGGAAGCCGCCCGCGACCGCCTCGCCCCCCCGCGCGACGTGACCAGCCCCGACCACGCCCGCCTCAACGAGCGCGTTCTGAACCACTGGGAACAGGAACGCGACACCCAGGTGCAGACCCTCAGCGCGGGAATCGTCCGGGACGCGCGGCAACTGCAAGATGCCCTGGAGGAGTTCGCCGGGCAGGTGCAGGCGGCCCAGCACCCGCAGCGGCGCGGGGGTCTGCTGCGCTTCCTGTAGAGCATAAGCCGTCAGGATGCGGGGTTTTTCCGCAGGCGTTGGCCGAGGGGAGGGGGCTGGCGTCCTCAAGGGGAGAGCAGGCTTGCTCAAGCGAGTCCGTTCTGGAGGAGTGGCGTGCTCATGCGCGTCCGTTCACGACGATGCCCAAGACAGCGCGTGAAGTTGGCAGGAGCCTGGGGCAGCTGTGGAGGCACTTGGGGCGCTTTCCCCCGGGGGCCGTCATTCTGCCCCATGCTCTGAGCGGTCGTTGGCCGGGGCAACTGCTGTTCCGGCCCTGTCCAGTTTCTGGAGCGGTTCGACGGCTTTCAGGGTCGTGAGGCCCAGGCGGTCGGCCACGATCCGGGGATCGCCGGTGAGGCGCAGGAGCCGCAGCCCGGCGCTGTTTCTCAGCGCGCGCCAGGCCCGGTAGGGCACGTTGGCTGCCCGGCACAGCGCGTAGATCACGGCGCGCAGTTCGTGGTCGGTGGTGGGGTCGAAGGCCTTGCCGGTCGCGCCGAAAAGGTCGGTGTGGCCGCGCTCCTGGCCGTAGGCGCGCAGTGCCCGGTGCAGTTCTTCACTGGCCTCTACTTCGCGCGCCCCTACCCGGAGCCGGCCCCCCTGGGTGTCGAGGTCCTCCCAGCGGAGCCGGACGGTTTCCGGGCCGGTCAGTCCCGCGTGGGCACCCACCAGAACGAGGGCGCGGCCCTGGGCGTCGGCATGTGCCAGCAGCCGGGCCAGTTCCTCTTCCGAGTAGAGGTCGCGGTGTTCCTCGGGTTTGTTGCTGGGGAGCCGCAGCCCGAGAAAGGGATTGGGACCCGCGTGCAGGCCCGGGGCGTGCAGCACGTCATACAGCGTCCTGACCCGCGTGAGGTGGTTGTGGATGGTGGCGGGGGCGTGGGCGTGCCGGGCGATCAGGAAGGTGAGATAGGCTTCGGCGTCTTCCGCCTGCGCGTTCAGGATGCTGCGCCGCTCGGCAGTCGCCCACCGCAGATAGGCCCGCAGGCTGCTCAGGTAGTTCTTGCGTGTGGCGTTGCCCGGCAGGCCGGGGAGGTCCTCGGCCAGCAGATCAAGGAACGCTTCGAGGTCCCCCTGCCCGAGGGCACGGCGGGCCTGCACCGCGAGAAGAGTCAGATCGCGCATACTTGAATATATACAATCAACTGCCTCCCCTCCCCCGGCATGAAAGCAAAGCCAGTCCTCATCGAGCTTAGGCCCTGGCGAAAGCACACGGAACTGCCGCACAAGTAAAGGTGGAGAGGAGTGCCTTAGCCTCATTTGCGTAGCGCTGGTCTGGCTCAGCGTCCACGCCGGTAGTGCATGGCGACAGCGCCGCAGCGGAGCGGTTTCGCCGAGACCAATTCAAGCCGCCGCGTGCTGGGCAGTCCACTCTGGTACAGGGTCGGGCCGTGTCCAGCGATCCTGGGGTGGACGAGGAACTTGTACTCGTCGATCAGGTCCAGTCGGTCCAGCTCGGTCGCGAGCTTGCCGCTCCCGAGAAGCACTCCGGCCGGCGTCGTGTCCTTGAGGTTCTGGATGCCCGTGCGCAGGTCGCCAGCGATGTGGTGGCTGTTGGTCCACGCGAAATCCTTGCGCGTGGACGACACCACGTACTTTGGCTTGGTCTCGAGCTTGACCGCCCACTCGCGCATCGCCTGCGGCGCTTCCTCGTCGCCGCGGGCGACCGCTGGCCAGTAACTCTCCATCATCTCGTAGGTGACGCGGCCCCACAGCATCGCCCCACTCTCGTCCAGGATGCGGGTGAAGAAGGCGTGTGTCTCGTCGTCGACGATTCCCTCCTGGTGGTCGATGCAACCGTCCAGAGTGACGTTGATGCTGAAGGTCAGGAGTCCCATGCGGCGAGTTTGACAGCTGCCACAAGGATTCGCGTTAAAGGCAGCTCTTGACGGAGTGGGATTCGTCAATCCTGCCGTAGCCCTAGGCGGTTGCAAAAGCATGGGGGAAGGGGGGGCTGGAGGAGGAGGCAGAGGAGACAGAGTTTGTAGGTAAATCGTGACTTTGTATATATTCCCGTGCTCCAGTCCAGCACCCGCAGCCTTCGCTACGGACGGCCCAGCACGAGGTACTCAGCCTCGGCGCGGGGCTGACCATCGACCAGCAGGGTCAGGGTGTGGCGGCCAGGGGCGGCGTGCGCCGCGAACTGCGCCGTGTATTCGCGCGGGCCAGCCGTGGATGGGTCAGCCCCCTGAGGAGCCGTGGGCTGAAGGGGCGTGAGCTGGCCGGTCTCGTCGCGGACCTCCAGGCGGGTGCCGGGGGCATAGAGGACCGTCCGCAGAGTCATCACCTGGCTGGGCAGGGCGTTGTAGGGAGCGACTTGCAAGGAGGCGGCGGGCAGAGCCGGATCAATCAGCAACAGGGCGCGCTCGCTGCCGCTCTGGGTTCCGCGCTGGGCGACCAGTTGGACCTCGGTGGTCTGCTGGCCAGGCGGGATGAGGACGGTCGCGATCCATAGTTTGCCGTCCTGGCTGGTCAGGTTCGCCGGGTCGCCCAGACCCTCCAGGCGCACGGTGTCGGCGGCAGGCTCGACCGTGACGCGCACGGGCAGCGCCGCACCGGGAGGCAAAGGCTCCTGCGGCAGGGTCACGTCCAAGTGGAGGTCACTGACCTTCAGCTCGGTGAAGGTGGCCGCGCTGGTCAGCTTCAGGTCCTGGGTGGGCAGGGGGTGGGCGGCGTCCAGCATGAACTGGACGGCTTCCGGCACGCGGTACAGCGCGGGGTCGGCCTGCACGCTGAGGCTGTACGTGCCGAAGTCCAGCCCGCCGATGCGGTAGTACCCGCCCATGTCGGTCAGCGCGCTGGCGGTGCCCTCCGGTCCCGTCACCTGCACCGGGGTGGCTGCGACGGGTCGCCCGGCGTCGTCGGTGAGCTGGCCCTGCACGCTGCCCACCTCGCGCACGGGCACCTTCACGGTCACGGTCTGGCGCAGCGGCACCGTCACTGCGGGCAGGTTGGGAATCAGGTACTGCGCCAGCACCTCGCCGCCCAGCTCCACGTTGTAGGCTCCCGGCGCGAGCAGCACGCTGCCCTCGCCCACCGTATTCGTGGATACGTCCTGGCCCCCGACCAGAAAGCGGGTGGCGGCTCCCGGCTCGCCCGCGTCCTGCACGCCATTCTTGTTGCGGTCCAGAAAGGCCAGCAGCCGCAGCGTGCCCGCATTGCGCCCACCGAACAGGTTCACGATGCCGCCCGGCGTCTTGAAGGCCCCCGACGGGGTAAAGGTGCCCCGCAGCGCGACGCGGGTGCGGTCCGCCGTGCGCTCGGCCTGAGCCGTGAGCTGAAGCGTGGGCAGCACCTGACCGGTGACGCGCGCCCCGTAGGTGAAGGCCGGGGCCTGGCTGCCGGTCGTGCCGTAGCCCGCCAGCACGGACGCGGCCCAGCGCCCCTGGCTGTAGCCCACGCTGGCGTAGAGGTTCTGCTGCCGCTGGGCTGGCCCTGAACCGGTCGGCACTGAACCCGTCTGTACTGGCCCCGTCTGTCCCGCTCCCGGCTGGACGAGGATGTAATCGGCGGTGGCGTTCAGCCCGCGCAGCGGTTGGTAGGCCGCGCTGAGGGTCAGGCGCGTCTTTTCGAGACTGCCCTGGAGGCCCCCCGCCACGCTGAAGGCCCCACGGGTGTAGCCCGCCCCCGCGCCGTACAGCAGGCCGTCGCGGTAGCCCAGCGTACCCTTGACCAGCACCAGCCCGGCCCCCGCCGGAATGACGCCGGTGGCCTGCACGCTGCCGCCTGCCCGGCCGCCCTGGTAGTCCAGCTGGCCGTCCAGAAAGATGTCGGCGGTCCCCCAGCGCCATTCCTTGAGAGCCGAGAGCTGCGCGGCGAAAAGGTCGCTGCCGTAGCTGGCCTGCAAGGTCACGCCGAAGGTGCTGTCGGGGCGGTAGGTGGCGGCGGTGCTCAGGGCGTAGCGCCACACGCCACCGGTGCTGCTCACGCTCAGGCCGCCGCTGACGCCGAAGGGCGCGAGCTGGCGGGAAGTCACGCGGACATCGAGCTGCTGCGAGCGGTTCAGGCTGTCGTAGCGGTAGGTCTGCTGGGCCAGGAGCACGCGGTTCTCGTAGTCGAGGCGCTCGCGCAGCCCCAGGCCCCAGCGCCCGCCGGACGTCAGGGCCTCCACCTCCACGCTGGGCGTGAAAGCCCCCAGCCGCCGGGTCCAGCCCACCCCCAGCGCACTGCCCCCCGCCACGCCGAAGGTGTGCGAGGCCGTCAGGGAAATGCCGGACGTGTGCCGCAGACGCCCCGCGACGCTGAAGGCCCCGCCCCCCTCGGCGCGCGCGTCGCGGTAGAGGCCCGCGCTGTAGGTGTAGGCCCCGCGCTCGTAGTCGGCCTCCAGACCCACCCGCCGGAAAGCGTCACTGCTGCGGCCCGTCACGGTCAGGTTGCCCCAGTTGACCTGGGCCACCCCGCTGTCCACGAGCTGGCCGTCTTCCTGGCGGGCCACCGTATAGCTCAGCAGGCCGCGCGCGTAGTCGCTGAGGTCGCCCGCCAGCGAGGCGCTGAAGGCCCCGCCCCAGGCCCAGGCGGACGCAGTCTGGTCGAGCGGGGCAGGCGTGGCAGTGCCCGGGGTATCGCTGCCGCCAGGCAGGCCGGGCAGGGTGGGGACCTGACCGGTGCCGGTCTCCCGGAACTTCAGGCCGGTATTCCAGGCGACCTGGGGGGCCAGCGAGACACTCCAGGCCAGTTGCGGCCCGCTGAAGTTCGCCACGCTGCTGCCGATGCTCAGCACCAGCAGGCTGTCACGCTCCAGGTGGGGGTCCACGCTGCTGACCCCGATCAGCCGGAGGGTATCGGCGTTGCCCTGGCTCTGCTGAACATAGCTGACCTGCACCTCGGCCCGCTCGCCCGGCGCGAGGGTCAGCAGGGCAGGCGTGACGGTCGCGCTGCCCTCCACCCGCAGGCGCAGGGTGTCGCGGACATTGCCGGTGTTGGTGACAGAGGCGGTATAGCGGCGCTGCTCGCCGGGCCGCAGCCGGTCGGAGGGCGGCAGCACCAGCACGAAGTCGGGATGCGCCGCCACGTTCACCGTGAGGGGCAGCGTGAGGGGGGACGTGCCCTGCGGCCCCCGCAGCGTGAAGCTCAGGTCCTGCGGCCCGGCCACCGCATCGTCGGGCACGTTCAGGGCCACCACCACGGTCCCGTTCTCGGCGGTCGCCTCCTGCGTCAGCAGTGCCCAGCCCGCGGGCAGGGTCGCGCTGACCGCATAGCTCGCAGGACCGGGCGGCACCCGCAGGGGCAGGACCAGGAACTCACCCGGTTCGGCGGCGCGGGGTGCTGCCGCACCCGCCTGAGCCTGCGCCGCGCCCCAGCAAACGCCCGGCGTTTGGACGACAGCGGCCGGAAGGCCCGCCGCCAGCAGGGCTGTCAGCAGCAGGGTCCGGGCAGCGGGGGCGGACATGGGGCTGGGCAGCGGGGGAACACGCACCTCACCGCGCCCCCTGAGACTGTGGCGCGGGGGTCTGGGGCTGGAGGGTTTGCGGCTCGACCATCCAGCTCAGCACCAGCGCCCGCTCTCCGGCGGGTTCGTCACCCTCCAGCCGCAGCCGCAGGGTGATGTCGTAGGTGGCCTGGCCGCTCGCGGGCAGCAGGGCCACCACCTGCACCGCCCCGGTGCGCTGCCAGGGACCGCCATTCACGCTGTATTCCACCCGGTCGGTCGGAAGCGCCGGGCCGCGCAGGGGCGGCACCGACTGTGCGCGCAGCACCAGCGCGGCGCTTTTCAGCACCGTGGACACCGTGAGGCGCAGCGGCCCGCCATTCCCATGCACGGCGTAGTAGGCGGGATTGGTCTTCGAGAACGCACCCAGCGGCGGGTAAGCCGGGCCGCTGGGGTCGCCGGGCCGGAAGGCCACGTTCAGGCTGAGGCGCTGCCCATCCAGCAGCAGGGCCGTCTGTGGCGTGGCCGAGCTGAGGGTCGTGCTGACGGGCGGCGAGAGTTGCGCAGCGGCGTGCGGCAGCAGGAGCAGGGCGGCCAGGGGCCAGCAGCAACGGCCCATGTTCACTTCACCACCAGTCGGGTCTGCCCGGTAAAGACCTTCCCCTTGGCGTATTGCAGCGCCAGCAGCACCTGATACTGCCCCGCCTTGAGGTCGGCGGGGGCCTGCCCGCTGAAGGCGCGGGTGTAGCCGGGCAGCGCCACCCCTTCCTCGATAGGGAGCGTCGCCACAATCTTGCCAGCGGCATCGATAACCTGGGCACGCCCGGCGGCCCGGAGCAGCGCGTTGCCGGTGTTCTTGATGCTGGCGCTCACGTTGAGCTGCCCCCCCGCGTACTCGGCCCCGATGCCGCTCAGGGCGGCGTCCAGCGTGGGCGTGCCGACCTGCACGTAGATAATCTGCCCGACGTCGATGTTGTACTGGACCGTCACACCGTTTTGCGCCGCCTGGGGAGCGGCAGGTGCAGCGGCCCCGGCGGTATCGCTTTTGAAGAAGAGGACGCCCCAGTACAGGCCCGGAGGTGTTCCGGCGGGGACCTGGAGGGTATAGCGCACCTGCTGGTTCTGCCCCGCCCCCAGCGTGAACTCGGCGGGCGTGAACTGGAACCACTTCGCCAGGCTGCTCTTGGTGCTGCCCGCATTCAGGAACTGCACCGCGCCCTGGGTCGGAAACACGAAGTCGCGCAGGTAGGCGCTGACCTTCATGGCGCTGTCGCTGCGGTTGCCGGGGTTGCTCACGGTGACGGCGTGGTTCACGCTGCCGCCGGGCTGCACATTCAGCTCCACGCGCGAGACGTCCACACTCACGCCCGTCGCGGCCAGGGCCGGGGACGCGAGCAGGCCGGACATCAGCAGGGTGGACGCCAGCAGAAAACGGGCCGCGCGGCGGCCAGGACGGAAGGGGGCGTGCAGCATGGGTTGTCCTCCAGAAAACCGAATGAAGCGGTGGGCCGGGGCGTGCGGACAGAAACGGACACTCTGTTGTTGTGGGGGCTGCTCTGAAAAGGGTACGGCAAAGAAAAGATGGGAACGCGGCACGCCCCGCGACACGTTCCCGGGATTTACGCGACTGAGGCCGCCTGCGGGGAAGGCGGGAAAGGTGGGGGTGGGCCGGGCCGGAGACAGCCCGGCCCACCCCCGTCGGCTCAGAACTTCCCGGTGAGCTGGAAGACCACGTCGGCGGTCTTGGTCCCGGAGGTCTCGTTGCCGTCGAACACCAGGGCTTCGAGGATGTAGTCGTCCAGCCAGCCGCCGGTCGTCATGCCCATGCCCGTGACGTTGGTGTTGTTGAAGGTGAGGCTCTTGCTGGTCTTGTCGCTCGCGTTGTACAGCGTTTCGACCTTCTTGTAGCCGGTGTTCGCCACACGGTCACCCAGAATCAGGGTCGGGAAGCCCGCGGTCACGTTCTTGGCCGAGATGTTGACTTCCCAGCCCTTGGCCCCGTTGGCGAACTTCTCCACGACCTTGCGGTTGAAGCAGACGATCGGTCCCTTCCAGGACACCTGGTTGCTGGTGCCGGAGGCGTACTCGATGCCGGGGTAGCGGGGGGCCGCCTTCATGTTGTCGTTGTAGCTGCTGGCCCAGGTGAAGTTGCCCACGCTGGAGTAGGCGTTCTTGCTGTCCTTCGTGCCGTCCCCCATCCAGCTGGTGCCGGAGTGGTTCATGAAGCCAGCGATGTTGTCCGTGTAATCGCGGCCCGTGGTGATGTCGTGCCCACCGGCGCGGTAGCAGTTGGCCGCCACAAACGCCTGGTCGCCCAGGTTCAGGCTCCAGCTCTTCTCGTGCAGGTGCATCGCCACGATGGAGGGAATGGATACCGAGATGTTCTCGGTCAGGCTGCTGCTGCCGCCACCGGTCACGATGTTGACCGAGTCGCCGGTGGTGGGAGTGGGGGGTGCGCAGTCGGGGAAGGGGAAAAACCCACAGAGGGTCAGAGACTGCGTGTCAGGCGCCCCCTGCACGCCCTGAGCGCCTGCCGTGCCAACTCCTGCCAGAACCATCGCACCGAGAATCCAAGCGTATTTCATGGTCTTTCCCTCCAGGGATGAATGGGGCGTCGGGCCGGGCACCGGAGCCAGCGCCCCGTTGCTGACCAGAGAGTAGTGAGGAGGGCGTTAAGCCCAGGCTAAAAGGGTGCAAGTCCTGTTAAAAGCAGATGAGTTCAGTTCTGGCCGCTTGCCTTTCGAGACTGAAAAATCAGCTCTCAGAGCGCAAATGAACATGCTGAGGAACATAAGAGCCGTCTTAGAGCACGGCCCTACAGATGAGGCGCGGCTGAAGGACTCCGCTTGCCTTTCTGGAAGGGGCAGAGACAAAAGCGCCGGCTGGAACAGCTTTCTGTAGGAATACATGGCAGCGGCTCACGAAACCACAGGGCCTTTTTGAACCGCGTGAGCTGAATGAACGCTGCGTGTCAGGAGCGCGCAAAGGCTGAGACGGCTGTAACGTTTTCATGCAACGTTTAACGTCGGCACCCGGAAAAGCCGTTGTGGACACATTTACCCCCAACAGGTGGGGATCGTTTTCGCCTCATCACATCTTCAGATTTGCTATTCTTCACAGAAGCGCAGAAGTCGAAGAACCTTCATCACCTCTGAAAAAGCTCCCGCGTGCAGGCGGGAGTGTAGGAGAAGCTATGCTCACGCTGCATCTGCTGGGACACGTTCATGTGAGCCGTGAGGGGGAAGTGCTGCCCGTGTCCAGCAAGGCCGCCGCACTGCTGGGGTATCTGGCACTGGAAGGCCGGGCACATCACCGCGAACATCTCGCCGGGCTGCTGTGGGACACGTCGGACGCCCTGCGGAACCTGCGGGTCGAACTGACGCGGCTCAAGGGGCAGGGCGTCTCCCCTTTTCCGGCGCGGCGGCCCATGCTGAGCCTGAACTGCGCCACGGACCTGGAAAGCTGGCTGCGGAAGCCCGACCCCCGCCACGAACGCGAGCTGAACGACTGGCTCTCGCGGCTGCGGGGACCGGCGCTGAGCGGGCTGGAAGACCTGGGGTCCTCGGCCTTTCGCGGCTGGGTGGACCAGCAGCGGAGCGTGATCCACGACCAGATCGAGGAGCGGCTGGGCACGGCCCACGCCCGCTTTCAGGCGCGGGGACAGGCGCAGGCGGCAGCCCTGGTGCGCGCCCGCGCCGATCTGCTGGGCCTGCAACTGCCTCCCGATACCGGGGTGACGGGGAGAGCGGCTGACCCGCCGGCCCACGCCGCCGCCTCACCTTCCGAGCTGCACTTCGAGTGGCCCGAGCAGCTCGCGGCGCTGCGGCAGGTGCTGGACCGGGCGCAGCAGGCCCCGCAACTGGTGCTGTTCCGGGGCCACAGCGGCACCCGGCGCCGCTTTCTGGCGGACGCGGTGCAGGGCACGCCCTGGCAGGCCGTGCAGGTGCAGGCGTCGTCACAGCGGCAACTGCTTCAGGCGGCCCTGGCACAACAGCTGGCGCGGCTGCTGCCCCCCGAGCTGCGCGCCGAGGCGCAGGCCCTGCCCGCCGATCCCGACGTGGCCCTGATCCGGCTGGCCGGGCTGCTGGGTCAGGCCGAGGTGCCGCTTTTAATCGCCGTGCATGACGCGCGCCGGGTTCCGGCGTGGCTGATGCAGGTGCTGAAGTTCGTGCTGGACCTGCCGTCCCCGCTGGTGCTGGTGCTGACCACCACCTCGGCCCAGTACCTCGCGGACCTGCGGCGGGCGCTGGGCACGGTGGGCGGCCCGCACCAGCACACCCTGACGCTGCCCGCCCTGAGTGTGCGCGGCGTGATGCGGGCCATGGCCGCGTCCGGAGCGCCGGAGGCCAGCGACACGCGCCACGCCCGCGCGGCCCAGCTGGTGCAGCGTTCGGAGGGCTGGCCCCTCCACGTGCGCGCGCTGCTGCGGGAGGGGAGCGACCTGACGCGGGGTGACCTGCGGCTGCCCGACGTGGTCCGGGAAGAGTTGCTGGCGGGGCTGGGCGACCTGCCCGGGGGGGTGCGGGAGGCGCTGGCGCGGCTGGCGCAGATGCACGACCACTTCGGCCCGGACCTCGCCGAAGCGCTGCTGGGCGGCGCGGCCCCGGACGTGCTGCGGGCGGGCACCGGGGCCGGGGTGCTGCTGCCCGCCGGACGCCGCGAGGCCCTGAGCCTGCCGGACCTGCGGTACCGCAGCAACGACGCCGAACCGCACCTCGCCTTTGCCAGCGAGGCCCTGCGCAGCGCCCTGGCCAGCACCCTGCCCGCTGCCGAACGCCACGCCCTGCGCTGCACGCTCGCGGCGCTGCTGCTGGAGGCCCAGCCCGCCCTGAGCCACCTGTACGCCGAACGGGCCGGGCTGACCGACCTGGCGGCGGCGGCGCGCGCGGCCTGGCCGGTCCTGCCGGAAGCCGGGTGCCGCAGCGCGCCCCTCACGCCCATCGAGCTGGTCGAGGGGCCAGCGGTGCAGCCCGGCGCGGCGCCCCGGGGTGCGGGCCGCCGGGAAAGCCACACGCCCAACGGCTACCGGGTGGCGCTGGAAGACGGCGGACTGGAGGTGCTGCGCCGGGGCCGCCTGGGGCCGCCGCCGCCGCTCACCCTGGCCCTGCCCGGATCATCCGGCGGTCCCTGGGCGCTGACGGCCCGGCTGGACGTGGCGGGGCGTTCCCCGCTGCCGGGCCTCTGCCCGCCCCCCTTCGCACTGGGCCTGCGCTTTGGGACGGGGCCGCGCCTGGTCTACGCCGCCGAACCTCTCCCGGACCACGAGGCGGACGGCACGCCGCACACCTTCGGCGGCGTGTTGCCGCTGGGCCGCTGGTTTCGGCTGACGGGGCAGGCGGCGGGCGGACTGCCCGAACTCAGCGTGCGCGCGGTGGACGTGGCCCTGACGGTGGGCGCGTTCGAGTGGGGCGGCCGCTCCCTGCTGGCCCACGACCGCGACACCCTGGAGGTTCAGGGCAAGGCGTGAGGGGCCGCCGCACGAAGCCATACAAACAAGCGCGCCGGATCACGTGATCCGGCGCGCACCGCTCCTGGCGGCTTCAGCCCACGTCGGTGATGATCGGGGAGCGGAACTTCTCGTCGGGCGTGAACTGCCAGCGGAAGCGGCTGAGAAGCGCCACGCCGAAGCTCACCAGCGCGACCAACCCCATCCGCCCGAGAAACACCCCGTACTGGCCCTCGTAAGAGCCGAACATGGCGGAGCGCAGCGCGTTGACGGCGTCGGTCGCGGGGATAACCGCGTGGATGCTCCGGAAGAAGCCCGAGGACAGCTCGACCGGGAAGGACCCCCCCGACGCGGCCAGCTGCACGACCAGCAGCACCAGGGCCAGCAGGCGGCCCGCCGCGCCCAGCAGCAGGTTGAGGGCCAGAATCAGCATCATGAAGGTCAGGCTGGCGAGCGTGGCGGTCAGGACCACCCGCCCGGGATGCAGGTAGGTCACGCCGAGCAGGTGCAGCCCGTACACCACGATCAAGGCCTGCGCCACCACATAGAAGGCGGGAACGGTGTATTTGCGCAGCACCCGCGCGAGCTGGCCGGTCCGGCGGCCACTCTCGGGCAGCAGCAGATAGGGGAAGATGAAGGTGGTCAGGGTCCCCCCCACCCACAGCGCCAGCGTGATGAAGTACGGGGCGAAGGCCGCGCCGTTGTTCGGCACCTCGGCAGTGTGCTGCTCGGTGACCTGCACGCTGGCCGACAGGCCCTCGGGGTCGCCGCCGAGCTGTTCGGTGGTCGCGGGCACCTGCCGGTTGAGTTTGTCGAGGCCGCTGCGGAGCTGCGCCGCGCCGGTGTGGAGGTCGGCCGCGCCGGTCGTCAACGCCTGCGCGCCGGTCCGGAGCTGCCCCACCCCCGCCGCGAGGTCGCCGCTCTTCTGCGCCAGGGTCTGTGCGCCGCCCCGTAGACGGTCGAGGTCCGCCTGGGCCGGGAGTTTGCCCGTGATGGTGCCCAGCGCCTCCTTGAGCTGCACGTTGCCCTGCACGACCTTCTGCACGCCCTGCTGAAGGTCCCCGGCTCCTGTGGCCAGTTGCTGCGCGCCCGCTGCCGCCTCGCCGGTCTTCTGGGCCAGGGTCGCGGCTCCGGCCTGAAGCTGCGCCGCGCCCTTCTGAAGCTGCGTGGTGCCGCTGGCAAGCTGCCCGGCCCCGGCAGCGGCCTTCTGTGCCCCCGTCGCTGCCTCACCCGTTTTCCGGGCCAGGGTGGCCGCGCCGGTCTGGAGCTTCTGCGCGCCAGTCGCCAGCTGTCCGGCCCCGGCGGCCAGCTGGGCCGCGCCCTTCACGGCGGCCGTGCTGCCCGCCGCCGCCTCACCGAGCTTCCCGGCCAGCTGGGCCGCGCCGGTCTGGAGTTGGGCGGTCCCGGCGGCGAGCTGTCCGGCGCCGGTCGCCAGCTGCCCCGCCCCGGTGACGGCGGCCTGCGCGCCTTTCTGGGCCTGGCGCGCACTCTGCGCGAGGGTGCTGGCGCCGCTCTGAAGCTGCGCCGCGCCGCCCACCAGCCGGCCCGTCCCGGCGGCGAGCTGCTGCGCGCCCTGGCTGGCCGCCGCGCTGCCCGCCTCAAGCGGCGCGAGGCCCGCCGCGAGGTTCCGGGTGCCGGTCTGAAGCTGGTCTGCGCCGGTCGCCAACTCCTGGGTGCCCTGTTTTAGCGGGGCGGGCAACAGGGGATTGCTCTGGACGCTGCCGGCGAGTTGCGCCGCGCCCTGGGCCAGCTTCTGCGCCCCGGCATTCACCGCGTTCGCGCCCTCCCCGGCCTGTGTCAGACCTTTCTGGAGGTCGGGCAGATTCTTGGCGAGGGTCTGCGCGCCCGTGTTCACCTGCGCCGCGCCCTTGTTCAGCCCGGCGGCCCCGGCCCCCAGCTGGTCCGCGCCGTCCGCGAGCTGCCCGAGGCCGCTGCCCAGTTGAGGCAACTGACCGCCGAGCTGTCCGGCCCCGGTCTTCAGTTTCTGGGCGCCCGCGTTCGCATCGGCGGCTCCGGTCGCCAGCTTCTGCGCCCCCGCCTGAAGCTGCCCGAGGCCCTGCTGGAGCGCCGGCAGCTGCGCGGCGAGCTGTCCCGCGCCCCCCTTGAGCTGCGTTCCCCCGGTGGCCAGGTCGGCGGCCCCGCTGCCCAGCTGCCCCGCCCCGGCCTGAAGCTGTTTCAGGCCGCTGGCGAGCTGGGGAAGCTGCCCGGCGAGCTGCCCGGTCCCGGCATTGACCTGCACCGCGCCCCTGGCGAGATTGGCGGCCCCGCTGCCCAGTTGCCCGGCCCCGGTCTGCAACTGTTTCAGACCGCCCGAGAGCTGCGTGCTGCCCCGCGCGAGTTGCGCCGCCCCGTTCGCCAGCGGCTGAAGCTGGGCCTGGCCGGGGGCCGCCGCCTCCAGTTTCTTCAGGCCGCCCGAGAGCTGCGTGACCCCGCCCGTCAGGCGGCCCACGCCCGCTGAAAGGTCACGCGCCCCCTGGGTCAGCTGCCCACTGCCGCTGGCGGCTTTCCCGGCCCCGGTCGCCAGTTCGGCGGCTCCGGCCTGAAGCTTCCCGCTGCCCTCTTCCAGTTTGCCGGCCCCGTCCGCCAGCTGGCGCGTGGCGTCCTTGATGTCGCGGAAGCCCTTCTGCACATCGGCGAGGGACCGTTGCACGACCTCCCAGCGGTTGCTGCCCAGCTTCTCGTTGAGCTTTTCGGTGATGCTGCCCGCCACGCTGCTGCCGACTCGGCTGGCGAAGTAGCTGGTGCCCTGCGCGCTGTAGAGGTGCAGCTGGCCGTGTTCGCTGCTGCTGCCCGCCACGGCCTTGCGGCTGAAGTCGCGGGGAATGGTCAGGGCGAAGTAGGCGTCCCCGCGCCGCACCGCCGCCTGCGCCGCCTGCTCGCTGGGATAGGCGATCAGCTTGACGGGCGGGTCGTCCCGGAGTTCCTGGGCGAGGTCCCGGCCCAGGTTGTAGGTCTTGCCCCGCGAGGTGGTGCCCACGTCGGCATTGACGAAGGCGACCGGCAGCTTGTCGAGGTTGCCGTAGGGGTCCCACACGCTGGCGAGGTAGATGCTGACGTACAGCACCGGAATAAAGAGGATGGCGAGGGCCGCCGCCCACATCAGGGGCGCGCGCCAGATCCGGCGTTCGCTGGGCGTGAGGGCGCGGTAGTCCGCGAGAACGCCCCGGCGGGGCAGCGGCGGGGTGGATTCGGGGGGGGTGGGGACAGGTTGGTCGGTCACGGGGAGTCCTTTACGAGCAGGTGGAATGGGGCACCAGGGTGAGCCAACTCATCATGACACCCTGTCAGCTCTGCACAGGATGCGCCAGCTGTGACAGAGTGTCAAGTGACAGAGTGTAGATTCAGGAGTAGACTGGCCGTATGACCGTTCTGGACCACCGCAAGCGCCTGCCTTCCGCCGACCGGCGGCAGCAGATTCTGGACGTGAGCGCCCGGCTTTTCGTGGAGCGGGGCTACGAGGCCGTGACCATGGGCGAGATCGCCCGGGCGCTCGGTGTCTCGCGGCCCACCATCTACAGCTACTTCACGTCCACCGAGGCGGTGCTCGACGTCCTGCTTCAGGAGCGCCTTCACGATCTGCTGGGCCGCCTGGAACCGCTGCTGAGCGGGGCCAGGATGCGGCCCGCCCCCGGGGCCGAGCCACCCTCGCTGATTGCTGCCGTCTTCCGCTTCCTGCTGGGCGAATGCGACACGCTGGCGCTGCTGCACAGCGGCGGCGGTCCCACCTTCCAGGCCAGGCGCTCGGCCTTCCTGAACGACCTCGGGGCACGCCTCCAGCTTAATCCGGCCTTGCAGATCCGCAGGAATCCGGCCCTGCTGCTGATCGTCACGACCCTGCTCGACAGCCTGGCCTTCCGTGCGGCCACCGACCCGGGCGTGGACACGGAGCAGCTCGTGCGGAGCCTGGACGCCTTCGTGCGCGGCGGCGTCGGCCCGTGGCTGGATGACCCGTGCCTGGATGGCCCGCCGCTGGAGGAGTAAGGGGGCAGCGGGGCATGCTTTATCCCGGCCCTGGCCCGCGCTCCCCGGCCCGCCGGGACCAGGCGACGTGGTGTTCGGCCCAGCGCACCGCACTCCGAATGACCTCGTACTGCGCGGCGTGCCCCAGGCGGAAGGTCGGACCCGTGACCGTCTCGTCCGGAAACTCCGTGATCAGGCACAGCGGACAGGGCAGGCCGGCTTTCTCCTCCCAGACCACCGGGGTTCCCCGCAGCAGCTGATAGGGCCGCGCGGAGGTATGCCCCTCGTACACCCTGAGCTGGCGGCGGTTCAGGGCCATCAGGGCCGCATTCCGCGCCAGGCCCTCCGCCACCCGGCGCGCCAGTTCCCGCGCCTGCCGCCCCCAGGCCGGGTCATGCCGGAGGATAAGCACGAACCCCTTGGGCAGGGTCCACGCCCCGAAGCCTTCGGGAACGTAGCCCGAGCAGGGCCGGGTCCACTCGTGCGCCGGGTAGCCGTGCAGGTTGAGATGCAGGACCGGAGCGAGCTGGCGCAGCAGGTTCCGCCTGACCCCGCTCTCGTAAAAAGGGGGCCGGGGCTGGAACTCCAGATCGTCGCCCAGGGCCGTGTAGCGGGCCGCGTGATGCATGTGTCCGGGGTTCACGGTCTGAAGCTTACCGAACAGCGCGTAGCCATCCGGATTTTCCAGGGGAATGAAGCCCAGTGGCAGCGGGCTGGTCAGGGCCTGAAGGGCACGCAGCGCCGCGACGACCCCGGTCGCCTCGTTGCCGTGCTGGCCCGCCGTCACCAGCACGCCCGGCCCCTGTCCGGGACGCCGGAACCCGGTCACGGGCCTGCCCTGCACACTCCGGGCGTGCAGCCGGGGCAGGGCCAGACCTTCCAGGCAGGCCTGAAGCTCGGCGCTCCCCAGGGGCCGGTCCAGGTCCTCGAGCGACGGGGGTTCGAGCGCCGGGGGAAGGTGTCCGGGGAGCGCGGCGGCCTGCGCCTGGGGCAACAGCTCTACGCTCAGGCGCGGCGGGGCCGTGCGGCATGCCCGAACGACCGGAACGATCTGGCCCACCTGCACCTCGCGGTTGCCGGGGCTTTTTCCCGCCCGCTGCTGGAAAAACGCCAGCGTGCCGAAATACAGGTCCTCGCTCAGGCCCTCGGTCATGCTGCTCTGTTCCAGACCGTAGGGCAGCGGGTCGTCGGGTTCGGACAGCTCGGCGGTGATCCGCAGCGTGCCGAAGAAGGGAGGCTGTGGGGGCCAGGGCATCTGCCGCAGCCACGCCAGATAGCGGTCCCAGCAGTGTTCGGCATCCGTGAGGAAGGCGTGGGACTGCACGACGTCCCCCACGGTCAGGTCGAGGCGGCCCGTGGGCCGCAGGTGAACCCGGCCTTCGGCCCCCAGTGCCGGGCGGCCGGGCACCTCAACGATGTCGGTCCGGCCATCCACCTCCAGGGCGTAGTGCCGGCCCGCGTGGCCCTGATGGGTGAAGGGCACCCCCAACTCGGCCAGCCAGCCCGCCAGCGGATAGGCCTCCAGCAAGAACCGTTCGGGGTGTTCCCCCGCAACCACCGGGTACCGCAGATGAACGCCCCGGGGCGGCCCCTGTCGCCAGCCGGGCAAAAAGCGTTCCACCACCTCGTGGACCAGCGGTTTATAGGCCGAGCGGACGCGCACCTCACAGCCGGGATACTGCCGCGCCAGGTCGGCACTGAGGGCCGCACGCGCCGCCGCACTCTCGGAAACCCACAGCTCAAGCCGGTCCGGCGCGGCGGGCGCCTCCGCGAGAATGCGCCGCACCGCCTCCAGTTCCGGGAGCCAGCTCCACTCGCTTGCCGCTCCGGGCGCCATGACTCCGGAAGCTACTTCTTGCTGATCGTGCT
Source organism: Deinococcus phoenicis (assembly GCF_000599865.1). Classification (GTDB taxonomy): domain Bacteria; phylum Deinococcota; class Deinococci; order Deinococcales; family Deinococcaceae; genus Deinococcus; species Deinococcus phoenicis. The sequence continues at coordinate 29,859 of NZ_JHAC01000009.1, read as the reverse complement.
GAACGGCTCACTGTTGGCCGGATTGGGCACCCAGCCGCTGAGGGCCGTGCGCGCTGCACACAGGGGGCGGGAGTGGACGACCGGAATGCGGACCGAGGCCGCGTTGGTCAGCTCGTGAACCTGGGCGTACAGCGCCGTCTGCTGCCCCTTGGATTTGGCGGCGGAGGCCCTGACCAGCAGGTCCTGCAAGGGCTGGTTGTCGAAGCCCGAATCCCGGGTGCCCCCGGGGCCATAGAACGCGTCGTAGAAATTGGCCGGGGTTCCGTACTGCCCCGTCCAGCCGATCATGTACATGTCGAAGCCGGGCGCCTTGTTGCGGTCGTCGAGGTATTTGGCCCAGTCCTCGGTCTTGAGGTTCACCTTGATGCCCACCGCGCCCAGGTCGGCGGCCATCGCTTCGGCAATCGGTTTGGGCGTGGGGAAATAGGGGCGCGAGACGGGCATGTACCACAGGTCCAGCGTGAAGCCCTGGGGATAGCCGGCCTCCGCAAGCAGCTTCTTGGCAGCGGCGGCATTCATGTCCGTGAAGCCCACCTTCTTGCTGTTGGCCCACGCGAGGGGCGGCGGCACGAAGCTGTCGTCGTGGATGCCCAGGTCACCCCAGAAGGTATCCACGATGGCCTTGCGGTTCAGGGCCAGCCGGATGGCCTGGCGCACCTTGACGTTTTTGAGCTGCTCCTGCCGGGTGTTCAGGCTCAGGAAGCCGACATTGAAACTGGGGCGCAGCACTGCCGTGAGGTTCTTGTCCGAGCGGATGCTCTTCAGGCTGTCGGGGTTGAGATCACAGGCGAAGTCCAGCGTGCCCGCCCTGAGTTCGTTGAGGCGCGAACTGGGGTCCTTGATGGACCGGATCAGCAGCGTCTCCGTTTTGGCCTTGCCCCCCCAGTAGGCAGGATTGGCGGCCAGCATGACCTGCGCGCCCGTCACCCAGGACCGGAACACGTAAGGCCCCGTTCCGACCGCGCCCGCCGCCGGGGTGCCGTAGTTGGCCCCGGCCTTTTTGACGGCCGCCGGACTGGCGATGCCGAAGAAGTTGGCCCCGATCATGTCCGGAAAGTTGGCCAGCGGCCGGCTCAGCAGGAACGTGACCTGAAAGTCGCTGTCCTTGCGCAGACTCTTGAGCAGGCTCTGGGGGCCTTTAGGCTCGCCGAAGACCAGTTTCCAGCTTTCCCAGGCCTTTTGCGACCGGTAGGTGTTGGGGGCCTCGGGGTCCCACCAGCGGTTCACGTTGAAGATCACCGCGTCGGCGTTGAAGGGGGTGCCGTCGTGAAATTTCACGTTGCGGCGCAGATTGAAGGTCCAGCTGGTGCGGTCGGCATTGGCGGTCCAGCTTGTCGCCAGGCCCGGGGCCAGCGTCGTCGTTCCCGGACGGACCCGGGTCAGCGTGTCGTAGATCTGGTTCTGGACGATGGCGGAGTTGGTGTCGTTGATGTTGCCACTTTCCAGCGTCACCGGGTCGCCACCTGCGCCATACACGAGGGTGGCGGCCCCAGCCGTCGTACTCAGGGCCAGCAGGGCCAGCGTCAGAACAGCGGTACTCGCGTGATTCACGGAAAACCTCCAGGGATGGGCGCACACCGGGGCGGATCAGCGCTGCGGCAAGCTGAGAAGAATTTGAGAAAAATGACCCTTTCACTCTAAGTCATCTGTCCGGTGTTTCCCCCGGAGTTCGGGCCTTCGGTCCCGCCTTGTCTAGAGCATGAGCAGAATGACGGCCGCTAGGCCAGAGAACCCAGGTGCCTGCCTGCTGCCACTGCGCTCCGTTCAGCCAACGCCTGCGGACTGCCGCCGCCTTCTTATGCGCTAGAAGCCCGGGAAGGGGCAAGCCGGGGAGAACAGCCAGCCTTCAGGATGAACCGGGCGGCGTTGCGGTCTCATCTTCCGTCTCCAGGATCACCGTGGTCTCCCCTGGCCGGGTCGGCACCAGGTCCCAGGTGGCGCGGCCCGGGCGGCGGATCAGCAGCTGCGGCACCTCGGCGTGGGGTGCGGAGGTGCTGAAGACGCCGGCCTCGTCGCTGAGGCTCAGGCCGGGGTGGTCGGGCAGCCGCACCTCGGCGCCGGCCACGGGTGCGCCGGACGCATCGCGCAGGCGCCAGGCGGTGCGCCGGACCGTCTGCATCACCTCGCCGGTCCCCAGGTCGCGGAAGCGCACGTTCTGTTCCAGGACCAGTGTGTGCATGAACTCGATGTTCAGGTCCAGCGGCACCGTCAGGACGTAGTGCAGGCCGGGGCGCGGGGTGGTGCCCAGCGTGCTCCAGATATCGCTGGGGCGGGGCGCGGCTTCCGGATGGCAGACCAGACCCTGGAGCGGGGTCCGCAGGGCGCGCGCCTCGGGCGGGAGCAGCGCCTCGGGCCAGTCGCTGTTGCGCATCAGGGTGGTCAGCACCCGCCACAGAATCAGCCATTCCTGGTCGTCGAGTTCGGCCAGCTGCGCCTTGAAGTAGGCGTTCACGACGTACTTCAGGTCGATCCGGCGGGGCCGGAGGTGCTGCACCTCGCGCGTGTCGGTGCGGCGCGCCTCGAACTCGTTGGCGCGCAGCCGGACATTCTCGCTGATGTCGTAGAGGTAGAAGTTGACCGTGGGGCGGCTGACGGCAGCCACCCAGTCGCGGGTCGGAATCGCGAAGGTGATGTCGATGTCCTCTGCCGGAATCTTGCCGTCGTGGTGCAGCATGGACCGCAGAGCTTCGTGGACGGCACCGATCACGTTCAGCCGATCAGGACCGTGAACTGGGTGGCGCTCAGGACCGCGCCGCAGCCCAGCGTGTCGCCCTGGCGAACGGCCGGACAGCCCTCGATGAACACGGTGGCGGACCCGGTGGCGATCACCTGCGGCCCGTGGGCGACCAGCGGGGGCGGCTCGCTGTGCGGGTCCCCGAGGCGGGCGGCGGGCAGGCCGACAAGGGTCACGGTGGAGGCGCCGGCACTGACGACGCCGCTGTGGGCACCGGGGTCACCGACGCGAATGCCAGGCTCAGCCATGACACCCATGCTGACGCAGCCGGGCAAGCGGCGCAAGGGGCCGGCCCTTCACCCGCTGCTCCGTTCCGGGGTACTGGCGGCCCAGCGGTCGAGCGCGCCTTCCTGCGGGGTCTTGAGAAAGGCGCTCAGGTCGTCGCTGCTGACGTTCAGCGGCCAGCTCAGGTCGCGCGCCTCGGCCCAGGCCTTGTTGACGGTCTGGGTGACCGCCTGCACGGCGCGCACCCGCGCCTCCCGGATCTGGCGCTCATACTGGCCGCTGGCGGCGGCCTGCCGGGTGCGTGCCTGCTGGGCCTCCTCGCCGGGGGCACGCGCCTCCTCCGCGCTACCGCGCAGTCCACCCGCCTTCGGCTTCACCGCGCCTGCACCCCGCGCTTCCCCGAGCTGTTCCGGGGCCGCCTCGGCGCGCAGATAGGTGGCCAGGCGCGTGCGGCCCCTGGGCGCGAACAGCAGCGTGCCCGGATTCAGCGCGTCGGGCGCGTACTCCCAGACGCGGGCCAGCTGCTTCCTGAGCCACTCGCTGCGCTTGTGCCAGTGGCCCTCGCGGCGCAGCCAGGTCTGAAAGTGGGCGCCGACACTCTGCGTGACCAGATGCAGGGCGCGCTCACCGGCGGGGGTGCCGAGCACCTGCCGCCCGCGTCCGGCTCCGTCAGGCTGGGCGGGGCGCTCCGCGGCAGGCCCACGCATTTCCTGCGGGTCGCCCGCAGCCTGAGGGTCCCGCGCGTCCGGGGCCGGGGGTGTCCCCAGCAGGCGCGTCAGCTCGCCGGGGTCGAGCAGCTGCGGCCCCTGCTCGGCGTGGAAGGTCCGCACCAGGTCCTGCCGCTCGCGCGCGATCTCGTCGAGGTCGTCGGGCTTCAGCTCGGCCTCGCGGCGAAAGCCCTCGTCGTTCACCACGCCCTCCTCGCGTCCGCCGGCGCTCAGGGCGCGGCTGTCCTCCTCGGCGGCCAGGGGCGCGGGATCGCCGCGCGGGGCGAACTCCAGCGCCTCATCGTTGACCAGCCGGCTCAGCACGTCCGCCTCCGGCATCAGGTGCGCGGCCCGCTCCTCGGCTCCGCCCAGCCCCTCCAGCGCCCGGCGCGTCACCGCCGCCGCGCGGTCGTCGGGCAGGGTGTGCTGGGCATTTGCGGCGGGTCGGTAGCGCAGGCGCAGGCTGGGCGTCGTGGTGCCGGGGGCCGTGGGGCGGTCCCTGCCCGGCCCACTGGCCTCCGGTGCCGGCGGCCAGTGGCCCCGCTGCTCGTCCTCCGCCTCCTGGCGGCGCGGCGCGTCTGCCTCCTGCTCACGGCGCATCACGTCGAATTCGCTCATCCCGGTCCTCCTCGAAGCTGTTCTGCTGGAAACGGCGGGGATCTACTTGCTCCCGCGTGCAGACCCTCCGGCCAGCACACCGGAAGGCCAGTGGCCGCCGGGGCAATCCCTCCGCTCCGTTGTCGTGAACGCACGCCCCGGGGGACGCCGCGCCTCAGCCCTGCCAGTCTGCCCGGGTTCGTCTCAAGGGTCACGCCGCACCTCGGCGCTGAGGCGGCGCTTGAGGAGCCCGTACACCTGCTGCGCCAGCCGGTCGAGATCGGGGGCGGTGCGGCCGGCGCGGTGCTGGTCGTTGCCCACCGGCAGCCCCTGTGTCCGGGCCGGGTCAGCCGCCGGGGCGGAGGCGGCCTGACCGGGACTGTCCACCGAGCGCGTCCGGCTGGCCGCGCGCACCGCCGGGGCACTCGCGCCTGGGGCCGGGGCCACGGGCGGGCTGGCCGGGGCGGGCGCGGCCGGAAAGCTGGCCTTCGGGGAGCCGGGGGCCGCTCCTGGGGCCGGAGTGTCCCAGTACGGCATCGGCTCCCAGGGCGCGGGCAGACCGCCCCAGCCACCGGTCGACGGCGCGGGTGAGGCGGACGGCCCCGGGGACCGCTGGTGCGCGGGCAGGGGAACAGCCCCCACCTCAGGACCCAGCCCCCCCGCAGGACGCTGGGCGAGGTGGCCACGGACGCGGCCCTCGACCCGCTCGGCCAGCGCTTCCTCGTCCAGCCGCGCTGCCTGGCCCCTTCCCTGCGGTCCCGCCCGCATGACGGCGGGCACGAAGCCGGGGTCGCGGGTCCGCAGCACGTGCGTGAGTTCGTGCGCCAGCAGCCCCAGGGCGCGCGGCGAAGCCAGGTCCTGCCCGGGACCCAGCAAAACGGCGTTTCCCACGGCCAAGGCGTCGGCGGCGGCGGCGGCTGTCGCTTCGCTGGCCTGGGCATTCTGGATCACGTGGACGCCCGTCACGTCCTGCCCCAGCAGAGGGGCCAGCCGGGCGCGTACCCCCAGGGGCAGCGGTGCCCGCGCGGCCGGGTCGGCCAGGGCGCGCGCCAGGGGCCGGGCGACGGGAGCGGGCACGTCCGCCGGGCCGGACAACCGGGGGCCGCTGCCGGAGCCTGTCCCGGGGGCCGAAGAGTCCCTGCTTTGTGTCGCCAGCGCACCGGGCTGGGCGGGCGGCGGCCCCGACGCGGCGGTGGGCAGGCTGGCCATACGCTGAGCGGGTCCTCCGTCCGGCGGGAAGGGCGGCGCGGCGACATGGTGAGGTGTGACGGGCGTCTCTCCTGCGACGTCCTGCGGGGCAGCTCCGCTTCCCGCCACGTTTGCCTGAACACGGCCCCGGGGTTCCGCATCCACCCGGCCCTGGGGGACGACCGGCACGCCCCCGTCGGGCAGGAGCGGATGACCGGCGACAGGCTGAGCCGGGCCTGACCGGAGAGATTCAGAACGCAGGGGACTCTTCACGGCGGCGGGAGCTGCGTTAGGTCCGCCCTCCCCCAGACGGGCCACCGGGGGAGTGGCCCCGGGCACGGTGTCCCGGGGCATGGCCGACGATGGGGCAGCCGAAGCCGCGACGACCCCGGCCTGCGCCGGTTCAGGGGCCAGCTCGGCGGTGAGCGGCTCCCGGGCGTTGTCTGTAGGCACGGTCGGGGGGGGATCGCGCTGCCAGCTCAGCAACTCGGCCAACGACAGTGGACGGGCTTCACTGGTCCCGTCCGCCTCGCGTTCCAGCACCCGGTTCAGCCGTGCCAGAATCCCCTGGGCCTGCTCCGGGGTGTGCAGCGGCACTTCCGGCAGCACTTCGGGAACCCTGGGCGGCTGATACGGAACCGGACGGGGCCGGCGCGGCAGGCTCAGCTCAGTCCCTGGCTGGTGCGGCAGATGCGCACTCAACTTCCGCCGCGCCTCCGCATCCTCCGCCGGCACAGGCCGGAGCAGGCCCACCGGGGCCGTTTCCAGGGACGGCATTTCCAGGGACAGTGACGGATCGTGTCTGTCTGAAGCTTCCCCGGTTCCGGCGGGTTCCACCGCCGCTTCCCGCAGGACAGCCAGATCGGGACCTGCCGCCGGGAGCGTTGCCCCAGCCTCCCAGTCTCCTTCCTCCTCTTCCGAAAGCCCCGGCGGGGAGGGGGACGGCGCCGAGGCCAACCGGCCCGCTGTCTGGCGGGGAACCGGAACGGCGGACAGGGCCACCTCTGGGCCGGGCCGTTCGGGAGGGGGCGTGAGGGAAACCGGCAGCGGCGGCACCCGGTCCTCCGGCGTTTCCCCCGCTGCGGTGGGCGGGGTGGGCGCGGTGGCCCGGGACAGCAACCCAGCGGCGGCCGGTGCCGGGTCGCCCGCTTTCCTCCCCACCCCTTCACCCCCGGTCGGAGGTTCGGCTGGCGAATGCGGCTCCGCACCCGGCGTCCACGTGTGGGGTGCGGGAGGAACGGACGCCTCCTCATCCAAACGGCCCGGCGTCTCCGGGAAGAAGGCCGGTGGTCCCCCCACAGGTCTGGGCGCCGCCGCTTCGGCCGTCTCGCCCTGTGGCGGGATGGCCGGGGAACCGCTCCCGTTCAGCTCCTCCCGGTCAGTCGCCGGGCGGCCGGGCGAGGGGGGTACGGCGGCTGTCGGCGCGGTCCTGTCCAGCCCCGGCTGTCGGCCCGTTGGAGACGCGGCCTCCGGGTGGTCTGCCTCACCCTCTCCCCCACCTGTGTCGGAGGTGGCCTGGTCGAGAGTGGCCTGATCGCTGCGCTGCTCCGCCGACACCTCGCCTCCCGTGGGCGTCGGCGGCTCAGCGGCTCGCGACGGCGCGAGGGATTCCGGCAGCGCCATAGGCCACGGTGCCGCGTCGGCGGTCCTTCCCGGGCTGATGTCCTCTTCCGGACCGGGCAAGGGAGAAGGGCGGGCATCTGGGGAAGAGCTTCCGGCATGGTCCAGTGCCGGCAGAGTGACCGGGTCAGGTGCCCCGGAAGAAACCGTGGGGGCGGCCACGGGGTCAGAGGCCCCAGCTTCCAGCGCTGGGGTCCCGGCCTCCAGTCCCCCTGGCCGGCCCGGGTGCAGCAGGTCAGTCGCTCCCGGCTCTGCGGGAACCCGCGCGGAGCGGCTGTGCCCCAAGCCGGTACCGCTGTCCTGTCCGGCCGAGGTGGGTGGCCGCGCCGCCTCAGGGTGGATACGCGAAGGCTCGGGAGCGGCCTGGCTTCTCACTTCAGTGGACGGCGTGTCCTGTGTGGTCGGGACCGCATCCACCGTCCCCTCGGCCTCCCCCGGGTCTGAGACCTGGGGGGCGTTGTCTGTGGGCAGTGTCGGGGGGGGATCGCGCTGCCAGCTCAGCAGCTCGGCCAGCGACAGTGGACGGGCTTCACTGGTCCCGTCCGCCTCGCGTTCCAGCACCCGGTTCAGCCGTGCCAGAATCCCCTGGGCCTGCTCCGGGGTGTGCAGCGGCACTTCCGGCAGCGCTTCGGGAACCCTGGGCGGCTGATACGGAACCGGACGGGGCCGGCGCGGCAGGCTCAGATCAGTCCCCGGCTGATGCGGCAAATGCACACTTAACTTCCGCCGCGCCTCCGCATCCTCCGCTGGCACAGGCCGCTCCACCCTGCCCGGGCCTGCATCCCACAGAGCAGTCTTCTCGAATGGGCCTGGGGTTGCTTCTCCGGGCGGTGTGACAGTGGCCGCCGAGGTTCCCAGCTCGGACAGCGGGCCGCCTGTTCCAGCGGACCAAGAAGGCGCTGGAGCAGGCACCGGCCCGGCGGCAGACGGCTCGGTTCCTACCAGTGGGCCGGCAGTGCTGTCCTCAGGCAGAAGGGGCAGGGTCGGCAGCGGTGGGACCATCGATGCAGCCTGCGGCCCCGTATCGGGTAGGACTCCGGCACCCACGGATGAAAAAGCAGGAGGAGGAGCCGCACCCTGGGCCGCCCAGGATGGCGGGACGTGGGGGGCACTGATATCCGGCCCTTCCGGCCCTGTTTCAGCCTCTATTTCAGCGAGGTGCCGGCTCCGCTCGGAAAGGTGCTCCAGACTGGCCTGCGCCACCTGTGGCTCCGGCGTGACCTGCTCTCCCCCGGGCGGCAGCGGCGGCAGGACATGTTCCGGGAAGGCGCGTTCAGGGAGCGGATCGGCGGCGGCCAGGGACGCGGAAGGCAGGGGCACGTCCGCCCCCGTCGTTCGCAGGGGCACCGCGTCAGATGCCGGGGTGGTTCCGGGTGTCCGCGCGTCCCATTCAGGCGGCACGGTTACTGGCAGCGCCTCGCTCGCCGGGGGCGCGGGCACTCGCGGGGGGGCGGCCATCTCCGGTGACCCGCCGTGTGCGAAGGCCAGCACTTCCCTGAAACTCAACTGTCCGCCTGGGCGCTGTGGCGGGGCAGTCGGAGTCGGAGCGGTGGGGGTTAACGTCGTTGGGACAGGCCCGCCCCAGACGGTCGTCCTGTCCGCACCGGAGGGCGTGGGGCTGAAGTCCGCCGGGGCCGACGGGGGCCGCTCGCTGGCTGGCTCGGCAGGTGCGGATGCGGCGGGAACGTCTCCCGGAAGCACCGGAACCGGGTCGCTCCTCCCCGGTTCCGGCAGGGACAGGGGGTCGGCGGGCCTCTCCGCCCAGGTCTGCCCCGGTGTGCGCGGGGTCCGCAGCCGGGCCGTGGCCTGCCAGCGTTGCGGCACCACGGGCGCGGGCCGGGGAAGCGCCGACGGCAGGCCGCCGGGCCACAGCAGGCGGCCACCACCGGATGGGCCGAAAATCACCGTGTAATGCTCGCGGTAGTGCCGCAGGTGATCGGCACGTTCCAGCAGGGTGGGTGTGCGCATGCCTCGCTCCATCCGGCCTCAGTCCACAGCCAGTACGCCCATGTGTGCCAGTTCGATGGTTTCCAGGGCCACCGCATCGCCGTTCGCCGCCATCTGAGGCCCGCTCCATTTGCAGGGAAAGGCCCTCAGCAGTTCCCAGCGCACGACCTGTTTGCCGGTGGTGGCGTACATGGTGATGGTCACGGTGCGCAGGTCCATGATGCCCTGCGCAATCCGCATGTACCACTTGAACAGCTCGTTGTCCACGCTGACGCCGCGTTTGAGGGTCACGTTCCCGACCTTGGTGAGACCCGGCAGCCGGTGGATGAACTCGTTGTTGCCGCCCTCGGCGTATTCGAACAGCTCGGTTTCCATTTGCAGGCCGCTGACCTCGGAAAATACGGCCTTTTCCACGCCGTTGATCTTCACGTAGTACCGGCAGTTGACGTTGGCGATGGTCCCCTTGCGGTCATCTTTCGTTTGAGACACCTCCGCATCACTCCTTTCGACCGCCCGCGCGCCGCCGCTGCAAGCTCAGATCGGCCAGGAACAGGCGGTAGACCTTGTCGGCCAGCAGCGCCACGTCGATGGCGGGTGCGCTGTGGCTCGACCCCACGCTGGGGCTGCCGGACCGGGCCGCCGGGCTGCCGGGTCCGGCGGCCGTCGGGCCGGTCGTGGGCGGTGCGGGCTTGCTCATGGCGTGGTCACCTCACGGGTATCCGGCAGGGGTGCTGGCTCAAGGTCCAGAATCAGCTCGGCGCCGCACTGGGGGCAGACCGTTTCGATGCTGGCGGGGGGCGCGGCCGCAGGAAGGGGAAGGGTGGCCCGCACCGGGACACCGCTGCCCGGCGCGTTGATGGCCGCATAAAACGCTTGCAGGTAGGCGAAGTCGGCGGCGTACAGCCCCGCGATCACCTCGGGCGGCACCGGCGCGAACTCGCCGAGTTGCAGCGTGACGCGGCTCAGCAGCAGGATGCCGAAAAAGGCCTCGTTGTCCTTCACCCGCACGTCACCCAGCGGTTCGACCTCATCCAGCGCGGTCGCCAGACGCATCACGCCGCGCGTGTGTAACCGGCCCGCCGCGTCGGCGTACCCGAGCGGCAGCAGGAACTCGTGGTGGGTGGCAAAGGCGGTCAAGGTCGGCTCCGGCGTCCTGAGGGGTCAGCGGTGCGGCGGGCGGCGTGTCAGCGGCGGGCGGGGGCCATGTCGGCCCGACCGCCCGCCGGACAGCGGCTTACTGAACGCGCTTGTAGCCCTCGTGGGTGATGGTCAGCTCCTCGATGGCGACCTCGTTGGTCTTGGCGTCGTAGGTCGGGCCGTTGAGCTTCTGCGGCCAGGCGCGCTCGAAGGTCCAGCGGGCAATCGCCTCACCGCGCTGGTTGTACAGCGTGATGGTGCCGCTGCGCCGCGCGCCGTCGATGTCGCCGTCCTCGACCTGCTTGCGCCACTGCCACATGTCCATGCTGTCGGTGATGCCGCGCTTGAGGGTGATGTCGGTGTACTTCATGGTCCCCGGCTCGCGGATCAGGATGGGCTTGCCGCGCTCGTCGGTGGCGCGGTACTCCACGACCTGGCTCTCGCTGCCCAGACCGGTGCATTCACGGAAAGCCCCGGTCACGCCGTTCTGGAAGTCCACGGCGAAGTAGGCGGCCACCAACGGGTCACGGTGCGTCATGGTCATGTCTGCCTCCTGGGGCTGGGAATGTGGGGCGAAGGGCCGCTTTCTACTTTAAGCCCTGGCGGGCTGTGCCCGGTGCGGGCCGGGCAGCTTACTGGCCGCCGCCCGCGTACTGACCGAAGCGCAGGATCACGAACTCGGCGGGCTTGACGGGCGCGATCCCGATCTCGACGTACACCATGCCCAGGTCGCGCACCTCGGGCGGATTCAGTTCAGCGTCACACTTGACGTAAAAGGCGTCGCTGGCCGTCTTGCCGAACAGCGCGCCGCCGCGCCACACCACCGTCAGGAAGGCCGAGATATCGCGGCGCAGCTTGGCCCACAGCTCCTCGTCGTTGGGTTCGAACACCGCCCACTGCGTGCCGCGCTCGACACTCTTCTCGACGTAGTTGTACAGCCGCCGCACCGACACGTAGCGCCAGCGGGCGTCGCTCGCCAGGGTGCGCGCGCCCCACACCCGGATGCCCATGCCGGTGAAGGAGCGGATGCAGTTCACGCCGATGGGGTTGAGGATGTCCTGCTCACTCTTGGTGATCTGCATGGCGGGGTCCAGCGCGCCGCGCACGATCTCGTTGGCGGGGGCCTTGTGGACGCCGCGCTCGGTGTCGTTGCGGGCGTAGATGCCCGCCACGTGCCCGCTGGGCGGCACCAGGATCGGCTTGCCCTCGGGACCGTTGATCTTGACCCAGGGGTAGTACAGCGCCCCGTAGCTGGAGTCGAAATTGGTGTCGTGCTCGCGCCAGCGCTTGACCTGCTGCGGGGTCAGGTCGGGCAGCGGGTCCAGAATGGCGATGCGGTTGCGGTTGCGTTCGCAGTGGTCGATCATGGCCCGCTGCACCGACTTCACGCCGTCGTGGTCGATCAGGCCGTTCTGATAGGCGCTCATCAGGTCAGGCGCGCAGATCATCGAGACGTCCTCGGCGATCTCCATGCCCTCGATGCCCGAGCGGTCGTGGACGCTGCCCACGAAGTGGTTGCTCTGGAGGGCCAGCGTGCCACTGGTAGGCGTGAAGCCCGAATGGATCACGAAGGCCCCGAACTCGGGCACGCGCTCGGCCAGTGCCCCGGCGGTCGCCTGTTCGGTGATCTCGATGATCTGGCTCTGCTGGTTGACCACCTCGACCACGTTGCGCGGGTGCTTCTTGGCGATCGAGACATTCTCGAAGGTCTCTTCCTGGCCGTCCACCCGGACGCGCAGGGTAAAGGTGCCGTCCTGCGGCTGCGGGTCCTGCTCGGTGACCGTGGGCGGCTGCACCTCCACGCTCACGTCGCTGTTGGGCGCGCCCTTGGCCCCCACCGTCATGGAGGGCACCGCCTTGGAGGCGCGGGTGGGCAGTTGCAGCGTCTTGGGCATCTCGACGGTCTTGCCGTCCTTGGCGTCTTTGGGGGGCGGTACCAGGCGGGTCACGTAGCAGCGGGTACCGCCGTTGTTGAAGTAGGCGTACACCGAGTGCGACAGGTAGGTGCCCGGCATGTGCGGGTTGTAGGACCCGTCGACATCCCGTGAGGCGAAGGTTTCCAGGTACTGCGTCCAGTTGGCGATGAACACCGGGGTGTTGGCCGGCCCGGAAGGCGCGAACCCCAGGAACGCCGCCGTCGTGGTGCTGATGCCCTCGATGGGACGCGGTCCGGACGACGTCTCCTCGACGTAGACCCCTGGCGACAGATATTCGGGCATAACCTCCACCTTTTCTGAAAGGAACGTGCTGACGCGCCGCTGCTCGAGCGTCACGTCTCCGCGTGTGGACCCACTTGGTACTGTGTGCGCCACAATAGAGGGCGATGAGGAGCGCGTCAACAAGAGTTGTTTGTTCGCCCCTCGCTCACTGGTCTCATCTGCTTTAATTTGCCCTTCGTTTTATATTGAACGACTTCAGGTTGTTAGAGTTCTGCCGGAGCCTAAAGTGCGGCGGTATGTCACTTGGTCTCGAGAAACCAGGGCATTTTCTCAGCCTGAAGGTCTGCCCAAGCCTGAACAACCCGGCCTGCTGGTTGTCTAGACCGGAGCCGTGGCAGACTGCCTGTATGAGAAAGATAAATAAAGTCTCTGGGCGCTGCGAATCAGGAGAAAGGAGCAGCGGCCTACCGCCGGTACCGTTCCGACGACGCCCGGTCCCGGATGCGCACCTGGTAGGCCCGGCTCCCGCTTGCCGGAGCGCCGGTCCCCAGGTCGAGCATGACCGCCAGGGGGAGCGCCTCGCCGGGGTAGAACTCGCGGCTGATGTGGCGCAGGCGCATCTCCGTCCGCAAAGCCCGCAGGCGCAGCAAGCCCGGCTCGCGGCGCACGATCAGGCCGCGGAGGTCCTCGTTGCCGAACACGTCGGCCAGGTCCACGTCGTCCAGCGGCAGCTCCAGTTCCTGCAACCTCGGGCCGTCCAGCAGCGACACGATCACGTCGATGGGCGGCTCGGGGGGCGGCAGCGGCGGGCGCTGGCGGACGCGGGGCGGGGCGTAGTCGGTGAACACGTACAGTTGCCCCAGGGCCAGCATCTCCTGAAGTTGCAGGAAGGTGCCTTCCTCGTGGCCCCGCTTGTGCAGGCGCAGGGTTTCCGGCTGGGCCAGCAGCCGGGCGGCGCGGCGCAGGCGCTGGCCCGCGTACTGGCGGATGCTGTTCATGTCGCTGTTGTCGAGTTCGGCCCATTCTTCCGGCTCGGGGCGGTAGCGTTCCAGGACCAGGCCACGTAGCCGGTCTTCGCGGAACAGCTCCCCGATGTCGTTCTGGTCACGGCGCAGCAGGGCCTGACGCCGCCGCCGGCTGTGGCGGTCGTGCAGGAAGACCACCAGCGCCCGGTTCACCGACAGCGCGTAGGGGTCGAAGCGCCGCCGCCTGCGCCCCAGCAGGAACAGCAGGCACAGCAGCGGCAGCAGCAACAGCAGCAGCCACCACCAGGGAAAGGGGCGGCGGATCTCGCCCACGAAACTGGGCACCCGCAGCGGCGTGCGGTCGTTCAGGCGCAGGGACGGCGCGGCCTCCTGCCCCCCGGTCAGGCCCCGGTCTGTGACGGTCAGGTCCACCCGTTCGCCTTCGAGCAGGCTCACGGTCTGGTCGGGCAGGCGGGCGCTCAGCTCGGGCGGCTCGGCGGCGACCTCCACCGTGACGGGGCCTCCGGCGGCCCGGTAATGCAGCACCGCCCGCTCGCCGCGCGAGAGCACCCGGTCGAGATCGGGGTTCAGCAGCACCAGGCTCCCCAGCGTGGGCAGCGCCGGGGCGGCGGACCCGGGCCGCCGGGGCGTGTCCTGGTCGAAGCGCAGCAGCACATTCTGGCGGGCACCGGGCAGCTGCGCGCACATGTAGCCCACGCTTCCCGCCGGGACGGTGCCCTGAATCTCCAGATCGACCCGCTCGCCGGCCCCGTTCGGATTCCTGATGGTCACGGCAGCGTCCCCGATGCGCCCAGATTCCAGTTGCAGGGTCGTGCCCGCAGGCCGCCGGTACGGAAAGCTTCCGCCGGGTCCCACCGTCACCAGCCCCGGCGTGAGCGTCACGGCGGTGAAGTCGGGGGCCTGGCCGGGCGGCAGTTCGAGGGCCTGCGCGAAGGTGGTGTCGGCAAAGGCCTGTTTGACGCTTTGCGGCACGCTGATGCCCAGCGCCACGTAGTACAGCTTGTCGAAGGGACCGCGCGACAGGTTGAAGGCGTCCAGCGCACTGCGGATACTGGCGGTCCGGCTGGGGTCGTTGTCGCGGCCATCGGTCACGACATAGACGGTGGTCGCCACCTGATCGCGCGGGGCCAGGCGGCTGAAGAGGTCCTGCATGCTGCGGTAGAGCCAGGTGTTGGCCCCGTTCGCCTCCAGGCTGTTCACGGTGCGCTCGAACTCGGCCCGCTCGCCCGGCCACAGGAAGCTGGCCCGCTGCTGCGGCCCCCGGTCGAAGGTGTCGATCTCGACGGTGCCGGGGGCGGTCGTGGCGCGCGTTCCGCGCAAGATGGCCCCCTTCACCTTGGCGAAGATGTCGGCCACGCTGTCGCCCTGACCCGCCATGCTGCCGGAAGTGTCCAGCAGGAACACCACCCGGGTCTGGTCGGGGGGCGGGCTGACCGGCAACGCACAGGTCGGGCCTGCGGTCTGCGCGGCGGCGAAGGACCCGCTTCCCGCCAGCAGCAGGGCGGCGCGGCGCAGCGGCGGGACGCGGCGGGGGCGGCAGACCATGGCCGCGATTAGAGCATGGCTTTCCGGGCGGCGTGCGGCGGAGCCGCCTTCCGGCCCAGGGCGACCGGGCGCCCCCTTCCCCGGTGTTAGGATGACCCCAGGTTCTCCCGACAGGTTCGCCCAGCAATCCCCGGTTCCGTCCGGCCGCCCCGTGTGTCCAGATGCCCACGCGCCCAGATGCCCATGCGCCCAGATGAGGGTCGAATGCTCAAGTTCGAACGTCAGCCCCAAGCCGACCAGCGCCGGCCCGATCAGCGCCCGTCCGACCTGCACCCCGGTCCCCAGACCGGGGATCTCCAGCACGAGGCGCCAGCTTCCCGCACCCTGCGTCCTCCCGAAGCCGCCCACCTGCCCGCGCGCGTTCCCGGCGGGGGGACCTTCCGCCCCGACCGCGCCGCCCACCGGGAGGCCGCGCAGCCGGTCCTGAGGGCCGGGCACCTGCGCCAGGCCGCCGACGCGCAGATCGGTGCCGAGCGCCAGCAGGTGCAGCGGCAGATCGACGACCTGCACGCGGCCTGGCCCGGGTTGCAGGCTCCGGCCCCCCAGACGGCCCCCACGCTGCCCGCCGTGTTCGCGCAGCCCGCTGCCCGGCGCGTGCCCGGACAGCGCCCCGGGATGGCCGACTACGCGGGCCTGTACCGCTACGAGATGGCCTTGCAGCGCGAGGGGGCCTGGTCCGACGGCAGCCTGAACGGTCCCGCGGTCGCGGCCATCCAGCGCCGCGCCGCCGAGGGCCTGCTGGGCAGCTACCGCGCCAGCACCCTGCCTCCTGCCCAGCGGCAGGAGGCCCTGGCGGGCGAACTCTGCGGCCTGGGTCTCTGGCGGGGGGCCGTGCAACGGGTGGTGGTGCAGCGCCTGCCCGCCGCCGAGCAGCCCCGGGTGCAGCGCCTGCTGGCCGACCGCGAGGCACAGGGCGAGCGGCAGGCGGCGCTGGGGCAACTGGAGACGCGGCGCGGGGAACTCGACCGCCAGGCAGGTCTGCCCGCCCTGGAGCGCGTCCAGGCTAGGCGCGGGGGCGGCGATCCCCTGCCCGCCGCCGTGCAGCGGCAACTGGAACTCGGCCTCAATGCCGATCTGGGGGCCGTGCGCCTGCATACTGATGCCGAGGCCGATCTGCTGAGCAAGAGCGTGGGCGCGGTGGCCTTTACCAGCGGCCAGGACATCTACTTCCAGCAGGGCCGCTTCGACCCCGCCAGCCGCGAGGGCCTGGGCCTGCTGGGCCATGAGGTGGCCCACACCGTGCAGCAGGCGCGGGGCCGTGTGTCCGCCGGCCTCGACCCCGACGCGGGCCTGGAGCGCGAGGCGCGGCAGTTCGGTGAGCGCCTGTCCGGGGGGAAGGTGGGGCCGCCCCCTTCCCGGCCCGCTCCTCCGGCAAGCGCCGCTCCTGCGCCGGCGCTGCAACGCCTGGCCGAACCGGGTGCGCCCTCCACGCGCGGTGCCCGGGTGGCTGGTGCACCGGTGGCTGCCGATCCGGAAGCCCAGCGGGCCGCCCGCCTCAACCGCAGCACGCCGCGTGCGGCTGTCCAGGCCCAGGTCAGGCTCGATCCACGGCGCAAGGCCCGGGACAGGGGTACAGTGCCCGTGCAGGTCCCGGCCCCGAAAGTCGCGCCGCCCAGGGTGCCCCTGCCCCCGGTCAAGGCCACTCCGATCAAAGCGCCCCCCGTCAAGGGAAAGGCCGGCCAGAGCGGTGCCCCGACCGCACGGGAAGTGGCGACGCCCCGCCGCAGCCCCCTCAAGCTGCCCGCCCCACCGTCCCTGAACGTGGCGCCCGCCGCCTTTGCCCGGCCACAGCTGGACCCCCAGAAGCTGAAGGCGGCCCGGCTGAATCCCGGACAGGTGCTGCGGGACGCCGGGAAACGCCGCAACCAGGCCAATGCGCTCGTCGGCCGTTTCCTGAAGCGGGGCAGCGCCAGAGCCAGGAACGTTCAGGGCATGAGCGGCCAGATGGGTGCCCAGGTTCACGCGGCGGCGCGGGGAGCCAGCGGGAAAGTGCAGGCGGCTGCCCGGCGCCATCAGGCGGCCCTCAGGGCCACCATCGCGGCCATGCGGACCCAGGCCAGCACACAGGCCGCCGTCGCCCGGGGGCAGTTGCAGGCCAGGGCCAGGACCGCCCTGACGGCGCTGCCGAAGAGTACCCGTGCGGCCAAGACCAGGCTCGGCACCGCCCACACCCAGGCCCTCAGACAGCTCGACGCCCGCGTCAGGACGCAGAAGAGCGAGGTGAGCGCCGCGTACCGGAAGGGCGCGGCCGGCTACCGCGCGGGCGGCACCACCGTCGGCGGCGAGGCGCTGGCGCACGCCAACACCCGCGCCAGCGCCTACCTCGGCCACGTGACCGGCAAGGACGACAGCTTTCTGGAAGGTCCCGTCACCGACGACCGCTGGAAAGCCCGCGCGGACGCGGCCCGGCAGGTCGGGGGGGCTTACCAGCAAGGCTATGTCCAGAAGGGGGCCGAGCAGGCCGAGCAGCTGCTCTCCCCGGCAGGCGGCATGGGGAGGGACCTGGCGGCCATCGACGCGGCCGCCACCCAGACCCGGACCACCTTGCAAACCCGCCTGCGGACAGCCCAGCAGAAGCTCGACGCGGACGAGGCCCGCGCACGGACCCAGATTCAGCAGGCCCAGGCGCAGCTGAGCCAGGCCCTCCAGGCGCAGCTTCAGGGGGTGCTGGCGCACCTCGGGCAGACCCAGGGCACCCAACTGGCGGCCATCGCGCAGGCCGCCGCCCAGCAGAGCCAGGCCCTCGACCGGCAGGCGGATCAGGCGGTCCACAGCCTCCAGACCAGCGTCGCGCAGCTGGCCCGGCAGCTCGACCGGACCCTGAACAGCTTCGGCGCGCAGGTGCGGGGCAGCCAGGCTCCCGATCCCAAAGCCCTCAAGCGTGCCCTGGCCGGGGCCGAGGCCCAGATCGGCCGGATGGTCACGGGTGCCCAGACGCGGCTGCAACAGGGCATGAGGAGCGTCACCGCCGGCCTCGCCCGCGGCGCGGCACAGGCCGAGAGCGGCCTCAGTGCGGCGGCCAAAAGCAGCGAAGCCCAGGCCCGCCAGACCGCGCAGGGCTTCCGCCAGTCCAGCCAAGCCCTGGTGGGGCAGGCCCTCCAGACCTTCACCCAGGTGCAGCAGGCCCACGAGCGCAGCAGCACGGCCACCGACGCCCAGGCCCAGGCCGAGTTCGAGGCCGCCACCAAGGGGCTGGACACCCTCTTCAAGCAGGCCAGAAGCGGGCTGGACAGCAAGCTGGCCGCGAGTGTCGAGGCGTTGATCGGGCAGCTCCGCGCCAACTTCTCGCAGCTCGACGCCGCGATAGGTGAGCAGGCCGAGAAGGCCGCCGCCCAGGTCCAGCCCCGCTGGAAGGGCTGGGTCAAGATCGCGTTGCTGGTCGCGGTGGTGATCGTGGTCGCGGTCGTGGCCGGGCCGCTGGTGATCGGCGCGGTCGGCGCGATGGCCGGGGCGCTGGGGGCTGGAGCCACCGCAGCGGGCGTGATCGGTGCCGTCGCGGGCGGGGCCATCGTGGGGGCCGCTGCCGGGGCTGTCACCCAGATCGGCAACAACGCCATCGACAACATCGGCCTGGATGCCCAGCACCAGAAGAGCCTCTTCGACGGTGTCGGCAAGGCGGCCCTGATGGGCGCGGTCGGTGGGGCCGTCGGCGGGGCGGGTGGGGCCATCGGCCAGGGCCTCGGCAAGGCCGGGTGGCTGGGCGAGGGGCTGACGCAGAAGGTGGCGGGCGTGGGCCTGACCGGTGCCTTCGACCTGGGCGGCAACGTGATGGGCGACCTGGCCACCGGCAGCAGCCTGAACGACGCCCTGAAGAACCTGACCAGCCCCGAGGCCATCATGATGTATGCCGTCGCCAGCGGAACGGGAGCCGCCGCTTCCCGCCTGCCGGGCCGGGCGGGCGGTGTCCAGAACACGATGCACGCGGCGGGGGAACGCTTCGGCACCCAGATGGGCGAGGGAATAGCGAATACCAGCGGTTACAAGCGCGCCCCGGTACCGACGCGCGTGGCGCCGGAGCTGACCGGGCAGGGCATCGACGGGCGCATTTCCGGGTACAACACCGGCAGGACGCAGGTCGAACTGGCCCCCGGTGCCCACCCCCAGGACGCCGCTCTTCACGACAGCTATGCCAGGCAGGCCCGGAGCGACACCAGCCCCGTCAGCCGCATGGCCGACCGCATCAAGAGCCTCTTCGGCCAGGGTGCCGAGGTCAAACCCGGCAGCGCCCGGTGGGAAATGGGCACCGAAGCGGCCAAACACCGGGACATGGCGCAGTGGCGCTTCCAGGAGGCGGAAAAGCTCCCCGCCGGCTCCCAACAGCGTAACCGCTTGCTCCAAGAGGCCCATGACTATGACCGGCTGGCGGGCGAGTATGAAAAAGCGGCCCTGACCGCCGATCCCCGTGAACGCCTGGCCGATGCCACCATCGAGGGACGCAAGCGCAGTTACACCAACCACGATGAGATTCAGCCCCTGCTGGGCAAATCGTTTGACCGCTCGGCGCTTCCCGACCGTTATGTGGTCTTCGAGGTGGAGGGCGGCAGAAAAGTGGCGGCCCGGCTGAACAGTGAAGGGACGTTTGACCTTCAGTCCGCCGTGCTGCTGGTCCGGCCGGACCAGACGGTTCAGGTCAATCCCCAGAACCGCATCACCTACGACTACATCAGCAAGTATCAGGAGGATCCGGCGGCACGGCCTGACCTCGACTTCAGCCGCGAAGGCTATACCCTTCACCACATCATCCCCGACAAGGTCAGCACGCAGAACCCGCTGTGTGTCAAGGCGATGGAACTGACCGGTTACAGCCCGGACCGGATGTCGAACTACCAGCCCATGCCGATGGAAAAGCTCTTCCGGCAACTCGACGGCCAGGAAGTCGGGCACTGGTCTCATCACTCGAACTATGACGAGACTGTGGTAACGACTGAGTTGAGATTCCGACAGGATGTCCTGGAAGGACAATACGGCCCGATGTCTACTTGGGATGGGGGACATCCCAAAATAGCTGAGATAAGGGCAGAGTTGACGAAGGCGATGTTAAATGCCGAGAATGCCATCAAGGCTCGGGTAGAGAGTGGCGATGTGCCCATGACCGTAGAGGATGGCATCAATGGAAGCAGGGGGCGAATTAAGTGAGTAACAATAATGTGTTGCAATTTATAGCGGACTCGGATCACAGAGATGCCTACGAAGGAGACGCCGACCTCAGATTCATCCCCAATCCTGATCTGGCTTCGAACGCCATAAATACCGATGATGCTATAGAGGGTGTGGAATTCAAGTTTCAAGTCCAACACCCACCATTGGTAGACGCCGACATACTCTCCGTTGAGTTAGGCCACGGCAACATGCCGGTGATATCACAAAAGATGACCAAAGTAATAGAGGATTTGGGCGGAAAACTTCTCAAGTATCCAGCCCTAATTGATCCAGCTCCCCCGCAGCAATATTACGTTGTACAACTGCCCGTTATTGATGCAATAGACTGGGAGAATTCGGAGTACAACACGGATGACTTGCATGTCTTTAGAAATGGCGAAAAGCTAATCGCTCATATTCGTAAGTACGCCTTTGATAAACCGATTGGTGAGCTTCCTCCCGTTTTTCGCTTGAGGGGAAATCCCTATCCTATGCTGATGAGAAGTGACGTTCGAGATGTCTTTCGTCAACAGGGCGTCCGTGGCGTAGCCTTTATGAATGCTGGAAGTTTCTCAAAAACCAATCAGTTTTATACAGATATTCCTGTCTAAATGATCTTAAAATCAACTTATGACCTGTTGGAGAATGTTTGGGCACGCATATGGACGACCAGATCAACAACGTCACTGGGGATCGGCGTGGAGTCGTGCCCACTGATGTCAATCCGACTCTGGCGGAGAACACCACCCGCAACAGTGAAGGCGTGTTCGACCCGTAGCCTTAATGGAAGCAGGGGTTACTCTCCGACCAATCAGCTCCACACAGATATTCCCGTTTATGACGAAGATAGAAATCAACCTTAAGTCAAAGATATAAAGCGGTGAAGCACCAATGGTAGCAGAAAATTCGAGTGGTAGAAACGATAGGATCAAATAACTATAGCCGAATAACCGTATAGGTCCATTGCCGACTTTGATCACCTCGATGTTTACCGTGGAGAGGCAGGTCTGACGTTTCTTCCGCATTCTGGCCTGGATTAGAACGCAATCTATACAGATAGGCCTATTGAAGGGGCTGAGTTCAGGTTTACCCCGAATCACCCTTTGTCCGACGCGGATATACTTTCCGTCGAGGGGAATTACAGCAAACTCCCGGTTCTGTCCCGCAAGGTGATCGAAGTCATAGAGGAGACGGGAAATCTACGGATTCTGAAATATCCCGCCGTGATCGAGGGTGCCCCAGGCATCGAAAGTCAAGTAGCCGGCGAGACTCTCCGGCCACCTGACTTTCGACGGTCGGCCTCTCCTGGGAAGACCTGCCGACCGGTGCAGGTGAAGGCCATGAGGGCGCCGGGGTGCGCCATCCCCGTCCCGCGCTAGTTCTGCTTGTCGAGCATCGGCCCCGCGCTGTCTGTGATGACGGAGATGATGCACCCATCGCGGAAGACGGCGGCGGCGCGGTAATGGTTGTTCGTGGGCACGCGGTACACCGCCCCGTACTCCAGACTGGTCACCAGCAGCGATTCCAGCCCTTCTCGTCCACTTCCAGGCTGCTCAGGGTGGGCGTGGGGCGGTCGAGGTTGGTGATCGGGCAAGGCGTGTCGGTGAAGTCGTGGCTGTTCGGGACCACCCAGAAGCTCATCAGGGCGTCGGTCAGGTTCGGGACACTGGCGGGAAGGCGATACGGTTCCCAGGGCAGGCTGGCGACGTTCGGCGCGGCGGACCAGTTGCCGTACACGTGAGACTGGTTGTTCTGGTCGCCACCACGTTCGGCCAGCCGTGATTGCGCCCGCTTCCCAGTGTCGATCTCGTCGTCGCTGTCAGGACGCCCTGGCTGCTGAAGTCGATGGTGCAGACTGGGCGCGTCCGGAACAACAGCGGACCAGCGCCCCTCGTTGTCGCAGGCCACGCCGCGTCTACACCTCCATTCCCCCCGTCAGGACAGTCTGGATCGCGGGGGCCACCCTTCGGATGACGGATTCGAGGTCCTCCTCGGCCAGCGCCGGGACCTGGACGATGCGCCGTCCGACGATCACGCCCATGAGCATCGAGGACGCGAGTCCGGACCGCACGGCCGCGTCGTGATCGTCGCGCAGGCGTGGCCTGATCTGCTTCAGCAGGCGGGCCTGGATGAACTCCCGGAGCTGCGCGGCGGCCTGCGGCCTGGAGATGGCCGCGCGAAGCATCGCGAGCAGGGACTCAGAATCCCGTGGATCGCCCTCCCACAGGGTGAGATGGGCGCGGGTGACGCGCTCCCCGAGAGCCTGCTCTGGGCCGTCGAACGCCTGCTCAATCCGGGACAAGGCTCCAGGCGAGATGGACATGACGGCCGCGAAGAGTTCGTCCTTCGACCGGTAAAACTGCATGACCAGGGCCGCATTGACGCCAGCGTCCGACGCGATCTTGCGGATCGTTGCGGCGGCGTACCCGTCTTCGGCAAAGCGGGCACGCGCCGCGTCCAGGATCGCCTGCCGGGTGCCGCTCGCCCCAGGTCGCCGCCCCCGACGGGAGGGCGGCAAGGTGCTGTTTCCATCCTCAGTCACCCGAACACCCTACGCCAGAACCCTTATATCAACAAGTGTTGATTTATCGTTCAAGCGGCTGTAGGCTCCTTCATAAGGTCTGGCCAGTTGTCGCCAGACGAAGGAGTGCCTATGAGTCAGGTCGAGAAGATTTTCATGCCGTCCCACCCTCTGGAACCCGGTGACCGGTACGGCATCCTGAGCAACTTCGAGCCGGGCATCCGGACCCTGCCGGCGGGCTTCCAGATCGCGCCGCCGTTCCGGCCCATCCCGGTTGACATCGTGCTTGAAAAGGACGTCGCGGTCACCCTGCGTGATGGCGTGACCATCTACGTCGATGTGTTTCGTCCCGCCGGCAGCGAGAAAGTGCCGGTTATCGTGGCGTGGAGTCCGTACGGCAAGGGCCAGGGGACTTCCAGCAGTGTGATGGGCGTGTTTGGCCTAGTCGGGCTGGACAACTCGGTCGTGTCGGGTCTGGAGAAGTTCGAGGGGCCGGACCCCGCCTACTGGTGCGCACACGGCTACGCCATCTGTAATCCGGACATTCGGGGCGTGGCCCATTCGGAGGGTGACAGCGTCCTGTGGGACCGCCAGGAGGGCCGCGACTGCTACGACCTGATCGAGTGGCTGGCGGTTCAGGACTGGTGCAGCGGCAAGGTCGCCATGAGCGGGACCTCCTACCTCGCGGTTTCGCAGTGGTTCACCGCCGCCGAACAGCCGCCCCACCTGGCAGCGATCAACCCGTGGGAAGGCGTGAGCGACGTTTACCGTGACCTGGTGCTGCGGGGCGGCATGCCCGATACCGGGTTCGCCCGGCAACTGCGGGACTACAGCTTCTGGGGCCACAGCCAGAAGGAGGACATCCTCGCGGAGGCCGACCGCTTTCCCTTGATGAACGACCTGTGGGAAAACAAGATCCCGCACTTTGAGAACATCACCGTGCCCGCCTACGTCGTCGCCAGCTATTCCAACACGCTGCACACGGCCGGCACCTTCCGCGCGTGGCGGCGGATGGCGTCACAGGAAAAGTGGCTGCGCATCCACAACACGCAGGAATGGCCCGACTACTACGACGAGGCGAATGTCGAGGACCTGCGCCGCTTCTTCGACCACTACCTGAAGGGCGCGGACAACGGGTGGGAACAGACGCCGCGCGTTCGGTACTCCGTCCTCGACCTCGAAGGCGGTGACCGGGTGAATCAGCCGGCGCGCGAGTTTCCGCCGGAAGGTGTCGCCTCCACGAAGTATTACCTCGACGCTCGCTCCCGCACGTTGAGTCCCGAGGTGCCCTCAGGAGAGGCAACAGCGGACTACGACACACAATCGCTGCCGGGCCTGGTTTCCTTCACCGCCCGCTTCGACGAGGAGACGGTGATGGTGGGCTACCCCAAGGCGCGGCTATGGGTTGAGGCCAAGGGCGCGGACGATATGGACCTGTTCGTCCTCATTCAGAAGCTCGACGCTTACGGGACGCCGCTCCAGCAGTTCACGGTGCCCAACCAGGGCGGGGTGGTCCATGACCTGACCGAACATGGCGCGTCGATCCTGCGCTACAAGGGAGCCGACGGACGACTGCGCGTCTCCATGCGGCACCTGGACGAAACGCTGTCGACCGATGCCGTGCCGGTTCATAGTTTCGACCGGATCGAGAAGCTCGCGCCCGGCGAGGTCGTAGACATCGAAATCGACCTGCTTCCGATCGGCCTCGCGTTCCACCCCGGTGAGCAGCTCCGCTTCGTCGTCAGTGGACGGAGCCTTCTGGGACCGATGATGCCCGGGCTGCGCGAGTACACTCCTGCCAACAACGGGCAGCACATCATCCACACGGGCGGGCCGTACGCTTCGTATCTCCAGCTTCCCGTCAAGGTCGGGTAGAGGACCGCTCATCTGCCGTGGCCGAGGGACTGAGCGGGTTGGCCGTTCAGTCCAAAAGTTCTGCCTGGGCGCGGCGTGGCCAGTACAGCACGCCGGCGAGGTGCAGGGAGCGAGTGGGCATGATTTCACAGGAAGTCACGGGAAATCCCCCACTCCCCCAGATCTTGGGAGGCGCCGCGTCCGGCGCTGCGGTGAGCTGCCTCTCAACAACTGGCCAAAGCGGAGTGGAGACAGACAGCTGCCGTTCTTCACATCATTGTTTGGAACGACAAGCCTGCAATCTGCCTTAACGAACCCGGCCCCGGATATGGATGAAAGATGACTGGAGAGTGATTGCAGATAGGCCGCTGCCGATGCCAGGGCTGCCCCTCGTTTCACTTTGTCCAGAGAGGTCCAGAGTCGGCGCAGCTCTGCTTACTGCTGGAATCTCTTTTCTCACGCGCTCTCTCAGGGTTTGGGTTGCGAACTCACAGTCACCACGACAAAGCTCTCGAATCCTCTGACTTCCCCATAAGCCTCAAAATCCACCGAGTCCGCTATGGGCTTCAGGTCCACGCCAAACGTCCATTTGGGCCGTGCATTGAGTGAATAGAAAGCGCCCCATACACCGTAGTCCTGCGTCCAGCCATCGGTATAAGCTATCTGGGCAAGCGAGCGCTGGAAGATGGGCAGCAGACGTTCGACCCTTACAGTGCTCATAAAGCAAACGGTGCTTTTTGAAGTGTCGTAGGGAAAGGCGGGCTTGCAATCGACTTCTTTGAGGTGGGCATCCGAAAGCGTTGCAAAACGCGAATGAAGTTCTTGCAGAATCTGGGCTTGAATCTCCACGGGCTGCTCCTTTTTCGCGGCAGAACCGCCACTGTAGACCACGGCTCCAACAAGGACCATCAGTGCAGTTACCGCGAGAAGGTAGAGCCTGCTCATGGCCTGCCCTCGGGATGCCACGAGTTCCAGAGGCCTTCCAATCTGTTGGCCACACGGTTGGCACTGGCCTGGTCAATCAGCACGCCCTGTTGCTGCATCTGTGCGAAGGGGGAAGCCTTTCCCCCCCAGTCCCGAAGGGGCAGTTGGAATTGACGGCCCAGGGCAGCGTCCTGCGCGGTCAGCGGCAATCGGCCCTTGCCACTCAGGCGGCCGATCAACTGCAAGGCGGCGGCGCGGAAGCCCGCGTAGTTCTTGTACTGCCCGGAACCTGCCATCTTCTCGACGCGGTCCAGCAGCGTGTTGTAGGCAATGGACTCGTAGAAGACCGCTTCGTACTGGCTGGCAAGTCTCATCCCCCTGACGCCCGTGGTGAGGCGCTCGGGTTCCAGGTTGACGCGCGGGTCGTGGCCCGTGTCGTAGCTGCCGGCGTACACGGCCGCCACATCCTTGCCCTGCGGCCCCAGGGTCCCCTCGTCCCGCAGGCCACGTTCGGCAATGACCCCGAGCGCACCTGGCCGGGCGGGCTGTCCCCGGACTGCGGTGGTCAGCATCGGGCTGACGTGCCCAGCTGTGGCCCGGGTCAGGTCCGCCGCGTCGAAGGACAGCTGCGGGCGATACGGAGCCGCAGAACCCCGGGGACGCTCCACCCGGTCGAAATAGACGATGCTGCCCGGCAATACCGCCTCCCCGGCGGTCGGCACCGCGTCCCCATCGATCCGGTAATGGCGGGAGAGCAGAGCAGACGCGGGATGGGCCTGGTTGTTCGCCCGCACCCGGGCGGCATCGGCCTGCCGGATGGCGGGCGACTGGAAGGTGACGACCTCGGCGGCCAGGCCCTGAAACTCGGCAGCGGCAATCTGGGCGAGGGCACCGCCCAGGGAGTGCCCGGTAAAAATCACCTTCCCGTGCTTCGCCGCCGCCTGAATGTTGCGCTTGATCAGCTCGCGGTTGAAGTTGTACTGGTTGTAGCCCACAGCCTCGGGGGCAAAGTCCCCGACGACCGTGTCGGTGGTGCCCTCAGCTTTGCCCTTCATGCTGAAGGCGATGCCCTCGGTCCCGCGGAAGGCGACGATGGGATGGGGATACTTTGCCCGCCCCGGAATGGGGAGGAACACCCGCATCTGGAGGCCCCACCGGCCGGAGATGGGCGGCCCCGCCTGAAACCCGAAGGTGCCCAGGATGTCCTTTGGGCTGGACCCGCGCCGCCCGTCGTTGGCCGAGTTCTGGAGTGAGGTGGCCGAGTCGTTCAGGTAGACGTACCCCACCGCCAGCTGCTCGATAAAGGCGTCCCGCGTGAGCTGCGCCTCCGTGAGCGGCGGGGGCAACAGCGCCAGCAGCCGCTGCCGGACATTGGGGTCACGCACCCGTTCCCCCAGCACCGTGGAGAAGCTCCGGCCATAGCGCCTGGCATACGCGGTCAGGGCAGCGCCCAATGTTCCCGCCGCCTTCAACTTTCCGAGGACAGCCCGGAGCGGCCCCTCGGCTTCGTCCAGGCTGGGATAGCGGGGACCGCTCCAGAAGCCGGGGTTCTCGACAAGCTTGCGGGTCGAACCCAGGCGGAGGTCCGCGGCGACCTCGACGCCAAACAGGAGCGTGGCCGGGCTGCCGGTCGTGGGCCGGACCCGGGTGTTCTTCTCGACGGCGCCGTGCAGGAGCAGGGCACCCTCCTGGCCTGCCTGAGCATTCGGTGGAGCCGCCTTCCGTTGCAGGGCAACGGGGCTTGCCTGTCCAGCGTTGCGTGGGGCGCGGGTGCCGGAGCTGGGGGTGGCCTCCAGCGGAGCGCGGCCCAGGGTCTCCCCCATCCGCTGCGCCTCGGCTTCCAGGCCCGCATCCGGGTCGAGGCCAGGGGCCACTTTCCCCTGTGCCTGCTGGTGGGCATGGGTCGCCTCGTGGGCCAGCAGTTTCAGGCCATCTGCACTTGCCGGGTCATAGCGGTTGGCCGCGAAGTAGATGTCCTGCCCACTCGTAAAAGCTTCGGCCTGCACATTCGCCGCCAGCCCCGCCGCCTCGCTGCCGGTATGCACCCGCACCCGGCTCAGGTCCGCATTCAACCCCTGTTCCAGATGCCGCTGCACGGCTGCGGGGAGGGGGTCGCCGCTCCCTCGGCGGGCCTGCACCCGCTGGGCCACCGTGCCCATGTTGGCCTCCGCCTGCCGCTGCACCGCCTCACCGAGTCGCCGTTGCAACCCGAGGTGCGCCCGCTGCAACGCGTCCCCCTCGCGGGCCTGCGCCGCCCGCTCCTCCCGCTGGCGCTGGAGGCTGACGGCCCGCTGCACCGCTTCCTGATCCTGCGGCGTCTTCGCCAATGCCTCCAGATGCGCCTGCAAAGCGGCGCTGTCGGCCCCCTGCCCCACCGCCCGCTGGATGGCACCCAGGGCCAGCTCGGCCCGCGCCGCGCCCGGGAGAGAACGTGCATCCCTCAGGAATGCCGACGTGACCTGCTGCTGCGCCGTACCCGTGACAAGCTGGCGTTGGAAGGGCGTCAGCACGGGGGGCGCGGGGGGCTGCGGGGGGACACAGCGCTGTAAGGCGGCCCCGTTTTGCGGATGCAGGCCCCGCTCTGCCAGGGCCAGCCGGGAGGCGTCCAGTTCGGCCTGGCTGGCCTGCACCTCGGATGCGGCCCGTTGGATGGCCGCCTGATCCGTGGTGAGGAGGCCCGCAGCCGCCAGTGCCGGAGCGCTGCGGGCGCGCTGCACGGCGGCCGCAGAACGCGCGTTGCCGGGGGTCAGGGGGACGCGCGGGGCGGCCACCGGGGCGGCGGGGACGGGCAGGGTGGGGCCTGGTTCGGGAGGCCGCAGCTTGACCCGGCGTTGCGCCGGCTGGTAGACCGGCGGGCCGCTCTCCCCCGCCCTCTTCTTGTGGTCGAAGGTCATCCCTACCTCCTGTGGCCCAGAGTACATGGCTCCCCGCACCGTTGTTCTGGATGTGAGCAACAGTCCAACCTGCTGCGTGCGACCAGGAGCCTGGGGACCTGAGCTTCTGGTCCTCAGCGACAGCGGAAGCAGGGCCGATTCAGCTTCAGAGCGGCGAACGGAGCACCGCCCTCAGGAAGTGCGCAGAAAAGCATGGGCAGTCCCCGAAGGAGAGCCTCGCTGCTTCGCGCGCGCAAGGAGGGACCCCGCAGACCCCCAAGGGGCATACCGGAGGCCGCCCGCCACTGGCCGAGCGTGAAGACCTGCCGTTCCCCCAGGATGATCCTCGGTTCCCTGTCGCTCGCGCCGGACGGTGCCTACGCTGGCCGCTTGCCTTCGGCACCCGTGGTCACTCTCGCCAGGGCTTCTCAGAGGCCGTCAGCCGTCAGCTTTTAGGCACCTTGATGCCACCATTGATGATCAGCTTCCGTACATTTTCGAGCTGCTTTTGCATGTCTTCGGAGATCAGGGCCGCGTTGTAGCGGTCGAGGGCGTAGGAAACCCCGTTGTTTTCCAGGCCCAGAACGCGCTCGCCAGAACGCCACGGCTTCCTGGCGGCCATATCGCGGATTATCGTGTAGACGACTTCCTCGATGCCATTCACAGCGCTGGTCAGCCCGTGGTTGAGTGTGGCGGGGTTGCCGTCGTCGTCCCCCAGATAATTCTGATTTCTGTTGGAGCCGATGAAGAAGAGGGGCCGGCTGTTGCCTGCACACTGGCCGAGATACTGCCTGCTTTTCTGGACACCCTCGAAAAGGTGGGACTTGAACGTCATGCCGGCCGGCAGTTCGCTTCCTTTCAGACATTCGGTTTCGTTGACATACCGGATCACGCCCTGTCCTGAAGCGCCGGCCACCGCAAACAGCACATCTGCCCCCTGAGCTTTCATGCTCGCAGCAAGCTTCATGGCGGCCTCGGGATTGTTCCAGGCATCCCGGTTCTTCCCGATGAACCGGGAAAGCACCTGACAGTTGGGACAGATGAATTTGACGCCTGCGCGGAAGCCGGCCTCGAATTCGTGAATCACCGGTACGTCCTGCCCGCCGATAAATCCCACGGTGCCGGTGCTGCTGCTCCGTGCAGCGACATAGCCCGCCAAAAAGGCGCCTTCCTCATTGCGAAACCGGATGCCCGTTGTGTTTGCCCCCCGGGGAAGATCGTCGATCACCACAAACTTCTGATTGGGAAACTGCTGGGCGGTCGCCGTGACCGTGGAGGTTCCCGACGTGCCCATCGCAATGATCAGGTCCAGCCCCTGCGCCGCATACTCTTGCAGCACTCTGGCGTAATTGGCAGGCCCGCTCCCGTCCTGAACCTTCAGGTCGATTCCCAACTCGTGCTGCGCCCGCGTGGCCCCCTCATAGCCTGACTGGTTGAAGGAATGGTCACCCCGGCCAGCCTCAAGCACCAGGCCCACACGCATATTCGGCGTTGCCAGCGCCATAGTGGGCAGCATCAATGAGATGATCAAGAACCCTCTCAGATTTTTGTTCATGATGGAAAAAGAGTAGAGAGCTGAATGATAAATTTACTTAGATGTCTATATTCATGCCTGGAGTTTGGGGAGCGCGCTGACTGGTCTACGCCGTTTAGGGCCTGGGGCTTGCGGGGCAAAAATAGCGTGCTGAGCGCATAAAAAGAGG
>NZ_JHAC01000008.1 GCF_000599865.1 Deinococcus phoenicis | reverse complement strand
TCCGGCTGGACCATCGAGCGGGCAGGGGGGCCGCGTGGCGTGCTGCGGGTGCGCTGGCCGGGTGGGGTGGTGTAGGGCCAGAGGAAGGGAAGTCGGGGCCGCCTGCTGCTGGGCGGCCCTTTCGTTTACCCTCTCCCCATGCCCGAACGTCCCCCGCCTGCCGTGTTCTGGTTCGCACTGACCCTCGCCGTCGCCGGTCTGCTCGGCAACTGGCTGGCCTACCGGGAGGCGGACACGCTGCTGCTGGCGCTGGTGGTCGCCGTGCCGGTCGTGGGGGCGTTCGCGTGGGCGGTGTGGGGGCGCTTTTGATGTGGCGCTAAGTCTCGGTCAGGCGTTCAGGTACTCCTCCGCCTCCAGGTCCTCCATCACCGTCCCGATCATCTCCCCGATCTGTTCCCGCAGAACAGCCGGCTTTTCTGGTTTCCAGCCGTCGAACCGCACGTCAGCGGCCCGGCCCTCAATGACTTCCAACTCAGTGCCGGGGTACGCCTCGGTCACCAGCGGTTCCAGACCCGACCTCAGAAACTCGATCAGCCTGTCCACCTGCCAGGTCCGGGTGCGCGTGGTGCTTTTGCCATTCGGGACCTTCACGGGTGCGGGTGGAACAAACTTCACGACGATTCTTTTGTTCATGGCGTAATGCTAGCAGGGGAGGGCGGACCGCGCGCTAGCCTGGGGCATGACGTACAACGGGGACACTGCCCGGAAATCCATCCTGGTCGCCAACGACGACGGTATCTTCTCGCCCGGCATCAAGGCGCTGGCGCTCGCCCTGGCCGATGTGGGCGACGTGGTGGTGGTCGCACCCGACGTGGAGCAGTCGGCGGTCGGGCACGGCATCACCATTCGCCGCCCGCTGCGGTTCAAGCACACCGCGTCGGCGGGCTTCGGCGAAATCCCGGCGTACCGGGTGGACGGCACCCCCGCCGACTGTGTGGTGCTGGGTGTCCACCTGCTTGGGCGGCCCGATCTGGTGGTCAGCGGCATCAACCTGGGGCCGAATCTGGGCGACGACCTGACCCACTCGGGGACGGTCGCGGCGGCCATCGAGGGCCTGGCGCTGGGCCTGCCGGCCCTTGCGTTCAGCCAGCAGGGCGGGGCGGGGGGCGAGTACAGCTTCACGGCGGGCGCGGCCTACGCGGCCCGGCTGGCGCGCGAGGTCCTCGCCAGGGGCCTGCCGCCGCGCGTGCTGCTGAACGTCAACTTTCCCGCCGCCCTGCCGCACGGCGTGCGCGTGACGCGGGTGGGCGAACACCGCTGGGAAGACGCCATCGTGACCCGCCACGACCCCGAGGGCCGCGAGTACCACTGGGTTGCCGGAACCAGCCGCGCCCCCGATGCCCACGACCCGGACACCGATTACGGCGCGGTGCAGGCGGGCTTCGTCAGCGTGACCCCCGTGAGATTGGACCTGACCGCCCGCGACCTGCTGGGGGAAGTCGCGGGCTACGTGCCGGAGATCTAGGGCGGATCAGCGCCGGTCCAGCACCTCGAACACCCAGGCCCGTGTGCCGTGCGGCAGGGGTAGCGGAGGCACCTTTTCCGCCCAGCGGCTGGCGACCAGCGCGAGGCCCGGCTGGGCGGGGCTGACCAGCAACTCGGCCCCCAGAAAGCCCGGCAGACCCGGCAGCGCGTTCAGGAAGGCGTGCAGCTCGGATTCGGCCTGCTCGCCGCGTGCCTCGGCGTAATGCACCTGCATGGGTGGGGACATTCGGGGGGCCTCCACGAGTTCGTTTCTGCTGGCCGCTCTCCTCAGTACAGCGCGAGGGGGTCTTTGGGATTCCAGCGCAGGTAGGTGCCGAAATGCAGGTGGGGGCCGGTGCTGCGGCCCGTGCTGCCGACCCGGCCGATGGGCTGCCCCTGCACGACCCGTTCCCCCGTGCGGGCGAGGTTGGCGCTGAGGTGGGCGTAGCGGGTGATCCAGCCGTCGGGATGCTCGATCACGACCGTCCAGCCCCAGCCCCGCTCGAAGTCGGCGCGCGACTCCAGCACCCGGCCCGAGCGCGCGGCGCGCACGATGGCGCCCTGGGGCGCGACGATGTCCACACCGTAATGCCCCTCGTGTTCACCGTCCAGCACGCGGTCGCCGAAGCCGCTGCTGACGTAGCGGTACCCCCCCACCGGCCACAGCCACCCGGAAGCCGAGAGCGCCGAAGAAACGCGGATCGAGGCCGTGCGCAGCGTCGCGGCAGGGGCGCTGCGGCGGACGACCGGGCTGCCGGTCAGACGGCCCGGACTGGGCAGCCGGGCCGCCACGTTGCGCCCCGGAATCTGCACGCTCGCGCCCGCCCGCAGAGGCCGGTGGGTGTTCAGCCCCGGATTGGCCTGGAGCAGTTGCGGCAGCCGCAGGCCATAGCGGTGCGCGATGCTGGTCAGGTTCTCACCGCTCTTGACGCGGTGGAGCTGGCCGGGCAACTGCCGGTTGGGAATGCTCAGGGTCTTGCCCGCCTGGACCTGGTTGGCATTCCGCAGGCCGGGATTCGCCGCCTTGAGCGCCGCGACGCTGATTCCGGCCCGCTGGGCGATCACGGTCAGGTTGTCGCCGGGGCGCACGCGGTAACTCGTCGCAGCGCTCGCCAGCCCCGCCAGGACGAGCGTTCCGGTGACCAGCATGCGCCGAACAGCGGTCAGCCGCACCTTGGACTCGCAGGAGCGCCGGATGAGAATGGGGGACACGTCCCTTAGCATAATGGGGGAAGCGTGACCGATAAGTGAGGAATTGCATACGGCGTTACTCTGCGCCCATGACCGAGCCTCCCTTCTTTGCCCCACCTGCCGGTTTCGTGCGTCTGCGGCTGCGGCTGGCCTGGAACGGCGCGGGCTTTGCCGGGTGGCAGGCGCAACTCAATGCGCCCAGCGTGCAGGACACGCTCCACGCCGCGCTGGTGCGCCTGAGCGGGGAAGGGGTGGCGCGGCCCGTCGCTGCCGGGCGCACCGACGCGGGTGTCCACGCGGCGGCGATGCCCGCGCATGTGGACGTGCCGGAGGGCTTCCGCATTCCCCCGGACCGGTTGGCCCGCGCCCTGAACGCGCACCTTCCGCCCAGTGTGGCCGTGCTGGAGGCCGGGCCTGCGCCTGGCGGCTTTCATGCCCGCTTTTCCTGCACCGAGCGCCGCTACAGCTATCTTCTGCTCGCCGCACCCCAGCGGCATCCACTCTGGGCCGGGCGGGCGCTGCATGTCCCCGGTCCCTTCGACGTGCCCGCCATGAACGCCGCCGCTGCCCGGTTGCTCGGCACGCACGACTTCGCCGCCTTTGCCACGCGCGAGGACCGGCAGACCGTGCGCGAGGTGCGGGCGCTGGCCGTTCACCCCGGCCCGCCCGTCCCTGGCGGAAGCGTCTGGGAGGTGCGGGTGGCGGGGGAAAGCTTCCTGCGCCATATGGTCCGGGGGCTGGTCGGCACGCTGCTGCTGGTGGGTCAGGGCAAGCTCGTTCCGGAAGAGGTCGCCGTGATCCTCGCCGGGCGCGAGCGGGCGCAGGCAGGAGCCAATGTGCCGGGGTACGGGCTGACGTTCACCGGGGCGAGCTACAGGGGCTTTGAGCCGTGAGCAAAAATAAGGAGCGGAAGCACCCGGCCTCCGCTCCTTTTCGCCAGCCTCACCCCCGCCGCGTCACGCCGTCCGTTGTCAGCAGCGGCCCATACAACTCCGGGCGGCGGTCGCGGAAAAAGCCCATGCCCGCGCGGAACTTCCTCGCCTCGGCCAGATTCAGGTCGTGGGTCAGCGCGCCTTCCTCGCTTTCACCGAACTCCGCCACGATCTCGCCGGTGTAGTCGCTGATAAAGGAGTGCCCGTAGTACGTCTGGGCCAGGTCGCCCACGACCTCGGTGCCGATGCGGTTGCAGGCCCCCACGTAGCTGGAGTTGCTGACCGCGTGGCCCTGCATCGCCCGCTGCCACATCTGGTGGCTGTTGGGACTCTCGACCTCGGCGGGTTCGGAGCCGATGGCGGTGGGATACAGCAGGAAGTCCGCACCCAGCAGCATCAGCGAGCGGGCGGTTTCGGGATACCACTGGTCCCAGCACACGCCCACGCCCACGCGCCCGAAGCGGGTCGGCCAGACCTTGAAGCCGGTGTCGCCGGGGTTGAAGTAATACTTCTCCTCGTAGCCGGGGCCGTCGGGAATGTGGGTCTTGCGGTAGTTGCCCAGCAGGGTGCCGTCGGCGTCGATGCACACCAGCGAGTTGTAATGCGCCTGCCCCGCCCGCTCGAAGTACGAGAGCGGCAGCACCACGCCCAGTTCGGCGGCGAGGTTCTGAAAGCGCCCGATAAAGGGATGCCCCTCCACCGGGTGCGCCAGCGCGAAATAGTCCTCGCGCTCCACCTGGCAGAAATACAGGTTCTCGAACAGTTCGGGCAGCAGGACGACCTGTGCCCCCTGCCGCGCCGCGTCACGCACGTGGGCCTCGGCGCGGCTCACGTTGTCTTCGAGCTGGTCGGTCACGTGCATCTGCACGACGGCCAGTTTTACCTGTTGCGGGGTTGCGTTCTGGGTCATGTGGCTTCCTCCTCAGGGGTCAGCGGGGACAGGCCAAGGCGGCGGGCCACCTCGTCTTGGGGGCGGGTCAGGCCGCTGCGGACATCCATGTAGTCACGGTACACGGGGTGGAAGGGGTAGAT
Source organism: Deinococcus phoenicis (assembly GCF_000599865.1). GTDB lineage: Bacteria > Deinococcota > Deinococci > Deinococcales > Deinococcaceae > Deinococcus > Deinococcus phoenicis. The sequence continues at coordinate 125,018 of NZ_JHAC01000008.1, read as the reverse complement.
CAGGACCGCCATCACGCCGTGTTCGTCCACCTGCAGGCCCTGGAGGCGGAACCCCGCGCGCAGTTTCGGGATCAGCACCGCGTTGTTGGTCGCGTGGTGATGGCTGCGGACGAGGCTGTAGCCCCCGGCCTTCAGCGCGTCCAGCACGGCGGGCAGCAGCCGGGTATACAGGCCCTTGCCCCGGTGCCGGGGCAGGAAGGCCGTGTTCACCATGTACGCCGTGCGCGCGTCCCACTGGCGTGAGAGTTGCCAGCCCGCCACCTCGCCCGCGTGCGCGATCAGCCAGACGTACCTCGGCACGTCGGGACCCGCAAGCGGCGCGGGGGAAGCCCAGTCGAAGGACACGGAAGCGTAGGCGCTAGCCTCCAGCCGCGCGTAAACGTCCCGGTACACCGCGTAGGGCACGCGCCAGAGGGTGTAGCCGTCCCCCAGGTCCAGGCCCTCGCCGTCCGTTTCGGGCATGGGCACCCGGGGCGCTTCCTGCCCGTCTTCCCCTGCCCCCGGCTGGAGGTGCAGCCCCAGCCGCCGCGCCGCTTCGCCCGCCGCCGGCCGGAAGCCGCTGCGGACGTGCATCGCTTCCCGGTACGTTCCGTCCAGGCTCAGCGTGAGCGCCGCGTTCAGCCCGCCCTCGTACAGGTTCAGGCCCTGGATGAAGAAGCCCGCGCGCAGCTTGGGGACCAGCACGCGGTTGTTGGTGGCGCGGTGGTGGCTGCTCACCAGGGTGTAGCCGGCGTCCCGGTACACGGCCAGCACGTGCGGCAGCAGGCGCGAATAGAGGCCCTTTCCCTGGTGCTCGGGCAGAACCCCCGTGTCGGCCATGTAGACCGTCCGCTCGTCACGTTGGTGCGCGTGGTGCCAGCCGATCAGGTCATCGCCGTGAAAGAGGCCCCACTGGAAGCTCTCGCCCAGCGGCGGCGGCGCCTTGACCGGTGGGTCGAAGGCGTAACCCCAGTTCCCGCCGAAGATGCGGCCTTCCAGCCGCGTGCAGGCCTCCCGGTACGCCTCTAACGAGATGGGGCGGGCCTCGTAGCCGTCCCCCAGCGTGGTCACTCGCCCGACCACGCCCCCCCCACCGGCTGCTGCTGCGTCATGCAGTGGAAGGAGCCGCCGCCCTCGATGATCTCGCGGCTCGGCAGCCCGATCACCTCGCGGCCCGGGAAGAGGGGCTGCAGCACCTCCAGCGCGCGGGCGTCGTTGGGGTCGCCGTATTGCGGCACCACCACGAAGCCGTTCCCAATGTAGAAGTTCGCGTAGGTGGGCGGGAGCCGTCCCTCTGCGCCTTCCAGCCGCCGGGCGGGCAGCGGCAGTTCCACGATGCGGAAGGGCTGGCCCTCCAGATTGGTCATCCCGCGCAGGGCGGCCAGGTTCTGCTGCATCACCGGGAAATTGGCGTCGTGCTCGTCCTCCGCTATGCTCGTCACGATGGTCCGCGCGTCCACGAAACGGGTGATGGTGTCGATGTGGCCGTCGGTGTGGTCGTTTTCCAGGCCGCCGTCCAGCCACAGCAGCCGGTCCACACCCAGCGTGCCCCGCAGCAGCGCCGCGTAGTCCTCTTCGGTCAGGTCAGGATTGCGGGTGTCGGTCAGGAAGCAGGACCGGGTGGTCAGGCCCACGCCCGCGCCGTTGACTTCCAGGCCGCCGCCTTCCAGCACCTCGGGGCGGTCCCAGTGGGGCATCCCCAGGAACTGCGCCACGTACTCGGGCACGCGGTCATCGTTCTCCCACTCGAACTTGCCGCCCCAGGCGTTGAAGCGCCAGTTGACCAGCGAGAGGTCCCCGCCGCGCTGCACGAAAATCGGCCCGTTGTCCCGGATCCAGACGTCGTCCAGGGGCACATGGTGGTAGGTGACGTTGGCGCCTTCCAGGCGGGCGCGGGCGTCCCGCTCGCTCTCGGGGTCGCGGACCAGCAGATGCACCGGCTCGAAGCGGGCGATGGTCCGCACCAGCTCCGCGAACTCGTCCCGCACGCCCGCGAGGTGGCCGAACCACAGCTCGTCACCGGCGGGCCAGCTCATCCAGGTGGCCGCGTGCGGCGCCCACTCGGGCGGCATCACGAAGCCCCGGTCGCGCGGGGTGGGGTCCTGCGGGAGAAAATGGGAGACAGGCGGAGTGGTCATGCCCGTCATTAGAGCATTTGTCTGAATTACACCATTGGAGGAAAAGCACCTCCAACGGTTCTATTCTCTGCTTCGCAGCTTTGCAAGTCCCAAACTCTCTCCTTCTTTCACTCGCTGTCTTGGGCAGAACGGACTGTCGGTCAGAACGGACTCGCTTGAGCAAGCCTGCCCTCCCCTTGAGGACGCCTGCCCGCCCGCTCGGTCAAAAAGAAGGTCTCTTTTTGACAAATGCTCCAGACCAGACCAGACCAGACCAGACCGGCACGGGCGGGCCTTCAGTCCAGCGTGAAGGTCAGCACCTGCTTTTGCCGGCGCGCTTTGGCGCGGGTGGCGGCGGTCAGTTTCAATTTCCCGGCCAGCGTGCCCACGGCCTGACCTGGCAGAACCACCGTGTAGAGGCGCGAGGACTGGCCCCGGCGCACGAACACCTTCGCCGTGACGTTGCCCGCCATGACGCACAGGGCGCGGGGCGGGCAGCGGCTGTCCGTGAATCTCAGGAGGGTGAGCTGTGCGCCGTTCAGGGAGGCCGTCTGCCCGGCTTGCAGGGTCAACGTGTGTGGCTTCGGGGCCGCCGAAGCGGTGGGCAGCCCGGTCAGGGCCAGCAGCAGCAGGAGGCGGGGCTTCATGTCAGGGGTACGCCTCCGGACGCCCCGGCGTTCCCCGCTCAGCCCAGCAGCGGGAGGTCACCGGGGCAGGCCAGCGCGCGGAAGTGGGCGGCCTTGGCGGCAAAGCCCATCTGGTCGTAGCAGGCGGCGAGCTTCAGGGCGAAGAACTGGGTGGCGCGGCAGTCCTCGCGGCGCTCCGCCGCTTCCAGGCATTCGCGGTAGTACAGCACGGCCAGGTGGTACTGCGCTTCCATGGCTGCGTGTTCGGCTCGGCAGTGACTCATCCTGAGGGACACGATGTCGGTGGGCACGCCGTTCATGGCCCTGAGTGTAAACAGACCGCCCAGCAGATGAATGAAAGGTGAAGCGGATTTTGCGCCCGCCGCGCCTGCTGCCGGGGCAAAGCCCGGGGGCTGTGCGGTGTCTAGAGCATTTGTCCGAATGACACCGTTGGAGGCGTTTTCCCTCCAACGGTTCCATTCTCCCAAACGCTCTTCCTATTGCACTCGCTGTCTTGGGCAGAACGGACGCCCTTGAGGACGCCTGCCCGCCCGCTCGGTCAAAAAGAGACCTTCTTTTTGACAAATGCTTTAGACCGTCCGCGCCCGCACCGTCAAAGCCGGCAGATTCACGTCCGTCAGCCGCACCTTCAGCGCCGTGCCGGCGGGCGCGGGCGTGCTGAGCGGCAGGTCGAGGGCGAGATCGGGGATCAGCAGCGTCGCTTGCGGGCCGCGCCGGTCCACCACCACGGCGTCCCACTCGCGCTCCGGCTGGGCGGCCACGGCGCGCAGGGTGTGGTGCTTGCGGCTGAGGCGTTCGGCCTGGCGGGTGGCGTCGGCGTTCATCTGCGCCTGGGCGACGCGGGCGGCGACCTCCTTGCCGCTCAGGGGTTCATTCCCCGTCAGCTGCGCCCGGAGCTGCTGATGCACCACCAGGTCGAGGTAACGCCGCATCGGGCTGGTCGCCTGGGCATAGAGGTCCAGGCCCATCCCGTGGTGCGGCCCCGGCGCGGGCTGAAAGCGGGTGCGGGCCAGCGTCTTGCGCCGCGCCCAGTGGGCTGGGAGGGTGTCGCCCCGCACGTCCCACGTGGGGGCGTCCTGGGTGGCGAAGGGCAGGGGCAGGGCGTGGTCGTCGGCGTAGATCGCGGCGGCCCACCCCGCCAGCGTCATGCATTCCTGCACCACGAAGCGCATCTCGGGCCTGGGGAGGGGCGAGACGGCCGCGCCCTGTTCGTCCGCCTTCACCCGCACTTCCGGCAGGTCGATCGAGAGCGCCCCCTCCGCTTCGCGCAGCTCGCGGCTGGCACGGGCCAGGCGGGCCAGCGTGACGAAGGGTTCCTCACCCGCCTCCAGCCGCTGCTGCGCCTGCGTGTAGGTCAGGCGGGTGACGCGCACGCGGGTCAGTTGCACGTCCACCGCGTCGGCGTTGCCGTCGGCGTCCAGGTCCAGGGAAATCGAGAGGGCGGGCGTGATCTCGCTCAGGCCCAGGCCGGTGCGGTCCACCAGCGCGTCCGGGAGCATCCCGATGGTCTGGTCGGGCAGATACAGGGTCGCGCCGCGCGAGCGGGCCTCCTCGTCCAGCGGGCTGCCGGCCGGGGCCAGCGCCGCCACATCCGCCACATGCACCCACAGCCGGGTCAGGCCGCCGCCCAGGTCCTCCAGCCCTACCGCGTCGTCGGGGTCGCGGTTGCCCTCGTCGTCGATGGCATAGGCGGGGAGGTGCGTGAGGTCCAGGCGGGCCTCCTCCGGGAAGCCGGGCACCTCCAGCCCCACGGGCTGAAGGGTCGCGCCCAGGCGGTCGGCGTAGGGCGTCCGGGCCTCGTTCCACAGGCCCAGCCTCAGCAGCAGCGCGTGGGCCGCCTCGGGGGTCTCGGGCTGGGCGAGGTCCCGCAGGGTCCGGGATTTTTCCTGCTTGCCACGGGCGACGAGTTCCACCTCCGTGCGCTGCGCGGCCGTCAGTTCGGGGAGGGCGGAGGAAGGGGCAGTCATGCCCCCGAGAATACGCGGCTTCCCCCGCGACGCCGGGATGGAAAATTGGGGTTTCCATCCTGTCTCCCAGAGAGGCCAAAGGTTGGGGAGTTGCCCCCCTCTACGAGAGAAGTTCTTACTAGGCTTCACCAAATCGAAAACAAGACTTGACAGATTATCTTCTCTGTGTTTCTATTGTGCCAAGGAGGAGCGCATGAATGAATACGCGAACGAGAGCTTCCGCGCCCAGGTGGACCGTCTGGTGGCCGAAGGCAAACTCACCCCCGAGGAGGCCGCCGGGCTGCTGGAGGGGAACGCGGTGGACAGCCCCGCTCCGGTGCCCGCGCTTCAGGTGGCTGAGACCGGTGATACGCCCCCCGACCTGCGGCTCAAGGTCAGCGGGTACAGCCTCACGGTGATTCATGACCCGGCCGTCCCCCAGCCGCACCTCGGCGCCAACCGCGAGGGTGAGCTGAGCCTGACGGCGCTGCCGGAGGGCTGGCAGGTGGCGCGCACGCACCCGCTGCAAGGCAGCCACTCGCTGCTGAAGGCCATCCTGACCGTGCCGTTTGCCCCCCGGCACGTCGCCGCGCAGGTGGAGGGCGGGAATCTCACCTTGCCCGACCTCACGGGCGAGCTGCGGGCCGACGTGAACGGTGGAAACATCCGCATGGGCAGCGCCCTGAGCCTCCAGGCCGACGTCAACGGCGGCAACCTGAACGCGGCGACCATTCACGGCCCCGCCCACCTGACCGTGAACGGCGGCAACCTCACCCTGGAGCAGGCGGGCAGCCTGAATGCCAGCGTGAACGGCGGGAACCTGAAGTGGGCCGGACAGCTCACGCAGGGTGACCACCGCGTGGAGGTGAACGCCGGGAACGCCACCCTCCACCTGCTGCCCGGCAGCAGCGTCCAGCTCGACGCCGACGTGACGGTCGGGGCCTTCAAGGCCGACTTTCCCACCCACCGGAGCGGCGGCTTTCTGAACACCCGCCACAGCGGGCAACTCGGAGGCGGTGACGCCCAGCTCTCCTGCCGGGTGGCGGCCGGCCAGGTCAAGGTCGTGACGGCATGACGGCCCCGCACGTTTCGCTCCGCCCCGTTGTCCGGTCGACGGTCCGCCGGGGGCGCGGCTTCCGCATCCTTCGCCGCGTCCAGCTGCATCCGGCCCCTGTCCAGCGCCCTTCCTTCTGGCCGCGTCTCTGGACTCTGGTCTGGAGCGGCGGCGACCTGGAGCAGCTCCGTGTGCGCCAGCAGCAGCTCGCGGCGCTGGAAGCCAGCCTGGCCAGCCGAGGAGGTTTCCGGTGAAAGAGAAAGTCAAACGGCTGCTGGACCTGGTGCGCGCAGGCCGCCTGAGCCTGGAAGACGCCGCGCCGCTGCTGGCCGCCCTGAGTCCCCGGCTGGCGCTGACGGACAGCGACCGCGAACTCGTCGCGTCCCTGCTGGCCCGGGAGGAAGTCGGCACCGAACAGGTGGCCGAACACCTGCTGCTGCTGCGCGGCATGCGCGACGTGCCGCAGCCGCCCCCCGCGCCCCGCGCCCCACGGGTGGTGGTGGGAGGCCGTCACGTGCAGGGCATGGACGGCCTGGTGGAACGCCTGACAGGAGGCATAGACGATATGGTCGACCGCATCACCGGCAGCGTGGACCGCGCCTTCGACGGCCCCGCACCCCGTCCAGCGGCGGGCCGCCCGGCCTCCGCCCGTATCCTGCGCGTGCAGGTCGAGTCTTCCAGCGGCGACGAGTACGAGGCGAATCTGCCCGTCAGCCTCGCGCCGCACCTCGACCGGCTCATTCCCCCGCATGGCCGCGAGGCGCTGGAACGCGCGGGCCTGAGCATCGAGGCGCTGCAACTGCTGATCGAGGCGGGACCGCCCCCCGGCGACCTGATCAACGCCGAGGACAGCTCGGGCAACAGCGTGCGGATCAGCCTGAAGTGACGGGAGATGGAGAGCAGAGGGCAAGGTTGGTCCTCGGCTCCCCGCCCGTGCCCACTGCGTAGAGTGACCCTATGCCCAGACCCCTGCCCCTCCCTTTTCCCGACGAGACAGAAGCCCCGCTGGTCACGGAATTGCAGTTCCCGACCAGCGGCGTGACCGTGCGCGGCGTCTTCGAGCTGAACGAGTTCGCCACCCTGACGCCCGAGAATCTCGACTTCCTGCGCCTGTATATCCGTGTGCGCGGCAACCTCAAGGAAGTCGAGCGGGTGCTGGGCATCAGCTATCCCACCGTGCGCGCCCGCTTCGACACCCTGCTGCGCGCCATCGGCTACGAACCCGAACTCAGTGACCCCCAGGCGGACGTGCTCGAACGCCTGGAACGCGGCGAGATCACGCCGGACGAGGCGGCCAGGAAGCTGCGGCGGTAGCGGGCGTGGGAGGCGGGAAAGGTGCCGGTGGCGTTCCGCGTTCCACGCCCCTAAAGCACGCCCAGGTAGATTTCGTCCAGCGTCAGGCTGCGCCCTAGACAGGGCACCTCGACGCTGCCGCTGCCGCTCAAGTCCTGCAAGTGCCAGCCGCCCGCCTGCCGCTGGTAGGCGTACACGCGCCGTTCCTTCTGCTCCACGATCAGATAGCTCTGGAGACTGGGAATGGCGGTGTAGACACCGTACTTGCCAAAACGGTCATGCGAGGCAGTGCTGTCTGGGAGCACCTCCACCAGCAGGCAGGGGGAGGTTTCGGCATGGTTGTCGCCACTGTCCCGGTCGCAGACGAGCATGACATCGGGGTAGAAGAAGGACGCCGTGTCCTCGACCCGCAATTTCATGTCGCTCTGGTAGAGGCGGCATCCGGCCCGCAGGGCGTCAGCGTACAACCTCCCGAAAATGTTGCCGCTGATCAGGACATGTGACCGACTGGCTCCCGCCTGAGCGTGCAGTGGGTACACGAACCCGCCGACATACTCGCGCTTGTGGGGGCTTTTTTCCTCCGTTCGCAAGTACTCCTCCACGCTCATGGCCCGGGGGGCAGGTTCGCTCATGCATCTATCGTAGCCGCGCGAGGTCGTCCCAGACCAGACGCACTTCGCGCAGTTCGCCGCTACCGGGAATGGCCTGCGTCTTCTCGCCCGCCTCGCGGCCTCCCAGGCGCGCGTACCACTGGCGGGTGGGGTTCACGTCCAGCACCCACAGGGCCAGGTTGCGCGCGCCGCCTGCCTGCAATTCCTGCGCCAGCGCGTGCAGCAGCGCCCGCCCGAGGCCCTGCCCGTGTGCCGATTTCAGGGCATAGAGGGTATACAGTTCCGCGTCCACGCCGGGATGGTCCCGAGCCGGGCCGCCGGAGGCGAAGGCGATGACCGCGCCGTCCTGTTCCGCCACGAGGACGATCTGGGCCGGGTCGGTAGCCGCGCCCTCCCACATCTGCCGCCGCCGCTCGTGGGCCGCCCCATCCGTCATCCTGGCCAGGAAGTCCGGCGGCATCAGCCCCGTGTATGTCTCCTGCCAGCTCGCCGTGTGAACATGCGCCAGGGCGGGGGCGTCAGCGGGAACGGCGGGCCGGACGGTGAAGGGCGGCGTCATGGTTCAGGGTACGTGAGAAAGGCGGCGTCGGCCTCGCTCACTCCGGGGTTCTGGCCTGCCACTGGGCGTAGCTGATTCGGTCGATCGTGAAGGTGTCCCGCGTGCGCGTGTAGGTGCCCCGGCCCCCCATGCGCCCGACCAGATCGAGGGCGGCGGTGTCCACGTACATTTTTCCCTCGTCCAGCAGGGCGTCCGCGCGCAGGGTCAGGCCCAGCACCTCGCCCAGGATCACGCGGGTGCGGCCGATCAGCACGGTCTGGACCTCACGGCATTCGAGGGCGGCGGGACTGGCGGCCACACGGGGCACGCGGACCCGGAGGCCGGGGGCCAGCGGGAGGCCCACGCTCTCCGGCTCGCCCACGCCGTGCGGAAAGTCGGTCGCGGTGGCGTTCATCACAGGCGCGAGGTCGGCGCTGACCAGATTCACGGTGAACTCGCCGCCCGCCGCGATGTTCAGGGCCGTGTCCTTGGGCGTGCCGTCCACGCGGTCGCCGGGGGCGAAGGCCACGACCGCCGGGTCCGACCCCATCAGCCCGAAAAAGGAATACGGCGCGAGATTCACGTGCCCGTCCGCGCCCAGGGTGGTCACCCAGGCAATCGGACGCGGCACGACCACGCCGGTGACCAGCTTGTAGCGCTCGGCGGCGCTCAGCGCGGCGAAATCGAAGTGCCGGAACTCTGGGGATGGGGAGGCCGGAAGGGACATGCCTCAGGGTACGGCGCTATCCTCGGGGGGTGCCGGACGCTCCCCCCGCCCTGACGTACCGCGAGGCCTACGCGCGGCTGTCACGCATCGCCGCCGAACTGGAAACCGGCGAGGCCGACCTCGACCGCGTGCTGCCGCTGCTGGAGGAAGCCCGCGCGGCCTACGCCGCCTGCCGCGAGCGTATCGAGGCGGTGCGGGCGGTGCTGGCGGGCGACTGGATGGAGGCGGAAGACGGGGAGGAGGACGGCGGCCCCGGGGCGGGCAGCCCTGAACTGGACGCGGATCAGGAGGCCTGAGCGCGGGCGCGGGCGTATCCTCGCCCTATGAGTGACGCCCGCCCGCCTGCCGCCTCTGCCCCGGCCCCAGCGACCGGCGCGCCGCCCGTCATTCCCTGGGTGTACCGCGCCGTCGTGTTCTTCACGACGCTGCCCGTGTTCCTGACCGGCATGCGGATCGAGGTGCATGGCCGCGAGCATGTGCCGCCGCCCGGCACGCCGCTGATCGTGGCCGCCAACCACCGCACGAACCTCGATCCCTTTCTGATCGCGCGCAGCCTGCCGCCGGGCCGCTTTCTGCAATTCATGGCCAAAAAGGAACTGTTCGTGCCGGTGATTGGCCACATCATCCGGGGGGGCGGCTCCTTTCCGGTGGACCGCAGCACCAACGACCTGGGAGCGGTGCGGACCAGCCTGCGGATCTTGCAGGCGGGCGGCACGCTGGGCATTTTCCCCGAAGGCACGCGCGGCGGCGGCGAGATGCAGGGCGGCGTGGCGCTGCTGGCCCTGAAAGGCAAGGCCCCGGTGCTGCCGGTCGGCCTCAGCCGCAACGGTAAACGCTGGGTCGTGCGCTTTGGCGAGCCGCTGCCGCCTGCGGGGGGGATCAAGGTCCTGACCGCCACCATCGGGGACCGCCTGGCCGAACTCGCGCCGCCGGTCGGGGAGCGGGGCTGAGGCTCCCCCGTCCCGCTCCGGTCACGGTGGGGCCGCAACGGGCGGGGCTATAGTAACCGCGACGGGCGCGGGGAAAGACCGGTGAGAGTCCGGCACTGTCGCGCAACGGTCACCGCCCCTACCCGGCCAGGGAGAGGAGAGGCGGGAAGTCCGAACACCTGCCCTGTCCCGGACTGCGCCGCCACGGCGCGGCCCCGGTGGCCTGCCCTCTCGCGGAATGGAGGAACTGCCCGGCCCGCGCTCCCGGCGCGTCTGGACACCTCCCCCCGCCGCCCCCACCGGGCGGCCTTTTCCGTAAGGGCCAGGAGGAGACCTGTCATGCACAAACGCCTGTCCCTCATCCCGCTGGCCCTGCTTCCGCTGGCCCTCGCCCTGGGCGCGGGCACGGCGGGGGCCGCCCCCTACCCCCTGACCCTCACCGACGACCTGGGCCGCCGGGTCACGGTGCGCGCGGAACCGAAGCGCATCGTGAGCCTGTTGCCCAGCACCACCGAGACGCTGTGCGCGGTCGGGGCCTGTGACCGGCTGGTCGGCGTGGACACCTTCAGCGACTTTCCGCAGGCGGTCACGCGGCTGCCGAAGGTGGGCGGCCTCTACGACCCCGACATCGAGAAGATCGTGGCCCTGCGGCCCGACCTGGTGCTGGTGAGCAAGTACGGCAAGCTCGAAGGGCCGCTGACCCAGGCGGGCGTGACCGTGCTGGCCGTGAATCCCGAGACCTACGACGAGGTGTTCAGTAAAACGCTGCTGCTGGGCCGCATCGTCAACCGCGAGGCCCAGGCGAAGACGCTGGTCCTGAACATGAAAAAGGACATCGCCCGCGTCGAGATTCTGACAAAAAATGCCGTCCGCAAGCCCCTCACCTATGTCGAGGTGGACCCCGCGCCGTACTCGGTCGGCCCCAATTCCTTCATGGGGGTGCTGCTGAGCAAGGCGGGCGCGCGCAACATCATCCCGGCCAGCCTGGGCGACTTTCCGAAGGTGGACCCCGAGTTCGTCGTGAAGGCGAACCCGGCGCTGATGCTGGGCCTGGACCTGAAGACGGCGCGCAGCCGCCCCGGCTGGAACAGCATCCAGGCCGTGAAGACGGGGCGCGTGCTGGACATCCCCCGGGACCTGAACCTGATCCTGGGCCGCCCCGGTCCACGGCTGCCGCAAGCCCTCCGGGGGCTGGCGCGGCTCGTTCACCCGGAACTGTTCCGCTAGGCCGTGAGCTTGCAAGGAAAGGGTGAAGCTGTGGCCCTGCCCGCCGCCCCCCGGTCCCGGCACCTGGGCCGCACCGCCGCACTGGTGGCGCTGCTGCTCGCCGTGATCGTGCTGGCGGTCGGCCTGGGCAGCGTCCGCCTGGCGCCCGGCGAGGTGCTGGGGGCGCTGTGGCGCGGCCTGAGTGGGGCAGAACTCGCCGGGAACGATGTGATCGTGTGGCAGATTCGCCTGCCGCGCGTGGTGATGGGCGTGGTGGTCGGGGCGTGCCTGGCGGTGTGCGGCGGGGCCTTTCAGGGGGTGTTCCGTAACCCGCTGGCCGACCCCTACCTGCTGGGCGTGGCGAGTGGGGCCGGACTGGGCGCGACGGTGGGCATCGTGGCGGGGTGGCCGCGCGGCAGTATTCCGCTGGCGGCGCTGGCGGCGGCCCTCGCGGCGGTCACCGTGACCCTGGCCCTGGCGCGGGAGGGGCGGCGGTTTCCGCCCACCCGCCTGATTCTGGCGGGGGTGGTGGTCGGCAGCGTCCTGAGTGCCTTCACCACCTTCCTGATCCTGCGTGGCGAGGACCGGGCGCGGCAGGTGCTGGCCTACACCCTGGGTGACCTGGGCTTCAGCGGGTGGCGCGACGTGGCGACCGTGCTGCCGTATGCCGTCCTCGGCTGCGGCGTGCTGATCGGGCTGGGGCGGGCGCTCGACACCCTGCAACTGGGCGATCTGACCGCCCGCAGCCTGGGCGTGCCCGTCGAGCGGCTGCGGCTGCTGGTGGTGATCGCGGCCAGCCTCGCCACCGCCGCCGCCGTCGCCTACGTGGGCATCATCGGCTTCGTGGGGTTGATCGTGCCGCACGTGGTCCGGCTGGCGTGGGGGGCCAACCACCGGGTGCTGCTGCCCGTCTCGGCGCTGCTGGGCGGCGCGCTGCTGGTGCTGGCCGACCTGCTGGCGCGGACCACGCCCCTCTCGCAGGTCGGCGTGGTCACGACGCTGCTGGGGGGGCCGTTCTTTCTGTGGCTGCTGCGGCGGGGGCGGGATGAGTAGGGAGGAGCGCGCCGACACGCTGGAAGCGGAGGCCCTGCACGTCCGGGCCGGGAGCTTTCCCGCCGTGCGGGGGGTCAGCGCCCGTTTTCAGGCCGGGCAGTTCGCCGCCGTCATTGGGCCGAACGGGGCGGGCAAAAGTACGTTGCTGCGCGCGCTGCTGGGCCTGACCCGGCCGGAGTCGGGAGAGGTCCGCCTGCTGGGTCGCCCGCTGCGCGCGTGGCCGCGCCCGGAACGTGCCCGCACCCTGGCCTACCTCGCGCAGGGCGAGGCGCTGCCGCCGGATGCCCGCGTGCGCGACGTGGTGGCCCTCGGGCGCGGCGCAGGCGCATGGAAGTGGGGTCTGATTCCCACCCGCCCCTGGACCCAGGCCGACGAGGACGCCGTGACGGGCGCCCTGACCCGCACCGATACCCTGCGCTTCGAGGACCGGCGCGTCAGCGAGCTGTCGGGCGGCGAACGCCAGCGCGTCAGCCTGGCCCGCGCGCTCGCCACGCAGCCCCGCTTTCTGCTGCTCGACGAACCCACCAACCACCTCGACCTCGCCTACCAGCTCGACGTGATCCGCCACGTGCGCTGCGAGGCTGCCGGGGGCCTGGGCGTCGTGGCCGTGCTGCACGACCTCGGCCTCGCCGCCCGTGCCGACCGGCTGCTGCTGCTGCACCAGGGCCGCGTGCTGGCGCAGGGCACACCCGAAGAAGTCCTGACCCCCCCGCACCTGCATGCCGCCTATGGCCTGCGTGCCCGGGTGACCCGTGACGCGGGCCGCCTGCTCGTGATCCCGGAGGATTGACCCCTATGCCGCCCAAGTTCTTTCCCACACGGGGCCACCTCCTGATCTGCCAGGGCCAGAACTGTCAGGCCCGAGGCTCGGTGCTGCTGCACAAGGCCCTCTGGAACCAGCTGGAACGTTCCGGCCTCGCCTACTACAAGGCGGGCGGCAGCGTCCGCCTCACCGAGAGCGGCTGCCTGGGCGCGTGCAGCTATGGCCCCACCCTGTGCGTGTACCGTCACCGGGGCAGCGAGCTGGAAGAGGGCTGGTACGCCGCCGTGGATTTCCCGCTGGCCGCCAGAGTCGCCCAGGCGGTGCATGAGGGGACCGAGTTGCCGGAAGAGCGCAAGTACGGGCCGTGAAAACCGGCAGATGGTCCCAGCTTCGGGCGGCATGACAAGCGCGCAGCGGAGCGGACACCCCCGGAAATGAGGCGACCCCAGTGGGGAAGCACTGGGGCCACGGAACGGTGGTGATTTTCGGCGCTAAGGGGCGGGGACCGTCAACCTGAGCCTGGACCAGAGCAGGCCGGGCGTGGTCCGCGGCTCACTCCCTCCCCTTTATCCCCGCACCACCTCCAGAATCTTCTCGCCGTATTTCCGCAGGCGCTCCGGCCCCATGCCGCGCACGGCCTTGAGGTCGGCCTCGGTGTAGGGCACGCGGCGGGCGATCTCGGCCAGGGTGGCGTTGCTGGCGATGATGAAGCGGCTGACCTCCTGGCGCCGCGCCTCGGCGTTGCGCCACTCGCGCAGCCGGGCATAGATCGCGGCCTGCTCGTCGGTAAGGTCGGCGGCGGGGTCGGACGCGCCGCCTTCCCCCACGGCGGTGCTGGGCAGATCGGGCGTGAGGACGAGGTCGGGTGCGGCGGGTTCCGCCTGGACTTCGGCCGGTGCGGTGGGCTGAGGCTCCGGCGCGGCCTCCGGCTGGGGTTCCGTGTCCGGCTCTCCGGCCTCCTCGCTGGTGGGTTCGTCGGTGGTCTCTTCGCGGGGGGCGAGGGACGGCGTGACTTCCAGTTCCGGCGCGTCCGGCCCGCCGCTGATCGGCGTGGGCAGAGAGGCGGGGGCTTCGGGGGTGGAGTCGCTGTACACGATCTCGGGCGTCCAGATCTCCTCCTCGGTCGCCTCACTGGTGACGGGGGCCGGGTGGGGCGCTGGGGCGTCGAAGATCACGCGGGCGGGGGGTTCCGGGGCATCCGGCGCGGCGCTATCTGGGCGGGGCTGGTCCGGCAGCGGGAGGCGGCCGGTTCGTTCACCGCTGCGGTCCGGGCGGAAGCGGCCCTCGCGGCGGGGGGGCCGGGCGTCCCGGTCGGGCTGCGTTTCCCGCGCGGGGGCCGGGCGGGCGGCCTGGGGAAAGTCGGGCCGCCCGGTCGCCTCTGCCTCCTCCAGATCACGGACCAGGGGTTGTGGGGCCGTCACCGGGTGCGCGGCCCCGGGCCGCAGCAGGGCCAGCGCCGCCCCCGCGTCCTGGAGGCCGGGCGTCAGGACCACGCCGCCCTCCACGCTGCGGGTCGCGGCCAGCACGCCGCCGGGCAGGGCGGGCGTGTCGGGCGCGGCGTCCGGTGGCAGCAGCAGCGCCGTCGGCCCGAAGGGCAGCGCGCCGCCCCCCAGGCGCTCGGCGAGTTGCTCGACGGTGCGGGCACTGCGCGCCAGCCGCAGCGGCAACGTCGCCACGTCGCGCAGGGCCAGCGCCACCGTCACGTCGGCGGGGGCGGGCGCGGCGGGCGCCGGCGCGCGGCCCGGCCCGAACAGCAGCGCGAGGTGTCCGTCCCCGAAGCCGGTCAGGGTCACGCCGTCGCGGTACACCACGTAGGCCGCGCCCCGCGTGAACCAGCCGCCCCCCGGCGCGAGGGTGGCGTCCACGATGACGGGCACCCCCGCCCGCTCCGCGCGGCGCAGCAGCCGGTCGTCGGGTTCGGCCAGCCACACACCGCGCGCGCCCGTCCAGTCGGCGTCGAGGGTCGCGGCGGCCAGGCCCTGTCCGGCGAGTGCGGCGCGGTTCACTCCCAGCCGCTCGTCCACCCGCAGCACGCCAGGTCCCAGCAGGGCGGCCAGTTGCCGCGCCAGCGCCGCCTCGCCCGCCAGCGTCAGGCCCCAATCCGCGCCTTCCAGGGCCGCCAGGGCCGCAGCCAGCCGCAGGTGGGGGTCCCCCCGCCCGGCGTGCAGGGCCACCAGCCGGGCATCGGGTCGGGACTCCGGGCGCAGGTCGGGACGGGACAGGTCAGAGGGGTCGGTCATACGGTCCATTGTGCCGCACGCGTCCGCCGCAGGCCCGCCGGATCAGGCACGCGTCAAGGCGAACGGGCCTGCGCCCACCGGGCCGCCTTCATCAAAGCTGAGGGTTGAGGCCCCTGCGGCAACCTCCCTCCGGCCGCCTGCGTACTCTTTTCCATATGAAGACGCTGCTGACCGCCCTGCTGCTCGCTGTGCCCGCCGCCCACGCCCAGACGGTTCAGCCGGCGTCCGTGCCCGCCGCGTCCACCCCGGCCGCCACCACGGCCCTGCGCCTGACCGCGCAGCCCGGGACGAGCGTGCAGCTTACCACCAGCGTCAGAACCCAGCTCACGCTCGAAGACCTCCAGGTGACCGGACCCGGCGGCCAGAAGATGGAGGCGGCCCAGCTCGCCAGGATGCGCGCCGACATCCAGCGGGGCCTGAGCGGCGCGGCGACGCAGACCACGGCCGTCAAGACCTTTTACAAGGTGCAGGGGCGTGCGGCGGACGGGACGGTCACCCTGCTGAACACCGCCGCGACCAGCGTGCCGGGGCAACCCGCGATCAACATCCGGATCGTGCAGACGGTCGCGCCGAACGGCCAGACACGGGTCACGCGCGCCGAAAGCGATAACCCGGCGGTCCAGTCGGCGTTGCAGGCCCTCTCGCCCGAGGTCCTCAGGGCGCAGGTGAACACCGGGGGCAGCGACCTGACCAGCCTCTACGGCCAGACCTTCACGGCGGGCCAGCCCCGCACCCAGACCACGACCGTGGACGCGCAGGCCCTGATGGGCAGTCTGATCGGCGCCCTGACGGCCAGCCTGGGGGAGGGAAATCCCCTGGGCAACGTCAAGGCCAGCCCGCTGACGGTCCGCACGACCACCACCTACCGGGGCACCGCCGCCGGTGGGCAGCGGATCTTCGACGTCAGCAGCAACCTGGGCACCTGGACCGTCGAACTGGGCGACCTCCAGAGCAAGACCATGCCCCTGCGGATGCGCCTGGAACTGCTGGGCGGGCAGCAGAGCGGCCAGAGCCTCTACCGCCCGGACGGCCTGCCCGCCGGTCAGTCCATGACCCAGACCATGCGGATGCGCATGACCATGACCCAGCCCGACGGCTCGCAGATGCAGATGGTGCTGCGCCTGAATCAGAACATGCAGGCCCGCTGAGGGCGGCGGCGTGCCGGGCGAGGTCGGTTGCGGGGCGGACCTCTGCGCCTATTTCCCGAATCTGCGGTCTCGGCCCTGAAAGTCGCGCAGGGCACGCAGGAAATCCACCCGGCGAAACCCCGGCCAGTACACGTCGCAGAAGTAATACTCGGAATACACGCTCTGCCACAGCATGAAGCCCGAGAGGCGAATCTCGCCGCTGGTGCGGATGATGAAGTCGGGGTCGGGCACGCCCGCCGTGTACAGGTGCGCGCTGATGTCTTCGGGTCGCAGCGTCTGGGCCACCTGCGCGAGGGGGGTTCCCGCCGCCGCCTGCCCCTGGAGGTAGGCTCTGACCGCGTCCACGATCTCCTCGCGCCCGCCGTAGCCCACCGCGATGTTCAGGCGCATGCCGTCGTAGTGGGCGGTCTTCTGCTCCAGGTCTTGCAGGGCCTGGAGGACGTTGGGCGGAAAGTCACGGTGCTGCCCGATGGCCCGCACCTGCACCCGGTTGGCGTGGATGCGCGGGTCGGTCGCCAGGTTGCGCGCCTCCCGCTCCAGCAGCCGCAGGATATGCGCGAGTTCTTCCGGGTCGCGGCTGGTGTTGTCGGTGCTCAGCACCCAGATGGTAACGGCGGGAATGCCCAGTTCCAGGCACCACTGGAGGACCTCGTGCGCCTTGTCGGCCCCGAAGGAATGGCCCATCTCGCGTTGCAGGCCGGTGGCGCGGGCAAAACGCCGGTTGCCGTCCAGAATCAGGCCCAGGTGGCGGGGCATCTTGCCGTGGGCCTTCACGGCGCGGCCCAGGCGCTGCTCGTAGCCCCACAGCAGGGCACCCCGCGCCGCATCCCGCGTCTTTTTCGCGGTGCGCACGGCGACCTTGAGGGGTTCACGGCTCATCACGCGGGTCAGTTTACTGCCTGGGGAAAGAGGGGGCCTCCATCAAAAGGGGCAGGACGTCGGGAGGGACCGCCAGGCTCAGGCGTGGGCGAAGAGCGAGGCCTGCCGGGCGTCCCACAGCGCCAGCGCCTTGTGATCCAGGCGCGCGAGGGCCGCGCCTTCCACCCACGTCCGGGGCGGCCCCCCGGTTCCGGCATAGACCGTCAGGGACACGCGGCGGTGCGTCATGCCGTGCGTGACGGTGCCGAGTTCGCCGGTCACCGCCGCGCCCAGGCGGGTTGCCAGCCGGGCCAGGGCGTCCCGTTCGGCCTCGCCCCCCACCACCTCCTCGGTCGGGAGGCCCATCAGGCCGCCGAGCAGGGTGCCTTCCCGGCGTTCCAGCACGGCCTCCCGCGCGTCGCCCAGCAGCAGGGCGACGGCGCGCACCTCGCGCACGGCGGCGCGGACCTTCGGCGCGGGAAAGGCCGCCGGTTCACCCGACCCCAACGCCGCGCACCACGCCGACACCGGACACGCGCCGCACTTCGGCGCTTTGGGCGTGCAGACGGTCGCGCCCAGGTCCATCACCGCCTCGTTGCAGGCCCCGGGCCGCGCGGGATCGAGCAGGTCGTCCGCCCGCGCCTGGACCCAGGCCGCGCTGGGTTGCCGCTCGCCGCAGAGCCGCGCCAGCACCCGCCGCACGTTCCCGTCGTTGACCGCCCGCGCTTCCCCGCAAGCGAGGCTCGCCACCGCCGCCGCCGTGTAGGGGCCGACGCCCGGCAGCGCCCGCCAGCCGTCATACGTGGTCGGCATGCCCCCCCGCACGATCACGCCCGCCGCCCGGTGCAGGTTTCTGGCCCGCGCGTAGTAGCCGCAGCCCTCCCAGGCTTTCAGCACCGCCTCAATGGGTGTGTCGGCCAGCGCCTGCACGGTGGGGAAGGCTTCGAGGAACCGCTCGAAATACACCCGCCCGCGCGCCACCTGCGTCTGCTGCAAGAGCACTTCCGACACCCACACGCGGTAGGGGTCGCGCCCGCCCTCCGGCCCCACCCGCCAGGGCAGGTCGCGCCCCTCGCGGTCAAACCAGGCGAGCAGCGCGGCGCGGACGGCAGGCAGAGTAGAAGCGGCCCCTTTCACCGCGCGAGTGTAGCCGGCGGCGGCCCGCCTCACCGTGTGATCGGTCGGCGGGCGTGGCCCCCAGAGACAGACGAAGCGGACGCCCCTGGGAGCGCCCGCATGAAGGGAGACAGAGCCGCGAGGAGAGTTGTGGCCCCTTGGCTACAGCCCCTTGAGGTAGGCGTGAATGGCGGTGACCTGCTCGTCGGTGGCCGGTGCGCCGTCCAGACCGGTGTCCGCGAACCGGGGCATCACGGGCGCGAGTTCCCGACCCTCGGCCTTGCCGTGCAGCACCGCTTCCTTGAAGGCCGCGTCCGCCCAGCTCTTGGTGACGCCCAGCGCCGGGCCGACGCCGCCCTGGGCCTGCCCGCCGTGGCAGCCCGCGCAGTTCGACGCGTAGAGGGCCTGGCCGTTGACCGGGGCCGCCGCCACCGGGGCCGCCATTTCCGCGCCGCCCGCGCCGCCCGACATGCCGATCCCGGCGCGGTAGGACAGAATGGCGGTGGCGGCGGCCAGCGCGGCGAAGGTCAGGATGCCCGCCACCTCGCGGGACGTGAAGGCACGCTCGCTGCTCATCAGTACAGCCTCCAGCCGGGAACGAGTTGCAGGTTGGCGATCATGCGGCCCAGCACCGGGCCGTACATCAGCAGCACCAGCGCCAGCGCCAGCACCCAGTAGGCCAGCAGCGGCTCGGTGGCGCGCACCAGGCGGCTGGCCGCCCCCAGGTTCTCCCCGGCGGGGCTGATCGCCTCGCTGTAGGGGATGGGGGCCGCGACTTCGCCGTCGTCCACGCGTTTCGAGAGCAGCATCCGGAACAGGACGTAAAAGTACAGCACGGCGCTGACCAGCAGAATCACGCCGCTGATGGCCGTCAGCGCGGTGGGCAGGGCGATGGGCATGTCGCGGTAGATGTCCTGGGCGGTCGCGCTGATCTGCGCGCGGCGCGTCACGCCGTACAGGCCCTGCCAGTGCATCCCCAGCGCAAAGACCATCATGCCGAGAAACCAGGTCCAGACCGCCGCCGAGGCGAGTTTCATGCTGGGCAGGCGCTTGCCCGTCAGGTGCGGAATCAGCCACAGGGCCACGCCCATGAACGTCAGGGTGGTGGCCGTGCCCACCGTGATGTGGAAGTGCCCCGGAATCCAGGCCGTGTTGTGGACGACCGGCGCGAAGGTCGAGCTGGCGTTCACGATGCCGCCCGCCCCGCCCAGGATGAAGGAGATCATCGCCAGCACCTGCGCGCTGAAAATCGCGTTGCCCCAGGGCAGTCGGGTGACCCAGCCGAACAGGCCGCGCCCGCCGCGTGCCCGCGCCGCGTCCTCCAGCGAGGCCGTCACGCTGAAGGCGGTCAGCAGGCTGGGAATGGCGATCAGGAACGTCAGGAACATGTGCAGCGTCTTCCACAGCACCGAGATGTTGGGGTCCGAGTACTGGTGGTGCAGCCCGACCGGTGTGCTGTTGAGCAGAAACAGGAGGAAGGCCAGCCGCGTCAGCGGTTCGGAGACCGTGCGGCCCCCGGCGTGGCGCGGAATGAAGGCGTACCACGAGATGTAGGCGGGCAGCACCCAGAAATACACGATGGCGTGGCCCGTCCACCAGAACAGCGTCTTGGACAGCAGCGGGTCCACCCCGGGTGTCAGGCCCAGCGACCAGGGAATCAGCACCCCGACGACCTCGATCACGATGCCCAGCGAGGCGACGAACCACATCATCCAGGTGGCGACGCTCATATACGTGACCAGCGGCGTGACCCGGCCCGGGTTCGCCTTTTTCCAGTTCCACCAGGTCAGCACGACCTGGCCGACCACCAGCAGGCTCGACCCCACCATGATCGCCGCCCCGATATAGAAAAGGGCGTCCCCCTCCATCGGCGGGTAGAAGGTGTAGAGCAGGGTGGCGTGGTTGAGCAGCAGCGGCACAGCGGCCATCAGGAGGCCCGCCGTCATCAGCAGGTACGTGAACCACGCGAACTTCAGGTTGATGCGCGCGCCCAGGTCACGTACCGGCAGGTACAGCATCCAGCCGCTGATGAAAAATTGCGTGAACACCAGCGCGTTCAGCACGCCGTGCAGGCTGAGGCCCTGGTAGTACGATTTGAGCAGGTTGCGGATGATCGGCAGGTCATAGACGTTGATGCCGCCGTAGTTCAGGGCTTGCAGCGGGCCGATCATCACGCCCACGAAGAGGGCCAGGAAGGCCGTCACGATGTAGTACTGCGTGAGCTTTTTCAGGCTGGCGAGGGCGGCGGCGTCGGTGATGGGGGGAGCCTGGCGCGCCGCGTGCGTGTCCAGCACGGCGGCCCCCCGTGGGGGGGAGGGGAGCGGGGAGGTCGTCACAGTTATTCTCCTGCCGGGCGCGCGGCCTGGGGGGTGGGCGCTTCCACCACGACGCGGCCCAGCATGTTGTGGTGGCCGGTGCCGCAGTACTCGTTGCAGATGGTGCCGTGGGAGCCGGGCCGCCCGAAGGTGGTGGTGAAGCTGGCGACCTGGCCGGGAATCACGCTGGCGTTGATGTTGGTGCCCTCGACCTCGTAGCCGTGCATCACGTCCAGCGAGGTGACGTGGATGGTCACCGGGCGGCCCGCCGGCACCCGCAGCACCGGGGGATCGAAGGCGAACGCCTTGGCGACCACGAAGGCTTCGAGCGTGCCGTCGGCGTTCTCGCGCAGGCCGGGTTTGGCAAAGGGCGTCGCGGCGATGTTGCGGGGGTCCAGCCGCCCGTTGGTGACGCCGGTGATGTGGTGCCCGCCCCCGCCCCCGATGGCCGAGTAGGTGCCGCTGATAAAGCTGACGATCACGCTGACGAACAGGAACAGCGAGATCACGACCGCGATCCCGAACCAGATGCTCTCGTAGCGCTTCAGCGTGTGGTGTTCCAGCCGGGGCACCGCGTCGCCCGGCTGGGAAGGTGGTTGGGGACGGGTCATCAGGCCCTGCCCTGCTGGATGCCCAGCACCAGCATCCACAGCCAGATGATCGAGAGCAGCAGCACCGCGATCAGCATCAGCGTGCCGAGGGGCACCACGCTGGGCGTTTTGCGGGGCGGGCTGTGCGGGGCGGCGTCCCGGGGGCGCGCGGGCGGAACGGAAGGATCATTCATGGTGGGCCTCCATCTGGGCTGGAGCGTCTGGAACGCCGGACCGGTCCGCCGGGGCCTCAGGCGCCCGGGCGTAGTCCCGCAGCAGGTCGGTCACGGTGAGCATGCCCACGACCGCGCCCGCGTCGTCGACCACCGGCATGCCGCCGATGCGCCGGTGCAGCAGCGTGTAGGCGGCGTCCCTCGCGTCGGCGTCCGGGGTGGTGGTGACCACGCTGCGGCGCATCACCTCGCGCACGCTGACGCCCGCGAGCTGCGTGGTCGCTTCCCACATGCTGAGGGTGGTCAGGTGGCCCGGCATGGCTTCCCGCAGGTCGCGGTCGGTCACGATGCCGACCAGCCGGGAGCCGTCCAGCACGGGCAGGCGGCGAATGCCCCGCACGCGCATCAGCCGGGCCGCGTCAGGAAGGCTGTGGTCGGGGGTGACCGTGACTGCTGAAGGGGTCATCAGCGCGGCGACGTTCATGGCAGAGACTCCATGATTCAGCGTCTCGTCTGCCCATTACGGGGCCATTACCGCCGGCGGCCTCGGGAAAGGCCCCCGGTGCTGGCTCCGGCCTACCCTCTTACCCTCTGGCCTGCCCCCGCTCCAGTTCGGCTTCCCGGCACAGCAGCTCGCCCGCCTTGAGCCGCTCGGCAATCGCCACCGTGTCGGGCATGGGGGTGTCCCCGACCTCCTCGCGCAGGTAACGGCGGTAGCGGCGGTAATGCTCGACCGCCTCGAAACGCCCGTGCGTCTGCGCCAGGCAGGTCATCAGGCGCTGGTGGTGGTCTTCCCCGATCAGCGGATCGGCCTGTACCGCCCGCGTCAGCGCCTGGGTCGCCAGCGGGCACTCGCGCCGCGCACAGTGCAGGGTCGCCAGCGCCACATACACCCGCACCCGCGCCACCCGCCAGCCCGCCCGCGCCTCCTCCACCCAGTCCGAGCGCACCTGCGGCAGGTATTCGCCCTCCACGCAGGCCAGCGCCCGCCGCAGCACCGCCTCACGCTCGGCGTCGGTGCGGGCCAGGCTGGCGGCCTGGAGCGCCGTTTGCAGCGCCGCCGTGTCACTCGCCGCCAGCAGGTCCGGGTGGAGCGTGTAGCGGCCACGCACCTCGCTCACGGCGTCGGCGCGGCCCAGGGTCGCCCGCAGGCGGTGCAGCGCCACCCGGAAGCGGTTGGCGGCGGCGGGCGTGTCTTCCAGGCCCCACAGGTCGGCCAGCAGGTCCGCCCGGTAAGCGCCGCCCGGATGGGCGTGCAGATACCACAGCAGGTCCTCGGCGCTGCGGGCGGGCCAGACGAGCGGCTGGCCGTTCACGGTGACCACCGCGTCACCCAGCGTGCGGAGGTGGAGGGTCGGGGGGATAGGAGCAAGGTCGGTCATTCCTCGTGACTCCCTTCACAAGTAGGATGCGCCTTCGGTGGAAGGCAGGTGTCCCCTTTCTCCATACCCCATTCCGGTCGGCCTGCGGCGGGCACGTGAACCGGTCTGCGCCCTGCCCTCACGCCCTGCCTGCTGCCCCGGCGCAGCATGTTCACCATGACGCCCCTGGCCGCGCGCCGTCCCGAGTTTCTCGACCTGTTCCCGCCAGGAGCGGCGCTGACCCGGCTGGCGGGCGGCTTCACCTGGGCAGAGGGTCCAGTCTATCTGCCGGAGGCGCAGGCCGTGATCTTCAGCGACGTGCGCCAGAACCGGACCTGGCGCTGGTCGCGGGCGGGCGGCCTGCAAGCCGGAATGAACCCCAGCCACCACCAGAACGGGCATACGCTGGACGCGCGGGGCCGCCTGATCGCCTGCTCGCACGGCCGGCGCGCGCTGCTGCGGCAGGAAGAAACGGACCAATGGACCGTGCTGGCCGACCGCTTTGGGGGCCTCCGCCTGAACAGCCCCAACGACGTGGCCCTGCACCCGGGCGGTAGCCTGTGGTTCAGCGATCCCACCTACGGCCTCGACAAGCCCGAGGAGGGCTACGGCGGCGAGAAGGAACAGCCCGGTAACTTCGTGTACTGCCTCGCGCCCGACGGCACCCTGGCCGCTCCCATCCGCGACCGCCTGATGCCCAACGGCCTCGCCTTCGCCCGCGCCGACCTGCTCTATGTGTCCGACACGGCTGAGGGCGAGGGGCACATCTACCGCTACCGTCTGGCCCCGGACGGCACCGCTGTCTCCGAGGGGCGCTGGGCCACCCCTCGTCCCGGTGTTCCCGACGGTTTCCAGGTGGACGAGGCGGGCCGGGTCTGGAGCAGCGCCGGGGACGGCGTGCATGTCCTGTCCCCGGAGGGCGAGGAACTGGGCCGCGTGCAGGTGCCCGAAACAGTCGCCAACCTCTGCTTCGGCGGGCTGGACGGTACGGAGCTGTATCTCACCGCCAGCACCGGGCTGTATCACATTCCCACGCGGGTCCGGGGGCTGCGGCTTTAGCCCTGGGTGAGGCCGCCTCCGTCTGCCGTCACCACCGCCTGCACCCGGCCGACCTGCCCACTGGTGAGTCGCACCTTGATGCCGTGCGGATGCGAGGGCGAGCGCGTGAGCAGTTGCGCCACCACGCCGCGCGTGAGCCTGCCGCTGGATTGGTCCTGCTTCTGCACGATGTCCACAGTGAGGCCGGGGCGAATGGCGGAACGGGGGGGAGGGGTCATGGGGGGAGGATAGGGGAGAGAAAGTTGGGGAGGCGCTGCCCTCTTTCACTGTCAGCGCCTATGACCACCCATCAGTCACCCACACCCCCAACTGATCCCCTACGCTGAACGCCGCGCCCCGGCAGAACACACGGCCACGCTCGACAGCCGCACCCCACGCCAGCGTGAACGTCCCGCTGGACGAAGGTGCCCCATGCTGATCCTCCACCGCTGCCAGCATCCGCTCGGGCGTCGCCTCCTGCACGTCGTACCGCATTCGGAACCACCGATACCCTGCGTCCTGCACCAGCACCACGCGGCCCCATCCTGGCCCGATCAGCAACTCCCAGGTCAGGGACAGCCACCATGCCCGCACGCCGGGCGGCACGTCCTCCCACCCGTCGGGCCGGGACTCCGCCGCCCAGATGCAGGAGAGGTGGGCGTCAGGGGGAGGGTGGATTCGGGCGAGGGCGGAGTAGAGGTCGGATGAGGAGTTATCATTGGACATGTTCTGATGACCGCAATCTTCCTTCCTTCTCAAGAAGAGGATAATCGTATGTATAAAATATCGATACAATGATTGCTGTGAATGTTAAACTTTTAAAAAGGTTATGGGAGTGACATAATGACACTTGCAGTCTGTTGGTTGAGATCTCTTCCGGATTATCAGGAGCTTGTAATTGCGTCTGATAGCCGCACGAGGGGGAGCGTAACATTCGACTCATGCGCGAAGATAGTACCCCTTTCGAGGGGAGATGCCGTAATGTGTTATGCGGGAGACACAGTATATGGATATCCATTAATGCTTCAGGCACAAACATCGGTTGATAATTTTTATAAATCCAAATCTCGCGCCCTTACAATAGATTCTCTGGTGGGTCACCTTATGCGATTCTTTGCTGGTGTTGTTTCCGATAGACAATTGGAGACAATGCCCTCGCTCCATGAACTTAACAAAGTGAGGGTTGAGTTTATAATCGCTGGATTTTGCTGGATGCACAAGAAGTTTGAGATGTACAAGATAGTGTTCGATGAATGCTCAAAGAAATTTGTAAAAGAACGTGCAAAACTGGCAATGCCAGGAGACGTTGACACAAGTTTCATCATAGCTGGTGACGACAAAAGGCACTTCACTACTATAATGAGAAATCAAATAAAAAATAAGGATGTGAAATTATTTGATATGGAGCCCTTGTATATCATATCCGATGCAATAAAATCGAGTAATGAGGAGCATCTAGGGATAGGAGGGTCTATACAAGCCTATAGAGTGTATCAGCATATGAACAACGCTCCGTTGCCAATAATATTGGAAGGCAACAGATATGCTTTTGGTAGAAAGTTACTAGATTATGAAGAAATGCAGGTATCGTATTGGAGCATGGATGAGAACAAATTGATACAAAAATAGTGATGCAGTTTGGAATGCATCACTATACTAAGGTGAGGGATTTGAACCCACGCCATCCACTAATGGTGCCTAGTTGAAGGTCCGACCTTCCACTCCTAAACAAGTCTAGGCCAAGGTGGACTATGCTACCACTACACCAACCTCTCCTAGACTTTACTCGCAACTTCTTCACGAAAGCAAGGGCGTCTAAATAGTCCTCACACCACCCCCAACCGCTTCTCCTCCTCATACAGCCGTTCGCCCACGAACTGCTTGAGCAGCGTCTGGTACGGCACCTTTTTCAAGGCGGCGACGTGCTTGAGCCGCTTTTCCATGTCCTCGTCGAGGCGCAGGGTGGTCACAAAGGTGGCTTTGGGCTGGCGCGGTTGCTTGGGGCGCTGGCGGGGGGCAATCTCGTTGAGGAGGGCCCAGGCTTCTTCATCCTTCTGAGCTGCGGCAATCCGCTCACGGGTCGGGGCGTGCGTGTCCCAGAAGGCGGCGGCTTCCTCAGTGGTCATGTTCTCTGGAACGGGGTCGCCAACGTCCAGCGGAATGCGCTTGATGTTCTCGGCGGTGTCGGTCATGGTCATTCCTCCTATGTGTAATAAGCGGTGCGTTCTTCGGCTCCGGCTGTATAAGCGGTGACGACGCGGAACTTCTCGCCCCGTTTCTCCAGCACCACGAACAGCACCCGTCCGGCTTCAGTAGCTCCAATCAAACCGAAGCGGCGCTCTCCTCTCGGCCCTCGGTGGACGTGTTCGCCGGGGATAGCCGCTGGATCGGTCACAGCTTCTTCTGCTTCCTCCGGTTCCACCTTATGAAGGGCAATATGCTCCAAGTTGGCAAAGTCCCAGTCGAATTTCATCGGCTGGGGCTCAGTGTATGCTTTCGTATGTTGTTACGTTCGTAGCTTTACACTTCCAAAGCCAGCTTATCCACATCGTTCAGCAGCGGTGTCCCCGCCGGGTACTCGCCCGTAAAGCACGCGCCGCACAGGCCCTGGCCGCCGATGGCTTTTCTCAGCCCCGGCTCGCTGATGAAGGCGAGGGTGTCCGCGCCGATCAGGTCGCGGATTTCCTCGACGGTGTGGGTACTGGCGACCAGTTCCTTGCGGGCGGCGGTGTCGATGCCGTAGAAGCACGGGTGCGTGATGGGCGGGCTGGACACGCGGAAGTGGACCTCGGTGGCCCCCGCCTCACGCAGCAGGTTCACGATCTGGCGGCTGGTGGTGCCGCGCACGATGGAGTCGTCCACCAGAATGACGCGCTTACCCCGCACGGCGCTGGTGGGCGAGAGCTTCATCTTCACCTTCAGCTCGCGCGCCTCCTGGGTGGGGGCGATGAAGGTGCGGCCCGCGTAGGGGTTCTTGTACAGGCCGTAATCAAAGGGAATGCCACTCTCGCGGGCGTAGCCGATGGCCGCGCCAATGCCGCTGTCGGGCACGGGCACCACGATGTCGGCGTCCACCGGCTTCTCGCGGGCGAGCTGTTCGCCCATGCGGATGCGGCTGGCGTGGATGTCCACGCCGTCGAGTTCGCCGTCGCTGCGGGCAAAGTAAATCCACTCGAAGGAACAGGGCGTGGGCCGCTTCGGCTCCACCATCAGCGAGTGCAGGCCGTCCCGGTCCATCCAGACCAGTTCGCCCGGCTGCACATCGCGGACGAGCCGCGCGCCGACCGCATACAGGGCGCAGGGTTCGGAGGCCAGCACCCACGTGCCGTCCTCGCGCTGCCCGATCACCAGGGGCCGGACGCCGTGCGGGTCGCGGAAGCCGATCAGTTGGGTGCGGCTCATCAGCACGCAGGCGTAGCCGCCCCGGAGCTGCTGCATCGCGCCCGCCGTCGCCTCGATCAGGTCCATGTGCGACTCGCGCGCGATCAGGTTCAGCATCACTTCGCTGTCGTTGGTGGTCTGGAAGAGTGCGCCTTCCATCAGCATCTCGCCCCGCACCTCGCGGGCGTTCACGAAGTTGCCGTTGTGCGCCAGCCCCAGGATGCCCTTGTTCGTGCGGGTGGTGAGGGGCTGGGCGTTGAAACGCAGGTTGCTGCCGGTGGTCGAGTAGCGCACGTGGCCGATGCTCACGCGGGCGTTGGGCAACCTCAACCCGTCCAGCCGCCGCTCGTCGAAGACCTGCGTCACCAGGCCCAGGTCCTTGTCCACGTGGAACTTCTCGCCGTCGCTGACGCACATGCCCGCCGCCTCCTGCCCGCGGTGTTGCAGGGCAAAGAGGCCCAGGTACGTCAGCCAGGCGAGGTCCTGCGGCTGGGGCGAGTAGAGGCCGAACACCCCGCACTCGTCCTGCGGCTTGTCGGTGGCGGGGTCGAAGATCACGCCAGGATCTCCCGCAGCGGCGTCTCGAAGGCGGTCTTCAGGGCGTCGAGGGTCACGCTCAACTGTACGTTTGCGCCCGTCACGGAAATGGTCACGCGGTCACTGCCGCCCAGGCTCTCGCCCAGCGCGGTATAGGGGACGCCCAGGCCGTCCAGCAGCTCCTGCGCCGCCTGCTCGTGGCCCAGCGGAATCGCCACGACGACGCGGCTGTGCGCCTCCCCGAACAGCACGGCGTCGGGGCGCGCGCCTTCCGGTGCCCTCAGTTCGACCTTCAGACCCTGCCCGCCCGCAATCGCCATCTCCGCCAGGGCCACTGCCAGCCCGCCCTCCGAGGGGTCGTGCGCGATGGTGGTCAGCCCGGCGCGAATCAGGGCGAGCGTCCCCTCGATCACGCGCTTTTCCAGCTCCAGATCGAGGTCTGGCACCCGGCCCGCCTCCAGCCCGTGCACCGTTTCCAGGTACTGCGACGCGCCGAGGGTGGTCGCGTGCCTGCCCAGCAGGTAGAGGGTGTGCGGCCCGGCCTTCAGGTTCATGGTCGCGCGCACGGTCACGTCGGGCAGCACGCCGACCATGCCGATGGTGGGCGTGGGGTGAATGGCGACCTTGTGGTCCCCTTCCGTGTACTGGTTGTAGAGGCTGACGTTGCCGCCCGTCACCGGCGTGTTCAGCGCGCGGCAGGCGTCCGCGATGCCCTGCACCGCCTGCTGAAGCTGGAAGTACACCCCCGGCTCGTGCGGGTTCCCGAAGTTGAGGTTGTCGGTGATGGCGAGCGGCGTCGCGCCCACGCAGGCCAGGTTGCGGGCCGCTTCCGCGACGGCGGCGGCGGCCCCGGTGTACGGGTCGAGGTACACGAAGCGCGGGTTGCAGTCCGAGGTGGCGGCCACGCCCATGCCGCTGCCCTTCACGCGCAGGACGGCGGCGTCGGCGGCCCCCGGCACCACCACCGTGTTCGTCATCACCTGATGGTCGTACCGTTCGAAGATGGGCCGTTTGGAGGCAATCGTGGGGTGCGAGAGCAGGTCAATCAGCACCGCCCCCAGGTCGCCGGGAACGGGCACGCCGCCCAGGTCCCGCTCGCGCTTGGCCCGGATGTCCGCCGATTCCACGCCCTCGCGGGTGTACTTGGGGGCCTCGTTCAGCAGGGCGACGGGCAGGTCACAGACGACTTCACCGCGCCACGTCAGACGGTAGCGGTCGTGCGCCTCCACCTCGCCAATCGTCACCACGTCCAGTTCCCACTTGGCGAGGAGGTCGAGCAGTTCCTGTTCCTTACCGGGCACCGGCACCAGAATCATGCGCTCCTGCGACTCGCTGAGGCACAGTTCCATCGGCACCATGCCGCTCTCGCGCGTGGGCACGAGGTCGAGGTCCATCGTGATGCCCAGGCCCGCGCGGTAGGCCATCTCGCAGGTGCTGGACCCCAGCCCCGCCGCGCCCATGTCCTGCACGCCCGCCACCACGCCCGCCTGAATGGCCTCCAGCGTGGCTTCCAGCAGCAGCTTTTCCATGAAGGGATCGCCCACCTGCACGGCGGGACGGTCCGCCTGCGAGGCCGCGCTGAGGTCTGCACTGGAAAATACCGCCCCGCCCAGCCCGTCGCGCCCCGTCTTGGAGCCGACGTAGACGATGGTGTTGCCGACCTCGCCCATCGTGCCCTTTGCCAAATCCTCGTGGCGCAGCAAGCCCAGGGCCATCACGTTCACCAGTGGGTTTTCCTGATAGCTGGGATGGAACGTCACCTCACCGCCCACCGTCGGTACGCCGATGGCGTTCCCGTAATGGCTGATACCCTCCACCACGCCGTTCAGCAGGAAGCGGGTGCGGGGGCTGTCGGGGTTGCCGAATCGGAGGGAGTCCAGCACGGCGAAAGGCCGCGCGCCCATCGCAAAGATGTCGCGCAGGATGCCGCCCACGCCGGTCGCCGCGCCCTGCACCGGCTCCACGGCGGACGGGTGGTTGTGGCTCTCCATCTTGAAGGCCACGCCCCAGCCTTCGCCGATATCCACCACACCTGCGTTCTCACCGGGGCCTTGCAGCACCTGCGGCCCGGTCGTCGGGAAGGCGCGGAAGAGGGGCCGAGAGTTCTTGTACCCGCAGTGCTCGGACCACATCGCGCCGACGATGGCCGCCTCCAGCGCGTTCGGCTCGCGCCCGATGTTGTCCACCAGCAGGTCGTACTCCCCTTCGGTGAGGCCGAAGGTGGCGGCCTGGGGGCGGAGGGATTGGGTCTGGCTCATGCCTGCTCCTTCATCCCGAGACGGACCTGGCCCCGGTGGTACGCGACGTGCCGCAGGTGCAGCCCGATGCCCTGAAGGCGTGGGCGCTCGCCGTTCGGGGCGCTGGGAGAAAAACTCGTGCCCTGCAACTCTTCGGCGCTCATGTTCTGGAGGAACGTCAGCACCTGCCCGGAAACCTCGTCCAGATACGCCAGCACCGCGTCCTTGTCGGCGGCCTCAGTCAAGGCGGGGGTGCCGCTCAGGTCCTTCACCCAGGGCTGGTCCTCCCAACCCAGGTGGGCGTAGGTGGCCGAACGGTCGCCCAGCACGGCCAGCCGCAGCCACTCCGCGATATGCAGGGCGTGCCACGCGGGGCTGTGCCCCACGGTTGCCAGGGCGAAACGTTCCCCGGGAACGGCATTCAGGGCCGCACGGAAGGCCCCCAG
This sequence comes from Deinococcus phoenicis, assembly GCF_000599865.1. Lineage (GTDB taxonomy): Bacteria > Deinococcota > Deinococci > Deinococcales > Deinococcaceae > Deinococcus > Deinococcus phoenicis. The sequence continues at coordinate 94,715 of NZ_JHAC01000008.1, read as the reverse complement.
TTCGGCGGCGTACTGCTCGGTCAGAAAATCCTGCAACTCGTTCACTTCACCACGCCCGCTTTCAACGACGCAAAAATCCCCAGCCCGTCCTCACTCCCCAGCAGCAGTTCCACCGCCCGCTCGGGGTGCGGCATCATGCCCAGCACGTTGCCGCCCTCGCTCACGATCCCGGCGATGTCGTTGAGACTGCCATTGGGGTTGTCCACGTAGCGGAACACCACACGGCCCTCGGCCTCCAGGCGGGCAATCGTTTCGGGGTCGGCGTAGTAGTTGCCTTCGCCGTGCGCGATGGGGATTTCGAGGACCTGGTTCGCCTCATACGCGCCGGTAAAGGCGGTGTGGTGGTTCTCCACTCGCAGGTGAACGGGCGCGCAGTGAAAGTGCAGGTCGCGGTTACGCGAGAGGGCACCCGGCAGCAGGCCGGATTCGGTCAGCACCTGAAAGCCGTTGCAGACGCCCAGGACAAACCCGCCGCGTTCCGCGTGGTCCTTGACCGCTTCCATAATCGGGCTGCGGGCGGCAATCGCGCCCGAGCGCAAGTGGTCGCCGTAGGAAAAGCCGCCCGGTAGGAACACCAGCTCGGTGCCTTCGGGCAAGCCGGCCTCGGTGTGCCACACGAACTGGGCGTCCGGGTCCAGCGTCAGCCGTGCGGCGTGCAGCGCGTCGGCATCGCAGTTGGAGCCGGGAAACTGAATGACAGCGGTTTTCATCGGGATTCTCCTACTTCTTTGCTCCGACGGTAAATGGTAAATTTCCTGTCGTCAGAAATAACCCAGAATCTTGTTACCAAGTTTCCGTTTTCCAAAAGGGCTGCGGCGACTTCTCCGGCTTCGGCTTCATTGCAGAGATATGCACCATTTACCCCCTCACTTCCTTCTGACATCAAAAGTGTTTGTCTTTCTGGTTCCTCAAAATATCTACCCTTATCCTTAATTAGTCTGTATTCTTTCCCGTGCTCTAGAACATTGCCAACAATATCTATCGAGTTGCAAAGCCCATGAAGTCTCCCCATGGCGGTGTCATCTAGGGAGGCAGAATGTAAGTCTTGGGATGCGGCAGCCTTAAGTAGGCGGAGGCGGTGCAGGATGAATCCTATTTCACCTTCTGTGAATTGGATGTCATCAAGTTCGCTCATGCTGGATGAAGCTCCCAGCGCGCGTCCTCCATCACGGGATTGCTCAGCACGTTCTCCACGATGTCGGCCAGTTGAGCTTCGACTTCCGCCCGCTCGCCGTTCAGCGTGAGTTCGATGTACTTGCCGACGCGCACACCCGCCACGTTCGCGTGGTCGAGGTGCGACAGTGCCCGCTCGACGGTGCGGCCCTGCGGGTCGAGGATGGACGGTTTGAGGGTGACGAAGACTTTGGCGTTAAAGGTGGGCATATCGCTCCTTTGGAGCGGTCAAAAGGTCGAGCCGTCTGACCGCGAAATGTTGACTGTTCGACCTTCAGACCGTTGGACGGTTAGACGTTCAGACCTCGCTTGTCACGCGCCTCAGCATCTCCGCGTAGGCGTCCTCCACCCCGCCCAGGTCGCGGCGGAAGCGGTCCTTGTCCAGCTTCTCGCCCGTCGCGGCGTCCCAGAAGCGGCAGGTGTCGGGACTAATCTCGTCGGCCAGGACGATCTGGCCGTCATGCGTCTTGCCGAATTCCAGCTTGAAGTCGATCAGGCGAACGCCGCGCGCCGCGAAGTAGGGCACCAGAAAATCGCGGACCTTCAGGCTCAGCTCGCGGATGCGCGCGAGGTCCTCTTCAGTGGCCCAGCCCAGGCTGATCGCCGTATCGCTGTTGATCAGGGGGTCGCCCAGCGCGTCACTCTTGTAGCAGTACTCGACGACGGGCCGGGCGAGGGGCGTGCCCTCCTCGATCCCGAGCCGTCTGGAAAAGCTCCCGGCGGCCACGTTCCGCACGATGACTTCCACCGGAATGATCTGCACCGCCCGCACGCGCTGCTCCCGGTCACTCAGCTTTTCGAGGAAGTGCGTGGGGATGCCCGCGCGCTCCAGCAACGGAAACAGGTGCGCGGTGATCGCGTTGTTGATCTCGCCCTTGCCCATGATCTGGGCCTTTTTCACGCCGTTGAAGGCCGTCGCGTCGTCCTTGTACTCCACCACGTATTCCTGCGGGTTCGGGGTCGCGTAGACCCTCTTCGCCTTGCCTTCGTACCGTTGCTCAAGCTTCATGCGCACTCCCAGGAGGGGAAAAAGTAGGGCGAGCGCCGGCCCGGCAGCTGCGGGTGGGCGCTCGTGGATTGGGCGTTGCTGAACATGCTGGGGCCTCCATCGCCGCCTCTCGGGCGGGCTTACCGTGCCGGGCGGCGCGGGGCGTCTCGCGGGACGCGGGTGGAAGAAGGAGAAGTGCAGCGGGTGCCTGCGGCAGGCTGCCGTGGTTCACCTTAACACCCCATGAAGTCCCGCGGGGTGAGGTCGTTCAGGCGGCACGGACGCGGCACAATGCAGGCCATGAACCGGATCGAAGCCAACCTGCTCGCCTCAGGCCTGAAGTTCGCCGTCGTCGGCACGCGCTGGAACCACTTCATCGTGGACCGGCTGATAGAAGGCGCACACACCGCCTTCGTGCAGCATGGTGGCGACAGCGCCGACCTCGACCTGTACGTGGTGCCCGGCAGCTTCGAGGTGCCCCTCACGGCCCGCCGCCTCGCGGAAAGCGGGCGTTACGACGCGGTGGTGTGTCTGGGGGCCGTCATCCGGGGCGCAACCGACCATTACGACTTCGTGGCGGGCGCGGCGACGAACGGCGTCCTGAATTCGATGCTGCACACGGGCGTGCCGATGGCCTTCGGCATCCTGACCACCGATACCATCGAGCAGGCGGTCGAGCGCGCCGGAACGAAGGCGGGCAACAAGGGCGCGGAGGCGGTGCTGGCGATGATCGAGACCGTCAATCTGCTGCGGCAGCTTCCGGGCACCGGGGCCTGACCCTACCGCACGGCCCGCACAAACCGCGCCCGCCCGGTGAGGTCGGGCCGCACATCCGCCCGCCAGCCCGCTGCACGCAGCTCCCCGGCGAAAGCGGCGGCGTTGCGCGGGTCGAGTTCCAGCAGCAGCGTGCCGCCGGGAGCGAGGGCCGCGCCCGCTTCCGCTGCGAGGGGCCGCGCCACCCCCAGCCCGTCCGGCCCCGCGTACAGCGCCAGATCGGGGTCGAAGCGCACTTCCGGGTCGGCGTCCAGGCGGTCGGTGTCGGGCAGGTAAGGCGGGTTGCTCACGATCAGGTCGAAGGGACCGGGCAGGCCCGCCAGCAGGCTCCCTTCCGCAAAGGGGACCTCCAGCCCGTTCAGGTGGGCATTTTCCCGCGCCAGGGTCAGGGCCTCGGGGCTGAGGTCGGTGGCGGTGACCGCCGCGTCCGGGCGGCCCGCCTTCAGCCCCAGTGCGAGTGCGCCCGTGCCGGTCCCCACATCCAGCACGCGGGGGGCGGGGCGGCCTGACAGGGCCTCCAGCGCCAGATGCAGCAGCCACTCCGTCTCGGGCCGGGGCACCAGCGCCCGCCTGTCGGTCCGCAGGCGCAGGCCGCCCCACTCCACCTCGCCCAGCAGGTGTTGCAGCGGCACCCGCGCCGCCCGCCGCGCGAGCAGCGTGTCCAGCCGCGCCGCGTCCGCCCCGCTCACCGGTTCCCCCGCGCGCAGCAGCAGCGCCGCGCCGCTCAGGTTCAGGCCGTGCTGCGCCAGCGCCCGTGCGTCCGCTTCCGGCGAGGGCACGCCCGCGTGACGCAGGAGGCGCGTGGCCTCTTGCAACCACGCGCGGAGGGTGAGAGGAGCGGCCACGAGCTAGGCGCTCTGGGCTTTGAGCCGGCAGGCTTTGAGCTGGCACAGCCCAGACTTGAGCGTCCAGCCTTTAAAGCATTTGTCAAAAAGAGACCTTCTTTTTGACTGAGCGGAGCGAGTGAAATCAAGAGAGCGTTTGGGAGAATGGAGCTGTTGGAGGCGCCTTCCCTCCAACGGCGTAATTCGGACAAATGCTCTATGGCTCAAGGCCCATAGCTCCTGGGCTTGATGATCAGCCGCCGCGCCGCGCCCTCGCCCACCGATTCGGTGACCACGTCCGGGTTTTCTTTCAGGGCGATGTGAATCACGCGGCGCTCGGCGGCGGGCATGGGCTGGAGTTCGTGGGCCTCGCCGCTCTTGGCGACCTGCACGGCCAGCCGCTCGGCCAGTTTGGACAGGGTGTCGGCCTGCCGTTTGCGGAAGCCGCCCACATCCACCCGCACGCGCAGGTCGCTGCGGCCCGCCTGCTTGGCCAGCACGGTATAGGCGATCACCTCGATGGCCCCCAGGGTGCGCCCGTCGCGTCCGGCCAGTCGCGCGGCGTTCTCCCCGCCGATCTCGGCTTCCAGCGCGTCCTCGCCCTCCTGGACGGTGACCGACAGCGTGGGGTCGATGCGGGCCGTCAGCCCCCTGAGAAACCGCTCCAGCACCGCGCGGGGGTCCTCGTGCGCGGCCTCCAGGGCGGCGGGGGCAGGCGCGGCGACCTCGGGCGCGGTGGGCAGCGGCGCCAGGTCGTCGGCGTCACTGATCCCCAGCCCCGCGAGGTAGTCGTCGAGGTTCGTGCGGTTGTCCATGAACCCAGTCTAGCGCGGCCCTCTCACGGCGTTCCCACAGAGGGGGGCCGCACCGGGAGAAAACGCAGCAGGCGGAAGCCGCCGCCTCCGCCTGCTGAGAACCTGCGGCGCTTAGCCCTCCGCGTTCTTCTCCACCAGATAGGCCCGCTCGATCACGTCCGGCGTGCCGGGCATACCGGGCTGGATGCGGGTGAGGCGGTCCAGCACGTCCATGCCCTCCACCACGCGCCCGAAGACGGTGTGCCGCCCGTCGAGGTGCGGGGTCGGGCCGAAGGTGATGAAGAACTGCGAGCCGTTGGTGGCGGGGCCAGCGTTCGCCATGCTCAGGGTGCCCTTGCGGTCGTGGCGGTGCTCGGAACCGAACTCGTCCTCGAACTTGTAGCCGGGGCCGCCCGCGCCGGTGCCGGTGGGGTCGCCGCCCTGCGCCATGAAGCCGTCGATCACGCGGTGGAACTTGATGCCGTCGTAGTAGTGGTGACGCAGCAGGTACGCGAACGAGTTCACGGTGACGGGCGCCTCGTCCGGGTAGAGGTCCAGCACGATGCGGCCCTTGCTCGTTTCCATCACGGCGCGGTAGGCCTTACCGGGGTCGATGCCCTCGCCCAGTTCGGGGGCCTGCGAGAACTTCGTCTGGCGCTCGCTGGCGAGTTCCGGGGTGGGCGTGAAGCCGTCGGCCTGATAGGTGTCGTTGGCAGTCATGGAGGCATTGTAACGGGGGGGTCGGCTTTCCGCCGTCCGCCGTCAGGGGCGAAGGCTTAACTGACATCTTGCAGTTAAGCCTCAAGGGCGGGAAGTACGTGCTGGAAGTCATCGAGTGCGTCCAGCTCCAGTTGGAGGGCTTGACGGCGCACTCCGGGGACGAACGAGAACCGGACGATTCCCGCCAGCTTGCCCCAGCCAGGCTAGGTTCCTGACCCCACACCGGGAAGTCGGGATCTTGAAGATGACAGAGGAAGAAGGCGAGCTGATTACTATATCTTGCCAGACGAATACTCACAGAATGAAGAGGGAAACTTAAAAGGCTGTGTCGCCAAAATAGAATTGGCCATACTGGTTAATATTCTGTCTATTTCTTCGGATACATCACCATATTCATCGGTCATATGAATACCCGTAAGACCCTCTATTCTGGTATAATCACCAAATCTAACTTGAATCTGAGGGTATAGATTTTTTAGAATGCTCGCCATCTCAATAATAACTCTATTAAACTCTTCCCCGAAGAACTCTTCAAGCTGACTCTTGCCTATTTCGACATCTATACTGGTGCTGAACATTTGATTCAACTCCTGACAATAGTGTATAAGGAAAAGGGCGTCTGGAACGCGCTTTTGGCCCCATAGTGGGGTGTGAACCCAAAGAACAGCGTTCCAGACGGCTCTATTCTGACATCCTGCCCTGCTTCTCCCGCAAGCAGCATCGGGAATCTTTCGAGGTCATCCTCAATCTGTTCCTGGATGGTTCCGGCAGACCGTTTCCAGAACGCGCCACCGGCAAATCCCCCGCCGCCCTCAGCCGCTTTCTCAACCACGCGGCCTGGAACACCGGGCAACTGTGCCGGGTGTTGCGCCAGCACGCTCACGAGACGTTGCAGGACCTGTGGCGACACCAGCCCCACCAGCGCCCCCGGCTGGAACTGCTGGTGGACCTGACCAGCCTGGAAAAGACCGGCAAATTCAGCGAACTTGCCGATTGGGTCCACATCTACCACGGCGTCCGGGGGGTCCACCTGGTTGTGCTCTACCTGTGCTGTGGAGAACTCCGACTGCCATGAGCTTTTCAGGTCTGGCGGGGCAAGGGCACCGCCACGCCTGCCCAGCTTGCCCTGAAGTTACTCCGCACTGTCCCCGCCACGTTGCTGAAAGGGAACCGTCGGCCCCGTCTGCATGCAGACGGGGGCTTCGAGAGTGCCGGGTTCATTCGGGGCGTCCTCGCCCGTAGCCTGGACATCGTGGTCGGCGTGCGCTGCTCTCGGAAACTGGAGGATGGACGGCAGGTCCGTAACCTGAGGGTGCGGGGGAGCCTGGTCAAGCCCGGTGGGCTTGATCAGGTCATGTGCGTTCTCCTGGGTGTGGCTCTACCGCAACACCGAGCCGGAACAACGCTTTGTGATGTCCAACCGCGACTTAGGCGGCAAGTACCTTGCCCGCATAGGGAAGCGCCGTTGGCGAATCGAGGCCTTCTTTAAAACGGTCAAGGGGAGATTCGGGCTCCAACGCTTCGCCCAGCACAGCAAACAGGGGGTGATGCGTTGGTGGTGCCTCTCTGGAATGGCCTTTCCGCTCTGCCACCTCCAGAACCTCGATCTGCCCATGGAGAGAGCAGGCACATGGCCCGACTGGGGCGAGCTGGCGAGAACCGTGCGATTCTCGGTCGTCCCCGGAGTGCGCCGTCAAGCCCTCCAACTGGAACTGGCCGCGCTCGACGTCTTCCAGCACGCACTTCTCGCCCCCTCAACCTAAATTGCAAGATGTCAGTTAAGCTTTTCACCCCTGAGCGCTGCCGGCGCACTCCACCACCCACTCCCCGCCGCGCATCAGCGCCTCGCGCCCGCCGTCCGCCGTGACGCCGTCCACGTCCATGTCAGGCGTGCCGATCATCCAGTCCACGTGAATCAGGGAGTCGTTGCCGCCCGCTGCGAGCAGGGCCTCGGGGTTCTCGCCGTGCTGCACGTTGGTGGGGTAGCAGCGGCCCAGGGCGATATGCGAGGCGGCGTTCTCGTCGAAGAGGGTGTTCAGAAAGAGCGTCCCGGTCTGCGCGACGGGGGCCGAGGCGGGCACCAGCGCGATCTCGCCCAGGTGGGAAGCGCCCTCATCCGTCTCCATCAGCTGGCGCAAGGTTTCCTCACCCTTCTCCGCGCTGACCTCGACGGCCTTTCCGCCCTCGAAGCGCACGCGGATGCCCTCGATCAGTTGCCCACGCGCGCTGAGGGGCTTGCTCGCCACCGCCACGCCGTCCACCCGCCCTGCGTGCGGGGCGGTGAACACCTCGTCGGTGGGGAGGTTGGGCACGGCGCGGATGCCGTTTCTGGCCGTCTCTGCACCGCCCTGCCAGATGTGCCCGTCGGCCAGGCCCACCGTCAGGTCGGTTCCGAGACCGCTTCTGAGATGAAGGGCCGCGTACTGCCGCCCCGTCAGGAAGGCGGTCAGGCGTTCCAGGCGCGCGAGGTGCGCGTCCCAGGCCGCCACCGGGTCGGGCTGGTCGGCGCGGGTCACCTTGAAGATGTCGTCCCACAGCCGGGCGACCGCTTCCTCTTCCGGCAACTCCGGGTAGACGCGGCGCGCCCAGGCGGGGGTGCTCATCGCGGCCACGGTCCAGTTCACCTCGAAGCCGCCGATAGCCTTTTGCACATGCTGGCCCATCTGCGCGGCGAGTTTGCTGCGCCGGGCCACCCGCTCGGGGTTCACGCCGGCCAGCAAGGAGGGGTCGCTCCCCACGATGGAGATGAAGGCGTACCCGTCGGCCACCAGCCGCTCACTCTCCTGCGCGCTCCACTCGGGCAGGAATTCCACCGCCGCGTCGGTGCCGTCTTCATACAGCGCGAGCGAGAGGTGCGGGTCGTTGTAGTCCACCCGCACGTCCGCCGCGCCCGCCCGGTACGCGGCGCGCGCCACCAGCCGGGCCAGCGCCGCCGCCTCGACGGGGGCGTTCACCTGCACCTTCCCGCCTTCCGGCAGGTTCACGCCCGTGCGGACGAGGAGTTCGGCGTACCGGGCGAGCTTCTCTTCAAAGCCTGGGTTGGAAGTCATGGCCGTCACTCTACGGCGGGCCGCGCCGTGACTTCATCCGGCCCCTGCCGGAAGCTCCGTTCCCGGGGCCACTGAACCGGCGCAGAGCTTCACCTGACCGCTGAAAGCAGACCGCTGCCCTACCATCCCTCGATCTGCCGCCCCGCCTCGAAAGCTGCCGCGCCCGCCGCCACCGCCAGATTCAGGCTGCGGCCCCCGCCGGGCTGCGGGAGCTTCAGCGTGGGCAGCCCTTCGCGCAGCCAGACCGGCAGGCCACGCGACTCGGGGCCGAACAGCAGGTAATCGCCCCGCCGGAAGCCTGCCCGCGTGTGCAGCGTGGTGGCGTGGGTGGAAAAGGCCCACACCCGCGCACTGGGCGGCAGGGCCGACTGGAAGGCCGTCCAGCCCGCGTGTTCATGCAGCGTCACGCCCTCCAGGTAATCCATCACGGCGCGGCGGAACTCGCGGTCGTGCAGGTGGAAGCCGAAGGGGCGAATCAGGTGCAGGTCGGCGCCCAGGACGGCACAGGTGCGCGCGACGTTGCCCACGTTGCCCGCCTTTTCCGGCTCGAAGAGAACCACGTGGAGGAGGGGTCCGCTCACCCCTCCACCCGCGTCAGCAGCACCGTCACCCGCACCTGCACGTGGTCGGGCGCGAGGCCCTCCGAGGTCTTGAAGCTCACGCCCACCTCGGTTTCGGCCAGGCCGAGCAGGGCCGCCACGTTGCGGGCGATGTCGGCGCGCAGCGGCCCCAGCCTGGGGCGGTCGAGCGTGACCACCAGCGCCACGTTCGCGGGCCGGTACTTCCACTCCCGGACCAGCGCCAGGCTGTCTTCCAGAATGACCCGCGAGTCCAGTCCCGCGTGTGCCGGGTCGGTATCGGGGTAATACTGCCCGATGTCCCCCAGCGCCAGCCCCGACAGCAGCGCGTCCGCGACCGCGTGCAAGACGGCGTCCCCGTCGCTGTGGGCCACCGCGCCGCGTTCGGCGTGGGGGATCGGCACACCCCCCAGCACCAAGGGCCGCCCCCCCGCGAGGCGGTGCGCGTCTTCTCCGTAGCCGATGCGGTAGGGGAGAGGGGGAAGGGTCATGGGTGCGAGTCTAGAGCGGCGTGGCCTGATTCAGGTGGCCTCCTCCACCGCCGCCGCCCCCCGCGTCGCGTCCCGCAGCGCCTGCGCGAAGGCGAGGGTGTCCTCGGGGTAGACCTCCACGGGCAGGGTCACGCCGGTCGCGGTGTACCCTTCTGTCCCCCGCCGCGTGTCGAAGGTGCCCAGCAGGTGATACAGGGCGCTCAGATGCTCGAACGGCACGCTGACGGTCAGACTCTGGCGGGGCCGGATCTCCAGCTTTGGCGCAGTTCGCAGGCATTCCGCCGCCGTGCCTCCGTAGGCCCGCACCAGCCCGCCGGTGCCCAGCTTTACGCCGCCGTAGTAGCGCACGACCACGACCATCACGTGATCCACGCCCTGGCCCTCTATCGCGCGCAGGATGGGTGCCCCTGCCGTCCCGCCCGGCTCGCCGTCGTCGCTGAAGCGGTAGGCGGGACCGGTGCGGTAGGCCCAGCAGTGGTGGGTGGCATCCGGGTAGCGGCCTCGCAGGGCGGCGAGCTGCGCGAGGGCCTCTGCGGGCGCATCGGCCCTCTCGGCAAAGGCCAGGAATTCGCTGTTCTCGATGACGGCGTCAAGACGGTGCTGCGCGGCCAGCGTAATGAAGGGGGCGGGCAGGTCGGTCACAGCAGGCCGCGCTCCAGGAGGTGCCGCCGCGCGTGCCACAGCGTCAGGCTGCTGGGACCGTCACCTATCTCGCCCGCCTCCAGCATCCGGTAGACCTCCGGCAGCGGCAGGATCACGCGCTCGATCACCTCGCTGTCCTCGTGGGCCGTCTCGCCCAGCGTGACCCCCAGGGCCAGCAGGGAGTAAAAGACCACCCCGCTGATGCTGGGCTGCGGGTAGAAGCCCGGCAGGGGCACCCACTCCGCCGCCGCGCCGCCCACCTCCTCGGCCAGTTCGCGCTGCGCCGCCGCCAGAAGGTCCTCGCCGCGCTCGACGCCGCCCGCCACAACCTCCCAGATGGTCGCCTGGAGGGGATAGCGGTACTGGCGAATCAGCACGGCCTCGCCCGCCGGGGTCACGGGCAGCACGAACATGGCACGTGGCCCACGTGGGCGGTACTGGTACAGCACCTCCGCGCCCGAGGGGGTCTGCACCCGGTCTTCCAGCACCACCCGGAAGCCCTCCACCAGCACCCGCGACGAGAGCGTCTTCCACGGCTGCACGCCGCCCGGTACGAGTTCGGCCCAGTTGGGATGTGCCTGTTCCTGGGACTTGCCTGTCATGCGGCCCAGGCTACCCCGCCCGGAGGCCCCGGCAGCCCACGACACGAAAAACCCCGCACGCGGCGGGGCTTTCGGTTCTGGTGGGTCGTGTAGGAATCGAACCTACAACCCGCTGATTAAGAGTCAGCTGCTCTGCCAATTGAGCTAACGACCCAGAGCGAAAGGGAGTATACGGACCAGGCCGGTGGCTGTCAAGGGGACATCAACAGGTCACGTAGGGTTCCGGCCAGATACAGGCTGCCCGTCACCAGCAGTGTCCCGCCGGGGGGCGTGAGGGCCAGGGCGCGCGCCAGGGCTTCGGCGGGTGGGGGCACGCTCTGACCGCCGAACTGGGCGGCGAGTTCTTCCGGAGGCGTGGCGAGGTCGCTGGGAGCGGTAAAGACCCTCACCGGGGCCACCTCCAGCAGCGGCGCGAGCGTGGCCGCCGTGTCCTTGCGGGCCAGGTTGCCGAACAGCAGCACGTCCGCCCGGGGCACGCTGGCGGCCAGGGCACGGGTCGCGTGGGGGTTGTGTGCGCCATCCAGCCAGACGGTTTTCCCGCCGACCTCGAAGCGTTCCAGCCGGGCGGGGTGGGTGGCCTGTAGCGCCGCCTCCACGCCCGCCCCATACCCCAGCGTGCGGAGGGTCGCGGCGGCCAGGGCCGCGTTCGCCTGCTGGTGTGTGCCCGCCAGCGCGGGGGGGCGGGAGAGGGCGAACAGGGCCGGATGCGTTCCCGGCGTGAAGAGGGGCGCGTGCGTTTCCGCCGCCACCCCCCGCACCACCTCCAGCGCCTCGGCAGCGGTCGCGGTACTCAGCAACGGCACGCCGGGCCGCGCCGCGCGGGCCTTATCCAGGGCGATGTCCCGCAGGGTCGGTCCCAGGGTGCTCACGTGGTCGAGGCCGACATTCGTCAGGGCGACGGCCTCCACCCGGGTCAGGGCCTGGGTCGCGTCGCTGACACCGCCCACACCCGCCTCCATCACGGCGACCTCCACACCGTCCTCCGCGAACACCTGACAGGCCAGGGCCAGGGTCAGGTCGAAGAAGGCCGCCTCCGGTGTCTGCGCCTTCGCCCACTCGACGAAGGCGGCGGTGCGGGCCGGGTCCAGTTCCTCGCCGTTCACCCGCACCCGTTCCTCGTAGCGCTGGAGGTGCGGGCTGGTGAAGCGGCCCACGCGCACGCCCGAGGCCAGCAGCCCGGCTTCCAGCATCGCGCAGGTGCTGCCCTTGCCATTCGTGCCGACCACGCGAATGGAGGAAAACCGCGCGTCGGGGGCGCCGAGGCGGTCCAGCAGCGCCCGCGCGGTGCCCGGTCCCCGTTCGCGCCCCGCGCGCGTGCGCGAGTACAGCCAGTCGTAATCGGGGCGAGCGGTCATGGGCCAAAGCTAGCGCAGGTCAGTCCGCCCACCCGCCTTCCAGCAGCGCCCGCGTTTCCAGCACGGCTTCCTGCCAGATGGCGAGCATCTCCCCGTCGGGGCGCACGTGCAAGCCGCCGTAGTTGCCGTCGCCCAGCACCTCGCGGACGCGCCGGGGCGGCAGTTGCCGGAGCTGCGCGAGGTCCACCAGGGGTTTGCGTTCCTCGGGAGCCGCGACATCAGCCAGACGTGTCCACGGGAAGTTCTCCATCCAGCTCGCGTGGCTGGCGAGGGGATCGGTGGCCTGCACGGCGGCCCAGGTGCGCGGTGCGTTCCACCAGTTGTGCCACTGTACCCGCGCCTCCGGATGGCCGGAAAGCCACTCGCCCAGCCAGCCCTGACCGGGCGTGTTCCCGCCGTGGCCGTTCACCACCAGGATGCGCCGGAAGCCCTGCGCGTGGAGGCCGCTCAGCAGGTCGTCCAGCAGGGCCAGGTAAGTGCTGACCCGCAGGCTGACCGTGCCGGGATACGCCGTGAAGCCGGGCGTGATGCCGTAGGCGAGGACGGGAAAGACCGGGATGCCCAGCGGCCCGGCCGCCTCCGCCGCGACCCGCCCGGCCAGCCGGCTGTCGGTGGCGAGACTCAGCGTGGCGTGCTGTTCGGTGCAGCCCAGCGGCAGGACGCAGCGGTCGTCCCGCCCCAGATACGTTTCCACCTGTTCCCAGTTCATGTCCTGAACGCGCATGGGCCACAGTACTCCGCGTTGGATACAGGACCCCGCGCTAGGATGCGGGCCGTGACGCACGGACAGCCAGCAGGACCACCCGCCGCCCCGCGCGTGGGCGTGGTGATGGGGTCGAGGAGCGATTTCGAGACGATGGGGGGCGCGCTGGACGTGCTGCGTGACCTGGGCGTCGCGTATGAGGTGCGGGTGCTGTCGGCGCACCGCACGCCGCAGCTACTCGCCACTTACGCCTCACGGGCCGAGCGCCTGAACCTGAGCTGCATCATCGCGGGGGCGGGCGGCGCGGCGCATCTGCCGGGAATGCTGGCGGCCTTCACGCGGGTGCCGGTGCTGGGCGTGCCGGTCCAGTCCCGCGCCCTGAGCGGTCAGGACAGCCTGCTGAGCATCGTGCAGATGCCCGCCGGGATTCCGGTGGCGACCTTTGCCATCGGCGCGGCGGGGGCGAAAAACGCGGCCCTCTTTGCCGCCGCCCTCCTCGCCACGACGGATGAACGCGTGCGCGAACGCCTGAACGCCTTCCGCCAGCAGCAGACCCGGGCCGTGCTGGATGAACCGTTCTTCGAGGGCCACCCGGAAGCGGGGACGGAATGACCCCTGATCCCGCCCCCACCCTCGGCATCCTGGGCGGCGGTCAGCTCGCGCAGATGCTCGCCCTGGCCGCCCTGCCCCTCGGGGTGCGGACGGTGGTGCTGGAACCCGACCCCCAGGCCCCCGCGCGGCTGTGCGCCGAACACCTTCAGGCGCCCTACACCGATCCCGCCTCCCTGGACCGCCTGGCGGGGTGCGACGCCGTGACGCTGGAGTTCGAGAACGTGCCGGTGGCCGCGCTGGCCGCGCTGGAGGGCCGGGTGCCGGTGCGGCCCGGCGGTCATCTTCTGGCCCGCAGCAAGCACCGGGCGCGTGAGAAAGAAGCGCTGCGGGCGGCGGGCGTCGCCACTGCGCCCTTTGTCGCCATCGAGAGCGGGGCCGATCTGGCGGGGGCGCTGGACGCGGTGGGCGGGCGCGGCCTTCTCAAGACCAGCGAACTCGGCTACGACGGCAAGGGCCAGGTGCGCGTGAACAGTGACGCGGAGGTGAGGGCCGCCTGGGACAGCCTGGGCCGCGTCCCCTGCGTGCTGGAGGGCCTGATTCCCTTCCGGCGCGAGGTCAGTCTGGCGGTGGCCCGCAGTGCGGCGGGCGAGGTGGCCTTCGGGCCGCTGGTCGAGAACACGCACCGGGCGGGCATCCTCCGCACGAGTGTCTTTCCCGCCGCCGCGCCGGAGGGGACGGAAGCCCGCGCCCGTGAGGCGGCCCGCGCCGTTGCGGAAGCCTGGGGCCTGGAGGGCCTGCTGACCCTGGAGTTCTTCCAGCTGCCGGGTGGTGAACTGCTGGTGAACGAGGTCGCGCCGCGCGTCCATAACAGCGGCCACCTCACGCAGGACGGCGGCGGCCTCAGCCAGTTCGAGGCGCAGGTGCGCGCCGTCCTCGGCCTGCCCCTGACCGACTGGGCACCCCTGCACCCCACCGCGATGGTCAACATCGTCGGCCCGGCAGACGGGCAGGAACCCGACTGGACGGGCATCGACACGCTGCCCGGCACCCGGCGGCACCTCTACCACAAGGCTCCCCGCCCGGGGCGCAAGCTGGGGCACGTGAACCTGGTCGCGCCGGACCCGGAGACCCTGCACGCCCGCCTCGCGCGGCTGGAGGCCCTGATTCCCTGAGCCTCCCCGGGCGTGGGCTACAGTCCTCCCCATGACGCCTCCCACCCTGCCCCCCGTGCCCGGCGAGGTCCGCACGCCGCGCCTGCTGCTGCGTGCCCCGCGCCCCGGGGACGCGCCCGCCGTCCACGCGGCGGTTCACGCCTCGCTCCCCGAACTCCGGACCTGGATGGTGTGGGCGCAGACGCCCCTCGACCTGCCCGGCACCGTGGAGAACCTGCGGGAAGCGGCCCAGCGCTTCGCGGCGCGGGAGAACCTGCGGTATCTGGTGTGGAACCCGGACGGCACGCGGTTGATCGGCAGCAGCGGCTATCACGCCCTCGACTGGCGCGTGCCGAAGGCCGAGGTCGGCTACTGGATCGCTACCGCCCACACCGGTCAGGGCTACGCCACCGAGGTCACGCGGGCACTCACCGAACTGGGCCTGGACACGCTGGGCTTTCGCCGCATCGAGGTGCGCTGCGACAGCCGCAACGGGCGCAGCGCCCGCATTCCCCGCGCGCTGGGCTACACCCTCGACGCCACCTTCAGGAATGACGACGTGGCCGCGCATGACCCGTCCCAGCTGCGCGATACGCTGGTCTTCAGCGTCACGCGGTAGGGAAACACGCGGTAAGGAAAGCAGAGGCTGGCGCTTTCAGGGCGTGATTCGCGTGCCCGCCTCACCCCGCGCGGCGGCGGCCAGCACCCCCGCCGTCATGCCGCTGGCGATCACCGCGAAGGGTGCCCCGGCGTCCAGGGCGACGAGCGCAGCCCGTACCTTTGGAATCATGCCCCCGGCGATCCAGCCTTCCGCGATGCCCGCCTCGGCCCCGGCGCGGGTGAGGTGGGGGGTCAGGCTGGCCGGGTCGGGGTAGGCCCGGTATACGCCGTCCACATCGGTCAGGAACACGATGCCGTGGCCCAGCGCCCCGGCCACTGCCCCGGCGGCGGTGTCGGCATTCACGTTCAGCGCGCCCCCATCCGGCCCCACGGCCACGCAGCCCACGACCGGCGTGATTCCCGCGCCGAGCAGGGTGCGGAGCAGCGCCGCATTCACCCCGGTCACGCGGCCCACGCGGCCCAGTGCGGGGTCCAGCACCTCGGCCACCAGCAGGTCGCTGTCCCGGCCCATCAGGCCCACCGCACCGCCCACCTCCTGGCTGAGCTGCTTGTTGAGCTGGCACAGCGCCATCTCGACCACGTCCATCGCGTCCGGCGTGGTCACGCGCAGGCCGTCCCGGAACGCGCTGGGCAGGCCGCGCGCCGCGAGTTCACGCTCGATCACCGGGCCGCCCCCATGCACCACCACGACCGGCTGCGTGCCGCGCAGCGCCGCGATCTCCCCGGCGACGGCGCGCCGCAGCGCCACGCTCTTCATGGCGTTCCCGCCGTATTTCACGATCACGGGGGACAGTCTACAAAGCTGTAGAGCGGGGAGCGGGGGCCTCGCGCCGCCTTCAGTCGCTGGCGAGGCTCAGCGTCTTGCGGCCCGCCTGAACCGGGGGTGCGACGACGGGTTTGGCGTACCAGGTCATGACCGGCCGGGCGTCGAGCGCGAAGGTGTACCCCAGGCGTTCCCAGAAGCGTGCGCCGCGCGGGTTGTCCCCCAGCACGCTGGCGAGAATCCGGGTGGTTCCGGGCGGCACGCGCGCTTCCAGCTCGCGCACCGCCTGGCGGCCGAGGCCCTGGGACTGCCGGTCTTCCCGGATCAGCAGCAGGTTGATGGTCAGGTCGCCGGGTTCCGGGTAATCGCGCTTGCAGTCGAGGCTACCGATCAGATCACCGGCGGGGCCGAACAGGAGTTCCAGGCGGCGGCGCGGGTCGAGCAGCGCGATTTCCACGTCACGCTCGACCTCACTGAGACTGGGAACGCGCGTACCGAGCAGCTCGAAGTAACCGGGAGCGGCGGCGTACAGCGTGTGGAGCAGCGGCGCATGGTGGAGCGCCAGCGGCGTGACGTTCAAGGTCTGAGCCTCCCGTCCGGCGGGCGGGGTTGTGGGGGGTGAGATAGGCCGGACTGGGTGCAGCATACCTCTCTCCCCAGGTCCCCAAGCGTGAAACCGGCCACCACAGGGACTTGAGGCTCACTTCACACGCCGGGGGTGAGGCTGCGCTACCCTGCCGGGATGACCCCCGGTCCCGGCTTCTACGCCCGCCGCCTCGCGCAGGCGGGGGCCGTCCTCGCGCCGATGGCGGGCTACAGCGACGCGCCGATGCGCCAGCTCGCCGCCGAGCAGGGGGCGCTCTGGACCGTCAGCGAGATGATCAGCTCGCGCGGCCTGGTGCTGGGGGGCGAATCCGAGAAACTCACGCTGGGCCGTCCCTACCCCGGCGAACAGGGGCGCGTGGTGCAGCTGTTCGGCGCGGAGCCGGACATTCTGGCCCAGGCGGTCGGCCGGGCCGAAGCCTGGTTTGCGCCCGCCGCCCTCGACCTGAACATGGGGTGCCCGGTGCCCAAGGTCAAGGGGCGGGGGGGAGCCTGCCTGCTCCAGACCCCGGAGGTGGCCTATGACCTGGTGCGGGCCATGCGCGCGGCGACCCCGCTCGACGTGAGCGCCAAGATTCGCCTGGGCTGGGACGCTGACCGCAGCGTGGAGGTCGCGCAGGGGCTGGCGGCGGCCGGGGTCAGTCTCATCACCGTGCATGGCCGCACCAGCGCGCAGCGGTACACCGGCGAGGCCGACTGGGACGCCATCGCCCGCGTCGCGGCCAGCGTGGCCGTGCCGGTGGTGGGCAGCGGGGACGTGCGGAGTGCGCCCCAGGCCCGCGCCCGCCGGAAGGCCGGGGTGGCCGCCGTGATGATCGGTCGCGGCGCGGTCGGCAACCCCTGGCTCTTCCGGGCGCTCGCCACCGGCGAGGACACCCGCCCGGACGCGCGGGAACGTGCCCGCACGGCCCTGCGGCACGCCCAGCTCCACGTCGCCTTTTACGGCGCGGACCGCTTTGGCCTGCTCAGCGTGCGCCCCCTGCGGAAGGTGCTGCACCAGTACCTCCCCGACCACCCCGAGCTGCGTGAGGCGCTGGTGCAGGTGAACACGCTGGAGGATGTGGAACGGGCACTCGCGCCGCTGTGGCAAGGCCCACCACACCCGGCCCCACGCCCCGGGCCGCCCCCCGCAGAGCATGAAGAACACGTGGCCCTGAGCGCCCCCTGATCTTCGAGGCCCGCCGCCGCAGAGCAGGTATGCTGTGAGGCACCCATGAACGTCCGCGAGTACTACGCCTACCTTTCTGCCGCGCGTGAGCAGCTGTGGAACTTTTTGCGGGCGCTTCCCGCCGCCGATCTGGACCGCCCCATGATCGACGGGGACCGCTTCCACAACATCAAGGACCTGCTCCTGCATGTCGTGGACGTGGAAGACCACTGGGTGCATACCATCGCGCTCGGTGACGGTGTGGCGTCCAGCTACCCGCATGACTGGGTGCAGCCGCGCGCCGAGCAGTACGACCTGGCCTGGATCACCCAGTACGGGCAGGACGTCGGGAGCAGAACCCGGACCTTCCTGGACAGTGCGCCCGACCTCTCCCGCCCGGTCAAGCTGGTGCAGGACGACCCGGCCAGCGACACCGTCACCCTGGATCACCTGCTGTGGAACGTGATGACGCACGAGGTCCGCCACACCGCGCAGATCGCGCTCTTGATCCGGCAACTGGGCCACACGCCGCCCTGGCTGGACTACCTGCGCTTCATCCGGCCCCAGCCCACGCCCGGCATGGGCGACGAGGTAGCGGACGACTCCGGGACGGACAAGGACCTCTAGAGCATTTGTCAAAAAGAGACCTTCTTTTTGACCGAGCGGAGCGAGTGAAAGAGGGAGAGCGTTTGGGAGAATGGAACCGTTGGAGGCGCTTTCCCTCCAACGGTGTAATTCGGACAAATGCTCTAAAGAACACGGAACCTTTCGTCCGTCCCCTGGCCGGGCCAGCGGCGCTGCAAGGCGAAAGAGTTACTCCTCCGCGCCGGTCCGGGGAATCAGCATATCTGCGGGTGGGCGGATCAGCAGGCGGTCCACGCGCGGGCCGTCCACGTCCATCACCTCGATCTCCCAGTCGTCCACACGGGCAATCGCGCCGATCTGGGGAAACTCGCCCAGCACGTCGAGCACGTAGCCGGCCAGGGTGCTGAACTCCTCGCGGGGCAGGGTGGGCAGGGGCAGCCGCTCGCGCAGTTCGTGCATGGGCGTGCCGCCGTCCACCAGAAAGGACCCGTCGTCGCGGCGCACGAGCTGGTCCTCGCCGTCCGTGACGTCCATGCCCGCCAGTTCCACCAGCAGGTCGCTGATGGACAGCACGCCGCTGAACTCGCCGTACTCGTCCACGACCAGCGCGAGCCGCTGGTGGCCTTCGCGTTCCAGGCGGGCCAGCGCGTCCTCGGCCCAGGCCGCCTCGGGGATGAAGACGGCGGGCCGCACGAAGTCCGCCAGCGGTTGCCCGGTGTGCAGCGCCCGCAGCACGTCCGTCACCGCGACCTGCCCGACCACCTCGCCGCCCGGGTCACGCACGGCGTAGCGGTCGTGTTCGTACGACAGCACCGTCTCGACCAGCACCCCGGTGGGGGCCGTCAGGTCAAGCGTCACCACGTCCAGGCGGGGCGTCATCAGGTCGCGCACCCGGCGGTCGTTGAAGCGCAGCATGGAGGCGATGCGCTCGGTTTCGGCCTCCTCCAGGCTGCCGCTCTCGGCGGCTTGCAGCACCAGGGCCTTCACGTCCTCCTCGGTGACCATGTCCGGCACCTCACCGCGCATGCCCAGCAGCCGCAGCAGTCCGCGCGAGGTCACGTCCAGCAGCCACACGATGGGCCGCGCCACCTTCGACAGCACGGTGAAGAAGGGCGCGACGCGCGCGGCGAGCGCCTCCGGGTTCCGCAGCGCGATGCCCTTGGGCGCGAGTTCGCCCAGCACCAGCGAGAGGAACGTCACCAGCAGCACCACCGCGACGCTGGCCGCCGCCCCCGCCGACGCGCCGAACAGGGGGCGCAGCAGCGGCTCGGCGTAGCGCGTCAGGCTGCCGCCCGCGAAGACGGCGCTGACGGTGCCGATCAAGGTGATGCCGATCTGCACGGTCGCCAGGAACGCGCCGGGCCGCTCGGCCAGCCGCACCGCCGCCGCCGCGCCCTTCTCCCCCCGCGCCGCCGCCGCCTCCAGCCGCGACCGCTTGGCCGAGACCACCCCCAGTTCCGAGCCGGAGAAAAAGCCGTTGATGATCAGCAGCAAAACCAGAATGCCGAATTCCAATAGGGGATTGCCCACAGGGGGCAGTGTAGGGGGCGGGGCGGGGGGAGATGGCCCTGAGATTCCCTTTATATGACCTGTCCGGTATGTGACCTGCCCGGCCCGCAACCCCCGGGCACCGTCTATACTGCCCAGGTTATGCGTACGGTGACGGTTGGAACGCGCGGCTCGGCGCTCGCGCTCGCGCAGACCCGGTGGGTCGTGGCCCGCCTGAAGGAGGAATGGCCGGACACGGACTTCCGCATCCAGACGATCAGCACGAAGGGGGACCGCGACCGCGCGGCCTTGCAGTCGCTGGCCCAGAAGGGTGACAAGGGCTTCTGGGTCAAGGAAATCGAGGACGCCCTCCTGCAAAAGAGGATCGACATCGCGGTTCATTCGCTCAAGGACCTGCCGACCGAGCAGCCCGAGGGGCTGGAGGTGTCCTCGATTCCCAAACGGGTGGACGCCCGCGACGTGTTGATCGGCAAGGAGGGCATGAAGCGCCTCTCGGACCTGCCGCCGGGCGCGCGGGTGGGCACCAGCAGCGTGCGCCGCAAGGCGTTCTTGCGCGCCTACCGCCCTGACCTGAACATCATCGACGTGCGTGGCAACATCGACACCCGCCTCGCCGCGCTGGGCACGCCCGACTATGACGCGATCATCCTGGCGGCGGCGGGCCTGATCCGCACCGAGATGCGCCACCGCATCGACGAGTTCGTGGACCCCGACATTCTGCTTCCGGCTCCCGGCCAGGGCGCGCTGGCCCTGGAAACCCGCTCGGACGACGACCTGAACATCGAGGTGGCCTACGCGATCAACGACCACGGCACCGACGACCGCATCACCGCCGAGCGCGAGTTCCTGGCGGGGCTGGGCGCGGGCTGCATGGCCCCGGTCGGCGCCCACGCCTCGCTGAAGGGCGGCGTCCTGACCCTGGAGGGCTGGGTGGGGGCGCTCGACGGTTCTCAGGTGATCCGCGCGACCACCTCCGGCGACCCCGCCGAGTGCGCCGATCTGGGCGCGGAACTGGCCGCCGACATGCTGGGCCAGGGCGCGCAGAAACTGATCGACGCGGCCCACGGGTGAAGCCCTTTTCTGCCGCCACGCTGTTCCCGGCGATTCTGGCGGCGCTGCTGTGGATGGGGATCGGGACCGTACAGCGCACGCGGGCGGGGCTGCCCCTCGCGGACGCGCTGGTCGCGGAACTGCCGCTGACCGTGCTGGTCTTCGTCCTGGCGCTGGTGTGGGCGGCCCTGCGGCGCCGCCGCTGACGGTGGGGTGCCCATGCAGCGTCTCGCGGTGATTCATACGGGCGGCACCATCGCCAGCCGCCCGAATCCGCACGGGCCGGGCGTCACGCCGCAGTCGGCCCCCAGCGTGCCGGGCCTGCTGGACGTGACCATCACGGATCACCAGCCCTTCAGCCTGCCCAGCCCGCACGTCACGCCCGCGCACATGCTGGCGCTGGCCCACCTGATCGGGGAACTGGCCCCCGGGCATGACGGCGTCGTGGTCACGCACGGCACCGACACGCTGGAGGAGACGGCCTTTCTGCTGCACCTCGTCCTCGCCACGCGCACGCCCGTCGTGCTGACCGGCAGCATGCGTCACGCCGAGGAAGCCTCCTGGGACGGCCCCGGCAACCTGCTGGACGCGGCGCAGGTGGCCTTGCACCGGCAGTCGGAGGGGCGCGGGCCGCTCGCGGTGTTCGGCGGCGACATCTTCGACGCGCGCACCGTGACCAAGGTCCACACGACGGCGGTGGACGCCTTCGGGGGCTATCCGGGGCCTATCGGGCGGATCGACCGGACCGGCGACCTGGCCCACCTGCGCTATTTCGCGATGCCAGAGGCGCGGCCCGTCTACGCTCCGCCCGCCCTCAGCGCCCACGTCGAGATTCTGTATGCCTACGCGGGCTGGCAGGGCGAGGGCTACGCCGAGGCCGACGCCCGCTCGGACGGTTTGGTGATCGCGGCGCTGGGCACCGGGAACCTGCCCGCCGAACTGCTGCCCCTGATCGCCCGCACCGCCGCCGCCGGAAAACCGGTCGTGATCGCCACCCGCACCCACGCCGGTCCCGTCATTCCGGTCTACGGCTACGCGGGCGGCGGCGCGACGCTGGTCGAGGCCGGGGCCATTCCCGCCAGCTTCCTGAACGCGCACAAGGCCCGCTTGCTGCTGCTGGTGCTGCTCAGTCTGGGGCGGGGTCTGACCGAGATTCGCCGCGTGTTCGAGGAGGGGGCATTCTAGCGGGGGCAGGCCGCGCCACAGGCCCCACGGGAAAGGGGAGACCGCTGGGTTGCCCCCTTTTCCGGCTGTTCCCCGCCGTGCCCGCCGCTCAGGCCCGCGCGTTCTGCTCGCGTTTGCGCTTGAGGAACCACACGACCGCCGCCACGACGACCACCGCCAGGATGACCTTGGACGCGGGGCCGATGTACTGCTCGACCCGGTCGTAATGCTCACCCAGCAGGTACCCCGCCCCGGCCAGGGCGCTGGCCCACAGGCCCGAGCCGACAGCGCTGTAGAGCAGGAACTTTGGGAGCGGCATCTCGCTCATGCCCGCCGGGAGGCTCAGCAGGCTGCGGATGCCGGGCACCAGGCGGCCGAACAGCACCGCCGCGCTGCCGTGCCGGTCGAACCAGTCGTCGGCCCGGCGGATGTCCCGGCCACTCAGCGTGAGCCAGCGGCCGTAGCGGTCGGCCCACCCCACCAGCCGCTCCTCCCCGAAAGCCCGCCCCACGTAGTACAGCGGCAGGGTGCCCAGGACGCTGCCCAGCGTGCCCACGGCGATCACCGCCAGCAGGTTCATGTCCCCGCGCGACGCCGCGAAGCCCGCCGACGGCATGATCAGCTCGCTGGGAATCGGCGGGAAGAGGTTTTCCACGATCATCAGGAGCAGGATGCCGAGGTAGCCCAGGCTGTCCATCAGAGTCTGTACCCAGTCGGCCATTGCTTCAGCCTAACGGTCAGAGCGGGGGCGAGGCGTCCCCCGAAAGTTGAAGCGCAAGTTGAAGGGCGCGGCCCGCACCCTACACTGCCCCCATGACGGCTCCCCTTCCCCTGCGCGCCCTGATCTTCGACTTCGACGGCACCATCCTCGACACCGAGACGCGCGAGTTTCATCACTGGCAGGCCCTCTACCGCACGCACGGGCGCGAACTCGCCCTCGCGGACTGGCAGCGCGGCGTCGGCACTTGGGACGCCTTCGACCCCTGGGCCGGGCTGCCGGACCACGTGCAGGCCGACCGCGAGCGGGTACATGCGGAGCTGCACGGGCGCATCGTCAGCGACATCGCCGAACAGGACCTGCGGCCCGGGGTGCGCGCGGTGCTGGAAGGCGTGCGGGCGGCTGGCCTGCGGCTGGCCCTGGCGACCAGCAGCGACCGCGCCTGGGTCACGCGCTGGATGGCCCAACACGACCTGCTGGACCTGTTCGAGGTGCTGGCGACCCGGGACGACGTGCGCCGCGTCAAGCCGGACCCCGAACTCTACGCGCTGGCCGCCGGGCGCCTGGGCCTGCGCCCGGAAGAATGCCTGGCCGTTGAGGACAGCCTGAATGGGGCCACCGCCGCCGTCGCCGCCGGGCTGCGGGTGGTCGTCGTGCCGAACGCCGTGACCCGAACCCAGCCCTTCCCGCCCGCCTGGCCGCGTCTGGAGGACGGCTATGCGAGCGGCCTGGCCGGGCTGCTGCGGGTGGCAGGGGAGGGGTAAAAGACCGCGCGCCGGAGCATCGCTGCCCGGCGCGCAGTTCCGAAGTGGGTTAGAGGGCGAGCAGCTTGCCCAGGTTGCCGTCGTCGGTCAGGCCGTTGGGGAAGAACCCACCCTTGCTCGCGCCCGCCGCGAGGAAGACGATGTTCGCCACCTGACGCGGCGTGCGGCTGAAGGCGATGCCGTTGACGTCCGTGGGGACGATATTGGCGCTGCGGGCCATCACGCCGGGATTGGCGTTGCCGGTGGCGGTGATGCCCTGATCCAGATCGGTGTCGCCGTCCGCCCCGTCGCGCAGGTTGCTGATGGCCTGCACGACGGCTTCCACCGTCAGGCCAGCCGCAGCCTGCTCGCCACGGCGGCGGTAGAGCTGGGTGCGGATCGAGCCGGCGTGGTACGCCTCGACGGCCAGGATGCCCGCCGCGTTCTCCAGGTTGCCGCCCGCCTTCTGGTCGTCCAGGAACCGCGCCGCGCCCTTGTAGGCGGTGACACCCACGTCCTCGAAGACGAAGGCGCCGTGCAGGAAGAACAGCTCGTTGGCGTAGGGGTTGAAGTTGGCGATGGCTCCATTCGAGGCCGCCTTGCCCGCCGCGACAAAGGAGCCACTCAGGTCAAGCTGTGGCTGGGCCACAGCGGCACCCTTCAGCACGCTGCGGATCACCTTGACGTGCGCGATCTCGTCGTCGGCGATCTCGTGGGCCATTGCCAGCATATCGCCGGTCAGGCCGGGGACGGTCATGGTCCTGCCGTCGTACCCGGCGGGGAGGGTGACCTTGCCCGCGTCGCCACCCGCCGCCGTCAGTTCGCCCAGGCGGCCCACGGCGGCCAGGTAGAAGGCGGCTTCCAGGTACTCCAGGTTCAGGGCGAAGTTGAAGATGGCGGCGTCCAGGCCGTTGTCCTGGCTGGGCTGCGTGGCGATGACGCTGGTGCAGCCCGACAGCACGGCGCCCGCGCCCATCATGCCGGCCATACCCAGGAACTTGCGGCGGCTGCTCATACCCTGCGTGTCGTTGCTCATGTGGAAACCTCCGGAAACGAGAAGGAAGAAACGGGACGGACGACGAAGACCACAGGTCCGTCACAAGGCGAACCCGTCACGCGGGGGCCACCTGGGCCACCCTTGCGCCGCTTCATCCTGTCTCTATGCGGCTTCCCCCGGATCGGATCACCGGTGGCCCCCAAAAGAGAGGAATCTTAACTTCAGATGAACGTCTGCCGGCGAACCGGGGCCGCCGGTTCAGGCGTCGGGGTAGACCTTCAGCTCTGTCACGTGTGCCCGGTCGGGGCGGGTCAGGGCGTGGGCGACACTCTTGGCCAAGCCGCGCGGGTCGATCAGGTGATCCCAGCTCAGGCCCGCGTCGCGGTTTTTGGGGGTGTCGATCGCGCCCATGGGATACAGCACGCAGCCGCGCACGCCCCGGGCCTTGAGTTCGTCGTGCAGGCTCAGGACGTAGGCGGCGACGGCGGCCTTGCTGGCCGTGTACAGCGCCGCTTTCGGGCCACTCAGGCGGGCGGCCTGCCCGGCGCTGACGCCCATAATCATCCCGTCTTTCTGCCGCAGCATGTGGGGCAAGACGCCCTGCACGGCGTGAAAGAGGGTCAGCATGTTCGCGTCGAACATGGTGCGCAGGTCCTCGTCGGTGGCTTTCTGCACGTCCTGCGCCGCGTAGGCCCCCACGGTATGCACCAGCGCGTCCACCTTCACCTTCCGCAGCGCGTCCACACTGGCGGGGTCGGTCAGGTCCAGGTCCAGGACCTCGGTGGCGGGGATGCGGTCGGCGGCGCGGGCCAGGGCCTCGCCGCGCCCCACCAGCACGAGCTGCGCGCCCGCGTCCTCCAGTTCCTGGGCAACAGCGGTCGCCAGCGCGCCGCCCGCCCCCGTGAGCATGATTGTCGAGGAGCTGAGGTTCGCCATACCCATAGCCTAACGGCCCGGCGCGTTCAGGCTTCCTTAAGGGCCTCACGGTGAGGGGCGAGGATGGGGACGCCGGCCCAGTTCTTTGCCGGGCTGTGGCTCGCCGCCCGGCTGTCTGCGTCATCCCCAACCCGGGAACCGGAGGTAGACAGAGAGCCGCCCGCCCAGGTTCGCCCTTTCAGTCCCGCCTCTCGCCCACTGAAACGCGGTCTGCCACGCTGAGGGCATGACCCAGACCCAGCAGGAGATGCAGCGTGTGACCGACCCGGCGGTGGCGCGTGCGCTGCGGCAGAACCATCCCTTTCTGACCCAGTTTCTCGCGCCGCGCTCGCCCAGTGAGGTCGCGGTGCGGCTGGGCATGGCCGCCAACCTGGCCCACCACCACGCCCGCAAGCTGGCGGACCTGGGCCTGCTCGTCGAGGCGGGGCGGGAGGGCGGGAAGGTGTTCTACCAGCTCGCCGCCCGTGAGTTCCACGTTCCCTCGGAGCTGCTGCCGCCGGGGGACAGTGAGGGCAACGGCACGGCGGACCTGCGCGACCTGTCGGAAGCCTTCCTGCAGGCCTACGAACGTTCCTGGGACCTGATGCACGAGGGCGAGGTGGACGTATACGGCTTCGGCGACCGCGAGCGCCCCGCCCGGCCCCAGCCCCTGCCGGCCATGCCCGCCGCCGAAGCCTTCCCCACCCACCTCGACCGGCTCACGCTCAGGCTGACACCGGAACGCTATCAGCAGCTCGCCCACGCGATCAGCGCCCTGCTGGACGAGGCCTTCGCCGAGGGCGTCCGCGAGGGGGGCCAGCCCTGCACGGTCGCGCTGCTGGCCTTCCAGGGTGTGCCGGGGGCCGACGCCGGGAGTTTCCAGGGCATCGCGCGGAATACCAATTCCTTCCTGGGTGCCCCTCCGGCCTGAGGCGAGCAACGAGAACCCCCCACCCAGACATCGGGCGGGGGCTTTCCTTGGGGCTGCGGGGTTTTACGCGCCGACCAGCGGCTGCTCCAGCCCGAACACGGCGCGGTCGTCCACCGCCAGCGGCTCGTTTCCGGCCTTGATGGTCGTGGCGAGCATCTTGGTTTCGGGGAACAGCTTGGTGAAGTAGAACTTCGCGGTCTGCACCTTGGCGAGGTAGAAGCCGTCTTTGTCCTGCCCGGCGCCGATCTTCTCCTGCGCGATCTTCGCCATGCGCGCCCACAGGTAGCCGTACACGACGTGGCCGAAGTACCGCAGGTAGTCCACGGCGGCGGCGTTCACCTCGTCGGCCCCTTCCGGCCCCTGCATGGCCTTCTGCCCGATCACCATCGTGAGGGTACCGAGCTGGTTGGCGGCCTTGCCGAGCTGGTCGAGGTAGGGCGCGAGGTTCTCGTCCTCCGCGTTCTCCTCCACGAACTCCTGGAGCATTCCGGCGAGCTTCTGGAGCTTTTTGCCGCCGTCCATCAGCACCTTGCGGCCCAGCAGGTCGAGCGCCTGGATGCCGTTGGTGCCTTCATAAATCTGGCCGATGCGGGCGTCGCGCACGAACTGCTCCATGCCCCACTCGCGGATGTAGCCGTGGCCGCCGAACACCTGCTGGCTCTGCACGGCCACATTGAAGCCGTTGTCGGTCATGAAGGCCTTGGCAATCGGCGTCAGCAGCGCGACCAGATCGGCGGCCTCCTTGCGCTTGGCCTCATCGGGGTGGTGATGCTCGATGTCGATGCTCAGGGCCAGCCACATCGCCAGCGCGCGGCCCGCTTCGGTGTACGCCTTGCCGGTCAGCAGCATGCGGCGCACGTCGGGGTAGACGATGATCGGGTCGGCGGCCTGCGAGGCGTCCACGCGCGGCTCGTGGCGCATCTGGAGGCGGTCCTTAGCGTAGGCCAGCGCGTTCTGGTAGGCCACTTCCCCCAGCCCGAGGCCCTGGAGGCCGGTGCCCAGGCGGGCGGCGTTCATCATGATGAACATGTGGTTCATGCCCTTGTTGATCTCGCCGACGAGGTAGCCCTTCGCGCCGTCGAAGTTCAGCACGGCGGTCGCGTTGCCGTGAATGCCCATCTTGTGCTCCAGCGAGCCGCACACCACGCCGTTGCGCTCACCGAGCGAGCCGTCCTCGTTCACCAGGACCTTGGGCACGAGGAAGAGGCTGATCCCCTTGGTGCCCATCGGGCTGCCCTCCAGCCGCGCCAGCACCAGGTGGACGATGTTGTCCGCCAGGTCGTGCTCGCCCGCGCTGATGAAGATCTTGGTGCCGGTGATGCTGTAGCTGCCGTCGCCGTTGTCGGTTGCCTTCGTGCGGATGATGCCCAGGTCGGTGCCCGCGTGCGGCTCGGTGAGGCACATGGTCCCGGTCCACTCGCCGCTGACGATCTTGGGGAGGTAGGTGTTCTTCAGGGCCTCGCTGCCGACCGCGTGCAGCGCCGAGTACGCGCCGTGCGAGAGTCCGGGGTACATCGACCACGCCACGTTGGCAGAAGTCATCATCTCGACCAGCACGTTGCTGACGAGGTGGGGCATGCCCTGGCCGCCGTAGGCGGGGTCGGCGTCGAGGGCGGTCCAGCCTGCCTCGCGGTACTTCTTGTAGGCGGCCTTGAAGCCCGTGGGCGTGGTCACGCTGCCGTCCTCATGGCGGGTGCAGCCTTCCTGGTCGCCGACGGCGTTGAGCGGCACCAGCTCGCCCTCCACGAAGCGGGCCGCTTCCTCCAGCACCTGGGTCATCAGGTCGGCGTCGGCGGTCTCGTTCTGCGCATAGAAGGGCAGGTTGCCGAGCTGGGCAGGGGCGTCGAGCAGGTCGTGCATCAGAAACTTGATGTCGCGCAGGGGGGCTTTGTACTGGGGCATGGGTCTCGTCTCCTCCTCGCGGGAGGCCGCTCCCCCGCGTCATGCGCTCTGAGGACGGCATCCGGCACAGTTGATTGTACCGAGTCTAAAACTTTTGGGGGCAAAAGTCACGTGTGCCTCATCACCGTCTCTTTAGCGCGGGGCGGCAGAGCCGGGTGGGACGTGACCTTTTCGGCTATTCTGATCAGGATCATGAACTATCCAAGCCTGGTCTGGCACCTCAAGCGTACCGAGCTGTTCGCGGACCTTGAGCTGGCCGAACTGGAGCGGGTAGCCGCCACCACGCCCTACCGCTCCTACGGGCCGGGCGAGGTGATCTACCGCATGGACGACCCGGCGGACGCCCTGTACTTCGTCCGCAGCGGCCTGGTCAAGATCAGCAAGCTCTTTCCCAACGGCAAGGAGGCGATTCTGGGCGTGATCGGCCAGCACGATACCTTCGGGGAACTGCTGCTGCAACCCGAAGAACGCCGCCCCACCCAGGCCGAGGCCCTGGAACGCACCATCCTGATCGTCCTGCCCCGCGCCGAACTGCAAAAACTGCTGGCGACCAAACCCGACCTCGCCATGAAGCTGATCCGCCTGATGGCCGCCCGGCTCTTCGAGGCCCAGGCCTGGACCGCCACCGTCAGCGCCTACAGCGCCCCCGAGCGCGTCGCCAGCCTGCTGTACCGCCTGGCGCGCGAGTTCGGCCGGCCCCATGCCCAGGGTGTGGAGCTGGCCCTCAAGCTCAACCAGGAAGACATCGCGCGGATGGTGGGGGCCACCCGCGAAACCGTCAGCCATTCTCTGGGCAAGCTCAAGCAGGAGGGGGCGATCACCCGCGCGCGTACGCCGCTGGTGGTGCGTCTGGACGTGCTGAAACGCTACCTGGAGGAATAACGCGGGCTGGGTCAGAGCGGGTCGGTGGGTAGGGGAGCGCCCGCGCCTTTCGCGGCCAGCCGCAGCCGCGCCGCCTCCGCCCACAGGACACGGGCCGCAAGCGTGCGGTAGGGCGACCACGCTTCCACCCGTTCCTGCTGCGCCGCGCCGGGCGGAAGCTCGGGAGAAAGGCGTGCCAGGCCCTGACGCAGCACCAGGTCCCCGAAGCTGAACACGTCGGGCCGCGCCAGACCGAACATCAGGAACATCTCCACCGTCCAGCGTCCGATGCCCGGCAGCGGCGTCAGGGCAGCGATCACCGCCTCGTCCGGCAACGTCGCCAGCTGCGCGAAGTCCACCTGACCCGTCAGGGCCGCGTCCGCGAGTGCCCGCACGGTGCGGACCTTGGCCCAGGAGAGGCCCAGCGCCCGGAGCTGGTCCGGCCCGGCCCGCAGCAGGGTGTCCGGGGAGACGCCGCCCAGCGCCTCCGCCACCCGCGCGTGAATGCTGGCCGCCGCCCGGGTGGAAAGCTGCTGCCCCACCACGCTCCGCACCAGGGTGCCGAAGGGGTCCGCGGTGGGGGTCAGCACCGGGAGGGGCGGGAGGCGGGCCAGCACCCCGGCCAGATCCGGGTCACGCGACAGCCACGCCAGTGCCGCCGCATGGTCGGTCAGGGGAGGGGAGACGGCGGGCTGCCCGGGCGCATCGGTGGTCATGGGAGGCTATTGGAGCGCAGGGGCCGCCCCGGATTCATGAGCCGTGTGCCGGGGAACGTGAAGGAAAGATACGCCGATTTCCCTCGTACCTGACGGAGGGTCGGCCTAGCGTGGACAGCATGAAACGACTTTCCGCTCTGCTGCTGGCCGCCCTGTTCGCCGCCCCCGTCTCCGCCCAGGGCATCACCATTACCCGCACCACCGTCTCGTCCACGCAGACCACCACGCCGAACATGACCGACGTGCCGGCGGGCTGGCGCGTCGTGAGTGGCCGGGTGCAGGCGCCCAACAATGTGCGCTTGCCGTCGGGCAGCACCGTCACGATCAGCCTGGAGGACGTGACCCGCCTGAACGGGTCGGGCAAGACCCTGCTGAAGGTCGATTTTCCCGCCACCCGCCTGTCCACCCCCTACCAGTTCCAGTACAACCCGGCGCGCATGAACCCCCGCCGCGTCTATGCCGTGACCGTCCGCGTGAACGGCCCCAATGGCCGCGTGCTGTACAGCAGCAACAAGGCCCAGGAACTTCCCCGCACCCGCAGCGCCATGCTGGACCTGCGCGTGACGCCCGCCCGCTGAGCCTGGTCGCCTGAGTGAACAGCCACCGATCTGTGGCTGTGGGTCGGTGGCTGTTCGCGTTCACGGAAAAGCGGTCACAGATTCCAGCCGCCCGCCACCTCCAGTTCCTGCCCGGTCACGTAGTCGCTGGCCCGCACGAAGTACAGCGCGGCGTCCACCAGTTCGGCCACCGTGCCCACGCGGCCGGCGGGCAGGTCGCGCAGCGGCTGGCTGACGCTGGTTTCGATCACGCCGGGGGACACCACGTTCACGCTGACGCCCGTGCCCGCCAGCACCTTGCCCAGCGCGTGCGAGAGGTGCAGCACCCCCGCCTTGGCAACCGCATAGGGCACGATGCCGGGCCGCGCGATCAGGTGCCGCGCGCCCGCATAGCCCAGGTTCACGATCCGGCCGAACCCCGCCGCCCGCATCAGTGGCGCGGCCTCCTGGCAGGTGGCGAAGGTCGCGGTGAGGTTAGAGCCGAGCATGTCCGCCCACTCGGCGTCGGTGGTGTCCAGCAGCGGCTTGTGGACATAGTTGCCCACGTTGTTCACCAGCACGGCCAGCGGGGAGTCGGGAAAGGCCGTGTGCGCGTCCTGCACCAGCCGCCGGGCCTGGGCCGGATCGGTGAGGTCGGCCTGCAAGGTGGTGGCCCGCACGCCCGCCGCCCCACACAGCCGGGCCGTTGCCCGCGCGTCGGCCTCGCTGCCCCGGTAATGCACGGCGACGGCATACCCCTCGGCGGCCAGGGCGATGGCCAGCGCCCGCCCGATGCCGCGTGCTGCCCCGGTGACCAGGGCCGTACCTTTCTGGCGGCCTTCCGTCACGCTTCCTCCCTTGCCAGCGCCAGCGCCACGAGTGTCCGCGTCACGGTATTGAGCGGATAGTCCGCCGCCTCTGCCAGCGGCACCCAGGCCCACTCCGCGATTTCCTCGTTCGGGGTGACGTCGTGCGTGTCCGTCCGGGCGAAGAAGTCCACCAGCAGCATATGCGCGGGCTTGTGGAACTCGGCACTCAGCACCGCTTCCTGCATCTGGGCGTAGCGCACGTCCCGCAGGTCCAGCCCCGTCTCCTCGCGGAACTCGCGGGCCACGGCGTCCGCGAGCGTCTCGCCCCCCTCCACCTTGCCGCCCGGCACGCCCCACCGCCCGCGCCACTTGGTCGTGCGGGCCAGCAGCACCCGTCCGTCCGGTCCCCATACGAGTGCCCCCACGCAGACGACTGGTCTGTCCATGAGCAGCAGGGTACGCGCTCGGCGGGCCGCCGTGCGCGGGGGGTGGTTCTTTTCCCCGCATTCCGCGCACCGCTTCCCGCTACTTTCTGCGGTGGCGCAGCACCCGCCGTTCCAGCGCCGCGACCGCCAGATACAGCAGCACCCCCAGCACGATCAGCAGGACGATGGCCGCGAACTGCCGGGGCGTGTTGTAGTACGCGCGGGCCTGATTGACCGCGAAGCCCAGGCCGGGCTGGTTGCTCACGAACTCCCACACGACCGCGCCGATCAGGGCGAGACTGAAGGCCAGCCTCAGGCCGCCCAGCATCACCGGGAGGGCGCTGGGCAGTTCCAGCCGCGTGAGCCGCTGCCAGGGCGTGGCCCGCAGGGTGGAGAACAGTTCGTGGTCGGTGGGCCGCACCTCGCGCACGCCGACGATGGTGGCGATCATCACCGGGTAGAGGGCCGAGAGGGCGCTGACCAGCACGGCGGGGACCGTCCCGAAGCCGAACCAGGTGATCAGCAGCGGGGCCAGCACCACGATGGGCGCACTCTGCGACGCGACCACGAAGGGACTCAGGAAGCGTTCCAGCGCCCGCGACTTGCCCAGCGGGTAGCCGACCACGGCCCCCGCCAGCGAGCCGAGCAGCGCCCCCAGCAGCGCCACCCGCGCGGTGGCCCAGGTGAAGGTCAGGAACTCGCCGGGCGTCTTGACCAGTTCCCCCCAGACCCGCGCGGGCGTGGGCAGCAAAAAAGGCTGGTTCAGCGCGTGCGCCAGGACCGTCCACAGCAGCAGCCCGGCCAGCAGCGCGGCGGTGGGGGCCAGCCAGCCCAGGCGCCGGGGGGTGGGCACCTCCACCTGAAGCAGCGTGCTGTCCCCGGCCCCCAGCAGCGCGCGGAGCTGGGCCTCGACCGGGCTGGCGGGCGGCGCGTGGGTCTTCTGACGGGTGTCCAGAATCGCCACGATGCGCCCCCCGCGCAGCACCGCGACCCGGTCGGCCAGCGTGGCCGCCTCGCGGATGGAGTGGGTGACCAGAACGGTGGTGCGCCCGGTCTTGTCGTGCAGGTGCCGGAGTTCGGCGTTGAAGCGTTCGCGGACCAGGGCGTCGAGCGCCGCGAACGGTTCGTCCAGCAGCAGCACGTCGGCGCTCTGGGCCAGTGCCCGCGCCAGCGCCACCCGCGCCCGCATCCCGCCGGAGAGCTGCGCCGGGTGGTAGCCCGCGTAGCCGTCCAGCCCCACCAGATGCAGCGCCTCCTGTGGGTCCAGGCCGCCCCCGGCCCCCAGGTCACGCGGCAGCCCCACATTCCGCAGCGCCGTGCGCCAGGGCAGCAGCCGGTTATCCTGAAACATCAGCGCGGGGGGCGAGGCGACGGTGACGCGGCCTTCCTGCGGGCGCAGCAGCCCGGCCAGCACGCGCAGGAAGGTGCTTTTGCCGCCGCCCGACGGCCCGATCACCGCCAGGAACTCGCCGTGCGGCACCGTGAGGCTCACGTCGTCCAGCACGGTCAGGCCGCCCAGACGGACCGTCACGCCCGAGAGCTGGATGGCGGTCTCGCCCGGCTCCGGCGCGCTCACGCCGCACCCCCGTTCATGCGGCGGGCCTGCCCCGGGTATTGACCAGCACGACGCCCGCGATGGCGATGGCCCCGCCCACCACCGACAGCAGCGTGGGCAGCTCCCCCAGCCAGAGCCAGGCGATCAGGATGGCGAACACGGGCGAAACATACAGGAAGGAAGTGGTGGTGCCCGCGCCCACCCGCGCCAGCGCGAAGGTCCAGGTCAGGTAGGCCAGCGCCGCCGGAAACAGCCCGATGTAGATCACCGCGAGGTGGGCGGCGAGCGGCGCGTGGGCCAGTTCGGTCCCGAAGCCCGGCAGGAACACCAGAAGGGGCAGGGTGCCCAGCAGCAGGCTCCAGACCGTGAAGTGCAGCGGGTTGATGCGTGCCAGCAGAGGCCGCTGGAACACGAAATAGAGACTGGTAAAGAGGGCCGCCGCCAGAATCAGCAGCGCCCCGCGCGTGAAGTCCACGCTCTCGCCGCGCCCCAGCACGATCAGCGCGACCCCGCCCAGGCTGAC
Organism: Deinococcus phoenicis; assembly: GCF_000599865.1. Lineage (GTDB taxonomy): Bacteria > Deinococcota > Deinococci > Deinococcales > Deinococcaceae > Deinococcus > Deinococcus phoenicis. Next base: position 61,245 of record NZ_JHAC01000008.1, on the reverse strand, counting down.
CAGGGTGCCCAGCCACCCCGCCGCATTCAGCCGCTCGCCGCCGAAACGGGTGGCGAGCAGCGCCGTGATGACCGGCCCCGCCGCGATAATCAGGCTGGCGGTGCCGGCGGGCACACTGACCTCGCCGTAGTTGAGGCACACGTGATACAGCGTGATCCCGAAGAGGCTCAGCAGTCCGATGCGGCCCAGGTCGGCCCAGGACGGCAGAGGGATGCGGGCGGCGACGGCGTAGGCGCCCAGTGCCGCGCTCGCCACCAGAAAGCGGTACAGCGTCAGGTGACCCGGTGTGAAGGCGTCCAGCCCCGCCCGGATGCCCGCGAACGCCGACGCCCAGAACACGACCGTCACCAGAATGGCCCCCAGCGAGAGGGGATCGAGGCGGCCCACCTGCGGCGCGCGGGAGGTCACGCGGTCTCCTCCGGGGGCGGGACGTGTGAGGCAGGCCAGGACATGCCCGCCAGCCTAGCGCGGCGCGGCTGCATGAGGAGGGGGTCAAGGCGGGCACATCCGCCCGGCCCGGCGCGCACGGAAGCATGGGGGCCAGCACAGGAGGTTTCAGCATGGACGAAGGCAAACCCGGCGACGCCCCCACCCGCAGCCCCGAGACAACGGCGTCCTACATGGGCGGCGAGGGCCAGACCCCCGACGCGAACACCAACCTTGACCCCAATCTGCAAGGCGGCTCTACCGGCGCCGACCGGCAGGCCGCCCGGACCATCGAGCAGCAGCACACGCAGCGGGGCGGCCTCCCGGCCGGCCTCGACGCCCAGAGTGATCCCGCGCGGCAGATGGACAACAGCGGGATGCTCGACCCGAAAGGCGAGGGTGCCCGGGCCGACGACGGGGCCGAGATCATCGGCGAGAGCGGCGACGACCGCAACGAGCAGCGCTGACCGGCCCCGCGCCGCTGTGCCCGCCCTCACCTTAAATGTGGGTTGGGGGAGGATTCACCCGGCCCCACGCGTCTGGCCCCTAGACTGCCCGCGACGGAGGAACGACCTATGAGCGCAAACATGGACAACGCGAACAGCAAGGAAGACAGCAAGAGCATGGACCAGAGCCGCATGATCAGCGGCGCGGCAGGCGGTGCCCTGATGCTGCTCGGCCTGCGGAAGAAGGGCCTGCTGGGCCTGGGCATGGCGGCGGTTGGGGGCTACCTCGCCTACCGCGCGGCGACCGGCAACGATCCGGTGATGGCGGCGGCGGGCCTCAGCGGCAACGCGGCGGCGGCCAAGCCGATCTTCGTGGAGCACAGCGTGGTGATCGACCGTCCCGCCCAGCAGGTGTATGCCTACTGGCGCAACCTCGAAAACCTGCCCCGCATCATGAGCCACCTGGAGAGCGTCACGGTCCTCGACGAGCGCCGCAGCCGCTGGGTCGCCAAGGCGCCGCTCGGCACCCACGTCGAGTGGGAAGCCGAGATCGTGAACGACAAGCCCGGCGAGCGCATCGGCTGGCATTCCTTACCCGGCGCGACCGTGGACAACGCGGGCAGCGTGCAGTTCGAGAGCCTGCCGAACGGCGGCACCCGCGTTCACGTCGCCCTCTCCTACCGTCCGCCCGCCGGGGCGCTGGGCGCAGCGGTCGCCAAGCTGTTCGGTGAGGAACCCAGCCAGCAGATCGCCGACGACCTCCAGAACTTCAAGAAGACCTTCGAGGGCGCCAACCCCCAGGCCTGAGTTCAGACAAGCGTCGACAGCCAACACCAGAGGAGCGGCCCCGAATAGTAGGGCCGCTCCTCCGTCATACCGGGGGCTTACCAGCTCAGGTCGTAGTTGTTGAAGGGCAGCCCCTGCGTGACGGTCGTGCCGTCGGCCCGGTTCCAGCCCTTCTTGACATTGAAGCCGAAGAGGCCCGCATCCTGCGTGGCAAAGATCAGGTAGCGGCCTTGATTCCGGGTCCGGGGTTCACCGGCGGTGTATTTGTTGTCCTTGTTGGTGTCCACATAGGCCAGCACCTCATAGGCCCCCGCCTTGGGGTTGGCGGGGAGCGAGATGGCGTAGACCCGCTTCTCGGGGTTGAAGGTGCCGATGTCGAGCTGGTCCACCGCATTGTTCTCGAAGCCCGAACCGGTCATGCCGATCAGCGCCAGACGCACGTCGCCCGCCTGGGGCTGGGTGCCGGTGATGCTGCCGGTCACGTCCCCCTTGGGCAGACCGAACATGCCGCAGGAGGCCAGCGAGAGCGGAAGCACCAGCAAAGGGAGTGTCTTGTTCATACGCCGTCACCGTACGGCCTGGCCGGGGCGGGTGGGTCAGCGGCACATCAAGGGAATCTCGGGGTTGCCCTCATCGGGGAGTCAGGTAGAGGGGGGTCCGTCGGGGCGGCCTTCCGGAGCTTCATCCGGTGAGGCGGAATCCCCGGCCTCCACCACCGTCAGGGAACGCAGGGTCGCGCCCTGATGCCAGCCGTACTGCGGGTCGCGGAGGCCCAACGCCCCGGCCACGGCGCGGGCCGCCGCGTGGTCCGGCTCACCGTCCAGGCAGAACAGCAGGAAGCGGCGTCCCCCCGGTGCGATGCGGACAAACAGGTTTTCTCCCAGTTCGAGCTGCTGGGTGCGCCCCAGCTTCTCGGCGCGGCCCTGCGCGTACCGCAGCGCGTCGCGGATGCGGACCGTCACGGTGGGGTGGCTCATGAGGAGGCCTCCTGGGGAACCGGGGCGCGCAGGCCCAGCAGCAGCATGTCCGCGTAGCCCTCGGCCACGTCGCGTGGGGTGAGGTTGCCGCCGGGGCGGTACCAGGTGTAGGCCCAGTTCACGGCGGACAGGATCAGGTTCGCGGCCATCTTCACGTCCAGGTCGGCGCGGAAGACGCCCTCGCGGATGCCCTGCATCACCAGGTCCCGGTAAAAGGCGTCGATGGTGTCGCGCCAGTTCGTCACCTGGGCGTAGGCGCCGGGCGAGAGGTGCTTCCACTCGTGAAAGAAGACGGTGGCACTCTCCATGTTGTCGGCCACCACCCGGATGTGGCGCTGCATGGCCTCGCGCAGCTTCTGGTCGGCGGCCAGGGGCACGTCGCGCAGCGTGAAGAGGGCCGCGTCGAACTGCCGGGCGGCCCGGTTCACGATTTCGATCAACAGGTCTTCCTTGCCGCTGATGTGCGCGTACAGGCTGCCGCCCTGCATCCCCAGTTCCCCGGCCAGATCGCGCATGCTGGTCGCATGGTACCCGCGCTCGGAAAAGAGGCGGCTGGCCACATCGTGAATCTGCTCCCGGCGCGACTTGGCGGGCAGGTCGGCGGCGGGGATGTCGGTGGGGGCAGCGGGGTCCGTCATGGCGGGGGCACGCGGGGCGTGCAGGCAGCCTAGCACGGGGGCAAGCGAACGTCCGTTTGGCATGGGTGGACGGCTGGGCGCGCGCGGAGACGGGGTGGTAGAACGGACGGCATGACCACAGAGCTTCCAGTGTCCGGGCGTGCGGCTCCGGCCACCGACCCGGCGGGTGTGCGCGGCGCGGTGCGCCAGGTGCCCGCCTATCCCTTCACACCCATCGACGTGCCCCACAAGCTCGACCAGAACGAGAACGCCTACGATTTCCCGGCGGACCTCAAGCGCCTGGCGACCGAGCGGATGCTGGCGCGGCCCTGGAACCGCTATCCCGACCTGCACGCCGAGACGCTGGCCGACCGCATCGCCGCCTTCGAGAACTGGGACCCGGCGGGCGTGGTCCTGACGCCGGGCAGCAACGTGCTGATCAAGCTGCTGACCGAACTCGGCGGCATCGGCCAGACGGTCCTGACCGTCAGCCCCACCTTCAGCGTGTACACCCTGGAGGCGCAGATGCTCGGCGCGACCCTGGTCCAGGTGCCGCTCAACCCCGACTTCTCGCTGCCAGTCGAGGGTTTGAGGGCTGCCCTGCGGGACAACCCCCCCGGCGTGCTGTACATCACGCAGCCGCACGCCCCGACTGGCTTCGTGGACCCGGAGGCCGCCGTGCGCGAACTGGTGGAGGCCGCCGAGGGCTGGGTGGTCGTGCTGGACGAGGCGTATCACCAGTACAGCGGCACCGATTTCCGCGATCTGGTGCAGGCGGGCACAAATCGCCTCAGCCTGCGGACCTTCAGCAAGGCGTGGGGGCTGGCGGGCATCCGCCTGGGCTACGCCCTGACGAGTCCGCTGCTGGCCGGGCACCTGCGCAAGCTGGTTCCCGCCTTCAATATCGGCACACTCGCGGAGGCTGCCCTGGAAGTGGCGCTGGAGCATCCCGGCTACGTGCGGGAACGTGCCCAGGAGGTCCGCCGTGAACGGGAGCGCATCCTGGCCGCCCTGCAAGACCACCCGCTCTGGACGGTGCTGCCCAGCCAGGCCAACTTCTACCTGATCCGCACCCCCGACGCCGAGGCCGCCTACCGCCACCTGCTCGCGCACGGCATCGTGGTGCGCCGTCAGGACCGGCTGCCCCTGCTGGAAGGCTGCCTGCGGGTCGCGGTCGGCACGCCGGCGGAGAATGACGCGCTGATCGCGGCGGCCCGCGCTTTCCGGTAGGGGAGGCCGTGACGCGGTGAGGTGCGGGTGGGGGCCGTTGAGGGTGTGGGTCACAGCGAGCAGGAAGCGCAGGCGCTAGCGTCTTTTGACCGCCTCCCATGGATCCCTTCACCGCCCCATCCGGCTTCCCACCCCGCACGCCCGTCGTCCGCGACTGTACGGCGTGCGGGGCCTGTTGCTCGGCCCCCGACATCCACGCACTCGGCAAGCCGTTGGGCGTGCCGTGCGTGCATCTGGGTCCGGGTTGCCTCTGCGGCATCTATCCGGTTCGGCCCGCCGTGTGCCGGGGCTACCAACCCGACTGGGTGTGCGGCGAGGTCGCGCCCCTGCCCACCCTGGAGGCGCGGGTGCGGCGCTTTCTGGAGATTTACGGCCTGGAAGAGGAAGCGGGGCTGTAACGGGGGCGGCGGGGAGAAGATCCGGACACCCCCGGATGGTCTGGATTCAGGACGGGTCAATAGCACACGACCTTTTCTCCCGAACCGCGTCAGCCCCGGCTCTTGCCCCACAGCCCATGACCAAAAAGCCGCGTGGCCTGCGGAGGGGATTGCCCCACGCAGGCCACGCGCCACCAGCGAGCCGCCGTTCAGTCGTCGGCGGCCTGCCCCGACTTCTTGGGCACTTCCGGGTTCTCCACGAACTCGGTAGGATCGTACAGGTCGAAGCCGATGCCCTTCTCGTAGTCCTGAATCTTGACGTGGAGGCGGCGCACGTCGCCCTCGACCTGGCCGTAGTCGAAGGTGTCGAAGATGGCGGTGGTCTTGAAGTTGCCGCCCCCGAAGTCGGGGACCTCGCGGGTCTTCTTGATGCCCTCTTCCAGCGCCTTGCGGCTCTCGATGCCGAGGTTGCGGAAGGCCACCTGCATCACGTCGCGGGAAAAGTCGCGTGGGCCGTAGATGCCGGCGCGGTACACCGTCTCGTAGAACTCCTGCCAGTTGGGGACCAGCGTCGCGGCGGGCATGGAGAACTGCCCGATCACGTTCTTGATCGCCTCCAGCGTGCGCTCGGGGTAGTAGTAGAGGTACATCCGCACGCCTTCGAGGAAGAAGTTGTAGTGCGCCGCCTCGTCCACCGCGATGGTCTGGGCGACCTTCGCCAGCACCGGGTCGGTCACGCCCGCCAGGTGCGGCCTCTGGCTCTTGCCCTGGGCGATCTTCATCATGTTCAGGTAGTTGAGCTGGGTGGCCCGCTCCTGAAACACGGTGTAGACGAGGTTGTGAATCGCGTCGGGGAAGGGCAGTTCCCAGGTCTGGCTCTTGAGGCGTTCCTTGTATTCCTCGATCCACTCGGGGCTGCGCTGCCCGCTGAACAGCACGGCGTTTTCCCAGGCGTCGGCGTGCTTTTCCTCCTCGCTGCCCCAGCGGAGCTGGAAGTGGCTGCGGCCATGCGAGCGCCGCACCAGATGCACGAGGTTGGAGGTGAAGTCGGGCGCGTACTGCTCCACCGCGAAAAAGCCCTGGATCACGGTGATGACTTCCGGGGGAAGGTCCTTGTTCATGGCGCGCCAGTCGAAGGACTTGTCGGCGTTCCAGTTGCGCGTTTCCTGGCTGCGGGCGGTGTACCAGCGGTACAGGCCCAGAAACCCGCGCTCGATCAGACGGTCTTTTTCCTGGTTGCTCAGCAGCCCGGCGGGGGTGCGCGGGCGTTCGTTCAGCATATTGGGGGGGAGAATGTCAGCCATCAGGGGCCTCCTTGCCGCCCGCCGGAAATGGTGCAGGGTGGGGGACGGTATGGGCATAGCGTAGTGCGCCGCGCCTGACGGGGCCATGAACCGGGACGCGGTGCAAGTCCATCAAAGCTCCACCGTTGGGGGGGCGGGAGCCTGTGCCGGTCTGCTCCTGGGGGCTTTTCAAAAAGGCCGACTGAGGCCCGGCGGCCACCCGCTAGACTGCCCGCATGAGCCTGCTCGGTCAGTCCGCGCCCGACTTCACGCTGCCTTCCACGTTGGGGGAACCGGTGACCCTCAGCAGTTACCGGGGGCAACAGCATGTGGTGCTGGTGTTCTATCCGCTGGACTTCAGCCCGGTCTGCTCCATGCAGCTTCCCGAGTATTCGGGTCGCCAGGACGACTTCGCGGAGGCCGGAGCCGTCATCCTGGGCGTGAACCGCGACAGTGTGTACGCCCACAAGGCCTGGGCCGCCGAGTACGGCATCGAGGTGCCGCTGCTGGCCGACCTGAACCTGAACGTGGCCCGGCAGTACGGCGTGGCCCTGGACGAGCGCGGCATCAGCGGGCGGGCGGTGTTCCTGATTGACCGGGGCGGCGTGGTGCGCTTCGAGCATGTGGAAGCGCAGACCGGGGAGTACACCGTACGGCCGGAAGTGGTGCTGGCGAAGATTCGGGAGTTGTAGGCCTGAACGCATGACCGAACCCCACACCCAGCCTGATACCGTTGAGTGCCCGCACTGTCACACCCGCTTTCCGCTGGCCCATTACCTCCTGGGGATGCGGCAGCGTTGTCCCGCCTGCGGGCAGGAGGACGTGCCAAAGCTGGTGGACTCTGGGCACTGGCGATGTGACTTGACCTTCGGGGACTTTCAGGGCCTGCTGCGCGATGCGTATACGCAGAGCAGCACGGTGGAGCGGGTGTCACGCTGGCTGGGCTGGATGTTGCAGCAGCCGGAGGGCGAGGCCTTTTTCACCGACCTGCTGGGGCGCAGGCACTCGCTCGAAGCGGCCCACCTCCTCATTCAAACTACGCCTGAGTGGCAGCTTAATCTCTACCGAATGGCGATGAGTTTCTGGCGCTGATACGGTTTCCGTCCAATCCGTTATCGAATAGGGAAAACGCCGATTCGATAACTCCTTTCCCGGCAACCGTTTTTTTCCTCCTCGCTCCGCTCGGGTTGAACAGTTTTTATAACTGTTCAACCGGAATCCGTATGAGAAGTGCCTGCGGGGGACGGTCAAACAGGCCATACTGCGCCACTCGGCGGATGCATCCTCACCCCCGGCTGGCCTAGCCTGGGGGAATGCCGGACGCTGCCTCCTCCCCCTCTTCCTCAGGTCCGCCCGCCCGCTCCCAGACGGGCCGGGTGCTGCGTGACTACCTCGGGCCGCTGAAGTGGCAGGTGGTGGCGCTCGCCGTGCTGCTGCTGACCGGGACCGGCCTGAACTTGCTGCTGCCGCAACTGCTGCGGCGCTTCGTGGACAACGCCAAGCTGGGTGGGGGTGCGGACGTGGGCCTGCTGGCGCGGCTGGCGGGGTTTTACATCCTGCTGGCCGTGGGCGTGCAACTGCTGACCGCCGGGGCGACCTACGTGGGCGCGCGGGTGGGCTGGACCGCCACCAACCGCCTGCGCGCCGACCTGATGCGGCACCTGCTGTCGCTGGACATGCGCGAACACAAGGAACGCACGCCCGGCGAGATGATCGAGCGCATCGACGGCGACGTGACCGCCCTCAGCAACTTCTTCTCGCAGTTCGCGGTGCGCGTGTTCGGCGCGGCGCTGCTGCTGACCGGCGCGGTCGTGATGTTCTACCTGACCGACTGGCGGGTGGGCGTGGGCATCACCTTTTTCGTCCTCGTCACGCTGGTGGCCATGAATCAGGTGCGGAAAAAGGGTGTGGAACCCACCCGCCTGGAACGCGAGAGCAGCGCCAAACTGTTCGGCTACGTGGAAGAACGCCTCGCGGGCCTGGACGACGTGCGCTCGCTGGGGGCCGGGGAACACCACCTGCGCGGCTTTCTGCGGGTGCAGCGCGAGTTTTTCCAGCGCAGCACCTTTTCCTGGCGGCGGCGCAGCGTGGTGTGGCAACTCAGCATGGCGCTGTTTGCCATCGGGTACGTGGGCGTTCTGGGCGCGGCGGTGGGGCTGTACGCGGCGGGTGCCATTAGCCTGGGCACCGCCTTTTTGCTCTACCAGTACATGAACATGGTGGAAGAACCTATCGACCAGCTCACGCAGCAGCTTCAGGACCTGCAAAAGGCCGGGGCCAGCCTGGGCCGCGTCGGGGAACTGCTGGCGCTGCGCTCGGAGTTGCAGGAGGGAACGCGCGAACTGCCCCGGGGGCCGCTCGACCTGCGCTTCGAGAACGTCAGCTTCAGCTACGCGCCCGAGGACCCCACGGTGCGCGGCGTGCTGCACGACGTGAGTTTCCACCTTCCCGCCGGACAGACGGTCGGCCTGCTGGGACGCACCGGCAGCGGCAAGACCACCCTCACGCGGCTGGTGTCGCGGCTGTACGACCCCACCACGGGCAGCGTGCGGCTGGGCGGTCTGGACACCCGCGACGTGCGACTGGACCAGCTGCGCTCCCGCGTGGCGGTCGTGACCCAGGACGTGCAACTGTTCCAGGCCAGCGTGCGCGACAACCTGAGTTTCTTCGACAAGTCCGTCACCGATGCCGAGGTGGAAGCTGCGCTGCACGAGGTCGGCCTGGGCACCTGGCTCTCCCGGTTGGAACAGGGCGTGCGGACGCCGCTGCCCACCGGCAGCCTCAGCGCGGGGCAGGCGCAGCTCCTCGCCTTCGCGCGCGTGCTGCTGCGCGACCCCGCCGTCATCATCCTGGACGAACCCAGCAGCCGCCTGGACCCCGCCACCGAGGCGCAACTCACCCAGGCCATGACCCGCCTGCTCACCGGGCGCACCGCCATCGTGATCGCCCACCGCCTCGACACCGTCGCCCGCGCCGACCGCATCCTCGTCCTGGGGGACGGCCAGGTGCTGGAGGACGGCCCCCGCGCCGCGCTGGCCCGCGACCCACGCAGCCACTATGCCGAGCTGCTGCGGGCGGGGACGCTGGCCGAGGAAGGGGTGCTGGCGTGAGGGTGCGCGGTTGGCGGGACGCGGTACGCGGTAGCTTTCGCAGCAGCAACGGCTTTTGCCCTCTTTTCCCACGCACCGTGCACTGCGTCCCGCGCACCCCCCGGAGCCTCCCATGACCACCTCCTCTTCAACCACCGCCCCTCCCCGTTCCAGCCCCGACCGCACCTTCGCCCTCTCCAAACGGCTGTTTGCCTACAACCCCTGGCTCTTTGCCTTCAACCTGCTGATGTGGGGGATGGTTCACGCCGCGCCCGCGCTGCTGACGCTGGCCGTGAGCAGCGTGTTCGGGCGGCTGGAGGAGGCGGACAAGCTGCGGCTGGCCGGACAACCGATTGACCCTGTGGTGGCCGCCGCCTGGGTGTCGGTGGGGTGGTTCGCGTTGGTGCGGGTGAGCCGCTTCGGCATCTTCTACGGGGCATTCCGGGCGTGGATCGAGCTGTGGTACACGCTGGACGCGCTGGTGCGGCGCAACCTGCTGGGCTACCTGCTGACCGCGAAAGGCTCGCGCCGCCTGCCCGACACGCCCGCCGAGGCGGTGAGCCGCTTCCGGGACGATGTGGAGGACGTGGCCGGGTACACCGAGGTCTGGGTGGACGGCGCGGGCTTCGTGGTGTACTGCGTGCTGGCGATTGCGCTGATGGCGCGGGTGGACCCGGTCATCACGGGGCTGGTGTGCGCGCCACTGCTGCTGATGGTGGTGTTCGTGCAGCGCCTCTCGCCCCGGATTCGCACCTACCGCCGCCGCATGCGCGAGGCCACCGCCCGCGTGACCGACTTTATCGGGGAAACCTTCGGGGCCGTGAGCGCCGTGAAGCTGGCGGCCCGTGAACCCCAGATGGTGGCGCATCTGGCCGCGCTGGGCGAGGTGCGCCGCCACTCGGCCCTGCGTGACGTGCTGCTCACGGAGCTGATTCGCGGTGTGAACACCAACATGGTGAATCTGGCGGTGGGGCTGGTGCTGCTGCTGGGCGCGAACCGGGTGCGCGGCGGACAGATGGACGTGGCCGACTTCGTGCTGTTCATCGGCCTGCTGCCGCGCCTGACCGGGAGCATGGGCTTTTTCGGGGACGCGATTGCCCGCCACCGCCGCACCGGGGTGAGTTACGACCGCATGGAGCGGCTGCTTCAGGACGCGCCCCAGGGTACAGTCGTCGCGCACCACCCCGTCTACCTGCACGGCGAGGCGCCCGCCCAGGTGGCCACGCCGCAGGCCGAACCGCTGGAAGAACTGCGCGTGGAGGGCCTGACCGCCCATCATCCCAGCGGCGCGGGGGTCGCGGACGTGAGTTTCACCTTGCGCCGGGGCGAGTTCGTGGTGGTCACCGGACGCATCGGCAGCGGCAAGACCACGCTGTTGCGGGCGCTGCTGGGGCTGATGCCACAGGACAGTATTGACGGAAAGGGGGGCCGCATCTTCTGGAACGGTACGGAGGTCACCGACCCCGCCTCCTTCTTCGTGCCGCCCCGCAGCGCGTACACGGCGCAGCTTCCCAGCCTCTTTTCCGACACCCTGCGCGAGAACGTGCTGAGCGGCAGCGACCCCGCGCGCCTCAACCGTGCCGTGCGCCTCGCCGTGCTGGAACCCGACCTCGCGCAGCTCTCGGCTGGGCTGGACACCCCGGTCGGGGCGCGGGGCGTGAAGCTCTCGGGCGGGCAGGTGCAGCGCACGGCGGTCGCCCGGATGCTCGCTGCGGGCGCGGACCTGCTGGTCTTCGACGACGTATCGAGTGCGCTCGACGCCCGCACCGAGGCCCTGCTGTGGGACGGCCTCTTCCGCGAGACGGACGCCACCTGCCTGGTCGTGTCGCACCGCCGCGCCGCCCTGACCCGCGCCGACCGCATCCTGCTGATCGAGGACGGGCGACTGACGGGCGAGGGCACGCTGGAGGAACTGCTGGAGCGCAGTGCGGAAATGCGGGCGCTGTGGGCGGAGGACGTGGGGGAGAGCGCGTGACGGTCAATACGCTGAGTCTGCGCTATAGATGGCGTGGACCTCAGCAGTCTCGTCCGTGACTGGGAAGCGTCGCATACGCCGAAGCCGAAGTCGGGTCTGGATTATGCGGGCTTACAGGAGTGGCCTCCCGAGCTTTTGGAGGCGTGGCTTGTTCCCGACGAATGGAAAGCTCAAATTTTTGTCTGCGGCGGATGTCTGGAGTGGGGCTGCTGGTCCCTGCTTGCCCATTTGATGCGCCAGGACGGACACGTCATCTGGAGCCACTTCGAGCAGCCGCGCCGGGGTGAATGGTCCTACGACGGCCTCGGCCCGTTCGTGTTTGATGCGGAACTGTACGACACTCAGGTGAAAGCGCTGCTAGAGGATGTGAGGGGCTGACTCTCAACGGCCGATGGATACGGGCCGCCCAACCCGGAAGAGGATTCGTCAATCTGAGGGAGTGGCGGTGAAGGTTCCGGCGGCGCTCAGCCCGCTTGCGCCGACATTGGTCCACGTGCCCGTCAGCTTGCCTGCCACCACCGTGCCGGAGAGGGTCACGCTGCCCGCGTAGTCGCCCCAGCCGTAGCCGGTGAAGCTGAACTGGTCGCCGCTCACCCGGCCACTCACCCGCCCGAAGGGGTCATAGACATTGACGGGCGGTCCTGTCTCGGCGGCAATCTCGGCCTGACCGCTCAGGGCATTGCCCCGCTGCGTGAGGCGGAAGCGGAAGACCTGAACCGGGAGCAGCGGGCCTTGCAGCGTCGCCACCCAGAGGCCACTCACGTCGATGGTGGGGGCGGCCAGCGGCGGCGTGCTGCTCCCGCAGGCCGAGAGGCCGAGGGCCAGCGCCGGAAGCAGCATGATTTTTTTCATACCCCAGCCTACCGCGCCCGCCGCGCGTGTCGGTGCCCCGAACTTTGAAACTTGACTTCTCAAGTCGGATTAAGCAGGATGAGCGCGACAGTTGGCTTGCCCGTCCGGTCCGAACACGGCCAGGACAGCGTTTTCTTTTGCCCTTTTCTCCCCGGAGTCCCCATGACCAAGCACCTCAAGACCACCCTCGTCCTCAGCCTCGCCCTGCTGCCCGCCGCCTCCGCCGCCAGCGTGAAGGGGGCCGACGGCGTGACCGTCAATGTCAGCAGCCCGAAGCGCGTGGTGGCGCTCAACGGCACGACCGTCGAGCTGATCTACCGGCTGGGCAAGCAAGGCACCATCGTCGGCACGGACGTAACTGGCACCTATCCCGCCAACAAGCTTCCCAGCGTGGGCCACTGGGCGCAGCTTCCCGCCGAGGGCATCATCTCGCTGAAGCCGGACCTGGTGATCGGGACGGCGGACAACTTCGCCACGCCCAAGAACACCACGCTGGTGGGGCAGCTCCGCGCGGCGGGCGTGAAGGTGCTGGTGCTGCCCGCCACCGACACGGGCGGCCTGGACGGCGTGAAGACGCGGCTGAACCTGCTCTCGCAGGTGTACGGCGTGCCGAGTGCCGCCAGTGCCCTTACCAAGAGCTTCGACACCACGCTGGCCGCCGTGAAGGCCAACCGGCCCAGGGTCGCGCCAAAGGTCGTCTTCCTGTACGCCCACAGCCCCAGTGACGCCAGCATCTACGGGACCGAGGGCGGCGCGAACGAACTGATCGAACTGGCGGGCGGGAAGAACATCGCGCCTTTCAAGGACACCAAGACCCTGACCGCCGAGGCGCTGGTCGCCATGAACCCCGACGCGATCATCATGCTGGACCGGGGGCTGGACTCGGTGGGCGGTCTGGAGGGCGCCCTGAAGATGCCGGGCGTGGCGCAGACGAACGCCGGGCGCAACAGGCGTATCTACACCGTGGACAACTCCATCCGCTGGATCGGGCCGCGCCTGCCCGAGTTCGCGCTGAAGCTGGCCCGTGAGTGGAAGAAGGACTTCGGGCGGTGACCGTGAGCCTGTCCTCCGCCCCGGCCTCGGCGGTCAGCCGTCAGCGGGTCCGGGCACGCTGGGCGCTGGCCCTGCTCCCGCTGGTGCTGCTGGCGGCGGTGGTCTTCGCCGTGGGGACGGGGGCCGTTCACATTGCCCCGGCGCAGGTGGTCTCCATCCTCCTCGCGCCGCTGGGCGTGCCCCCCCTGGCCGCCTATGAGGACCAGCAGGCCGCCGTGCTGTACGCCATCCGGCTGCCGCGCGTGGTGCTGGGGCTGCTGGTGGGCGCGGGGCTGGCGGTAGCGGGGACGGCGATGCAGGGCCTGTTTCGCAACCCGCTCGCGGACCCCGGCCTGCTGGGCATCTCCAGCGGCGCGAGCCTGGCCGCCGCGATGAGCGTGGTGCTGGGCATTCACCTGTTCGGGTCGTACACGCTGCCGGTGATGGCCTTCCTGGGCAGCGTGGTCGCCACCGTCATCATCTACGTGCTGGCGCAGGACCGGGGGCGCATGAACGTCGCCACCATGCTGCTGGCGGGCATCGCCGTGAACGCGCTGTGCGGGGCGGGCACCGGCCTGATGACCTACCTCGCCACCGACGAGCAACTGCGCTCCATCACCTTCTGGCAGCTCGGCTCGCTGGGCGGCGCGACGTGGCCCACGGTGCTGAGCGCCGCGCCGCTGCTGCTGATCGGCGTGCTGGGCCTGCCGCTGCTGGCCCGCGCGCTGAACGCCCTCACGCTGGGTGAGAGCAGCGCCGCGCACCTGGGCATTCCGGTCACCGCCGTGAAATGGGCGGTGGTGGGGCTGGTCGCGCTGAGCGTGGGCGCGGGCGTGGCGGTCGCGGGGGCTATCGGCTTCGTCGGCCTGGTCGTGCCGCACCTGATGCGCCTGCTGACCGGCCCGAACCACGCCACGCTGCTGCCCGCCTCCGCGCTGGCGGGGGCCACGCTGCTGGTGCTGGCGGACCTGCTGGCCCGCACCATCGTGATGCCTTCCGAACTACCCATCGGCATCGTGACGGCGCTGCTGGGTGCGCCCTTCTTCCTGTACCTGCTGCGGCAGGGGCGCAAGGGAGAGCGGCTGTGATCGGGTTTGCGCGCAGGGAGGCCCCCACGCCCCAGCCCGGTGCGCCGTTGGTGGACGTGGCCGACCTGAACTTCAGCGTCTCCGGGCGCGAGCTGCTGCGAAAGGTCACCTTCGGGCTGACCGGCGGCGAGATGCTGGTCGTGCTGGGCCGCAACGGGGCGGGCAAAAGCACGTTGCTGAAGCATCTGACCGGCGAACTGGGCAAAGGCGGCGTGCGGATGTTCGGGCAGACGCTGCGCGACCACGCCCCCGGGGACCTGGCCCGCCGCCGCGCCGCCCTGCCGCAGCAGACGCTGATGACCTTCGCCTACGAGGTGTTGGACGTGGTGCTGCTGGGCCGCATCCCCCACGGGCGGCGCGAGACGGACGAAGACCGCGAGGTCGCCCGCGCCGCGCTGGAGCGGGTGGGCCTGGCGGGCTTCGAGCACCGCAACATCCTCACGTTGTCGGGCGGCGAGCAGCAGCGCGTCCACCTCGCCCGCGTGCTGGCCCAGCTATGGGCGGCCCCTGCCGAGCCGGAAAAGCCCCCGCGCGTGCTGCTGCTGGACGAACCGACCAGCAGCCTGGACCTCGCGCACCAGCACGCCACGCTGCGCCTCGCCCGCGACCTGTGCGCGGAGGGCGTGGGCGTGATCGCCGTGCTGCACGACCTGAACCTGGCCGCGCAGTACGCCGACCGCGTGCTGATCGTCTCCGGCGGGCGCGTCACGGCGCTGGGCACCCCCGAAGAAGTCCTGACCCCCGCCATCATCGAGGACGCCTTCGGCCACCGCGTCGCCGTCACGCCGCACCCCTGTCTGAAGTGCCCGCTGATCGTGAGCGCGCAGTAGGAAGCGGTCAGCATCCGCTCTCCGCTTTTCCTGAACACTGGCGGCTGAACGCTGACCGCTCTCCTCAAGACCACCAAGGAGTCCCATGACCACCCCCGCCCCTACTTCCCGCCCTGGCCGCCCGGCCCCGCGCCTGCTGCATGTCCGCGCCAGGGCGCACCTCACCCCCAACCTGCTGCGCCTGACGCTGGGGGGCGACCTGCAAAATTTCGGCCCCGGCTCCACCTTCAAGCTGCTGATCGTGCCGCGCGGGACAGCCGCCATCCCGCAGCCTCAGCGGGATGCCGAGGGCCACGCGATCTGGCCGGACCCGTCGCGGCGTCCGGTGGTGCGGACCTTCACGGTGCGCTCGGTGGACCGCGAGGCCGGGGAACTGACGGTGGACGTGGTGCTGCACGGCGGTTTTGCCGCACAGTGGGCAGTGCAGGCCGAGCCGGGTGACCCGGTGGGCGTGGCCGGGCCGATGGGTGCGCCGCTGCCCCGCACGACTGGCCCCTACCTGATCGCCGGGGACCACTGCGGGCTGCCCGCCATTGCCCGGATGCTGGAAGAGCTGCCCCAGGACGCCACGGGCGACGTGCTGATCGAGGTGCCCGGCCCCGCCGACGAACTCCCGCTCGCTCACCCGCCCGGCATCCGCCTGCGCTGGCTGCACCGCACGGGGGCGGCGGGCGAGGAGCCGTTGCTGGCCGATGCCGTGCGCGCGCTGCCGCCCCTGCCCCTCACCCCGGACACGTTTGCCTGGGTGGCCTGCGAGTCGGCCAGCGTCAAGGCTCTGCGCGCCCACCTGCGGGAGGACCTCGGCCTGCCCGCCCGCCAGATGCTCCTGATGGGCTACTGGAAGCGCGGCGTGGACGAGGGCACGTATCACGACACCGCCCACTACGACGACGCGGCGGACGAGTACGGGCGCAAGGCGTAGAGCGGCTGAATAACTTCACGTCAAGAAAGAGGGCCGCCGGAGTGAGCGGCCTTTATTGTCAGGGATGCGCACAGTGAGGCTCTTTTCGGGCGTAGACCCAGGCCGCCTCAATCTTTATGGCCGCGGGAGGGTCTATCCGTATCCGTTGGACTTCTACGGATACATCATCCGCAAAGTCGCCCATGACTTGCCCCTCAACGTCGTTCATCTCTTCACGGAGACTCTCGCTTGGTGCGCCTTCGTGGATACAAAAGACCTGAATCCCTTTTCCATCAAGGACAAAGCCTACGCGGCGTATCTCCGGTGTAATTGCGCCGAGCAAAGCGCGGACAACGCTTAAAGTGACGTTCTCTCTTTGAAGAACAATGCCTGGAGCAGCGTTCATAGCTTCCCCCTACGCTTCCCGCTGCCCCGTCACCCAGTACCTGACCCGCTCGGCCACGTTCTCCATATGGTCCCCGACGCGCTCCAGGCTGCGGCCCACCCGCATCAGCATCAGGGCCTTGGAGATGTTGCGGGGATCTTCGAGCATGTAGGTGACCAGCTCGCGTTGAATCTGCTCGTAGAGGTCGTCCACCTCGTCGTCCATCGCGGTGGTGGCCTCGGCGCGGGTCACGTCGCGGTCGGCGATGGCGGTGCGGAGGTTCTGGCTCATCTCGCCCAGGCGCTCCAGCATCCGCCCCAGATTCACGTACCGCTTCAGGGCGGGTTGCTGCGCGAGTTCGGCCCCGTCCTCCGCGACATGCACGGCGTAGTCGCCCATGCGCTCGATGTCGCTGAGACTCTTGAGAATCAGGGCGACCAGCCGCAAATCCCGCGCGACCGGCTGGTGCAGCGCAATGATCCGCAGGCACTCGGCCTCGAGTCTCACTTCCTGCGCGTCCACCTCGCGGTCGATGGCGCGGATTTCATCCAGCCGTTCGGCGCGGCCATGCAGCAGCACTTCCCCGGCCAGGGGCAGCATCCGCTCGACGGTGCCGAGCATGTTCAGGGCACCGTTGAGCACGGCACGCAGGTCAGTTTCGAGGGCTTCACGCATGGGAACTCCTGGGGGGTCGTGGGCGGTGGGCGGCGGGTGGTCGGCGAGCGGGGGCGAGTGCTTTTGCCGAAGCGCCCACACCCCACAACCTACAAGCCATGGCCCACCCCGCCCGGGAGCGTGAAGCAAAAGGCATTCCGCTCGCCGCGCCGTTCCGTCCAGGCCTGACCGCCCCAGCCGTGTACGATGCTGCGCACGATATACAGGCCCATGCCGCTGCCCTGGCCGGGGGCGTGTGGTCCGCGCGTGTGGGCACGGAACAGGCTGTCCGTGCCACCGAGGGGAGAGCCGTGGTCCAGCACCGCGACCTCCACCCAGGTGCCGCGCGGACTGGTCTGGACTTCGACGGGCTGGCCGGGTGGGCCGTATTTTAGGGCGTTCTCGATCAGGTTCAGCAGCACTTGCAGCAGTTTGTCGGGGTCGGCACGCACCAGGTGGTCGGCCCCGAAGGTCAGGCTGGCCTGCCGCGTGGTCAGCTCCGGCGTCAGCAGGCGCTCGGCGCGCGCAAAGGTCTCCGCCAGCGGCAGGGTGCGCGCGCGGGTCGGCCGGAACCCCACCGCGAGGTCCTCGACCAGCCGGGCGAGGCGCTCGACCTCCTGAAGCCCCTGCCGCACGAAGTTCTGGGCCAGGTCGGGCGGCATGTCGTATTCCAGCGCCTCCAGCACGCCGCGCAGCCCGGTGACGGGCGTCCGGAACTCGTGCGAGAGAACGGCGGTCGCCTCGCGCAGTTCAGCCTCTCGGCGGCGGTGCCCCGTGATGTCCTCCACGACCAGGGCACCCTCCCGGCCCTCCCCCGCGCGTGTGGCGGTGCAGCGCAGGGTGCGCCCGCCCACCTCCAGTTCCAGCTCCCCGCCCCGCTCGGCCAGCGCCTCCAGCGTGTGACGGCGCACCACTTCCAGCAGGGAGCGCCCGGCGGCCCGTTCCTGCGGCACCCCCCACAGGCGGACGGCGGCGGCATTCACCCTGGTCACGGTCATGCCGGCCCCCGGCGGTCCTCCCCCGGCGCAGAACAGCAGCACCGCCTGGGGCAACGTGTCCAGCCAGGCGTCGGCCTGGGGCGTGGGATGCGGGGCAGGCCGGGTGTCCATCAGCTGCCCTCCGCCCAGGGGTGCATCCGGTAGCCCTTGCCGCGCACGGTTTCCAGAAAACGGGGCCGGGCCGGGTCGTCTTGCAGGTGGGCGCGCAACTGCGTGATGTGCTGGTCCACGGTCCGTTCCCCGCCCAGGAAATCCGCGCCCCAGACGCGGTCGAGCAGTTCGGTGCGGGAATAGACCCGGCCCGCGTTCTGCATCAAAAAGGCCAGCAGGTCGAATTCCCGCCGGGTCAGATTCAGCCGCCTGCCCGAGAGCCGTGCGTCGGCCGCCCCCAGATCCATGCTCAGCGGTCCGTGGCTGAGCTGCTGCGGCAGGTCGGGCTGGGCGCGGCGCAGCAGGGCGCGCACGCGGGCCACCAGTTCGGCGGCGCTGAAGGGCTTGGTCAGGTAATCGTCCGCGCCGCTTTCCAGGCCCTCCACCCGCTCGGCCTCGGCGGCGCGGGCGGTCAGCATCAGCACCGGCAGGCGGCGCAGGTCGGGGTCGGCCCGCAGGCGGCGCAGGTAACCCAGGCCGCTCTCGCCAGGCAGCATCCAGTCCAGCACCAGCGCGTCGGCGGTCGCCAGCGTGTCCTGCGCGCCCTGCGTCGTTTCCAGCGCACTCACCCGCAGCCCGGCCCGCTCCAGGTGAAAGCGCAGCACCTCCCGCACGGTGCTTTCATCCTCGATCACGACCACGTGGCTCATCACCCTTCATTGTGCGGCGTCAGGTCAGGCGGATGTCAGGGGCAACGAGACAGGCCCTTCAGCTTCACTTCCGAGCGCTTGTCACGGCGCAGCACCAGAAGCTGCCGCGAAATACCCGCGCTGGAGAAGCAGCCAGAGAAGGCGTTCTGCCCGGCACCCTCCAGGGTTCCCGCTCTCGACAGCGGGGCAGACGGCGTGGTGCTGGGGACGCGGCCACAGGCCAGCCGCCCCGGCCGGGACCGGGCGTTCATGGAAGGGGCGGGGTGCCGGGGCAGGCTCAGACGGTCCGGTTCGCCGTCTGTTCGGGGAAGGTCAGGGTGCGCGCGTCGCTCCACAGGCCTTCCAGGTCGTAATACTCGCGGGCGTCCTTGGTCATGATGTGCACCACGATGCTCCCGCCAAAGGCCAGCAACAGCCAGCGTTCGCTCGGCCCCTCGACGCTGGGGCGGGGCAGGCCCACCGCCTGCGCCTTCTCGCGGATGTTCTCCTGCACGGCGTTGAGCTGAAGCCCGGCCGTGGCGGTGCAGATCACGAAGTATTCGAGGGTCGAGGACACGTCGGTCAGGTCGAGGACCACCACGTCCTCGGCGCGGCGTTCCAGGGCCGCGTCCACGATGGCGCGCAGTTGCTGATGGATCGGGTCGTTGTGGGTATTCGGGGTCATCGGTTCTCCGTGGGGGTGGGGGTGGCTTGGGTGGAGGCGCTGCCGTTCAGGGCGCTCAGGGGGTGCAGGGCGGCGAGGCTCTGCCGGGCATCCGTGCCCAGCAGGATACCCACCTCGCCCGCTGCGACGGGGAAACGTTCACCTTGCAGCCGGGGCAGCCCCAGCGTGTCGGCCAGCTCGGTGGCGGCCCGCACGTCCTGCCCGGTAAAGACCTGGCTGGCCTCGCCGCTGGCGGGGGCGCTCTGCACGCTCACGCGAGCATACCCCAGGGTCCGCAGTGCCCGCGCCAGGGCCGGGCCGAGGTCCGCGCCGCTGGCGTCCACGATCCGCACCGTCACGTCCGGAAGGGCCGGTGAAGCCGTGGGCTGGAGCGGCCCGCCCGCTGTGTTCCAGACCTGCGCCAGCGCTTCCCGGTCCACCGCGAGATTGAAGGTGCCCCGGATCGTCTGGGTGGGCAGCGTGGCGAAGGTGAGCTTGAGCTGGGGCAGGTGCGGCAGCAGCGTGGGCAGCAGGTTCGGGTCGGCGTTCGTCTCCACGCCGTTGCCGATGCCCCCCAGGATGGTCGGCAGCGCCGCGAGGCCCTGGGCGGATTTGAGCCGGGCCGCCAGTTGCGTCAGCGCCTGCTTCTGGTGGTCGATCCGGCCGTAGTCGTCCCCGAACCCCTTGCGGACGCGCAGGAACAGCACGGCCTGCTCCCCGTTCAGGTGGTGGTTGCCCGCCGCCAGGCGCAGGTCCACGCCCGCCGCCTGGTCCACCCACTCGATGCCGCCCTCCGGCACCGTCACGTCCAGCCCGCCGAGCGCGTCGATCACCCGCGCCACGTAGTCGGTCCGCACGATCACGTAGGCGTCCACGTGTTCCCCGGTGATGGTCTCGACCGCCTGTGTCAGCGCCCCGGGGCCGCCCGACCAGTACCGGCTGTTCACCTTCTGCGCGGCGGGGGCCTGCCGGGGGTCGTAGTCCCCGACATTGGTGTCGCGCGGGATATTCAGCACGTTGACGTGGGTGCCGTCCACCTTCACCAGCATCAGGGTGTCGGTGTTGGGGGGTTGCAGCAGGCCGGTGCGCTGGTCCTGGTCCTTGCAGGGCGTGCGGTAATAGCAGTACACGATGTCGCGTCCGGCCAGCAGCAGCGTGAAGTGCGGCAGGCCCCCTGCGGGCAACGCGGCCTGAGTGGCGGTGCCCGGCGCGCTCAGGACCGCGAACCCGCCCAGGGTCAGGGCCGCCAGGCTCAGGCCGAACGCCTGCACAGCCCGCAGCCGGGCGCTGCGGCGCGGAAAGGCGAAGTTGAATGCGGGAGGAGCGGGAGGTGGAGAAGCGGTCATGTCGGGGGAAGCAGGTCCGGTGGGGCGAGAGAAGGCGTGCCGTCCTCAGAGTCTGCCGGGGGGGCCGCTGGTGCCAGCCCGGGCAGCGCATGGTAAGAGCGGAGCGTGCGGGGATGCACCTGGATGCCCCGGCCCTGGAGATACGTCACCTTGGAAACGATGGCGCGGTTCAGGGCGGCTTCCAGATCGCACAGCGCGAGTTCGCGGATGTCCTCGTTCACGCCGCGCCCGGGTTCGGACACGTCGGCCACGTACACGCAGGCGGCCACCGGGTTGCCGCCGCGCGGGCCGGTGGTGTGGTCCTCGACGGCCTCCAGCACCACCGGGTCCGCATAGCCCCAGCGTTCCAGCAGCGTGCGCGCGGCCCGGCCATGCAGCGCCAGCGGGTGCGCGCTGTCGATGGCGCACTCGGGCGGCGCGAGGCGCAGCAGTTCGGCATCCGGCAGGTCGCGGGCGATGTCGTGCAGAATGCCCGCTGCGTAGGCGCGGGCCTCGTCCAGACCGTTGGCGCGGGCAATCCGGCAGGCCAGTTCGGCCACGCGCAACACGTGCTCGAAGCGGCGTGGCCGGACCATCAGACGCACCCGTTCATCCCAACCGGCCAGTTCAGCCAGTGGGTGCCGCAGGCCAGGCCGCTCGGCAATCATATGGCCACGTGGGTCATGCGCCACACCATACCCGGAGTATACGCCCGCCCGCGCCGCAGACCCTTATATTCACCCCACGCCCGCTGCCCCCGCCCTTCCGGGAGGCAGCGTCAGGGCGCACCGGCCTGCTGTGGGCTGGCCTTCTGGGACGTGGAGGTCGGGGGGGTGGGGGCAGCGGCGGCGCGGCGCTCCACCGTCAGGCGCACGCTGACCGGTTCCAGGGCCTGCGCGCCTGCCGGAACGCTCAGGGTGACGGGCGCGGTGTAGGTGCCCTCGTGGTAGTCGACCGTTCCGGGAATCTCGCGCAACCGGGCCAGCAATTCAGGGGCGGCGACCACCCGGACATTCCCCGGCTGCACGCTGCGTGCCGTGACCCGCAGCCCCGGCGGCGGATCGTTCAGGACCACGCGCACGCTCTTGACCGGCAATTCCCCGGTGTCGAGGCGGCGCACCGTGACGGTGCTGGGCGTGGTGGTCACGCCCCGGACAGGCTGGCCCGCCGCATTCAGGGCAATCAGGGAGGTTTCGCGGTCCTCGCCCGGTGCGAGGGCCACGGGGCTGCTCACCAGGCGCTGCACGGTCGTGACCACCCGGCCCGGTCCGCTGACGGACGCCTCGGCGGGTGTGACGCTGTAGCGGGGCACGCTCGTCTCGGGGGGCGCGGCCACGCTCAGGGTGACGGGCAGCGTGCGGGTCAGCAACGTGTCCACGAAGCCCTGCACGCGCTCGGGCGTCTGCCGCCGCAGGGTGGTGCCGGTGGGGGCCTGCACCGTCACGGGGCGGGTAAAGCTGCCTTCCGGAACGCCGGTCACGTCCACGACCGCCTCGATGGCGTCGCCCCTCAGCTCGCGCAGGCGCTCTGGGCGGCCACTCAGGGTCACGCGGACGGTCCCCGGCGTCAGGTCGCTGACCGCCCGCGTGCCGACGCCGCGTCCCCCCGTGGTGTCGCTGACCGTGACGGGCACGTCGTAGCCCTGTTCGACATTGGCGCGGCGGTCGGCGGTCGCCACGAACCACAGGACCAGCGCCGCGCCCAGGGCCAGCACCTTGGCGGGCAGGTTGTGCAGCAGCCGCCGCCACGCGTACCGGGGGTCGGCCCAGCGCCCCAGACCGGTCCGGCGACCCGGCTGGCCCCCCGTCATGCGCTGCCCCGTTCGTGGGGGGGACTGCCGGCGGGTCCGTCCGCCTCGCCCCGCACCTCTAGCCCGGCCTCGGGGGGGGGCGGGGCCACGGGTGCGGGCAGGATCCCGGTCAGGTCGGCGCGGTCGTACACCAGCGCCCGCAACTGCTCGCGCAACTCCGAGCCGTTCAGGTCCGGTCCCAGCCGCCCGGCCAGCGCGATCCGCATGCTGCCCCGCTCCTCACTGACCACCAGCACCACCGCGTCGGTGAGTTCCGAGAGGCCGATGGCCGCGCGGTGCCGGGTGCCGTAGCGGCGGTACGTCCCGTCGCTCGACTGGAGGGGAAACAGGCAGCCCGCCGCCACCACCCGGGACCCCTGGAGAATCACGCCGCCGTCGTGCAGCGGGGCATTACGGGCAAAGAGCGCTTCCAGAAAGGGGGCACTGACCACCGCGTCGAGCGTCACGCCGGTCGCCGCGTACTCGCCCAGGGGGGTGCGGCGCTCGATGGCGATCAGGGCGCCCGTCTTGCGTTCGGCCAGGCGCTCCATCGCACGCGCGAGGTCTTGCAGGGCCGCGCCGCCCTGGCTGCCCTCGCGCCCACGGGGGCGGCCCACCCGCTCCAGCGCCGCCCGCAGTTCCGGCTGGAACAGCACCACCAGCGCGAACAGGCCCACGGTGCCCGCCCGGCCCAGCAGATAATTCAGCGTGGTCAGCCCCAGCAGCTGCGACATCATCCAGACCCCGGCAAACACCACGATCCCGCGCAACACGTTCACGGCGCGGGTTCCCACCACCAGCAGATAGCCCTGGTAGATCAGGAACGCGACCAGCAGAACGTCCAGCACGTCTCTGGGGGCTAAAGAACCGAGAGACAGGGACATGCGCGGCGCTCCTTCCCGCCGCGTGGGCATCCGTGCGGCACGCGCCCACTATACGGGCCGCAGGCCCCACCGGCGGCCCCGCCGCACCGGGAGGCGCGTGAGAAAACGGTCAGCGCCGCCTGCCCCCCTCCCGGCCGACCCGGCCTCTACACTGCACCCATGCAACTCCGTTTTCTGGGCCAGAGCGCCTTCCTGCTTCAGGGCGGCGGCCACCGCGTCCTGATCGATCCGTTTCTTCAGGGAACCCCCAAAGCACCTGTCAGCCTACAGGAGGCCCTGGCCTGGAACGTCAGCGCCGTGCTGATCAGCCACGCGCACGGCGACCACTGGGGGAACGCTCTGGATTTCGGGAAAGCGGGCGTGCCCATCATCGGCACCGCCGAGATCGGCCATTACGCGCAGGAGAACGGCGCGGCCAACGCCATCGGGGCCAATATCGGCGGCACCGTGCGGGGCGAGTGGGGGAGCGTGACCTTCACGCCCGCCTGGCACTCCTCCTCCTTCCCGGACGGCACCTACGGCGGGATGCCCACTGGCCTGGTGGTCGAGATGGACGGCCGCAGGGTCTACCACGCGGGCGACACGAATCTGTTCAGCGACATGCGCCTGATCGGGGACCGGGGTCTGGACGCGGCCCTGCTGCCCATCGGTGACCACTACACCATGGGGCCGGAGGAGGCCGCCCGCGCGCTGGAGCTGCTGCGGCCCCGCGTCGCCATCCCCATGCACTACGGCACCTTTCCGGTCCTGACCGGCGACCCGCAAGTGTTCGCGCGGGAGGGCCGGGCGCGCGGCGTGGACGTACGCGTGCTGGAGCCGGGGGAGGAGACGGAGATTTGAGATCAGGGGTCAAGGTGACTTGATTCGGTTTACCCCCAGAGGGGGAAGGGGAGCTTTTCGCTGCGCTCGGCAAGCGTCGTTCGGGGCATTTTCAGGGTGGCTTGGCCTGTGCCGGTTCCGGTCTCAACGCCATCCTTCGCCCCCGTTGGAAGTCCCCGGACCTGCGGCCCAACCGGCTCGGTTGCCTGGAAAGTGGAGATGGAAGGCGGGAATCGGCCCCCTGCTGCCCAGTTTTTCAAAGATGAGTCCGGCTGGGGTGGGGTGGGAGAGGCACTCTCTTGAACAGACAGTGCCTTGCCCCCGACCTACCCCGTTCCCTGAAACTCCACCTGCACGCCCAGTCCGTCGGCTACCTGTCTGGCGCGGGAGAGCAGGGCGTGGGCGGCGGGCAGCAGCGCCCGCTCGGGCCGCTGCCACAGCGCCTGCGCCACCTTGCTCGCCCGGCGCACCAGCAGCACCTCGCCGGGGCGCGCGAGGGTCACGGCGGCCAGCAGGGCCTGGGCGCTCGGGGGCACGTCCGACAGGGGGTCGAGATTCACGTGGGCCGTGACCCGTTCGCCGTGCCGCCGCAGACTGACGCGCGCTTCGGGCAGGGCGGGCCGCTGCTCGATCAGCACGTCCGCGTGGGGGCCGGACGCCGTGGGGGTCGTCCGGCCCCGCCGCGCGTCGTTGGCGAGGTCGTGGGCGGTCAGCATGTGCCGCCGGGTGCGCGGCACGTACGTCACCCGCAGTGCCACGCCGCGCGTTTCCGCCTCGTCCTGCACTTCCCGCGCCAGGTCGCTGAGCAGCCAGGGGCCACGGCCCCGCCCCACCGACGCGATCACCGCCTCGTTGTCTGTGAAGACTGTCAGGGGCTGGCGGGCGGGAGCGTGGCGCACGGCCTCCAGCACGGCGCGCAGCTCGGCGGCGTTGTTGTCCGGGGCGTCCAGCTGGCCCTGATAGCGGGCAGGCAGTTCGGCGGGCAGCAGCAGCACCAGACCCCAGCCCCCGACGCCGTGCCCGTCCGGGCGTTCGTGCCAGCTCGCGTCCACATAGGCCTGATTCATGGGCACCCTCCGGCGCTGTCCTGAAGGTGGGGGGCGGACCGCTCACGGCTGGTTCCCATCGGCCTTCCATCATGCACGCCCCGGCGGGCGCAGAATGCGATACTCGCCGCATGGACGTTCTGGCGCTGTACCGGGAAGCAGGCGCGTACCACGAGGGGCATTTTCTGCTCGCGTCGGGTCGCCACTCGCCCAAGTTCCTGCAATCGACCACCGTGCTGCAATATCCCCACCTCACCGAGCGAATCGGGCAGGCCCTGGCCGCGAAACTGCGGGAGGAAGGCATCGGGGCGCAGCTTCTCGTCGGCCCCGCGATGGGCGGCGTCGTGCTGGCCTACGAGGTGGCGCGGCATTACGGGACGCGCGCCATCTTTGCCGAAAAGGACGGCCAGGGCGGCATGAAGGTCCGCGAGGCCTTCACCCTTGCTCCGGGCGAAACCTTCGTGGCCGTCGAGGACGTGCTGACCACCGGCGGCAGCGTGCTGAAGGCGGTGCGCGCGGTGGAGGCCCTGGGCGGGAAATGCGTCGCCGTCGCCTGCATCGTGGACCGCCGCAAGACGGACGGCCCGCTGGAGGGCTACCCGCTCGTCAGCCTGACCCGCCTGACCTTCGACACCTACGCCCCGGACGAGGTGCCGGACTGGCTGGCCGAGCAGCCCTTGCAGGAGATCTGAGCCTGTGGCCGGCGGGGGGTGGCCGGTAGAGGGCGGTGCTATCTGTCCCACGCGCCCCGGAACTGTTCGGCGGGGGTGGCGGTGTGGGTCAGGGCGTCCCCGTCTGTCGCCCTGAGAAAGCGCCGCACGAGTTCATAGCCCAGCGCGTATCCGGCCCAGCGGGGTAGACCTTCCGCCTCCGAGCCGAAGAACCAGGCGGCGTGGTCGTAGCTGGGCGCGTCCAGTTCGGCCTGCGCCCGCTGCCAGAGGGGTTCCAGCTCGGCGTCGATATGGGCGTAGGGCGGCGGACCTTCCCGGTCCTCTGCCTCGAACCGCTGCGCCAGGCCCTCCGAAACCAGCGCGTCCAACAGGGTCTGGCCGTACCCCGGCCCCCGCCAGCGCCGCGCGTGATGCAGCTCATGGGCCAGGGTCGGCCCCAGTTCCTGCCGCCACGCCGTCCCAAAGCGGGGGTTGGCCGGGTCCAGCGTGATCTGGAGCCAGTTCCCAGTGGGCGTGTACCCACCGACGCCCGTTTCCGGAAGCGTCCAGGTGGGGCTGACATAGACCGCCGCATCCACCCCGTCCAGACCCAGCCGGGCCGCGTACCGGGTCAACGCCGCCTCCGCCACCTCCCGCACCTCGGCGGCCAGGGCGGGGGAGAGGAAGCCGCCCGCGTTCATCAGGTGCAGCACGTTCGCCATGCCTCACGCTAGCCGGAAGGCCAGGTGCCGCGCGTCTGCCGAAGCATGTAGCCCACGCCCCCACAACCCGAAAGCGGCCAGCTTCCCGGTTGGGAGGCTGACCGCTGTGGGCTGGAAGCTGACGGCCCTCAGATCTCCAGCAGCATCCGCGCCGGGTCTTCCAGCACGTTCTTGATGGCGACCAGGAATTGCACGGCTTCCTTGCCGTCGATGATGCGGTGGTCGTAGCTCAGCGCGATGTACATCATGGGCGCGATCACGACCTGACCGTTCTGTGCGATGGGCCGCTCGATGATGTTGTGCATCCCCAGGATGGCGCTCTGGGGCGCGTTGATGATCGGCGTGCTCATCATGCTGCCGAAGGTGCCGCCGTTGGTGATGGAGAAGGTGCCGCCGCTCATGTCCTCCAGCGTCAGCTTGCCGCTCTTGGCTTTCTGCGCGAAGCCCGCGATGGCCTTCTCGATGCCCGCCAGGCTCATTGCGTCGGTGTCACGCAGGATCGGCACGACCAGGCCGCGCTCGGACGCCACCGCGATGCCGACGTCGTAGTAGCCATGGTAGATAATGTCCTTGCCATCCACGCTGGCGTTCACGACCGGGAACTGTTTGAGGGCCTCGGTCGCCGCGCGCACGAAGAGGCTCATGAAGCCGAGCTTCACGCCGTGCTTGGCGACGAACTGGTCCTGGTACTTTTTGCGCAGGTCCATCGCGGGCTTCATGTTCACCTCGTTGAAGGTGGTCAGAATCGCGGCGGTGTTCTGCACGTCCTTGAGGCGCTCGGCGATGCGCTGGCGGATGCGCGTCATGGGGACACGCTGTTCGGGGCGCGCGCCCTGCGGGACCTGGACGGCAGGGGCGGAGGCGGCAGGCTGCGGGCTGGCTGCGGGCTGCGGGTTGCCCCCTTGCAGGCTCACCGGGGCCGCCGCCGATTGCGGCCCCTGGTAGGTCAGGCCGCCCTGGGCCGCGACCACCGCGTCCGCCTTGGTGATGTTCCCCTTCGGCCCGGTCGCCGGAATCTGCGCGGGGTCGAGGTTGTTCTCCACGACCACCTTGCGGACGGCGGGGGAGAGGTCGTCGCGGCGGGTGGCCTCGTTGCCCTGGCTGGCCGCGCTGTCGGGCTGGGTGGCCGTGCCGCCCGCGCTGGTCTCGTTCGCCACAGGACCGCTGGCCTGATCGGGCGCGGGCGTGCTGGCCGCCGGGGCGCTGCCCGCGTCACCGACCGTGCCCAGCACTTCCTCGCTCAGGACGGTGTCGCCCTCCTGCTTGGCCACGCTGGTCAGCACGCCGTCCTGCTGCGCGGTGACTTCCAGCACCACCTTGTCGGTCTCGATCTCCGCGATCACCTCGCCGCGCTTCACGGCGTCGCCGGGCTGCTTGTGCCAGGTCAGGAGCGTGCCCTCGCTCACCGACTCGGAAAATACGGGAACCTTGATATCGGCCATAACGTGTTCCTTTATACCCCTAGCTGGGCGTGACTCGCGTGGGGACGCCCGATACGCAACGCACGAAACCGGGGGGCGAGGGTGGCCCACGGCCTCCACCTCGCCCCCCGGTTCTCCGGCTGGCTCTGCCCCGCGCTGCTGGCCCGCGCTTCTGGGCGGGCCTCAGCCCCCGGCCTCTAGCCCTGCGCCTTGGCTTCCTCGGCCAGCGGGACCTGCGCCTCGATGTCCCTCCGGGTAACAGGTTCGCCCAGGGCGGCGGCGATCACCTGCGCCTGCTCCAGGGTATGCACGCTGGCGTACCCGGCGGCGGTACTGGCCGAGCGCGGGCGGCTGGCGTGCGTGAGGGTCTGGTCCTCGGCCAGCGCCTTCTCCAGGTCCTCCCAGATCATCAGCCACGCGCCCTGGTTTTCCGGTTCCTCCTGCGCCCACACGACCTGCGCGCCGGGGTGCCGGGCGAGTTCGGCGCGCAGGGCCTGGGCCGGGAAGGGATAGAGCTGCTCCAGGCGGACCAGCGCGGTGCCGGCAAAGCCTTCCTTGTCGGCGTCACGCGCCTCCACCAGCTCCCAGTGCAGCTTGCCCGAGCTGATCACCACGCGCCGCGCCCGCTGCACGCTGTCGTCCCCGATCACTTCATGGAAGCGGCCTTCCGAGAGGTCCGTCAGCGGACTCATCGCCAGCTTGTTGCGGAGCAGGCTCTTGGGCGTCATCACGATCAGGGGTTTGCGGTAGGGCCGCAGCACCTGGCGGCGCAGCAGGTGGAAGATCTGCGCGGCGGAGCTGGGCACCACGACCTGCATGTTCTTCTGCGCGCACAGTTGCAGGTACCGTTCCAGGCGGGCGCTGGAGTGTTCCGGCCCCGCGCCCTCGTAGCCGTGCGGCAGCAGCAGCGTCAGGCCGCTGAGGCGCTGCCACTTGCTCTCGCCCGCGCTGAGGAACTGGTCGATCACGGCCTGCGCGCCGTTGGCGAAGTCCCCGAACTGCGCTTCCCAGGCCACCAGGGCTTTCGGCTCGCTGGTGCTGTAGCCGTACTCGAAGGCCACCACCGCTTCTTCCGAGAGGGTGGAATCGATCACCTCCACCCGGCCCTGCTCGGGCGACAGGTGCGCCAGGCCGAGGTATTCCTCGTTCTGGGGGTCCTGCGCGCTCTGGTCGTGCAGCACGGCGTGGCGGTGGACAAAGGTGCCGCGCCCCGAATCCTGGCCGTCCAGGCGTACATTGAACCCCTCGACCAGCAGCGAGGCGTAGGCCAGCATCTCGCCCATGCCCCAGTCGAGCGGCTGCTCACCCTGCGCCATCGCGCGGCGGGCGTCCAGCACCCGCTTCACCCCCCGGTGCGGCTGGAAGCCCTCCGGCACCTGGCTGAGCTTCAGGCCCAGTTCGGTGAGTTCGGCCTGCGGCACGGCGGTGGGCGTGTCCTCGGTCCAGTGGGTGTGGACGTACTCGCTCCAGTCGGCGGCCAGCTTGCTCTGCTCCAGGTTCTCGATCTCCTCGACCACGGCGTCCCCGGCGTCGAGCCGGTCGCGGTAGCGTTCGACGAGCTGGTCGCCCTCGCCTGCCCCCAGCACGCCCGCCTGTTCCAGCGCCTGCGCGTACAGCGCCCGGGTGCCGGGGTGCCCCTTGATCTCGCGGTACATGATCGGCTGCGTCATGGTGGGGTCGTCGGCCTCGTTGTGGCCGTGGCGGCGGAACGAGATCAGGTCGATGAACACGTCCTTGCCGAAGGTCTGCCGGTACTCCAGCGCCAGGTCACCCGCGTAGGCCACCGCTTCCGGATCGTCGCCGTTCACGTGCAGCACGGGCGCGTTGGCGATCTTGGCCACGTCGGTGCAGTAGCGGCTGGAGCGGGTGTCGCGCGGGTCGCTGATCGTGAAGCCGATCTGGTTGTTGATCACGATGCGGACCGCTCCGCCGGTCGTGAAGCCGCGCAGGCGCGAGAGGTTCAGCGTCTCCATCACCACGCCCTGCCCGCTGACGGCGGCGTCCCCGTGAACCGTGATCGGGAGCACCTGCTTGCGCTCGGTGTCCCCCCGGCGGTCCTGGCGGGCGCGCACGCTCCCGTGGACGACGGGCGACACGATCTCCAGGTGGCTGGGGTTGAAGGCCAGTGCCAGATGCATCGGCCCGCCGGGCGTCCGCACGTCGCTGGAGTAGCCCATGTGGTACTTCACGTCGCCCGCGATATCGGGATCGTCGCTGAGCTTCTTCTTGCCCTCGAACTCCGCGAAGAGGTCGGAAGGCTTCTTGCCGAAGATGTTGACCAGCACGTTCAGGCGGCCCCGGTGCGCCATCCCGATGACCGTTTCCTTCACGCCGTATTTCCCGGCCTGCTGGATGATGCGGTCGAGCAGCGGAATAAAGCTCTCGCTACCCTCCAGCGAGAACCGCTTCTGGCCCACGTACTTGATGTGCAGGTAGCGTTCCAGGCCCTCGGCGGCGTTGAGCTTCTGCATCAGGCGGCGGCGTTCCTCGGGGCGGTACGGGCCGCGGCCGCGCGTCGGCTCGATGCGCTCCTGGAACCACCTGCGCTCGGGCGCGGGCAGGTAGTTGAACTCGAACCCGATGGAGCCGCAGTACGTTTCCTGAAGCTGCGCGATCACGTCCCGCAGCGGCCCGCTGAAGGAGGCGTCCTGCACCGGCTCGTTCAGGTCCGCCTCCGAGAGGCCATAGAACTCGGGCGTGAGTTCCGGCACGACCGGCAGGCCGCGCATCTTCAGGGGATTGGTGCGGGCGCTGATGTGCCCGTACACGCGGTAGGCGGTGATCAGCGCACCCGCCGCCTGCTGGGCACCGCTCACACCCTGGGGCGCGGAGACGGCCACACCGCCCCGGCGCCCGGTGCCCAGGTCATAGAAGGCCTGCTGCACCGCCGAATGCGCCGTCTCGCGCGCGCCGCCGCGCAACTCGTCGAAGTACGCCCGCCACTCGGCGTCCACGCTTCCAGGGTCGGCCAGGTACGCCTCGTACAGCCCCTCGATAAAGGCCGCGTTCCCGCCGGACATGATGGTCTGCGACTGCGTCATAACGCCCCCCAGCATACCCTTCCCCCGCCGGCGGACTGCGGTCCAGGCCGCCCTGCCCTGTCCCCGCCCAGGTCACACCTGCCCCCACCCGGTCCCTCGCGGCAAGGCCTTTTCTCATCGGCACGCCCTGCTGCCCCCGGCCTTTCCAGAACTTGCCAGCCCCCTCCTCCCCGCCGGGGCCAGCAAACCTTCATGAGCAGTCGGAAGCGGGGCCTTAAAGGCAATGTCATCCCCGTCAGGTGTCTAGACGGCTATGACTAGGGAGGCAACACCAGTGGAGGACTGTGACGCCCGGAAGTTCCGGGCGACGGCGTTCCACATCCATTTGGAGGAGCACATGACCCGTGACCGTGACGACCGTTATGACGACCGTGACATGAACCGCGACGACCGCCGTGGAGGCCTCGGCGGAATGATGGACCGCGTGGGCGACATGTTCCGGGGCCGCGACGACGACCGCTACAACGATGACCGGTACAGCGACGACCGGTACCGTGACCGTTCGGGGATGGGCCAGGGGTACGGGATGGGCCGCGGTTCCTCCGGCAACATGGGGGACGACCGCTATGGCGACCGCTCCGGCATGGGCCAGGGGTATGGCGGCGGTTACGGGCAGGGCAGCATGGGCCAGGGCGGCTCCAACCGCGACCGTGGCATGGGTTCCATGAATCCGGGGCGCGGCGGCTCCTATGGCCGGGACTGGGGCTGGGGTGGCCAGGGCTACAGCAACTCCGACGACGACCGCTGGGGCCAGGGCCGGGGCCAGCAGGGCTATGGCGGCGGCATGGGCTACGGTTCCGAGGGGCGCGGCCGAATGTCCGGCGACCAGGGCTACGGCAGCCAGGGCCGGGGTATGTCCGGTGGGCAGGGCGGTTCCGGGCAGGGCTACGGCGCGGGGATGGGCGGCATGTCCGGCGGGATGCAGGGCGGCCAGTACGGGGGTCAATACGGAGGCCAGTCCAGCAGCCAGGGCTACGGCTCAGGCATGGGCGGCGGCTCCAACTATGGCCAGGGTCAGAGCTACGGGCAGGGCCAGGGGCAATACGGCGGCATGCAGAGCCATCAGGGCAAAGGCCCCAAGGGTTACCAGCGCAGCGACGACCGGATCAAGGAACAGGTCAACGACGCCCTGGAAGATGAACACGCCGTCGATGCCAGCAATATCGAGGTGCAGGTGCAGAACGGCGAAGTCACCCTGACCGGCACCGTGTCCGACCGTCAGCAGAAGCGCCGGGCCGAGGAATGTGTGGAGCACCTGCGCGGTGTGAAAGACGTCCACAATCAACTCCGCGTGCAGCAGCAAGGCAGCCAGAGCGGGATGGGCAGCAGCACGGGCATGGGCGGCGGCACCGGCGGAACGTCCAGTGACGCGACCTCCTCCAGTGGCGGCACCGGCAGCACGGGGACGGGTGGCAGCACCTCTGGCAGCACCGACCAGAGCAAGCGCTGAAGGTCAGGCCTCGGCTGCGGAAAGCTGTAGGAACACAGCTGCGTCAAGGCCTGGACGCATCATGACGCGCTGGACATGGGGCTGGCCCCTGTGTTCGGCGCGGGTCTTCTCTCTCCTGTCCCCAGGAGGCACCATGACTCCCGACGATTCCCGTTCCCAGACTTCCCCGACCGATCACACGGAACAGGGGGGCCTGCCACCCGACGCCGGCAACGGCATGTCAGACCGCGCCGAGTGGACAGGCGAGTCCGGGAGTGGCCGGACGAACACGCCCATCGTCACCGACAGTCCCCGCCGACCGTCCGACCGCGAGGACCGGGGGATTCCCGATACACCCGGGCAGACCGATGACGGCACCGCCACGGGCACAACCTTCGGCACGACGGGAAGGGACGACAAGGGAATGTGACCCGTTGCCGTCCCTTTGCTAATAACTCCCACGCAGAAGAGGCCGCCTTCCGGGGCGGCGTTCTCCTGCGTCTGTTCTTCTGCGTCTCTTGTAGGTAGCAGCTGGCCCCCACCAGCCCTGACGGGTAAGCCGTCCAGCCCTCAGGCGAGGGTGGGCGCCGCCCGGCCTGCCGCGAGAGGCTGGCGCACACGGCGGCGCACCCCGTCGGCGTACTCGGCGAGATCGGTGAGCAGATCGCGGACATCGCCGCGCAGCAGGTACTGTCCACCCGGCAGCGGGGTCAGCGCCAGGAAGGGCGTACGGGTCAGGGTGTCCAGAATGCTGTGCAGCTCGGCCAGATTCACGCCGCTGCCCAGCCGCTCGGCGAGGCGCGGGA
Organism: Deinococcus phoenicis; assembly: GCF_000599865.1. Classification (GTDB taxonomy): domain Bacteria; phylum Deinococcota; class Deinococci; order Deinococcales; family Deinococcaceae; genus Deinococcus; species Deinococcus phoenicis. The sequence continues at coordinate 27,924 of NZ_JHAC01000008.1, read as the reverse complement.
CACTGACGAGGCTGTGGGCAGGCTGCGCCGCCAGCGTGAGCAGCACGAAGGAGAATGCCCCCCGTTGCGCGAGGTGCGCGCCCACCAGTTCCGAGATGCTGGCGGCGGATTCCAGATCGAGGTTTCCGGCCTGCCAGTAGCCGCGCAGGTCGATCGGCGACAGCGGCGCGAGGCGGGCATGTTCGATCAGGGCGGCCAGCGCCTCGCGCGTCAGGCGGGGCTGCCCCTGGGGACGCTCGGCCTCGGTGGTCAGCAGGGCCGCGTAGTCGGCCCCCTCCTGCCAGGCGGGGGACCGCACGGCGGCCGCCGTGAGGGCAAGTTGCACCGTATACCCGTGCTTGCCCAGCTCGGCGGACAGCCGCGCGATGTCGGGGGACGGAAAGGTCAGGCGGTAGCCGGTCAGTCCGGCGAGTTCGGCCAGCTGGTCTTCCAGGCGGGACGGCAGGGGAGCCGCCGAGCGGGGCAGGGGCCGGCCCTCGCTGCGGTCGGCGGCCTGAGCGGCTGGAGCCGGGGTCCCCGGAGCCTGGGCCGCGCGTGTTTCCTGCACCGGCACCAGTGGCGTGCGGGTTTCCGGAGCGGACGCAGCGGCCGCGTGCACCGTGCCAGGGGCCGGGTCCGCCCCGCGCGGTCCCCCGGGAAGGGGCTGCTCCAGGCGCACTTCACGCACATGCGGCGTGGCCGTCACGACCACCCGCCGCGCTTCCGGAGTCCTGTCCTGGTCCAGGCGCGAGGGGGGGAGGGGCGTGGCGTAGGGCTTCACGATGGTTTCCACCTGATAGCGCCCGGGCGCCAGGGTGGTGATCATCAGCACGTCGTTCACGCCGAGATTACCGTCGTGGTAGAGGGCACGCAGGCCCCATACGCGCCCCGCCGCGCGGTCCACCTGCACCGCGTACTCCCGGCCGCGGTCGTCCACGAACTGCGCGGGACCGCTTTCGGGGAAGGTACTTTCCAGGTACTTCACGAGGCGCAGGCTGCCTTCTTGCAGGCAGGGACGGGTAATGATGTAACGCATTGATTTCATGCGGGGGGACCTCCATTGAGAGCGCCCCGCACGGTCACGGGAACGCGGACAGGCAAAATGAATTGCTCGCTCAAAAATAGCAGACTCCGGAGCACCTCAGGCCCCGCAGGCGCGCCCCACACGGCTGAAATTCCTGGGCTGTGACAAAATCTACGCGGTCACCCCCAGCGGGTGGTGCTCCGGCAGCGCCCTCCGGCCTGACCCCTCGCGGCCTGGCCCCGGCTCGCCTGAGGGCGGGGTCAGGCTCCCCCTGCGCGGACCCGGGCCTCTCCGTCCCCGAATTCCAGCGTGAGGGCTTCTCCGGCCCGGATCTGGGCGGCGCGGGTGACGGGCGTGCCGTTCGCGTCCCGCACCAGCGCGTAGCCGCGTGCCAGCGTGCGCTGCGGTGTGAGGCCCAGCGCCTGGCGCATCAGCGCGTCCGCCCCGACGTGGGCGGCGTCGGCCTGGCGGCGGGCCGTGCCCAGCAGGCGGTCCAGTGCCCATCTGGCCCCGGCGTCGGCGTTGACCAGCACCTCGCGGGCGTGGGCGCGGATGGTCCGGGCGTCCTCCTGGGCCTGGGCGGCGGCGGCGGCCACCGTGCGGACCAGCAGTGCGGCGGCCTTGCTGGGCGTGTCGGTGCGCAGGCAGGCCACCTCGTCGGGAAGGGTGTCGTCGCGGGCATGTCCCAGGCCGGTGATGACGGGCACCGGGAACGTGGCGAGGGCGCGGGCCACCTCCAGATCGTTGAGCCACGCCAGGTCGGTCACGGCCCCGCCGCCCCGGATCACCACCAGCGCGTCCAGAGGTTCCCGCGCGTGCGCCTCCCGCGCCTGCGCCACCGCCCGCGTCAGACTTCCCGCCGCCTCCCGGCCCTGGAAGGTGGCTTCCAGATACAGGAACTGCACGGCACCGGCGGCCTCCAGCGCGTCCGTCTCGCGGCGGAAGTCGCCCAGGCCCGCCGCCTCGCGGGGGCTGATGACGGCCACCCGCGCGAAGTCCTGCGGCGCGGGAAGCGCGCGGTTGAGGCCGTACACGCCTTCCCGCACCAGCGTCTCCCGCAGGGCGTCCAGCCGCAGCGCCGCGTCACCCAGGGTGAACTCGGGGGCCACGTCCAGCACGTTCAGCGAGAAGCCGTACTGCGGATGAAACTCCGCCGTGCAGAACAGCAGCACCTTCAGGCCCGCCGTGAGGGTGCCGCCCGTCGCGCGGCGGAACTTGCCTTCCAGCGCAAAACGTTCGCGTGCCCAGACGGTCGCGCGGCACTTGGCGACCTCGCCTTCTGCTCCGACCTGAACGAGATCGAGGTAGAGGTGGCGGCGGTCGGTCAGACTGGCGATCTCGGCGCGTACCCACACGGCTCCCGGCACCCCCCGCGCGATCACCTGCCCCACATACAGCAGCACGTCCGCGAGGTCGAGGAACTGCTCGGGGGGCCGCGTGGCTTCCGCCTTCTTGTGCCGGCGGCCGGTCACAGCCGGTCTCCCAGCAGCCGCCCGGCCACCGCCGCCAGCAGGCCCAGCCCCACGCTCAGCAGCGCGTACAGCAGGGCCGTCCCCGCCGCCGGGCGCGCGAGCAGCCCGTCGAGGTCCACGCTGAAGGTGCTGAAGGTGGTAAAGGCCCCCAGCAGCCCGGTCCCGAACGCCAGCCGCGCGGCTTCCGGCCACAGCCCGCGCCCCACCAGCGTCAGCGTCAGGCCCAGCAGGAACGATCCCAGCACGTTGATGCCCAGCACGCTCCAGGGAAAGCCGGTTCGCGCCGCCAGGGGCAGCAAGGCCACCTGCACGCCGTAGCGCGCCGCCGCGCCGACCGCGCCGCCCGCCATCACCCACAGCCACGCACTCACGTGGGACAGGATAGGGGAGCGGGGAGGCGCGGCGCGTTTGCCGCCGAAGGGTCCCCGGTCCTGTCCCACGCACCCCTCCCCACTCACCACGTACCATGACCTTCATGATTCGCGCCCAGACCCTGGCGGGCACGGCCCTCGACTGGACCGGCCAGGCCCAGCACGTGTGGGTGGACGCGCAGGCGGTCACGCCCGAGGACCTCGCCCGGCTCCAGGCCGCCTTTGCGCTCAACCGCCTCGCCCTGGAGGACGCGCTGGAACGTGGCCACTGGAGCCGCGCGGAAGCCTACCCGGAACACGGCTTCGTCACCGTCCGGTCCTTTGCGCGGCCCGGGACGGCCGACGAGTTCACCGAGCGCCTCAGCATCTTTTTGTACCCGGACGCCGTGCTGACGGTCAGCAGCGCGGGCACGCGGGCGCTGGACACCGTCTGGGCGCTGGTGGGCCGCGAGAGCGTGAACACCGCGCCCGAGATCGTGTATGAACTGCTCGACGGGACCGCCGACACCTTTTTCGTCCTGGCCGACGCCCTGGAAGCGCGGGTGGACGAACTTGAGGAGCGCGTCTTTCTGGACGGGCGCAGCAACCCGGTCGGGGACGTGTTCGCCCTCAAGCACGTGCTGGCGCAGGCCCGCCGCCTCGGCACCGATGCGCGCGAGGCCGTCGCCCTGCTGGCCCGGCACGCCGAGGGCGCGCCCGCCGATCTGGTCCGCTACCGCGACGTTCAGGACTCCTTCGCCCGGGTCAGCAGCCGCCTGGACGGCCTGCGCGATTTCCTGACCAGCCTGCTCGACCTGCACCTCAACCTGCAAAGCCAGCGCATGAACGAGGTGATGCGGACCCTGACCGCCGTCAGCGTGATCTTTCTGCCGCTGACCTTTTTGGCCGGCGTGTGGGGCATGAATTTCAAGGTCATCCCCGAGCTGTCGTGGCCTTACGGTTACGCGCTGGCCTGGGCCAGCTTCCTGCTGATCGGCGGGCTGCTGGCCTACTCCTTCAAGCGGCGGGGATGGTGGTGAGGGCGGGCGTCTCACGGCCTCTGCCCCGCTGAACCCACTGCCGACCCCGCTACTCCAGCGCGCCCTGACCGGTGAGGTGCCGCCCCACGATCAGGGTATGGATGTCGTGGGTGCCCTCGTAGGTGTCCACGGTTTCCAGGTTCAGCATGTGCCGGATCACCGGATATTCGGTCGTGATGCCGTTGCCGCCCAGCAGCTCGCGGGCCAGCCGCGCGCCTTGCAGCGCCACCCGGACATTGTTGCGCTTGGCATAGCTGACCTGGGCATAGTTCATCCGGCCCGCGTCCTTGAGCTGCCCCAGCCGCCACGCCAGCAGCAGCCCGGTGCTGTGGTCGGTCGCCATGCGCACCAGCTTGTCCTGCACCAGTTGCCGCGCGGCGATGGGTTTGCCGAAGGTCGTCCGGCTGCCGGTGTAGTCCAGCGCCGTTTGCAGCACCGCTTCCAGCGCCCCCACCGCCCCCCACGCGATCCCGAAGCGCGCCGAGGTCAGGCAGGAGAGCGGGGACTTCAACCCGCCGGAACCGGGGAGCATGTTTTCGGCCGGAATGCGGCAGTCCTCCAGCACGATTTCGCCGGTGATGGACGCCCGAAGGCTCATCTTGCGGTGGATGGCGGGGGCGCTGAAGCCGGGCGTATCGGTGGGCACCAGAAAGCCGCGAACCACGCCCTCATCGTCCTTCGCCCACACCACCGCGATGTCGGCCACCGGGCTGTTGGTGATCCACATCTTGTTGCCGCTGAGCACGTACTCGTTGCCGTCCCTGCGGGCGCGGGTCCGCATCGCGCCGGGGTCGGAGCCGCCGTCGGGTTCGGTCAGGCCGAAGCAGCCGATCAGTTCGCCGGAAGCCAGGCCGGGGAGGTACTTCCGCTTCTGTTCCTCGCTGCCGTAGGTGAGGATCGGGAACATCACCAGGCTGCCCTGGACGCTGGCCGCGCTGCGTAACCCGCTGTCCACCCGTTCCAGTTCGTACATCATCGCGCCGTAGGCACTGTAGGACGTCCCCGCCCCGCCGTACGCCTCGGGCGTGGTCGGCCCCAGCAGGCCCATCTGGCCGAACTGGCGCATCACGTCCCGCACCGGGAAACTGCCGCTGTCCCACCAGTCGGCAATCTGCGGCAGCAACGCCGCGTCGCAAAAGGCGCGGACGCTCCCTCGGATCAGTCTCTCGTCGGGGGTCAGCAGGTCGAATACGGCGAATTCGTCGATCATGGGGAAAACCTCCGGGCGCAGTCAGCCGTCAGCTTTCAGCCTGTTGCCCTGGGTCTGCTGCGGCTTTGCCTGGAGTCTACGCGTCCGGCAGCCGGTACACCCGGCGGGTGTTCGCGTCCGTGAGGCGCTCCAGTTCGGCGGCTTCCATCCCGCGCAGCCCGGCGATAAAGTCCAGCGTGTGCCGCATGTAGCCGGGGCGGTTGGGCTTGCCGCGCCTGGGCACCGGAGCCAGAAACGGCGCGTCCGTCTCGACCAGCAGGCGGTCCAGCGGCACCTGACGGGCCGCCTCCTGAATCTCGCGCGCATTCTTGTAGGTCGTGTTCCCCGCGAAACCGAAGAATGCGCCGCGTTCCACCCCGAAGCGCAACAGGTCCGGGTGCCCGCTGAAGCAGTGCAGGATCACCGGAACGTCCGGCCAGCCGGAAAGCACGTCCATCACGCCCCGGTGGGCCGAGTCCTGCCCGGCCTTGTCGCGCACGTGAATCACCAGCGGTTTGCCGGTCCGCTGCGCGAGGCCGAGTTGCCACTCGAAGGCCGACACCTGCGCCGCCCTCTGCGTGTCGTCCCAGTAGTCGTCCAGCCCGCTCTCGCCGATGCCGACCACGCGCGGGTGCCGGGCCAGGGTCTCGATCTCCGCCCGCACGTCCGCGCTGTCTTCTGCGGTGTCGGTGGGATGCAGGCCGGCCGTCGCCCACACGTCCCCGAACTGCTCGGCCAGCGCTACCGCGTTGCGAGCATGTTCGGCACTCGCCCCGATGCAGACCATGCCGCTCAGACCGAGTTCCCCCCGCGCCGAGGCCGGGTCGTCGAGGTAGTCGAGGTGGCAGTGGGTGTCGATCATGGGAAAGAGGGTAAGGGGTTCGCTGGGTGTTGGACGTGGGAAGCCCCCGCCCCTCCTCACGCCCCGTCAGCCCCCGCCCATCACTCTCATGAGGGGTGGGCGCTAGAGTGCGCGCGTGTTGAAAGCCGGGGTGTACGCGCTCGCCTTGCTGGGCCTCTTTGCGCTGGTGTTCGCGTTTCTGCCTGCGGGCCGGGCGGACACCGCGCAGACGGGCGCGGCGCTTCAGGGCGTGGCCCTCACCCTGTATCCGGCGCGGGATGCGGACGCGGTGTGGCGCTTCCGGGCCTCGGAAGTGACCAGCGATCCCCTGAAGGGCGAAACCCACCTCGCGGGCCTCTCGGACGGCGGGCGCTGGGTCAGGGAACGCGGCGCGAACGGTCAGCCGACGGGCCGCGCCGTGCTGGACGCCACGCTGAAGGCCCCGGACCTCACGATCGACTCGCAGGACAACATGCTGACCCGTCAGGCCCGGATCACCCTGGTGCAGCAGTGTGCCGACATCGACCTCAGGGGCACGCCGGGGCAGCCCGTGCGGGTCGAGCAGGGCTACGGCTTCAGCGCACCCCGCGCGGTGCTGGACTCCCCCTTCCTGACCGGCGAGATCACCCGGCTGCGGATGTCCTTCCAGTTTCAGATCGACGATTCCGGCGAGGACAGCCGCATCAGCGCGCCGCTGGACCCCACCGAGACGTGCAAGAACGGACGACGTGTGCCGCTGGCCGACGTTGCTCCGCGAGGAGACCTGACATGAACCGACCTGTTTCTGCCCGCTTGACCTCCCCCCGCACCCGCCTGGCCCTGGTCGCGGCCCTGGCCGCCACCACCGTGCTCGCGCAGGGCGCGGCCACCAGCCGACTGATCAACATCGAGGGTGCCCCGCGCGGCGATATCCGCAACGGGCCTTACACCTTCAGCGGGAATCCCGTCAAGGCGTCCGTTAGCACGCTCAGGATCCAGGCGGCCAGGGCGACGCTGGCCGCGCCCGCCGGCACGCCGCTGAGCGATCCCAGGGCGCAGGGCAAGCGCACCGCCCAGTTCTCGGACAATGTGGTCGTGACCCGTGGCCGCCTGACCGCCAAGGGGGGGCAACTCGCCTACAGCGAGGCGACCGGACAGGGTGTCCTGAGCGTCAACCCCAGCGCGACCTTTGTCCCCGAGGACAGGAGCAACGGCGATACCGTCAGCATCAGCGCGGGCCAGATGAGCCTGGACGTGGACAACAACCTGTCCACCAGCAGCGGCAACGTGCGCCTGACCAACGGCAGCCAGAGCGGCAAGGCCGAGCGGCTGATCTTCGACGAGGACCAGGAACTCGCGCAGCTCACCGGCAGCCCCAGCCTGACCCGCGCCGCGAAGGGCAGCCAGAAGGAACTGACCATCACCGGACAGGAGGTGCGGGCGCGCACCGCCGAGAAGACGCTGTATGTGCGCGGCGGCGTGCGGCTGGTGCAGGGCACGCTGACCACCACCGGGGACGCCGTGTACTACGACGACAAGAAGAACGTGGCCTACGTGGTCGGCAACGCGGTCAGCGTGGACAGCAAGACCAAGGTGACCGTGAAAGCGCCCGCCAGCGGCGCACTGGAGCAGCGCACCGACCTGGCCCGCGTGCGCGCCCTGAACAGCGCTTACAAGATTCCCGCCGAGCAGTTCAAGCTGCGCGGTGAGAAGTAAGCCCGCCGGGTAGACTGCACCGATGCGGCGGCTCCTGGCCCTCACCCTGACCCTCACGCTGGGGGCCGCCCTGCCCGTGTGGGTCCTGGCGCAGCAGGCGCCCGCACCCACCACCGGGCCGGCGGCACCCGCCGCGCCAGCCAGCGAGGCCGAGAATGCCAGTCTGGAGCTGGTCCGCAAGGGGGACGACGGACAGGAACGGCGGATCCACATCGTCCGCACCGGGACCAGCGACGAGACAGGTATCTTCACCATCTGCGGCCCGCAGGAAGGCGAGCCGGAGGACGCCCCCAGCCTGGCCGTCTTCAGCGAGACGGGACCGGGCGGCGTGCGGATCACCATCGACAAGAACGTGATTCGTGTGCCCCTGGCCCTGGTGACCCAGCGGCAGGGCAAAGATGGGGAAGGCGGTGACGGCCGCGTGGAGGCCAGCGCGGGGTCGGCCCGTTTTCTGGACGCCGTGCCGGAGGGCCAGACCGACCGCCTGAGCCGCTGCGCCGTCGAGGCCCTGCCCAAGCCCACCCCGGACACGGTGCTGGTCACCCAGGGCCGCACCGAACTGAAGGGCCAGCAGCTCGTCTACGACGAGACGGACGGCATTGCCCGCATCGACGGCCCCATCAGCTTTACCCGGCCCTCCGAGGACGGCCCCCTGACCGGCACCAGCGAACACATCGAGGTGAACGTCGACAAGGAGCAGACGGTGCTGGTGGGCAACGTGGTGCTGAACAGCAAGGGGGGACGCGTCAGCAAGGCGGCCCGCGTCGAGTACGACGACCAGGCGAATCTGGCCCGCCTGCTCGGCACTCCCGAGCAGCCCGCCCAGAGCGTGCAGGGCAGCAATGTCCTGAGCGCCCAGGAACTGCTCTACTATCTGGACCGCGACGAGGTGGTCGTCCACGCGGCGCCCGGCGGCACGATCACCGGCGAGTTTCAGGACGGGGAGGAAAGTCCCGGGTCCGGCAGTCCCGGCACGCCCGCCCCAGCCTCTCCCCCCGCCCAGCCCTGAGGCGGGGGTTTTTGTGGCCTTCCCGGGTCAGGCCAGCTGCCGGCCCGTCTCGCGCAGGACCTCAGCGCTCGCGTTCAGGGCGGCCTGTTCTTCCGCCGTCAGTGTGGGAAGAAGGGTATCTTCCACGCCCCGCGCGCCGACAATGCGGGGCAGGCTCAGGCTGACGCCGTAGTGGGGCGTGGGCGCACTCACGGTCAGGACGGCGCGGCGGTCCCCCAGAATCGCCTCGGTGATGCGGGCCAGGGCCGCGCCGATGCCGTAGTAGGTGGCGCGTTTGCCCTGGATGATGGCCGCCGCCGCGTCCCGCGTTCCGGCGTCGATCCCGGCGCGCACGGCCTCCGACCAGTCGAGCTTCCTGGCCCGCATGAAGTCGGCCACGGGCAGCCCGGCGACGGTGGCGGTGCTCCAGGCCAGCACCTCGCTGTCGCCGTGTTCGCCCAGCACGTAGCCGTGGACGTGGGTGGCGTCCACCCCCGCCCGTTCGGCGATCAGGTGGCGGAAGCGGGCGCTGTCCAGCACCGTGCCCGACCCTAGCACCGCGTGATCCGGGGCCAGCCGGGTGGCCAGGTCGGTCAGAACGTCAACCGGGTTGGTGGCGATCAACAGCACGGCCTGCGGGGCCTGTTCGGCCACCCGGGGAATCACCTCCCGGAAGATGGCGGCGTTCTTGTCCAGCAGGTCCAGGCGGCTTTCGCCCGGTTGCTGGTTGGCCCCGGCCGCCACCACGACCACCCGGCAGTCTGCCAGCGCCGCGTCCCCACCGCTGCCCACGCGCGTCCCGGAACTGACCGGAGCGGCGTGGGCGATGTCCTGCGCCTCGGCCTGGGCGCGCTGGGGGTCCTTGTCCACCAGTACCAGATCGCTGCACGAGCCGCGCAGGGTCAGCGCATAGGCGGCGGTGGCCCCGACCAGCCCAGTCCCGACCACGCCGACCTTCATGCGCCGCCTCTCATCGCCGGGGAGACGGCTCCCGGGGCAGGCGCACCGTCAGGACCGGGACCGGGCTGCGCGCCACCAGCTTCTCGGCGCTGCTGCCCACGAAGAAATGCTCGATGGCGCCCTTCGAGTGGGTGCCCACCACGATCAGCTCGGCGCCCCAGCGTGCGGCGGCTTCCAGAATGCCGGTCACGGGGTCGCCCACCAGCAGCTCGGTTTCCTCATCACCCTGCACCAGCCGGGCGAGGCGATCCGCGTCGGCATCCTCCAGCGTATGCAGCAGGGTGGGGTCGAGGCTGGCCGGGGTCAGGCCGCCCATCAGGTCGGGCGTAGCCGTCACGCGGGCGTCGGTCACGTGCAGCAGGCGGAGTTGCGCGCCCGGAAAGCGGGTCCGCACCAGCTCCAGGGCGTAGTCGGAGGCGGGCGAGAAGTCGATGCCCACCGCGATGCGGCGGAAGGAGGAGGAAGAGGAGGAGCCGCCCGGCCCCGTCTGCTCTGCCCCGGCCTGTTCCGGCTCTGTCTGCACCGCGTCTTCCGCCGGGTCCGCACCCGTCCCGGCCTTGAAAATCAGAGGGTCTGTCATGCGCCGAACGTACACCCGCCCTGCCCCATCCGCCCACTTTCTGAAGGGCGGGTAAAGCCCCGCCCGGGCCACTTCGGTCACACTGCCCCCATGCACCTTCAGAGTCTGGGGGCGGCGCTGACCGTCACGGGAAGCGCGCACCTGCTCACCACCCGGGGCGGCCAGGTGCTGATCGACTGCGGGATGTTTCAGGGGGGTGACGAACTCGAAGCCCGCAACCGCGAGGCCTTTCCCTTCGACCCGCACGACCTCGCGGCGGTGATCCTGACCCACGCGCACCTCGACCACGTCGGCAGGCTGCCGCTGCTGGTCCGGCGCGGCTACCGGGGACCGGTGTTCTGCACCGCGCCGACCGCCGCACTGGCCGAGACGGTGCTGCTCGATTCCGCCCGCCTCCAGGTGGAGGGCTTCCGCCAGGACCTGCGCCGGGCGCGCCGGCTGGGCCGCGAGTCGGAGGTGCCCGAGCCGCTTTACGACGAGGAGGACGTTCACCGCACCCTCGCCCTGCTGCGCCCCGCCCTGCGCTTTGGCGAGCCGGCGCACATCGGCCCCTTGCGGGTCACGCCGGGGCGGGCCGGGCACATCCTGGGCAGCGCCTACCTCCTGATCGAGGCGGACGGTGAGCGCCTGATCCTGTCCGGCGACCTGGGCAACCGCGAGAGCGGCTTGCAACTCGACTTCACGCCGCCGCCCCCCGCCGACGCCGTGGTGATCGAGACGACCTACGCCGACCGCACGCACCGGTCCCTGCCCGCGACGCTGGCCGAGTTCGCGGATGCGCTGCACCAGAGCATCCGCGCGGGCGGCAAGATCCTGATTCCCACCTTCGCCATCGAGCGCGCGCAGATGATCCTCTACACGCTGCGGGGGCTGATGGAGGCGGGCGACGTGCCGCGCATCCCGGTCTTTCTGGATTCCCCGATGGCGGCGCGCGCCACCCACGAATACTTCGAGTACGGCGACGAACTGATCCCGCCCGTGCGCGAAGCCCTCCGGAACGGTGAGGACCCCTTCCGGCCCAGCACGCTGCACGTCGTGCCGACCAGCGCCGAGTCGCAGCGCATCAACCGCTACGACGGCCCCGCCATCATCCTGGCCGGGAACGGCATGATGACCGGCGGCCGCATCCAGCACCACCTCAAGCACAACCTCTGGAAGCCGGGCACCAGCCTGGTGATCGTCAGCTACCAGTCGCCCGGCAGCCTGGGGGGCCGCATCGTGGCGGGGGCCGACCACGTCCGCATCATGGGCGACGAGGTCGTGGTGCGCGCCCAGGTCCACACCATCGGCGGCTTTTCCGCCCACGCCGATCAGGACGATCTGCTGGCCTTCCTGGCGTCCACCGGCTCTCCCCGCGTGTGGCTGGTCCACGGCGAGGTGGGCGTGATGGACGCCTTCCTGCCCGTCCTGGCCGGGCATGGTCTGACCGGAACCGTCATGCCCGACCATCAGCCGGTGGACCTGCTGACCACCACCTTTCCCGGCGGACGCCCGCCCGGCATCCCCGAGAGCCGGGGAGACGCGCGCGCCGGCGAAGGCGGCGAGTAGGCCGCGCCTCTCCCCCTCAGCGGGCTGCCAGCCGCAGCAGCTCCGCATACACCCGCGCCGTCACCGCCGCATCCTCCAGCGCGTCATGGGCCTGATAGTCCAGCCCGAAGTGCTTGGCAAGCTGGTCGAGCGGCGTGCCCACCTTGCGCGGCAGCACCCCTGCGTGAATCAGGAACTGCGCGCTGAGCTTGGTGTCCACCCGCCCGCGCCGGAACACGCGGTTCAGGTCCGGCAGCAGGGGCCGCAGAAAGCCCAGGTCAAAGTGCAGGTTGTGCCCGCCCAGCATCACCCGCCCGACCTCGCGCACGTAGGCGCGCACCGCGTCGGCGACCTCCTCCGGGGGCTGCGCCCCGGCGTGGTGCGCTGCCAGGTCGATGCCGTTCACCGCCATCGCTTCGGCCTCCACGTCGTAATGCTCGTGGCGCACGCGCAGGTGCAGGGGCCGCGTGATCTCGCCTTCCGGCGTGAGCGTGACCAGCCCGACCGTCAGCAGCGGGTGCCGCGCGGGGTCGCGTCCGCCCGTCTCGGTGTCCACGAAGATGATCGGCTGATTCAGGGCGGCCAGGCGGGGCGCGGGAGAAGGGGTCATGCCTCAGCCTCCCACGCCGGACGCCGGGCGGGGGCATCCGGTTCACGTTCTGCCGCTACCCTGGGAAGCGATGAACCGCATCCTGCTGCTCGCCCTGTTGCCCCTCTCCCTGGCCGCCTGTGGCAAGTCCGGCATCGAGGGGGTGAAGACCTTCGACTATGCGGGCGGCGACCACCGCAGCGGCGCGCTCGTCTACGCCGAGACGCCCCCGGCGGGCGGCCCGCACAACCCCAACTGGCAGAACTGCGGCGTGTACGATCAGCCGCTCTACAACGAATACGCCGTGCATAGCCTCGAACACGGCGCCGTCTGGATCACCTACCGCCCCGGCCTGGGCGCGGAGGGGGTGGCCGCGCTCAAGAAGCTGGTGGACGGACGGCCCTACACGCTCCTGAGTCCCTACGACGGCCTGCCCGCGCCGGTCGTGATCAGCGCCTGGAACGCGCAGCTGACGGTGGACAGCCCCACCGACGAGCGCCTGAAGGCCTTCCTGGACCAGTATGAGCAGGGGCCGACCGCCCCCGAACGCGGCGCGGCCTGCTCGGGCAACTACGGCGGCACGCGCTGAAAAGGCCGGAAGCCTTACCCTTCCTCGCCCGTCGCCACCGCCCGGGCGTCGTCACTGACCCAGTCGCTCCATGACCCGGCGTACAGGCGGTTCTGCGGGCCGAGGGGCACCCCGGCGAGTTCGCGCGCCAGCAGGTTGGGTGCCGCGCTCACGCCGCTGCCGCAGTAGGTGATGGTGGGGGCGTCTCCCGCGCCCAGGCGTGCGGCCTGCGCCTCGCCGCCCTGCCAGTGGCCCCGCTCGCCCAGCGCCCCGGCCCACTCGCGGTTCACGGCCCCGGGGATGTGCCCGGCCTTGCGGTCGAGCGGTTCCACGTCGCCCCGGTAGCGGGCAGGAGCGCGCGAGTCGATCAGGAGCGTGCCTGCGTCCCGGCCCAGCACGTCCTCGGCTGTCGCCACCAGGTCCCCGCGCACGTCCGGCGTGAAGGTCGTGGGCGGAAAGTCCGGCTCGGCGGTGCTGGCCTGTCCTCCTGCCGCCAGGAAGGCAGGCCAGCCGCCGTCCAGCACATAGACCTGCCCCAGCCCCAGCCAACGCAGCAGCCACCAGGCCCGCGCGGCATAGAAGCCCTGGCCGGTGCTGGGATCGTCGTAGGTCACCACCACGCTGTCCCCCCCGATGCCCACGCTCCCCAGCCACCCGGCCAGCCTTGCCGGGTCCGGCAAAGGATGCCGGCCCCCCACGCCGCCGGGCTGCACCGGACCACTCAGGTCAGTTTCCAGATCGGCATAGATCGCGCCCGGCACATGCCCCTCCAGATAGGCGATGCGCCCCACCAGCGGATCGGTCAGGGCGTAGCGGCAGTCCAGCACCCGCACCTGCGGATCGCTCAGATGCTCGACCAGCCAGGCGGCGGATTTGAGCGGAGAGGGTGGCGGCGGAGATTTGAAGGCGGCCATACCCGCAGGCTACACCCGGAGGAGGGGCAATAAAAAAGCCGCCTCTTGGGCGGTGATAAAAACAAGATAGCGTGGAATGCAGGGGAAGTCAAATTATGCACTTGAATGTTCATGCGTGTGCTTTCCCCACCGGGCAGGGGCAAGGAGGGAACAGGCCTCGCCCTTCAGCCGGCGGGACAGGACAACGGTAAACCGTGCTTCAGCGAAATGGGTCACTTCCGGCGGGCTGTCTTTCCGACAATGGACCCGGAAGGGAGAAACCATGATTTCCAGAGCTGACCTCCAGCGGATTCAGAGCTTCCCGGACAATGCCATGCTGTTGATGGCCGTCGTCGCCGTCAATCCCGCCCTGCCCGACAACGAGGGCACGGCCCTCCAGACCCGCGCCAAGGTCAGGATGCAGGAGGCAGGTGTGCCCCCCACTGTCATGAATCAGGTCCTGACCGATCTGCACGGGGCGCAGATGAGTTCGGGCAAGAGTGCCCTGTATATCATCGGGGAGGACGTGTTCGAGCGCCACGACATTCAGGCCGACCTGCCCGAACGCTTTCACTATGGCCGTCCCCTGAAGTCCATGCTGACGGGGCTGCTGGACCTGCTGCCCAGCGCCGCCGTGCTGGCCGTGGACCGCGAGTGGGCGCGGCTCTTTTTGCTGCAACAGGGCGAGCTGAACGAGATCACGCGCGAGGAAAATGTGCGGATCGACAACGGCAAGAGCTGGGACGCCATGGCGCAGGGCACCCGCCACGTGCCGGGCACGCCGGGCGCGGGCGGGTCGGCGCAGGGCAGTGGCCCCCGCAGCGACAGCAGCGCCGACCTCTTTCAGAACCGCGAGGACGCCGAGCAGCAGCGCTTTTACAACGGGATGGCCAAGGAACTCGGGGACATCCTGCGCCTGGGCCACATCCGCGACCTGATCCTGGTGGGGCCGGGCGAGCGCCTCGCGGCCTTCCGGGCCGAGCTTCCCGACAAGGCTCCCTTCGAGGTGATCGGCGAGACGAACGTGACTGGCGGGACCGGCTGGGTGAACCCGGCGGAGATCCTGGAGAAGATTCAGCCCATTCTGGAAGCGCACCGCCAGCAGGCCGAGGAGGGGGTGCTGCGGGAGATCCAGGAACACGGCGTGATGGAGCTGGAGCGTGTGCTGGAGATGGTGCAGGAGGGGCGCATCTATCAGCTGGTCATTCCCGAGGACGGCGCGCAGTTTCACCTGTACCGTAGCCACAACCGCGAGGTACCGTACTTCACGGGGAAGAAGGACGTGCCCGAAAGCCCGCTGGACGGCAGCCTGATGGAATACGTGACGCTGGAGGAGGTGTTGCCCGACCTGACCGACCTCTACGGGCTGGAGGTCAAGCGGCTGCACGGCGATCAGGCGAACCGGCTGGTGCAGGAGTTCGGGGGACTGGCGGGCCTGCCCCGGTACTGAGGGGCGGCACTGAAGCGGTCAAAAGGAAGAGGGGCGGTCCGCTTCGCGCGCGTGACCGCCCCCCTCTTTGCCCCTGTCCCTTACCGGGCGACCTCGACGGCGCGGCTCTCGCGCACGACCGTGACCTGCACCTGGCCGGGGTATTCCATGTCCTGCTCGACCCGTCCGGCGATCTCGCGGGCGAGCAGGGTGGCCTGGGCATCTGTGACCTTTTCGGGCTGCACGATCACGCGCACCTCGCGGCCCGCCTGGATGGCGTAGGCCTGCTGCACGCCCGGAAAGGCCACCGCGATCTGCTCCAGCTGCTCCAGACGGCGCACGTAGGCTTCGAGTTCCTCGCGGCGGGCACCGGGCCGGGCGGCGCTGATGGCGTCGGCGGCGGCGACCAGCACCGAGTACAGCGTCTCGCCGTTCTCCGGGTCGTGGTGGTGGGCGATCGCGTCGATCACTTCCGGCGGCTCGCCAAACCGCCGGGCGAGGTTGATCCCGATCTCGACGTGGGTGCCCTCGATCTCGCGGTCGATGCTCTTGCCCACGTCGTGCATCAGCCCCGCGCGGCGGGCCAGCGGAGCGTCCAGGCCCAGTTCGCCCGCCATGATGCCGGTCAGGTGCGCGACCTGCACCGAATGCTTCAGCACGTTCTGGCCGTAGCTGGTGCGGAAGTACATCCGGCCCAGCAGCTGGACCAGCCCCGGCTTCAGGCCCACCACCCCCGCCTCGATGGCGGCTTCCTCGCCCTGGGTGTGGATGAAGGTCTTCATCTCGTCCTGGGCCTTGTGGACCATTTCCTCGATGCGGGTGGGGTGGATGCGCCCGTCGGCCACCAGCGCGTCAAGGACGTGCCGCGCCACCTCGCGCCGCACCGGGTTGAAGCTCGACAGGATCACTGCCTCGGGCGTGTCGTCGATGATCAGGTCCACGCCGGTCAGGGCCTCGAAGGCGCGGATGTTGCGGCCCTCGCGCCCGATCAGGCGGCCCTTCATCGCGTCGTTGGGGATGGGCACCACCGACACGCTCATGGAAGCGCTCGTCTCGCTGGCGCTGCGCTGAATGGCCTGGGCGATCACGTTCCGCGCCGTGCGCCTGGCCTCCGAGGTGGCGCGCTCGGTCATCGCCCGGACGCGGATGGCCTTTTCTTCCTCCAGCTCGGCGTCGAGCTGACCGAGAATCTGCGCGCGGGCCGCTTCCGGGGTCAGGCCCGCGACCTCGTACAGCTTCAGGTCGGCCTGGCGGGCGCGTTCGGTCAGGTCGGCCTCCTGCTCGGCCAGCGCGCGCAATTGCCCTTCCAGGCGCTCTTCCAGCGCGTCGAGCTTGTCGCCCCGCGCGTCGAGCTGTTCGGCCCGGCGGTTGAGGCGCTCGATCTCGCGCTTGAGTTCGTCGCGCTCGCGGCGGGTTTCCTGGCGGTCGGCGCTCAGCGTCTCGCGTTCGCGCGTGGCGTCCTGCAAAGCGCGCGCGCGCTCGGCCTCGGCCTGGGCGCGCTGCGTTTGCAGTTGCTCGCGTCCCGCTTCCAGCTGGAGCTGGCTCTGGCGTTCCCGGTCGTCGGCTTCCTGAAGGCGGCGGGCCGCGTCCTGCAGGCGCTGGTCGGCCTGCTCGCGCAGCTGCCGGGCCTCGGCGTCGGCCTGTGCCCGGATGCGTTCCGCCTCGGCGCGGGCTTCCCGCTGGAGCTGGTCGTCGGTGGCGGCCCGCTGCTGCTGACCGCGCGCCTGCCCCGCGAAGAATCCGCCTGCCAACCCCACCAGGAGCGCCAGCACGAAGTACAGCATATTCATGGTGGCCCTTCCTTTCGGTCCGTGTTGGGCGCACCTGAGCGACGCTCGCGGCCGCGCCCGAAAGAAGTGTCAGAAAAAGTGTTGTGGTACGAGTGCGGACACTCGTGCAGCAGTCTAGCGCCAAGCGTCCCGCAAACCGTAGGCCGCACGGAGGAGGCCCCGGCAACTTCAGCCCGGCGTCTTCAGCTCAGCGTCGCCCGTTCCTCCGGCGTGACCGGCACCAGGCCCAGCCTCAGCAGAAAGGGCCGCCCACCCCCCGCCGCCTCGTGGGCCAGTGTGCGGGGGCGCAGCCGCATCAGCAGCCGGATCAGCTCCACCTGCACTTCCCGCGCCTCGGCTTCGGTCAGCGTCACAGTCGCGTCGGCGTTCAGCACGAGACCCAGCGGTCCCTGATAACGCACGCCCGCGTCCACCAGTTCCGCACCCTCGTAGCTTGTGTCGGCCTGCACGTGGCCCTCCGGCGCGAGGTACAGCCGCACCCCCCCCCCCCGCCCGCCGCTCTGTTCGTGGTGCAGCCGCTCGAACTCCCGGAAGAAGGCCGTGCGAAACAGCGCGGCATAGCGTTCGGCACGGTCGCTGCCCAGCTCCTCCAGCCCGGCCGCGCCCGTCGCGGAAAACGGCACGAAAAAGGCCGGGGCGACCGCCGCATAGACCCGGACCGGGCGGCCCGCGCGCTTCTGCTCGCGCACGACCCGCAGTAGCCCCGCCGCGTTCAGGGCCAGCACGTCCCGGTGGACCACGCGGAGGTCGAGGGCCAGTTCGCGTGCTGCGCCCGCCACGGTGTTCTCGCCCTTCAAGAAAGCCCCCAGCACCCGGCGCGTTCGCCCGTGCGTCAGCAGCTTCACGGCGGCGGGGTCAGAGAGGTGCAGGACACTACTCACAGCACCAGCTTACGGTGTGAGAAGAGAGTGCGGCACGCTGCGGCATGACCGATGCTCCCCTGCTGGCGCTCACCGGACGCCTCTTCGACGGCGAACGCCTCTGGCCCCACGCCACCGTGCTGATGCAGGGCGGGCAGGTGCTGGAGGTGGCCGAACGCCTGCCCCTGTCAGAGGGGATCGGGGTGCTGGATACCGGGCCAGACGGCACGATTCTTCCCGGTCTGGTGGACCTGCATGTCCACGCCCGGCCCCACTACGCCCGCTGGTTTCCCGAGGCAGGCGTCACCACCGTGCGCGATGCGGGAAGCAGCCTGGCCATGCTGACCGGGTTGCGGGCGCTGGCGGCTTCGGGCGAGGGGCCACGCGTGTTCGGGGCGGGCACCATTCTGGACGGGCCGAACAGCATCTTCCGGCACTTCGGGGAGGGGGTGCTGGGCGAGGTGGGGGACCGTGCGGCGGGAGCCTGGATCGTCCGCACGCCGGGTGAGGCAAGGGCCGCGGTGGACGCGCTCGCGGTGGAGGGCGTGAACACCGTGAAGCTCTATGAGCAGTTGCCGCAGGACGCCTATGCTGCGGCGGTGCGGCGGGCACGGGAACATGACCTGCCCGTGATGACCGACCTGGGGATGCGTCTGACACGCGGGCTGAGCGGCGCGCAGGTCGATGCTCTGGAGGCGCTGAAGTTCGGTGTGCAGACTCTGGAACACGTCAGTGGCTTTGCGCTCGCCTTTCGGCGGCTCGGCTTCGACCCCACCACCCAGTTTCCTGACGAAGGGACGCTGGCGGCTTTCGCGCAGGCCGTGGTGGAGGCGGGAACAGTTCTGGTGCCGACCCTCAGCGTTTACGAGGGCGTGCGCCACGACCGCCGGGCCGACTTGAGCGGGCTTCCGCAGGGCCGACGTGGAGGCGCAGCGGTGGACGGTCTGCGCGAGCAATGGAACGCAGTCCACGCGGCCACGAGCGGGCACCGTGCCGCCCCCGACTGGGATGCCCGCCTCGCTGCGGCCCTCACCCGCCGCGTGCTGGATCTGGGCGGACAGGTCGGCGCGGGGACCGACACCCCCGCCAGCGTGGATAATCTGCCCGGCGGTGGCCTGCACGCCGAACTCGCGCACCTTGTCCAGCAGTCGCACCTCTCCCCGCTGGAGGCCCTGCGGGCTGCGACGGGCACGGCAGGCCGCCTGCTGGCCGGGCGTGGACAACCGGTGGTCGGTGTCCTGCGCCCCGGCGCCTATGCCGACGCCTTGATCGTCGAAGGGGACCCTACCCGCGACATCGCCGCTCTCCGCCGCCTACGTACGGTGATCCGGGCAGGCCGGGTCTGGGTCTGACCGCCCTCAGTTCACCGCGCGCTCTCGGCCCTCCCACAGTTCATTTCTCAGCAGGAACTTCTGGAACTTGCCGCTGGCCGTCTTGGGCAGGTCGTCGCGGAACACGTAATGCTTGGGGGCCTTGTATCCGGCGAGGTGCTGGCGGACGTGGGCGGTGAGGTCTTCGGGGCTGGCCTGCTGCCCCGCGTGCAGGGCGATAAAGGCGCAGGGCACCTCGCCCCACTTCTCGTCGGGGTGGGCGACGACCACCGCCTCGCGGACGGCGGGGTGCGCGTACAGCACGCCTTCCACCTCCACGCTGCTGATGTTCTCGCCGCCCGAGATGATCACGTCCTTGTTGCGGTCGCGGATCTCGATGCGGCCACTCGGGTGAACCACCGCCACGTCGCCGGTATGGAACCAGCCGCCCTCGAAGGCTTTGGCGGTCGCTTCCGGGTTGTCGAGATAGCCGTGCATCACCAGATTGCCGCGCACCATGATCTCGCCCAGCGTCTGGCCGTCCTGGGGAACGGGCGTGAAGCCCGGCGACATCACCTCTACCTCTCCGGCCAGCAACATCTCGAAGCCCTGCTTGGCGGTCAGCGCGGCCCGCTCGGCGGTGGGGAGCGCGCGCTCGGCCTCCGAGAGTTCCGCGACCGTGATCAGCGGGCTGGTCTCGGTCAGGCCGTACACCTGAAGGACCTCGAAGCCCAGGGCGTCCATGTCCGCGATGGTGCGCGCGTGGGGCGGGCTGCCCGCCGTCGCCACGCGAACTGTCCGGGGCGTGCGCCGGGCGCTGGCGGGGTCGGTGATCATGCTCAGCACGGTCGGCGCGGCCGACAGGTGAGTGACGCCGTAGGCATGAACCGCGTCATGGATCGTCTCGCCCCGTACGGCGGGCAGCGTCACATGGGTCGCCCCCACCCCAAAGGGACTCCAGACCCCGCCCCACCCGTTCGCGTGAAAGTCGGGGAGGGTGTGCAGGTACACGCTGTCCTGATCGAACTGCAGGTTGTACAGCGTCTCCACGGCGTTCAGCAGCGTATTGCGGTGCGTCAGCATCACGCCCTTGGGGCTGCTGGTCGTGCCCGAGGTGTAGTTGATGGTGATCACGTCGTCCTCGTCCAGCGCGGGGAGGGGCAGGGGAGAGGCGTCCTGCCTGCTCAACCGCTCCTCGAAGTCGCTGCCCTCGCCCATCACCCACAGCCCGATGCCCAGCTCGCGGCAGACCTCCTCCACGCGCGGCGCGAGGGTCGTATCGGCCAGGACCAGACTGACCTGCGCGTGCCGCAGCTGAAAGGCGTATTCCTCCGGCACCAGGCGCGTGTTCAGCGGCACCAGCACATTGCCGGACCAGGGCACCGCCGCGTAGGTCAAGAGGCCCTCGTGCGTGTTGGGCGACAGGACCGCCACCCGCGAGCCGGGCGGAACAGCCACCGCCACCGCGCGGGCCAGGCGATAAATACGCCCGCCCCACTCCTGGTAGCTGAAGCTGGGGCCGCCGGGTTGCGTCACGGCCATGCGTTGCGGATAGGTCTTGAGGCCACGCCGGACCAGGTCCAGGGGCGTGAGGGGCGTCTTCATCGGGGGCACCTCCGGGACAGCACTATGGATTTGGTGCCCCTACTTTAGACCCGGCGGGCAGGGCGGGCGCGTCACGCGCCAGGGAACGCCCTCAGCGCAGAGACTCGCGGAAATAGTTCACCATGTCGCGCCGGGCGTCGCGGCTGGCGAAGGTGTCCGCGATCCGGCTGTCGGCCAGCAGGAAGCCGTGCGGTTCGCCCTGGTACACGCTGAGCTTGAAGACCTTGTTCGCGGCGTCCAGCTTCTGGGCATAGGCGTAGATCCCCGCGATGGGGCTGGCCTGGTCCCTGGTGCCGTGAATGATCAGCAGCGGGGCCGTCAGTTGCCCGATCAAGGCGCTGGGAGCCTGCGGTTTGGCCGCCGTGCCGCCCTGATCGGGGAAGCCGTACCAGGCCACGCCCGCCCTGAACTGTTTCATCTGCGGCAGCAGCAGCATCGTGTAGCGCCCGCCCGCGCAGAAGCCGGTCAGGCCCACCGCGTTCATGTTCACGTCGCGCCGTGTGCCCAGGTACTTCAGGCCGTCTTCCACCAGCGTCTTCACGGTGCCGTCGCTGGGTTCCTGCTCGAAGGTCTGCCAGCCCAGTGCCAGCGTCACGAAGCCTGCCGCCGCCAGCTCGTCCACCAGATCGCGGTAGCCCTGTTCCAGTCCCCGGAAGGAATGCAGCAGGATCACGGCGGGTTTGGGGGTGGCGCTGGCAGGTGCGGCGAGGTAGCTCCTGTACGCCTTGCCGCCGCTGGTCACGGTCACGTCCATTCCCTTGACGGCCTGCCCCAGCGCCAGGGACGAGAGGGCGAGGGCGGCCAGCGTCAGCGTGGGCTTGAGCATGGGGAAACCTCCGGCCTTCACCGTACCCGGTCCGGGCGGCCCTGTCCGGCAGACGGCCGGCAAGATGAGGCATCGCTCAAAGCGCAGAGAAAGAGTGGAGGCCCCGGCAAAAGCTGGGGCCTCCACTGCCGCGCTGGGCGTTACTTCTGCGCGTGTACCACGAGCTTCATCGGAATGGTGACTTCCGGGTGCGCGCGGTAGGCGATGTCGTACTCGCCGATTTCCTTGACGGTCTTCGGCATCTCGATGCGGCGGCGGTCCACGTCGAACCCGAGGCGGTCGAGCGCGGCGGCCACGTCGGCGTGGGTGACCGCACCGTAGATCTTGCCTTCGCCCGCCCGCACGCTGAGTTCCACGGCGACGCCGTTCAGGCGGCTGGCGAGATCCTCGGCCTTGGCCTTCTCCTGCGCCTGGGTCTTCTGACGGGCGCGGATCTGGGCCTCGAGGGTCTTCATGTTGCTGGTGGTCGCGGGGGTGGCGACGCCCTGGGGAATCAGCCAGTTGCGGGCGTAGCCGGGCTTGACGTTCACCACGTCGCCCGTCTTGCCCAGGCGACCGGGTTCAAGAAGGATTACTTGCATGCTTCAAGCCTCCTTACTTGCGGACCAGCTTCTCGGTGTAAGGCAGCAGCGCGAGCTGGCGGGCGATCTTGATCGTCTGCGAGATGCGGCGCTGATTCTTGGCCGAGAGGCCGGTGCGGCGGCGGGGGAGGATCTTGCCGGTGTCCGAGACGAACCGGCGAAGCATCTTCACGTCTTTGTAATCGGTGATTTCCAGTTCCCCGATGGAGAACGGGTCAACCTTCGGCTTGCGGGGGCGCTTCGGCCCCTTGCCGCGCGGTTTACGCTCGGTGCTGGACTGCGTCATAGGAGTTCCTCAATCCCTGCCCTCTGCCCAAACGGGTCAGAACGGCAGGTCTTCTTCTTCCGGCGGGAAATCGTCGAGACCTTGATCAATATCCAAGCCCCCCGAACGGGTCCCCGTGGTCGCCGCCCGGCTCGGCTGCGCGCGGGCGCTGCTGGGCTGGGGACGCGCCGGGCTGCTCGCGGTCTGCGTGCGAGGTCCGGCGGGGGTGGCTGCGGCACTGCCGGTGGCCGCGCCTCGGGAAAGGGCTTCGACTCGCGTCGCCTCTACTTTGGTGCTGTTGCGCTTGTTGCCGTCGCGGTCGGTCCACGCCTCATTGACCAGTCGGCCCTGCACCAGGACGGGATCGCCCTTTTTCAGGTCCTTCATGCTCTCGGCGAGGTCGCGCCACAGCGTCACGTCGATCCAGTGCGTCTTTTCCTGCTTCTGCCCCTGACGGTCATTCCAGGTCTCGTTCACGGCCAGGCCGATCCCGAGCACGGCGTCTCCGGCGGGGGTGTAGCGCAGTTCGGGGTCGCGGGTCACGTTGCCGATCACCAGGACTTCGTTCATGCCGCTGCCCATACGGACGCCGCCTCCGGCATCCTGCACGAGTTCCGGCACGTAGCCGAGCTGCTCGATTCGCTGGGCCTTCACGCGCACCATGCTGCGTTTGCCACCTTCGGGCGCTTCCCACTGGCTGTATTCCAGGCCGCCCTCGACCATCACGGGGTCGCCGCCCTTCAGGCCCTTTTCGGCCTGCCATTCGGCGGGTTTGCCCAGAATCGAGACGCGGTGGTACCAGGGCAACTTGCGTTCGCGTCCGTCGTTGCCGATCACGTGGTCTTCACCGGCGACGGTGGCCTCGAAAACGGCCACACCGCTGGGTGTGTAACGGAGTTCAGGATCGCGGGCGAGTGCGCCGATCAGGTAAACGTGGTTCATGCCTCGGGCCATAACTGGGTTCTCCTTTGTGGCTGGCGGAGTACAAAGCTGTACTCGTACTGGAGTTTGTGCGTTGCTGGCGGACGGCCCTTGCGGGTTAACCCAAGAGTAACAAACCTATCCAATTACGTCAAGCGCGTAACGGACGAAGGCGCTCAGGCCTTCTTGGTCTTCCACTCGGGGCGGTCCTTGACCACCAGGATGCGGCGCACGTTGTCGCGCAGGCGCAGGGTGGACGCGATGTCCTTCTCGGGGTTGCCCCCGGCCTTGATGGTGTACATCAGGTAGTAGCCCTCGCGGTCCTTGTCGATGGCGTAGGCCATGCGGCGGTTGCCCAGGTCGTCCAGGTTGGCGAGTTCGGCCCCCGCGTTCTTCAGCGTCGTCTCGATGTAGTCCTTCTCGATTTGCACCTGCTCGGCGCTGAGGTTGGGGTTCAGGATCAGGTTCAGGTCGTACTGGTTCATATTCACCTCGCTTCCGGCCACACGGGCAAGGCTCGGGCCTCGCCGGGCGGCGCAACTGGCAACTGTAGCAGACGGCGGCCCGCCGCGCCAGAGCCACCCGGACCATGTCCGCCCCCCACGGTTCCCGGTACGCTGGGGCATGAGCGACGAGACAGCCCAGAATGAGACAGCCCAGAACTGGGTGGAAGGCATCCTCGACATCCTGAAAGAGGCCGTGGAGGGCGGCACGCCCGGCCAGGGCACCGCCTTTCTGGACGGCACGCAGGCGGACGGCAGCGGCAATCACGGGTTGCTCGCCACGCTGGAGCGCCTGAGCGCGGCGCAGGCCAGCCGCGACGTTCACGGCTCGACGGTGGCCGGACACGCCCGGCACACGGCCTTTCACCTGGAAGTCATCGTGCGCTGGGAGCGGGACGGCGACCGGGGGCCGTTCGACTGGAAGGGGAGCTTCCAGCCCGCGCAGATAGGCGAGGAAGACTGGGCGGCGCTGCGGGCGCGGGTGCGGCAGACGTACGAGGAGCTGGTGAAGTTTGCCCGCACGCAGGCGGTCGCTCCGGCGACGGGGGACGCGACCGGCGGGCTGGCTGGGGCTGTCGCGCACGTCGCCTACCACCTGGGCAGCATCCGGCAGCTGGTGAAGGCGCTGGGGGCGCAGGCTTGAGGCCCTGCCCCTTCATGGACGCCGACGCCCCCGCCTGGGTGGCCCTGTCGAATCTCGTTCTGGATCGCACGGTCACGGTCGAGGCTTTCCGGGCTGGGGAGGCCCGCCGCGACCCGCAGCAGCTCAACCGCCGCTGGGTGGCCGAGCGTGGGGGAGAGGTGCAGGGTCTGGCCCACCTCTCCTTCTTTCCCTTCGACCCGCCGGGCTTCCTGCATGCCAGCGTCCTCGTTCACCCGGAAGCGCGGGGGAGGGGGTTGGGCCGGGCACTGTGGGCGGAAGTGGAGCAGGCCGCGCGTGAGGCGGGCGCGGCGGGGCTGGCCGCCGACGTGGCCGACACAGAGCCGGACAGTCTGGCCTGGGCCGAGCGCCGGGGCTTGCGCCCGCACGCCCACCGCTTCGCCTCCGAGCTGGATCTGACCACCTTCGATGAAACACCGCACCGGGAGGCGCTGGCGCGTGCGGCGGCACAGGGCGTGACTTTCACGGACCTGGGCGGCGCGGACGCGGCCACCCTGGAGCAGTACCTGAACTTCTTCGCGGACCGCCTGACCGAAACGCCCGACCTCGCGGGGCATCCGCGCTGGCCCCCGAAGCAGGTGCGGGAGATTCTGCACCTCGACCACGACCCGCGTCCCGACTGGCTGGTTCTGGCGGTCGGGCCAGACGGCGGGTGGCTCGGCACGACGGCGCTGGTGGCCTACCAGCTGATGGCCTACAACGAACTGACCGCCGTGCATCCGCAGGCGCGCGGGCAGGGTCTGGCGCTCCCGCTCAAGCTGCACGCCATTCGCCGGGCGCGGGAAGCCGGACTGACCGCCATGCGGACCAACAACCACAGCCGCAATGCCCCGATGCTGGCCGTAAACCGCCGTCTGGGCTTCGAGGCGCGACCCGGCCGCTTCGAGCTGCACCAGCTGTTCGCGCTTACTTCCGGCGCTTGAAGGGATTCCAGCGGGCGCTGCCCCGTTCTTCCGTCGTGGCCGCCCCGGGGGCCTCTCCAGCAGCAACGGGCTGGGTCGGGACACGGGGCGTCACTGGGCCGTGACGGCCCATTTGCCGGGGTGTGGGCGTGGTGGCGATGGGGGGCGCGGCTTCCGCCTCCGCGTCTTCTTCCTCGGCCGGCTCTCCCAGGGCCGCGAGGAGGGCGCGGCGCAGGATCTCTGCCGGGGGCCGGTCCTGGGGCCGCTTGGCGAGCGCGAGTTCTGCCAGCCGGGCCACGGAACGCGGGACCTGCGGATTCAGGTGCGAGAGCGGAGGCGCGAAGCGGTTCAGGTGCGCCACCATCAGTTCCTCGTAGGTGTCGCCCTGGTGGGGCCGCTGGCCGCTGAGCAATTCGTAGGCCAGCACCCCGAGGCTGTAGACGTCGCTGGCACTGCTGCTGCTTTCCCCGTGATAGATCTCCGGGGCCATATAGTAGGGACTGCCGCTCGACTGGCCCCCCTGCGCCGTGAAGTAGGCGCTCCCCAGGTCGCCCAACGCGGCCCGGCCTCCATCCAGATAGACGTTCTGCGTCTTCACGTCCTGATGCACGGCCCCCAGCCGGTGCAGGTACGTGAGGCCCGAGGCCACGTCGGCCAGCACGCGCAGGGCTTCTTCCAGGGGCAGTTTCTTGCCCGCCCGCTGCGTCAGCACGTCGCAGAGGGTGCCTTCCGGGTAGTGGCGCAGCGCCACGAACGCTTTCGGGCCATACGCCGTGCCGGTATAGCCCTGCACCACCTGGGGATGCCGGAACTGGAGGGTCATCCGCACCTCGTTGCCGAAGCGCTCGGCGGCTTCCTGCACCCGCAGCGTTTCTTCCAGCGGAATTTTCAGGGCCACCTGCCTGCCCTGCGGGTCCTGCGCCAGGTGAACCAGGGCCGTGTGACCGCGCCCCAGCAGATGCAGGAGCTTGTAGCCGGGAATGGAGCGTTCTGGGGTCATAACAGGAAGGAGGGGGGAGGCGGTTCCCCGACTGCCCTTCCGGGAAGGGAGAACCCGCGTCCTTCAAAGTCTAGCGGCGTTCTGTCACCCAAACCTGTCTCCCGGGGCTGACCCGTCATGCAGCGGGGCAGACAAAAAGGGAAGAGACGCAGTTCTCGTCTCTCCCCTCGCCGGGTGCAGTGCTCCGCCCGGCTTACTCGTCGTCCCCCGCGTCCTCGGCGGCGCGTTTCCCGGCCATCCATTCCAGCCCCGCCCACATCAGGTCGTCGAGGTCGCCGTCCAGCACGTCGTCCGGGTTGTGTTTCATCAGGCCCGTGCGGTGGTCCTTGACGTACTGTTTGTCCAGCACGTAGGAGCGGATCTGCGATCCCCACTCGATCTTCTTCTGCTCGCCGCGCGCCTTGGCTTCTTCCTCCTCACGCTTGCGCATCTCGATGTCGTAGAGGCGCTGCTTGAGGATCTGGAGCGCGATCTCGTGGTTCTTGATCTGCGAGCGCGTCACCTGTGAGGCCACCGCGATCCCGGTGGGAAGGTGGGTCAGGCGCACCGCCGAGTCGGTGGTGTTCACGCCCTGCCCACCCGCGCCCTGCGAGCGGAACACGTCGCGGCGCAGGTCGGAATCCGGAATATGGATGTTGATTTCCTCCTCCGGCACTTCCGGCACCACGTCCACCGAGGCGAACGAGGTGTGGCGGCGGTTGTTGGAGTCGAAGGGCGACACGCGCACCAGCCGGTGAACGCCGTGTTCGGGGGCCAGCATCCCGTAAGCCTTCTCACCCCGGATGATGAACTCGGCGCTGAGCACCCCCGCCTGTTCGCCGTCCTGCTGGTCGAGCAGGTCCACCCTGTACCCGCGCCGCTCGGCCCAGCGCATGAACATCCGCGTGAGCATCCCGGCCCAGTCCTGCGACTCGGTGCCGCCCGCGCCGCTTTTGACGCGCACGATGGCGGGCGCGTCGGCGTGCTTCATGGTGAAGAGCGTCTCGCGGTACAGGTCGTCCACCCGCGTCTGGATGGACGCCTGCTCCTCGGCGAGCATCTCGCGTTCCTCGGGGCTGGCGATCTCCAGCATCTCCCCGAGGCCGTCCGCGTCCGATTGCAGCGTCCGGTAACCGTCCACGATGCGGCGCAGCGTCCCGGCCTCCTGCGTGACCTGCCGCGCGCGGCCCGTGTTGTTCCACAGCTCCGGGTCGCTGAGTTCCCGGTCCAGTTCGTTCAGTCTTCTCGTCTTCCCGGGAATGTCAAAGGTACTCCCGGAGCGACGCCAGTTTTTCGAGCAATTCCTGCACGGCGTGTCTCCCTTCCGCGGGTCTCCCGTTGAGCGGGGCGCGGGTGTCTGCCGCTCAGGAGTATAGGTGAGCCACCCCGCTCACCCAGCGGCGCGGCCAGTTGCCCTGGGAAGCAGGCAGCCCCCAAACGGGGATGCGGCGGCGGAAAGGGCTTCCCGGAGGCCGTCGCCAGCGCACTTTTTCATATTTCAAGAAAGACCTTCCGGGGGGGAGTTGACAGGTGGAGGGAATGCCTGTATCTTTTCTGAGCCTCAAGCGAGGCGGGCAGCATGACAGGTGAAGAGATG
>NZ_JHAC01000007.1 GCF_000599865.1 Deinococcus phoenicis | reverse complement strand
CCCGGCCAGCGCACCCGCAGCACGCCACGCGGCCCCCCTGCCCGCTCGATGGTCCAGCCGGAGGCGGTCAGGCCCTTCAGCGCCAGCCGCACCCGGCCTTCCCCCTCCCCGATCTTCTGCGCCAGCGTGGGGACCGTGTGCGTGTCCGGCTGACGCAGGAGGGTGATGAGGACGAGTCCGGTCGTTTCGTAGGTGCTGCGGCCTGTGGCTGATTTCCGCATATACTCGGCTCCTCTGGCGGCGTTCTCCCGCCCGGGCTTCCCCCCCGCGAGGGGGATGAAGGAAGGCCCCCGCACTCTCTCGCGGGGGCCTTCGCGGTGGGGGTTAGCTGCGGTCGGCCTCTTCCAACATCTTCAGCCACTCGCCTTCGGGAACGTCCTCGGTGTTCTCGTAGTCGGTGTCGGCGAGCAGGTCGCGCAGGGTGCGGGTCTGGGCCTCGGTCAAGGCGTTCTGCGTGCGGGCGTTCAGTTCGACCAGGTCCATCGTGCTGTTGATCTGCATGTTCGTTCTCCTAGGCTTCGGGTTCCGTCCGGTGTCTCCGGGTGTCGGCTCTCTCTCCCTTGCCTGAAAAGAG
>NZ_JHAC01000006.1 GCF_000599865.1 Deinococcus phoenicis | reverse complement strand
AGTGCAGCATCAGGATCAGGTGGTCGCCGGGCTGCCGGAGCCGCGCGGCGGCCCCCACGCTCAGGCGCAGGCGTTCGGCCTCGCGGTTCAGCAGGCGCTCGTCGTCGGCGCTGAGGGGGTCGTGGCCCGGCGTCAGCCAGCCGCGCGAACCGCACACCACCACATTTCCCACCCGCACCGCGTCGTTCTGGAGGGCGAGCATCCCGGGCGGCAGGGCCGCACGCAGCTTCCCGGCGCTCGTCCACCAGTAGTCGTGGTTACCGCGCAACAGCACCTTCGTCCCCGGCAGCGCCGCGACGGGCGCGAGGTCCGTCAGCGCGTCCGGCAGCCGCATCGCCCAGGAGAGGTCGCCGGGCAGCAACACCAGGTCGCCGGGGCGCACCTCCTCGCGCCAGCGCTCGAAGATGGCTTCCGGGTGCCCCGCCCAGTTCGGCCCGAACACCGTCATCGGCTTGGGCGTCACGGTGGCGAGGTGCAGGTCGGCAATGGCGAAGACGCGCATAGGATCACAACTCTCAGCGGGCGGAGGGCAAGACAGAAAGAGAAAGCCTCCCGCAAAAAGGGGAGGCTTCCAGCGTGGTCGGGGCGAGAGGATTCGAACCTCCGACCCCGTCGTCCCGAACGACGTGCGCTACCAGGCTGCGCTACGCCCCGCCAACCACGGCTCCAGGCGGCAGGTAAGCCTGCTTCCAGTGCGTCGGGTAGTTTACGCGGCCCCCTGGGGGGTGTCAAGCGCGCCCGCCCATCATCCCGGCCCATCACTCCAGGCCGCTGTCAACCTCGTCCAGCGCGGCCTCATCCGCCAGGTCGCTGCCCTCCGCGCGGGCGACTTCATGGATGGCCGCCCAGATCACCGCCCCCGGAAAGCCGCGCCGGGCCAGAAAGGCGTAGGCGCTCGCGCGGGGGTCGCGCTTGCGGGCGAAGCTCGGCCAGCGGCGCTCCAGCAGGGCCGCCGCGTCCGCGTGTTCCTCCTGGGGGTCGCGGGCGGCCAGAGTTTCCTCGATCAGCGCCGCCTGCACGCCCCGGCGCTTGAGGGTCTGGCGCACCCGGAAGCCGCCCACGCCCCGGCGGGTGCCCTCCGCGCGGGCCACGCCCTCGTCGTTCTGATAGCCCAGTTCCTGCACGCGGGCCAGCACCTCGGCGGCCAGCGCCTCGTCGTCGGTGCGGCGGTTCAGACGGGTCCGCAATTCGGCCTCGGTCAGCGCGCGGCCCGAGAGGGCGCGGAAGGCGTAAGCAAGCAGGTCGTCGCGCGCTTTTTGCCGCTGCTCCCGGCTCTGCTCGGGCGGGGTCTGCGTCTCCGGGTCCATCCCGCCCAGTATGCCGCTTGCGCGGGGCCGCCTCCACCCGCTAC
This sequence comes from Deinococcus phoenicis, assembly GCF_000599865.1. GTDB lineage: Bacteria > Deinococcota > Deinococci > Deinococcales > Deinococcaceae > Deinococcus > Deinococcus phoenicis. Next base: position 19,081 of record NZ_JHAC01000006.1, on the reverse strand, counting down.
ACTCTTCAGGTTGCCCACCCCGTGGTGGGTGGCCGCGCTCCCGCGAAACGTGGCGAGCGTGCGCGCCGGAGGCCCGGCGCCGTCGTGTTCCCCCACCTGAAAGTGCTGTGCCTGAAGGGGACGGGAACCGCCCCGCGACCCCGCGGGAGAAAGAGAGAATCCTATGGCCCTTCGTCACAAGTCTGCCCAGAAGCGTCACCGTCAGAGCCTCAAGCGCCGCCTGATCAACCGCAGCCGCAAGAGCACCATCAAGACCTTTACCAAAAAGGCTGTGGCTGCTGTTCAGGAAGGCGCCGAGAACGCGACCGAACTGCACCGCAAGGCCGAGAGCCTGATCGACAAGGCCGCCAAGGGCAGTACCCTGCACAAGAACACCGCCGCCCGCAAGAAGAGCCGCCTGGCCAAGGCCCTGAACAAGGCCGCCGCCGCCAAGCAGGCGTAAGCAGGCGAACCCAGAGCAGCAACCAGATAGGGCCACCTCCAGGCGGGGGGGCCCTGCTGCCGTGTTGGTGGGTGGCGTGCGCGGAGTGATGGCCTACTCGCGCGTTTCCTTGAGGTCCAGCGTGCCGGTGTAGTGGTCGAGGTCCACGATCAGGCGGTAGCTCCCGGTTTCGCCGCTGCCCAGGAGCTTGAGGGACCACTTGCCTTTCGGGCAGCTCTGCCCGGCCACCTGCGTGCCTCCCGGATCGAGCAGGCGCAGGGTGGCGCGGCCACTGGTCACGGCGCAGGTGCCCTGGACCCCCACACTCTTGCCGCCCTCGTACAGCTGGAAGGTGTACCGGTTCTGCCCCTGGGCGTTCAGCATATGGGTGGGCGTCAGGGTCACGTACCCGAGCCGCAGACCGAACGTGAAGTACAGCAGGGCCACGGCGGCGACCAGGGCAAGCATCAGGAAACGCATCGCCGTAGTGTAACGCGGCTCACGTAGGACAGGGTCAACCTGCCTGCGGGGAGGCAGGGAGAACCCGGGCCAGCCGCCCCACCCCTTCGCGCAGGCGTTCGGGGGGCAGGTGCGCGAAGGCGAGCAGCACGGCGGGCGGGCGCGGCAGCCGGGCCAGCGGTGCGGCGGGCGTGAGGGCCACCCCGGCCTGTGCGGCACGCGTCACAGCGGCCTCTTCGGACAGGCCGGGGGGCAGGGTGACGTGGACGTGCAGGCCCGCGCGGGCCGGCGTGACCCGCCACCCCGGCAGACTGGCGGCCAGAGCCGCGAGCAGGACCTCGTGGCGGTGGCGGATCGCCTGGCGGGCGCGGCGCAGGTGGCGGGCATACGCGCCGGAGGCCAGCACGTCGGCCAGGGCCAGGGCGTCCAGCGTGGCCGGGGCGCGGTCGGTGAGGGGCCGGGTGCCCGCCAGCACGCGGATCACCCGCTCGGGCGCGACCAGATAGCCGCTGCGCGTGACCGGCGCGAGGCTCTTGCTGAAAGTGCCCAGCAGGATCACCCGCTCGGGGGCGAGGCCCTGGAGGGCCGCCGGGGGCCGCGCCCCGTGATGCAGGTCGGCGGCGTAGTCGTCTTCCAGAATGAAGGCCCCCGCGCCGCGTGCCCACGCCACCACCTCCGCCTGGCGCGCGGCGGGCAGGGCCACGGTGGTCGGGTACTGCGCGCCCGGCGTGAGATACAGCAGGGTGGCCCGCCCCGGCAGGGCCGCCGGATTCAGGCCGTCCGCGTCCACCGGCACGGGGCAGAGGCTCGCGCCGGTGGCCCCCAACGCCGCCCGCGCGCCGGGGTAGGTGGGGTCCTCGGTGGCCGCCACCCGCCCTTCTTCCAGAAACACGCGGGCCAGGGCGTCCAGCGACGCCTGGGTGCCGCCCGTCAGCATCACCATCCCCGGCGTGACCCGCGCGCCCCGTTCGGCGTTCAGGTAGGCGGCGAGGGCGCGGCGCGTTTCCAGCGGTCCCAGCTCGGTGTCCACGTCCGCGAGAGAGGGCGCCTGGCCCGCCTCCCGCGCCTGCCGGGCCAGGGCCTGTGCCCACGCCCCCGCCGGATACAGGTCGGGAACCGGCTGCCCGACCCGGAAATCCACGGCGTACCCGCCGCCCGCGTCGGGCACACGGCCCGCCAGGGCGCGCGTGGCCCAGGCGCTCAGCGGCAGGGGGGTGTCGGGCGCGGCTGGGCTGCTGGGCGCCGCTGTGCGCGTCGACCCGGGCACGGCGACCCGGGTCCCGCTGCGCGGGCTGGCCTGCACGTACCCTTCGGCCCCGAGTTGCGCCAGCGCGTCCACCAGCGTGTTGCGCGACACCCCCAGCTGCGCGGCCAACGTCCGGTGTCCCGGCAGCCGGACCCCCTCCGTCAGGGTGCCTTCCAGGATCGCCTCGCGCAGGGTCCGGGCCACGCGGGCGTGGAGCGCCTCACCCGGCAGCGCGGGCCGCAGCCCCTCCAGCCGTCCTCCGAGCGGTTCGGGCATGGCCGGGGCCGCTAGCGGTTGAACTCGCGCGCCAGCCACGCCGGGTCGCCGCCCTCGGCGCTGAGGGCCTGCCCGGCCAGTTCCAGAAAGCGGTCGCGGGCGGCCTGCGCGTCGGCGGGCGTCAGGTCGTAGGCCGCCGGATCACTGAGCAGGTCGCGCAGAAACGCAAAGACCGGCGTATTCGGATGCACGGTGCCCCTGACCGTCACGGCCGTCCGCCACTTCAGGAGGTAGTCCAGCGCGTAGGGACCGGGTTCCAGCACGCAGCCGCCCGGATACGGAACGCGCTGCGGGCCGGAAAAGGTCACGGCGGGAGCAGGGGTGGGGGCGGCCTCGTTGACCGGAACGGCGCTCATGGGTACAGGATGCACCAGCGCGGGCCAATCCGAAACCTTCCCTGAACGGCGGGCCGCCGCACCTCCCCGCGTCACCCCCTATCATGCCTTTCAACATGGAAAGTGAGGCGCTGGTGCAGGCGTACCGGGACGCGCTGCCGGAGTATGAGCGGCTGCGTGACGCAGTGGTGGCGCATACCACGGGGCTGCTGGCGGGGGCGGGCCTCAACATCCACCACGTCACGGGCCGGGTCAAGCGCCCCTCCAGCCTGGCGGACAAGCTGCGGCGTAAGCCTGGCCGGTACCACACGCTGGAAGACGTGACCGATCTGGTGGGCGTGCGGGTCATCACCTACTTCGAGCGTGACGTGAACGTGGTCGCCCGGCTGACCGAAGACCACTTCGTGGTGGACTGGGACAACAGCATCGACAAGTCGCGCATGCACGACCCCGACCGCTTCGGCTATCTGGGCGTGCATTACGTGGTGCGCGCCGAACCGGACCTGGTGCCGGAGCTGCCCGGCATCCGCTACGAGGTGCAGATTCGCAGCATCCTCCAGCACGCCTGGGCCGAGATCGAGCATGACCTCGGCTACAAGAACCGGGAAGCCGTGCCGCGCGAGGTCCGCCGCCGCTTTTACCGCCTGGCGGGCCTGCTGGAAATGGCCGACGAGGAATTCATGGTCCTGCACCGGATGGCCCGCGACTACGCCGCCACCCTGCCCGCACGCATCGCGGACGACCCCGGGGCCGTGTTCATCGACGCGCAGAGCATGACGTACCTGCTCGGCACGTCCCCGGTGCATGATCTGGACAGCCGGCTGGCGGAGGCGCTGCACGTCCCGCTGCTCTCCGGCTGGCCGGATCCCGAGCGGCCCCAGCGCCTCGCCAGCCTGCTGCACTACGTCGGCGTGCATTCGGTCGGGCTGCTCCAGAAGGAACTGGCCCGCCACGAGGCCGAGGTGCAGCGGCTGGGTACGGCGCTGCTGCCTCGCCTGCGCGCCCTGTGGGAGCCTGCCGGGGGGCTGCGGCCCGGCAGCAGCGTCGTGCAGTACGCCTTGCTGCGGGCCTGCGCCAATCCTGGCCTGGACCCGCAGCAGGTGATGAGCCTGCTCGACCTGAGTGGGACGGCCACCTCTGCCCCGATGGTGCGGACGGTCCGGGAAGTCTACGCGCGCGAGATCGCGGACCCCGCAGCGAGCTGAGCCGGTTCCGCCTGCGCCGCGCCCCTGGTGCTCAGGCCGGATGCAGCCCAGCAAACTCCAGCCCCGCCGTCTCCGGCCAGCCGTGCGCGATGTTCAGGCACTGGAGGGCGTGGCCCGCCGTGCCCTTGACCAGATTGTCGATGGCGCTCATCAGGACCACCCGGCCCGTGTCCACGTCCATCTCGAAGCCCAGGTCGCAGTAGTTGGTGCCGTCGAGCAGCATGGGGTCGGGATAGCGGTGGATGCCGCGCGCGACCTTCACGATGCGGATGAAGGGTTCCGCGCCGTACACCTCGCGGTAGGCCGCCCACACGTCGCGGTCGCTGTAGCCGTCGGGAATCCAGGCCTGGACCGTGGTGAGGATGCCCCGCACGCGCAGCGTGCTGATGGCGGTGAGGTGCAGCGGAAAGCGGCCCGGCAGTTCCTGAATCGCCTCGGCGGTGTGGCGGTGCCCGACCGGCTTGTACACCCGCAGGCTGCCTGCCCGCTCGGGGTGATGGCTGGCCTCGCTGGGACTCGCGCCCGCCGCGCTGCTCCCCACCAGCCCGGTGGCGATGATGTCTTTGGGCAGCAGCACGCCCAGCTTCAGCAGCGGATACAGCGGCAGGATCACGCTGGTGGCAAAGCAGCCGGCGCAGGCGATGCGGGTGGCCCCGCGCAGCTCCTCGCGGTGCAGCTCGGGATTCCCGTAGACCCATTCGTTCAGTTTTTCGGGGGCCGGATGGTCCTCGCCGTAGTACTGCCGGTACAGGTCCAGGTCCCGCAGGCGGAAGTCGGCGGACAGGTCCACGATCACGCGCGCCTTGCCCTCGAACTCCGCGAGGCGCTTCGCGGCGCTCCCGTGGGGCAGGGCCAGCACCAGAATGTCGGCTTCTTCCAGCTCGGCGGCCTTGCGGAACTTGAGGTTGGTGCGCCCGCGCAGGTTGGGATGAATCAGCGCGGCGGGCTGCCCGGCGCTGCGCTCGCTGGTCACCTGCGTGACGTTCAGGTGCGGATGCCCCAGTGCCAGCCGCAGAAACTCGCCCCCCGCATAGCCGGAGCCGCCCACGATGGCGACGGAAAGTTGCTCGGTCCCAGTCATACGGCCCAGTACATCACAAATTGCAGGTGAGTGAGCAAGGAAGTTTGCAAATGTTAAGAAGGCGGCGTCACGGGTTGCCGTACACCTGCCGGATGACCTCGATCAGATCGCCTTTGACGGGTTCGCCCGACCCGGCCCGCCTCAGCACCTCGCCCGGCGGGAGCCATTCGCCGCCGCTGAAATCCTGCAGGTTGAGGTCGGGCGTGCCCTCGAACGGCACCTCATAGACGCGCATGAAACTGCTGAGGGCCGTGTCCAGTGGACTGAAGTTCGCTGTGACGCGCCAGCCCAGCGCGCTCACGTCCAGATTCAGTTCCTCCTGGGCCTCCCGCCCGAAGGCGGCGTTGAAGGTTTCACCCGCCACCACGTACCCGCCCACGCTGAAGTCCAGCGCTCCCGGCCAGCGGGCCTTGTGGGCGGCCCGGCGCGGAATGAACAGCTCGCCCGCCGCGTTGCGCAGGAAGGCATTCACTCCGCGCACGTGCGGCAGCCCGTCCGACTCCGAGCGCCACACCACGCCGATCACCTCGCCCGCGTCGTTCAGCAGGTCGAGGAGTTCGTCGGTGTCCGGGTCCACGGCGCGCTCTAGCAGCGTGCTGTGGTACGTGACGTGCAGGTCGGGCCGCGCCGCCCGCAGCGCTCGCCAGACCGTGTGCCCCTCGCGCTCGAAGCTGTCCCACTCGCTTTCCGCGTCCCGCAGGAAGGCGGCCCGCATGGGCAGCGGCGAGGCGGGGTCCGCCGGGTTCAGCGTCGAGTCGAGGGCGTCGGCCCAGGCCAGCAGCCGCGCGGTCAACTCCGGCGGGAGTAGCAGCGTCAGCGGGTCCACGTTCGCTCCGCGCGACCACAGCGGGAAGCAGCCGTAGTCCGCCATCAGGCGCAGCGGGCGCGTTATTTGCCGCCTCCGATCAGGGTCAGGCCGATCAGGGTGGGGTTTGCACCCTTGCCCTCGCTGATCAGGGTCACACTCTGAATCGCCACGCCGGGTTTGGGGTTCTTCCACTCCAGCACGGGCACGTTCACGTCCAGCCCGTCGCGCGTCTTGCCCGTCCAGCCGGGCGCGGCGATCATGCTGCTCGGCAGGGTATCGGTCCAGGCGCGGATGTGCCGCCCGTATTCGAGGGGCTGGTTCAGCACCGTGCCGTCGGCGTAGCGGATTTCATAGCGCCCGACCACCTCGCGGTTGGTGGGCGCGGGCCAGCCGGTCGTGTGCAGGAAGGCCAGGGCGTCGGCCTTGCGCCCCAGCTCGACCGTGGCGCGCTCGGGCAGTTCCTTGGCCGCCGCCCGGTTGCCGCGCAGCATCACCGCGCCGCGCACGTCGAAGCGGTAGTCCCCGACCCGCACGTTGCCGCTACCCAGGTTCCGCAGGTCGGTGTCCGGCCCCTTCCCGATCCAGCCCTTCTCATCGTTGTCGGTGAGGGCGCGCGTGACCAGCGGCGTGAGGTTGACGAGGCTGCCCGCCGCCTGCGCGTAGGCGTTCGGCGCGTACAGGTCGCGGTAGAGGGCATCCGCGTTCGCCACGGCCCGGCCCGCCGGATTCCAGAAGCTCGCCCCGGCCCGCACCAGCGCCACGCCCTGCTCGGCCATGCCGTCCCAGATGCTCGGGTTGCCGAAGTACCCCGACCAGCGGGTCTGGATCATGCCCAGTGCCCCGGCCTGCGCGGCGGCCCTCGCCAGGCCTTCCGCGTTGCCCGGCTCGGCCCAGGACGCGCCCAGCACCGGAAACCCCAGCGTCTTGATACGGCCCAGCGTGCCCGTGTTCGTGTCCGCCGTGTAGTTCCAGTAGGCGACCTGAATATCCTTGGGCAATTTGGCGGGCAGGCTCCCGATCACGCTGTCGGAAAAGGCCGCGTCGTGCCAGATCATCGTTCCCACGTTCTGCGCCTTGAGGAAGTCGTGCAGCCGCACGGTGTCGTCCACGAACAGGTTCTCGAAGCCTGCCGCTTTGCCGTTCGCGCGGGCCGGGAAGCGGTCGCGGTTGCGGACCTCGTCGTGGCCGATATGAATGACCTTTGGCTGGAAGACCTCGACAGCCTCGCGCAGCACCGGGAAGACGACGCGCTCGTAGGTCTGCGGATTGAGCGTGTCGTAGGCGAAGGGATTTTGCGAGTCGGGGTCCTGCACCAGGTCGAGGTTCTTGCCGCCCTGGAACATCCAGCCTACGTGGCCCAGCGTCTCAATCAGGGGGATGACCTCCAGCCCATGCTCCCGCGCGAGCCGCGCCACCCGTGCCGCCTCCGCCTTCGTCGCGCCGCCGGGATGCGCCCAGCCGCCGGCCTTCGCCACGTCCCATTGCACGTAGTCGCTCATGATCAGGACCGCGTTGTACTTGAGCTGGGCCAGCAGCGGAATCAGGCGGTCGTTGATGGCCCCGCTGTTCCCGTCCAGATACAGCATCGCCACCCGCTGCCCCAACTTGGGCGCGTCCTGAATACGGGCAAAGCGCAGGCCCTGGGGCGTGAGCAGTTGCCGCAGCGTCTGTGCGCCGTGGTACGCGCCCAGGGCGTCGGCCCCCAACACATACGCGCCCGTCTCGTCCACCCACAGCGCGTAGCCCTCGGGCGTTTCGGTATACAGGCCCGCCGCCCGCGCTTTTGCCGCCAGCGCCGCATCCGCCCGCGTGCCGATGGTGATGGGCGTCCGGCCGCCGTCGGGGAGGCTGGCCCCCAGCCGCGTCTGCCAAGTCTCGCGCAGGTCACGGGCGGCCCAGCCCAGCTCGGGAGCGTTGCCGACCACCTTCACGCCCAGGCCCGCCAGCGGCAGCGTTCCGGCAGGAAACTCCGCCCGCTGCGGCTGCGGCACGAGGTCGGCGCGGGGAGCGCTCAGGTGGGCGTCGGGGACGGGGGTAACGGCGAGGGGCGCGGCGAGGGCGGGGGAGAGGAGGAGGGCGGATAGACAAAGAGAAGCAGTCAGGCGCATGGGGTTGACCTCCAGGGGAAGGCGGGCAGGCTGCACCTGCCACCCCCTCCCCGGCCCGCTCCCATAAGGGGAGAGGGAGAAAAGACGAGGCGGCACGCGGGGCCGGTCCATCCCCGGCCGCGTGCCGCTCCTCACGACTCGCTTACAGGCTCGCGTTCCACGCCTTCACGATGTCGTCCAGCGCCTGCTTGGCGCTTTTTTGCCCGGCCATCGCCGACTCGATGTTGTCCTTGAAGACCTTGTTCAGCTTGGACGCGTCGGGGTAGACCAGCGTGAGGTCGCGGGCCTTTTTCAGCTCGGTCGAGCTGACCAGCTTGCCCTGGTCGATGGCGCCCGCGCCGCCCTGCTTGAAGAACTTGTCGGTGCTGGCCTTGACCGTGCTGGGGAAGGTGGTCTTGGTGACGCGCGAGAACTGAAGCTGGTTCACGTCGTTCGTCAGGAACAGCGCGAGCTTCTGCGCCAGCGCCTTGTCCTTGACGCCTTTGGGCACCGTGAAGCCCATCAGCGGCGTGTGAATCACGTTCCCCGCGAGGTTGATGGGGTACGGCGCGACCTTCGTCACGTCGTAGATGGCCTTGTTGTCGTTCGCCACGCGCAGGATGAACTGCGGCCCGGTGATCAGCATGCCCAGCTTGCCCGCCGAGTACAGCTCGGTCGCGGCGGTAAAGCCCCGGCGCATGGTGTCTTCGGGGATGTAGCCCTTCTTGTAGAGGTCCACGTAGCCCTGGAGCAGCTTGACGTGTTCGGGGCTGTTGAACACCGCCTTGCCGCCCTTCTTGTCGAAGATGGGCAGGCCCGCTTCCTGAAACAGCACCAGCATGTTCAGGTTGTTGATGTTGGGCATGAAGCCGTACAGCCCGGTCTTGTCCTTGATCTGCCGGGCAGCCGCGATCATGGTCTGGAGGGTGCGCGGCGGGTTGTTGGGGTCCAGGCCCGCCTTGCGGAAGATCTCGGTGTTGTAGGCCACGACCTTGGGTGCCCAGTACCACGGCAGGCCCATCACCTTGCCGTCGAAGGTGAAGGTGTTAAGCGGCGAGGCAAAATATACCTTCTTCTGCGCGTCGGTCAGCGTCAGGGGTTCCAGCGCGCCCTGGTCTACCATCTTCACGACCATGTCGGAGGCGAGGTTGACGGCGGCAGGCGGGCGGCCCGAGGCGATGGCAGCCAGCAGCTTCTGCTCGATGGCGGAGGCGGGTACGTCCACCCACTTCAGGTCCACGTTCGGGTTTTCCTTCTCGAACTGCGCCACCAGTCGGTTCATCTCGTCGTTGAACAGGGGTGCGAGGGCAATCGTCCAGAACTCCATCTGTGTCTTCTGGGCGCTGGCGCTGCCCAGAGTCAGCAGGGCGGCGGCAATCAGGAACTTCTTCATGGGAACTCCTTGAGGCGGGGTTGAGGATGTGGTCTGAACTGTAGCGTGACGAAGCTGAAGCCGTCTGAGAGGTGGGCGGCTCCGTCTCATGCAGGGGACCGGCCTGCTTATACGGATTCCGTCCAATTCCTGAACAGTCGGGAGAGCACCGCCTGTTCATCCATCTCCCGAAATCCGCCCTTGTTCCTTCTCCCTCTGCTGCGCAGCTCTACGAGTCTGGTCGGATTTCCGGGTGTTTTCAACACCCTTCAATCGGAATCAGTATTACAGCCCGAAGCGGGCGTAGATGTCGTCCACGTGCCGCAGGTACCACTGGAGGTCGAAGGCGGCGTCCAGTTCCGCGTCGCTCAGCGGGTTGTCCGCGTCGGCTTTCAGCAGGTCGCGCAGGCCCTCGCCGGTCTCCCAGCTTCGCAGGGCATTGCGCTGCACCAGGTCGTAGGCGGCCTCGCGGCTCAGGCCCTTCTCGTCGATCAGGGCGTGCAGCACGCGCTGGCTGAAGACCAGGCCGCCCAGGTCGTTGAGGTTGCGCAGCATCCGCTCGGGGAACACCACCAGGTCACGCAGCACACCCGTCAGGCGGCGGGTGGCATAGCTCGCGGCGGCGGTCGCGTCGGGCAGAATCACGCGCTCGGCGCTGGAGTGGCTGATATCGCGCTCGTGCCACAGGGCCACGTTTTCCAGCCCTGTTACCAGAAAGCCGCGCAGCAGCCGCGCGAAGCCCGTCACGTTCTCGGTCAGGATGGGGTTCTTCTTGTGCGGCATCGAACTGCTGCCGGTCTGCCCCTTGCCGAACGGCTCCATCGCCTCGCGCACCTCGCTGCGTTGGAGGTGGCGAATCTCGACCGCGATTTTTTCCAGCGTGGTGCCCAGAATCGCCAGCGCAGACAGCACCTCAGCGTGACGGTCGCGGGCCAGCGTCTGGTTGGTGACGGGCGCGGCCTGCCAGCCCCAGGCGGCGGCCACCTCCTCCTCGATGCGGGGCGAGACGTGCGCGTAGGTGCCGACCGACCCCGACAGCATCACCACCCGGATACGGGCGCGGGCGGCAGAGAGCCTTTCCAGGTCGCGGTCCAGCGTCGCCATCCAGTTCAGGAACTTCAGGCCGAAGGTCATCGGCTCGGCGTGGATGCCGTGGGTGCGGCCCACCGTGGGCGTGTGCTTGTGCGCGGCGGCCTGCGTGCGGCACACCTCGCGCAGCGCCCGCACGTCCGCCTCGATGAGGCCCAGCGCCTCGTCCAGCAGCAGGTTCTGGGCGGTGTCCACCACATCCGTACTCGTCAGCCCGTGGTGAATAAAGCGGGCCTCCTCGCCGTACCGCTCGGTGAGGGCGCGGGTAAAGGCCACGATGTCGTGACGGGTGACGGCTTCAATCTCGGCCACCTTCTGCGCGAAGGCGTCGTCGAGCGGGTCGGCCTTCGCCCGCTCGGTCAACACGTCGAAGGCCTCCCGGGGCACCTCGCCATGCCGGGCCTGCGCCTCCATCGCGGCGAGTTCCACCCGCAGCCAGGCGCGGTACTTGCTGGCCTCGCTCCACAGCACCTTCATCTCGGGGGTCAGGTAACGGTCAATCACGGCGGGCAGCTTATCCTGTTTCCCATGCTCGGAGACGTATGGCAGGCCATCGACGAGGCCCGGTTCGCGGAGGCGCGGGCGCTGCTGGAGGCCGACCCCGCCCTTCTCGCCTCGGACCCCGGCCAGATGGCGCTGGGGTACGCCCTGGCGCACGAGGGGCAGTTTGGCGGGGCGCGGGAGGTCTACGGGAGGCTCCGCAATACCCACGCGGGCCAGCCCTGGGAACACGTCCCGCTGCACCAGCTCGGCATGGTCGAGCGCCTGGCTGGGGACCCCGCCGCTGCCCTACGCCTCTTTGACGAGGAACGCGCGCTGATCGAGCGGCTCCCGGAGGTCGACCGCGCCTTCAAACGAGCCGTAAACGGCTACGAGCTGGGCGTGAACCGGCTCGCGCTGGGTCAGGTCGCGGAAGCCCGCGCCACACTGGCCGCTGCCCTGGCCGACGCCCAGCAGGCCGACGACCCGCTGACGCTGGGCTGCGTTCACCGGGCGCTGGGCGATATGGCCGCGCAGACGGGCGACCCGGACGGCGCGCGGGCAGAATACGAACAGGCCGCGACATTGTTTGAGGAAGCAGGCGACGAGTGGGCAGCAGCGGAGGCGCGGGCGAGGCGAGAGGCTCTCTAACCCCTGCCCCTGACGCCCACCCACAGCACCCGCGCGCCGGGCATTTTCAGGGCGTCCTGTGGCAGGTACAGATTCCACAATCCATTGAAGGGCACCACGTCCGGCAGGCCCAGCGCACGTTGCAGGGCGTTCTGATAGGTGGAACAGTCCAGCCCGCCGTCCACGTCCAGCAGGCCAGCGACCCGGTACGGTGTGCCCCGGAGCCGCTCGGCCTCCGCGCGCAGGGTGGGAAGCTGCTCCTCGCGCACGCCCACGTCCAGCACGATGACCACGTCGCGGGATTCCAGCCGGGCGAGGGGAATGGTCTGGACGCCGCCCCGCAGCAGGCCGCCCCCCGTGGGGCCAGGGGCCTCGGTCAGCAGGTCCGGCGCGAGCTTGCGCGAGACGTGGGTGCACAGGCCCCAGGGCCGCGTGAGTTGCCAGCGTGCCCCGCACGCCACGATCAGGCTGCCGACCGGGGCGCGTTCCACCGCCTCCTGCACGCTGACGAGGCGGCCCGCCGGCACGAGTTGTTCGGTCAGCAGTCTCGCCGCCGCCGGCTCGCTGCCGGGGGGCCCCTCCCGGAACTGCACCTGACGGACGCCGCCCGGAACACACGAGCAGAGGGACAGGGCCAGCAGCAGCGGGGCGAGGGCGGACCGGAACATGGACCTATTGTGCCTCCCGGGCCGCGACTCCACTACACTCCGCGCATGACCGACCTTCAGCAGGCGCTCACGGTGGCGGTGGAGGCTGCCCGCACGGCGGGAGCGATTCACCTCGCCCACCTGGGAAAGGCCCATCAGGTGCGGAGCAAATCCACCTTCAGCGACCTCGTGACCGAGGTGGACGCGCTGGCCGAGGCCGCCATCCGCCGCGTGATTGCCGACACCTTTCCGGAACACGCCGTGCTGGGCGAGGAGGAGGGGCTGGGTGGGGCCGCCGACGCCTGGTTTCGCTGGATCGTGGACCCGCTCGACGGTACCGTGAACTACGCCCACGGCTTTCCGGTCTTCTGCGCCTCGGTCGCGCTGGAGGTGGGGGGAGAGCGCGTAGTCGGGGCAGTCTTCGACCCCAACCGTCAGGAACTGTTCACGGCCACACGCGGCGGCGGAGCCTTCCTGAACGGGCAGTCCCTCCGCGTGAGTGCCACGCCGACCCTGACCACGCCCGCCCTGGTGTCCACCGGCTTTCCCTACGACGCCAGCGGCGGGCGCAATCTGCGGCTGGTGGAGCGGTTGTTGCGGCTGGGCGTGCCGGTCCGCCGTCCCGGTGCCGCCGCGCTCGACCTGTGCAACGTGGCCTGCGGGCGAATGGACGCCTACTGGGAAATCGGCCTGAAGCCCTGGGACAGCGCGGCGGGCAGCCTGATCGTGCAGGAGGCGGGCGGCACCGTCACCGATGCCCAGGGCCAGCCTGGCCCCTACGGCGCGATGCTCATCGCCACCAACGGCCACCTCCACGCCGAACTCCTGGCGCTGCTGCACGAGGCCGCGCCACCAGCAGAGGAGGCCTGAATGCTGCCCGGCCTGCTGGTCACACTGCTGGTCCTGCTGAATCTCGGGGGCCTAGCCTCGATCCTGCTCCAGTTCGGCCACGGCGATTGGCTGCCGGGCCTCGGCTCGCTGGCGCTGGTGGTCCTGCTCGACGCGCTCGGCTTCTGGCTGCTGCGTGAACTGCGGGAGAACGGTTAGACGGTCGCCTTTTCCAGCGCTTCCAGCAATGCCTGCGGGTCGTCGAGCACGGGCGCGTGTTTCTCCAGGTCCGTGTCGCCGCCGCAGCGCAGCAGGATGCAGGGAACGTCGGCCTTAGCGGCGGCCTCGGCGTCATAAGGGGTGTCGCCCACCATCAGGGCCGCCTCGGCGGGCACCCCGAGCTTCTTCAGCCCGACCTGGATCAGATCGGGGGCGGGCTTGCTGCTCTCCACCTCGCTGCTGCTCACGCGGTCGAGGTTCAGGTCGGCCAGGCCCGCCTGTTTCAGCAGGGCGTCCACGACCTCCGCCTCGCCGCTGGTCGCCAGGACCACCCGCAGCCCGCGCGCCCGCAGGCCTTCCACCAGCGCCCGTGCGCCGCGCGTGGCGTGCAGCTCCGGAATCAGCGGCTTGAAGTGCTTCAGCCAGCCGTCCGTGAGCCGCTGGCCCACCTCGCTCTCGCTGCCTTTGCCGGTCAGCCGGGGAATCATCTGGTCGCCGCCCATCCCGATCAGGGGGCGCACCTCCCCGACGGTCTTCTCGAAGCCCTCGTCGCGCAGGGCCTCCACCCAGGCGCGGGCGTGGGCGTCGTTGGAGTCGATCAGCGTGCCGTCCACGTCCAGCAGCACGCCGCGCAGGCGGTCGGGGTTCAGGGCGGCTTCCAGGCTGGGGGTCATCCAGTCAGGCTACTGGCCCCGGTCCGCCAGGCTGGCCGGGCGACCTTGAGCCGGTCTTCACCCGCTCGCTTCACCGCCATGCCGGGACGCACACTGCGGACATGACGCGCAAGGGCAAGGTCAGCAGGCTCCCGCCGGACCCTCCCGCCACCCCGGGGCAGCACGGAACGGTGGTCGTCACGGGTGCGGCGCGGGGGATCGGACGCGCCATCGCGGAACTGTACGCCGGGCGCGGCCACACGGTGCTCGGGGTGGACCTCAACCTGCCTCCCGCCCTGCGCGGCCAGGCACGGGTGAAAGCCGACGTGGGGACGGCGGCGGGCCGCGAGCGCATTTTGCGGGTGGCCCGTGACCTCGGTACCGTGGGTATCCTGGTCAACAATGCCGCCTATCAGGAGGCGCACGGCAGCGTCCTGGAGGTCAGCGAACGTGGCTGGAGCCGCACCCTGGCCGTGAACCTCACCGCGCCGCTGCTGCTCACGCGCGCCCTGGTCGAGCTGATGCCGCCCGGCAGCGCGGTCGTGAACGTCGCCAGCGTACAGGGCCTTTTTGCCGAGCAGGGCAACGCCGCCTATAACGCCAGCAAGGGCGGGCTGGTGAACCTCACCCGCGCGGCGGCCCTCGACCTCGCGCCGCGCGGCATCCGCGTGAATGCCGTCGCCCCCGGGGCCATCGCCACCGAGGCCGTGTTGCAGGCCATCCGCGAGAGCCAGGACCCGCAGCAGACCCGGCGCGACTACGAGGACCTCCACGCCCTGCGCCGCCTCGGGGAACCGCGTGAGGTCGCGCAGGCGGTGTATTTCCTGGGCAGCCCCGAGGCCAGCTTCCTGACCGGCGCGATTCTCCCGGTCGACGGCGGGATGACGGCCAGTTTCATGATGGCGGGGCGGCCGGTCTAATTTTCGCGCCAGTACGTGGAAAAGTCCATCCCATCATCCCAAATCCCGACAAGTTCCCCTAATCCAATTTCAGGGTCAGGTCTTCCAGCTCGTGAGGCAGAACGTGTCGGTACGTATCGAGCGTGACACTGATTCGAGAGTGACCCAGGTGCTTGCTCACGGCGGCCAGGTCTCGCCCCTGCGACAAGAGGATGCTGGCCGCCGAGTGACGCAACCCGTGGACGTTCAGCCTCGGGACGCTTGCCGCGTCACAGATTCGGTCCCTGTACCTCTTGACGGCGTCAGGACGGTACGGGGTGCCTCTCAGGGTGAAAAAGACATACTGCGGCTTGCCCACCCATCCCGGCAACCGGGCCGCGTGTTCCTCCTCGGCGCGCTGAGCCTGGGAGCGCAGTAGGTCAAGGGCAGCCCCCGAGACCCGCAAGGTTCGTACGCCCGAACGGCTCTTCGGTGCCGACTCGTACACCCCGCCCGAGTCCCCGGCGGAGCGCGTAGCTTTGATGGAGACAAGCCCCTTGTCGAGGTCCACGCTGTCCCATCGCAGCGCCAGAACCTCCCCGATGCGCGCGCCGGTCAGGAGAGCGAACGCCAGCGGACCACCACCCCGGTCAGCAAGAGAGGCTTTGAGGAAGGCGCTGGCCTGTTCCTCGGAGAACGCCTTCACTTCGCGCGGCTTACGTGACCTGTCGGCCTTTGTAGCGTTGATTGTCATGTTCAGGAGTGGGTTGTATGGAATTAGCCCGTCCTGTACAGCGAGGTTCAGGGCGCCCCTCATGGCGGTGTGAATCTGCCGAATTGTGGCCCGGCTGTACGTCTCGCCCAGGTCCGCATACCACCCACGCACGGCCTGGAGGGTCACGTTACGAAGTTTGACGCCTTCCCAGCGAGGAATGACATTCCGTCTGACGACCCCGCTGTACCTCCGCCGGGCGCCCTCGCTGACAGCGAGCTGCCCTTCCCAGGCCCTCACGAACTCTGTGAAGTTGCTCGTGGCGTCAGTGACGCCCACCCGGTTGAACTCTGCAATCAGTTCCCTGAGCCTAGTCCGGGCCTGTGCTTCGGTTCCCGTAAACATCCGGCTCACCACCTTGGAGGGCTGCCCAGGGGGACGGGCGGTGAACCGAAGCTCCCAGGCCCCCTTCCCCTTACCCAGGTCTACTTTCATTCGCAGAGACCCTTCACCACGATGCCCGCGCTGCCTCTGCCCCGCCATCATGCTTGCCATGCCCCTAGCTTCACACCGCACCTTGAATTGGTCAATGAGGACGGGGGGCAACCATCGCCTAGTCGTGTTGCGTGGAGTGTGCATAAACGCGGCATTCGTGCGAGGTACGTTGTAACCACTGAAGTAGTTGCATTCCAAATCGTCCGATGCCCCTCTCTACACGGAGTAACCCTCGTTGTTGTCCCACATGCAAATCCACTGACCCAAACCAGATTCAGCGAGGGAAAAACCTGCTGCATCCCTGGCCTGCTCGGAACGAGTTCTCGGTTTGCACTACCCGCGCTCCGGTCTGCTTTGAGGGAGGAGGACTACTTGAAGTTGTTACCCAGAGAGTTACGAAAAGTAAGATAAAGTTGAGACTGGCAAAGAGCGAATTGGGAAAAGTGCGGCCCTGACGCATCCCTTGATGATTCGTCCCCGGTTGAGATACTACTATCGTTCTACAAACCAGGGTATTATGTCAATAACGTAATCAACCATTTCTCACTTCGTTTGATTCGGTAAACAGAGAGGTCACAATCCGTTTTTCAAGGTCGCCCTTACGCTGGAAACGTAATGGCTGACCTCGACCCCCACCCTAATGCGGCCCTGCCCACCTGGGCAGCCTCCGCGCGTGTGGTCGAGGCCCCCGATGAGCTGGACCTGTGGCAGGCTCACCACCCGGCCCGAGCTGGCCGCTTGCCCGGCGCTGTGAATCCATACAACACCAACGCGCGCCCCCCCATCGAGGCATATCTCGATGAGCTGGAGGCCGCGCGTGGTGTCCTGGCATTCCTCACTCTCAAGCCCCTGCACGGCACAGCGCCGCGCACTTGGGCGGCCACTTCGGACCTGGCGGATGAGCTGGTGGAAGGGCTGGAGGTGTCCGCTTACTACGTGGGCCACCTGGGTGGTGTGAGGCGGGACCGCTCCCCCCACGCTCATCCTGCCCTGGGTCTCATGGACCTGCCCGCCTGCTGTCCTATCTGTGGCGGGGGCTGGCAGCGCCACGAACACGTGAGCCACCACGGGGAGCTGCTGAAGGGCTGGGTATGCCCGGCTGGGTGCGGGCACTGGCGAGTCATCCGCGATAAAGCCGCTGTGGCCGCCTACATGGCCGGGCCAGCCGACCCGCACGCCCACAGCAAGGCTGAGTCGGTGCGCCGGGCAGCGGCCAACAAGCGCCTACGCGAAGTGCAGGAGCTGGGCAGGCGGCCCATCATGCGCGGCTGGAAGGGCCGCGCTGCTGCTGCCCCCGTGCCCCACTCGGCACCGACCGCCCTCGCGCTGCTGCTGCCCCAGGTGGCCGCAGAGCTGACCCAGCTCCTGCTTCCCGTTCTGCTGGGCCTGGAGAGTGAGAGGCCCGTTGAAACCTCACCGCACCCTGCTCCCTCGCTCGCCCTCGTACTGCGCGTAGTCCAGGCCCAAATTGAGGCCGACCTGGCGAAGTTGGAGAAGCTGTCCGCCGGGAAGGCGAGGAAGGCCCCTCGATGCCCCATCCCGCGCTTCCTCCCTTTGCGCTGCCCCGCGCCCCGTCCTGGGCTGCCTGAGAGGCCGCGCGAGGCTCCCCGAATAGGTTAGGGGGCGTGCCCGCTTTTCGCCCGGTCGCACGCCCCCTCCCCGCTCAAACTGTTGCCCTGCTCTGGCTGGTATCCCGAACCCGCCGAACGCAGCATAGCGCAGGATTATGAAATAGGCGAACCACCTGCGGAATAATACGTTCTGAGCAGAGCATCCTAGGAGACCCAACTTAGACCATCCGCGCTGTATGTCCTCTTTCCCTCCCCAGCCCCGCCCACTGCCCCCCTCGGCAGGTGGGCTTTCCCCCTATCCCCCCAGCAGAGGCAGAAGCGAATCAGGAAGGCCCCACCACCCCCTGCGTACCCACCAGCCCAGCGCAGCCGTGCAATCACATAACGTCTGACCACGTACACCTGTAGTAACCAGTGTCCAATCACGTCGGCTAGCCTAATTCCACGGTCCCCTTTCTGTTCCTCTCCTCCAGTTACGGGGACCGAAAACCTTATGACCAACACTAACACCGCAAGAAAAGAGAAGGCTTGGCTTTCTGTAACCGAGGCCGCAGAACACATGAACATTACCTCGGAACACATCCGCGAAGCCGTCCGCAAAGGCAAGCTGAGGGCGCTCAACGTTTCCGCCGGGGAGCGGCCCCTATATCGAATCAAACTCACTGACCTGGAAAACTGGAGGGCCGCCGATGAGCAATCTAGTCCGCAGCATTGCGTCGGAGGCCAGAGGTGAGCCGCCCCAGCGAAACCCTCCGGCGGAACCTGATTCGGCGGGCGACCAGGATGCACGCCGAGGGTAAGAACAAGAGTGAAATTGCTCAGGCACTCGGGGTGAATTGGTCTACCGTCCACCGTTGGTTAAAGAATGGTGAGCTAGAGACACCGGCGGACGCGCCCACGAATCTGCGGTTTTCCACGCCGCCTAACCTCGACACGCCCGATGGCATCAGCTTTGCGGGCATATCAGCCGCCGGATACCGTTCCCTGTGGTACGCGACCAAACGCCATCTTGACCTCTACCTCGAAACCGTGGAGAACCCTGACCCGAAGGCGCTGAGGGACTGGATTGACGCCCTGCTGAAACTCTCCCGCCCTGTCGAGGCCCATGAGGCGAAGGCCAAACCCGAACTCACCCTCGATGAACAGCAGCAGGCCGCCGAACTTCGGGAGCGTCAGCAGCGGATGTGGGACCTCTACCAAGGCTTGGACGCATGAGCAAGGTCGCTGATTACGGCTGGGACATCGTCGCAGGCCGCCGGGGGCCACTGGTCACCACGCCCGGGTGGTGTCTGTCGTTTGCCCGCACGGTCACCGACCACGCCCTGGGTATCTCGACCTACGCGCACGGGAATATCCCTGACAACCCGCGCGACCCCGTCCACGTCGCCCCCCGCTGGGTGGCCGCCGGGCTGGGCGTGCCGGAGGCGATGCCGGGGGACATGTTGATGCAGGAGCGCGAACAGCCGGTGGGTCAGGGGCACGTCGTGCTTTACCTCGGCCTGATGCCGGGGGATACCAGCGGAACGAAGTACGTGCTGGAAAACACCACCGCCCGGCGTGGACGGGTCATCTCGGGGGGCGTGAAGCTC
>NZ_JHAC01000005.1 GCF_000599865.1 Deinococcus phoenicis | reverse complement strand
GGGCCGCCCGCCGGGCAGGTTTACCGGAAGTTCTTGCGGGCCTGCTCGATCTGCTTGTTCGACTCGCGCACGCCGTCGTTCAGGGCCTGCGTGACGGTCTTCTTGCCCAGGTAGGCGGCTTCCCACGCCTGATCGAAGGGGGCCATCACCTGTCCTACCCAGGGGTAGCCGCTGGTGGCGTACACGCTGTTCAGGCGGTCGAAGATGCCGCTGATGGCGGCCTTCTCGAACTGCGGGTTCTTCGCCACGGCGGGCTGGGTCGGCAGGCTGCCGGTACTCGTCCAGGTGAGGTTCTGCGCGGGTTGCGACAGCCACGACATGAAGACCAGCGCGGCCCTGCGCTTGTTGGCGTCGTACCCCGCGCGCTGTTTGGGCAGGGTGAGGTGGCTGGAGCCGCCCCAGGCCGCATCCCGCACGTTGCCGCCCACGCGCGGCAGGAAGGTCACGCCGAAATTCATCTTCTGCCCCTCGAAGCGGTCGAGGTACCACTGCCCACTGGGGAAAAAGCAGACCTTGCCCTGGCTGAAGGCGGCCAGCTCGGCTTCCTCGGTGCTGTTGGGACGCGCCACATGCTGCTTTTGCACCAGATCGACCAGAAACTGCACGGCACTGACCGCCTGCGGCGAGTTGAAGGCGGCGTTCTGGTTCTTGTCCACCATCGCCCCGCCGTTTTGCAGGATGGCCGCGTAGGCCGCCCGCGAGCCGACCCAGTTGTTGTAGAGGCTCACGCCCCAGGTGTCCAGGTTCTTGGGATCGAACCCGGCCTGCGTAGCGGTCTTGCCGCTCTTGTCCACCGTGCATTTCTGCGCGGCGGCCAGGAACTCGGCACGGGTGCGGGGGGGCTTGGCTGGGTCCAGCCCGACCTTTTTCATCAGGTCCTTGTTGTAGAACATCACGTAGGCGACGCTCGACACCGGCACGCCATACGACTGCCCCTGGTAGTCCGCCGTGGCGAACAGCGGGCCGAAAAAGCGGCTCCTGTCGATGCCCGCCGCCTTCATCTCGGCGGGGGTCAGGGGCGAGACGGCCCCGCGCGCGATGAAGCCGGTGATCTGATCCTCGTTGATGACGGTCACATCGGGCGCTTTGCCCGAGGCCACCAGCGAGGGAAGCTGCTGCCAGGTGGTCGCCCAGGGCTGCGCCTGCGCGCGCACCTGGATGTTGGGGTGCGTGTCGTTGAACTTCTTGATCAGCCCTTCCATGACGGGCCGGTCGGGGCCGGTAAAGCCGTGCAGGAACGTGAGGGTGACGTTCGGGCCACTGTACGTCTGGGCGCTCGCGGTGCCGAGGGCCAGCAGGGCCAGCAGCGCCGTGCGGCGGGGGGAAGTGGTTCGGGCCATGACGATGAACCTCCTGGGGAAGCGTGACCACCCGGCACAAGAGGTCAAAGGACAGGGCCGGGTGAAGCTGGGCCTGGGCGCGCCTTACTGTATGTTCATCCGGCAGCCTACACCCCCCCCAGAAGGGCGTCAATTTGATTTGAAGAAGGTCAAGGGACTCTGAGGAATGGACGGAAACCCCGTTCCTGACGCCTCTCCTCGTTCTGGCTGGTTACCGGGTGTGGGAAGAAGTGCCAGGCTCCGGCACCACCTGCTGCCCTTCCGGGCCGTACTGCGCCAGCACGTCTCCGGCCACCTGCGCCGCTGCTCCGCTGTGCGTCAGGGCCACCACGGCCCCGCCGAATCCCGCGCCCGTCATGCGCGCGCCGTACACGCGCGGGTGCGCCTGGAGCAACGCCACCAGCTCATCCACGCGCGGCACCGTCACCTCGTAGTCGTCCCGCAGGCTGGTGTGCGAGGCGTTCATCAGCTCGCCGAAGAGGGGAGCCGGGGCGTCCAGGGCGCGCAGCACGCGGGCGTTCTCGCTCACCACGTGGCGGGCGCGGCGCAACAGCAGCTCGGGCAGAGCGCCCAGCGCCGCCACGTCCGGCACATCCCGCAATTCGGGCACCCCCAGCCGGCGCGCGGCTTCCTCCACCTCGCCGCGCCGGGTGTTGTAGCCGCTCCCGGCCAGACGGCGGGGCACCCCGCTGTCCAGCACCAGCACCTCGCCGCCCGCCGGAAGGGGTACCTTGCGCCGCTCCAGCGTCCGCGTGTCCAGAAACAGCATGTGTTCGGTGTCCGCCAGACTGCTCGCCATCTGGTCCATGATCCCGCTCTTCACGCCCACGAACTCGTGTTCGACCCGCTGCCCCGTCAGGGCTAGGTCCACGTCGGTCAGCGGCAGGGCATACACTTCCCGCAGCGCGCGCAGGGCGGCGATTTCCAGCGCCGCGCTGCTCGACAGGCCGCCGGAGGGCACGTCCGAGGTGATCCACACGTCCAGCGCGTCCCCGACCCCCGTGAGGGCGATGCAGCCGGTCACGTAGGGCGCAAAGTCCGTGCCCGTCTCGCCCAGGGGCACCTCCAGCCGCTGCCCGAAGTTGACGGAGTAGAGGTGGTGGGTGTCCCCGCCATTCCGGCCCAGGGCCACCACCGTGTGTTGCGGAATCGCGCTGGGGAGCACGAAGCCGCCCTGGTAGTCGGTGTGTTCACCCAGCAGGTTCACCCGGCCCGGAGCCTGCGCCGTCACCTCGGGCGGGCGGCCGAACACCTCCTCGAAGGTCGGCGGGCGGGCGGGTCCCTCAGTCATGCTTCACCTCCCGCAGCTCGGCGGCCTTCTGTTCGGGTAGCGCGTCGTTCACGAATTCGCCCGCGCCCTGCTCGGTCCCGGCGAGGTACTTCATGCGGCCCGGCGCGCGCAGGTAAGGCGAGATCTCGATCCGCAGCGGCCATTCGGGATAAGCCTGCCCGTCGACGGGGGCCTGCTGCACCGTCAGCAGGTAGGGCATCCGCACGCCGAACAGGGCGTCCAGCCGCATCAAGGCGTCCTTGAGGACGGCGGCCAGCGCGTCCCGCTCGCTGTCCTCCAGTTCGGACAGCCGGCTGACGGCGCGGGTCGGCAGCACCCACAGCTCGTACGTGAAACGTGCGAAGGGCGGCACCACGCTCAGCGCCTGCCCCTCGTCGCGCACCACCCGCACGCCGGCCTCGCGCTCCTGGCGGACGAAGTCTTCCAGCCAGGGCCGGCCGTGTTCCGCGTGATACGCCCGCATCTGCGTCAGCGCCCGCTGCTGCACGGGGGGGAGGTGGTCGTAGGCGTAGATCTGGCCGTGGGGGTGGTTCAGGGTCACGCCCACTTCCACGCCCCGGTTCTCGAAGGGCAGCACGTACTGGAGGCGGGGATCGCGGCCCAGTTCCGCTGTGCGGTCGGCCCACACGTCCAGCAGCAGGCGCACCTGTTCTGCGGGCAGGCCCCCCAGCGTCCCGTTCGGGTTCTGGCTGAAGACCACCACCTCGCACTTGCCGGTGCCAGGCCGCGCCGCCACGCCGGGCACGGGGTCCGGCGGGGGCGCGTCCAGCGTCAGGCTGGGAAAGCGGTTGTCGAACACCGCCATGTCGTAGCGCCCCTGTGGCAGCTCGGTGGGATGCTCGGGGTCGTGGGTGGGCGCCAGCGGGTTGTATTCGGGTGGGGGCAGAAAGGTGCGGTTCAGGCGGTGCGCGGCGTACATGACCCACTCGCCGCGCAGCGGGTGCCAGCGCATCTGCGGGCGGGCCTCCACGGCCTCGCCGGGGGCGGGAATAGGACTGCTCACCTCGACAGGGGTCCGCCCATAGAGGGTGAGGGCGCGGCCGTCCGGTTTCACAAACTCCGACTTGTACACGATGCTCCAGTCCTGCCAGGGGAAAGAGGAATGCCTGGAATGACCCGCAAAGACCGCCCGGGGGTCCGGGCAGGCACCCGGCCGGGTCAACCTCCGCCCAGCATAAAGGCCCGGTTCAGCGTGTGCGCTGATGGCCAGCAGCAGGGAGCGGCTGGCCCCTTATCTGCGGGAGGAGGCGGTGGGCGGGGAGAGACGTTTCTTGTGTCCGTACATGGCCTGGTCGGCCCGCGAGAGCCAGGCGCCGGGTGTTTCCCCACTTCGCCGGCAGGCCGCTCCCACACTGGCCCCGGCCAGGGGATACACCTCGCGGACTTCACGTGTCACGTCCCGGACCACCTGCGCGGCGAGGTCCGGCCCGGCTCCTTCCAGCAGCAGGGCGAACTCGTCCCCACTGAGGCGGTAGGCCCGGCCCCCCGGTTTCACGGTCTGGGCAAAGCCCACCGCGAAGCGCCGCAGCAGATCGTCACCCGCCGCGTGTCCCAGCGTGTCGTTGACCTGCTTCAGGCCGTCTATGTCGATCAGCGCCAGCAGCTGCCCGGACGGTTCGTTCTGAACGGCCAGGGCCAGGTCGCGTTCCAGTGCCCGCCGGTTATACAGCTCGGTCAAGGGATCGCGGTGGGCCAGTTCATGCAGTGCCCGCGCCCGGGCCTGTTCCTGAGCGAGCTGATCGCGCGCTTGGCTGAACGACCGCAGCACCAGGATCAGTACGCCATGCGAGCACAGCAGCGTGATCGGCAGCGTCACGCCGTCGAAGGCCCCCTGCCAGCCGAGCGACTTCCAGCTGTGCGGCAGTGCCGTGACCACGAACGCCCCCAGCGTCAGGCAGGCCCGGCGGGTGGCGACCCCGGGAGGCCGCTGCACGAAGAAGAACACGTAGAGGGTGGTCGTGTGCAGGACCACGGTCAGGAGGGTCATGCGCGTGGCCGGATGGGTGGGCAGGGCGTACAGGGCACAGACCCAGACCGTGAGCAGGAGCAGCGCGTAGACACCCGGAGCGCGGGCCAGCAGGGCAGGCCGCCAGCGCGCCGGGCCGAACAGGGCCAGCAGGTCGAACACCACGAAGGCCGCCACCAGGGCCAGGTAAACCGGCGCGGCGACTCGCAGGCCGATGAGGAGGATCATGGCGGTCACGGCCGCCAGCAGGGGCACCCGCAGAATGAAGTGTTGCGGATCGGCCTGCTGGAGGTGGGCACAGGGCGCGCACATCAGGGGTGGCCCTGCGTGACAGAGGCCGTGACAGCGGAGGAGAACAGGCCGTCTGGCATAGGCTTCAGAACAGGCACGAAACCGCAGCGTGCGTGGGATTCGGAAAGCCTCTCGGTGCCTTTCTGAAGGCCCTGGCACATCTGGACGCCCCGGCAAAGACGCCTGGGGGCACACACAACAGCGCGCCGGAAGCCCAGAGCCTCCCCGGCGGTGCAGTCGGTGTGTCCATTGCCAAAACTGTAAAAATCAAGGAATCACAGCTTCCTCACACTTCAGGGCGGGCCGTCCGACGTGAAGAGGGGGCAAGTGAGGCCACCCTCTCCTGGACGGCTTCTGGCGTGCAGCCTTCCCCGCAGCTCTCCCACTGGGGGTGGGGTCGCCCGGCTCTCCGGGGCACACCCGCGCGCCGGGGCGGGCTGGTCACGGCGGCGAAACAGGTCGGGGGTCGGCTATGCTCCCCAACCGTGAACGTCTCTCGTTTTCGGGTCTTGCTGGCCGGTCTGATGCTCTGCACGCTGCCTGGCCCGCCGGTGTCCTCGGCGCAGGTGGCCGCCCCGCTGATCCTGGAAGTGCGGGAGCGCGATCATCGTCTGAGCGACCTGCAACCCACGGCGCAGCTTGAGTTTCGTGCCTCCAGGGGAACGAGGGTCCTGCACGGTCTGGCGCTGAAGGTCGAAAGCCTCTCGCCTGAACTGGAACTTACGCCGGAGGGCCGGGCCACGCTGCGGCGCGATGTCCGGCATGTCCGCCTGCACCTCACGGGCGGCGGGGTGAGCGTGGTCAGGGAACTCAGCCCGGTCCTGCATCACCCCGCAACCCTCCTGATTCCTGAGGCCCAGGTGGCCTCCTTTGGTCTGGGCCGCTACGACGTGGCCGGCGAGTACCACGTCAAGCTCAGGCGTCCGTTGCCCGGGGTGAAGCTGGGGCGGCCTGTCCTCGTGCGGGGCTACGAACTGAGGGTCACGGCCCTGGGCGAGAAGCGGCTGTCCTTCCTGGCCTCTGTCAGCGAGGCCGGGATCAAAGCCTATGACCCCCATCCACAGGTGGCCTCCTGGCCCCGGCCTGACCCCCGCCTTCACGAGAATGAAGGCTGGTCCCTCCTGCGGGGAGGGAGGATCAGGTAAGGTGCCGGGGGCGGCAGCCCGGCGGGGAACCCGGGCCGCGCGGGTCCAGGTTCCCCCTTCAGCGCCGGTCGCTCAGAGCAGGTAGCCCTGGGCCAGCTCCCGGTAGGTCTGGGCCTGCGCCTGTGCCCAGGCCGCGTCCCTGCCGAGTTCCTCCGCGAGAATGGCCGCGACGCGCGGGGCAATCTCGCTGCTGGCGCGGGCGTTCAGCAGCAGCGCGCGGGTGCGCCGGGCCAGCAGGTCCTCGACCGTGCGCGCCTCCTCGAAGCGGATCCCCCAGCGCAGTTCGGCCTCGGTATACGGCAACTCCGGATGCAGCCGGATATCCGCGCCGGGCAGCGCCTGGATGCGCTCCGCGTCGGTGCCGTAGACCTTCCAGTGATCCTCGCGTCCTTCTTCCGACCAGCCGTGCAGGTGCAGTCCCGGCGTGATGGTCAGGCGTTCGGGCAGATCCGTCAGGCGCTCGGCGCGGGTCACGGTGTCCTCGCCCATGCGGCGGTAGGTGGTCCACTTGCCGCCCGTCAGGGTAATCAGGCCGCCGGGCGACACCACGATGGTGTGGTCGCGGCTGATCTCCTTGGTGTCCGCACCCTCGGCGGGCTTGACCAGGGGCCGCAGCCCCGCGTAGGTACTCAGCACGTCCGCGCGGGTGGGGGCGGGGTCCATATAGCGCCCGGCGGTGTTCAGGATGAACTCGATCTCCTCTTCCAGCGGGCGCGGCTCGAAGCTGGTGCCGGGGACCGGCGTGTCGGTCGTGCCGATCACCACGTGGTCGTGCCAGGGCACCGCGAACAGCACGCGCCCGTCGTCGGTGCGCGGGATCATGATGGCGCTGTCGCCGGGCAGGAACCGCCGGTCCACCACAATGTGCGCGCCCTGGCTGGGCGAGAGCATCGGCTTGGCGGCGGGGTCGTCCATCCGCCGCAGATCGTCCACCCAGACGCCGGTCGCGTTCACCACCGCGCGCGCGCGGACCTCGTGTTCCTGGCCCGTCTCGGCGTCCCGGAAGCGGGCACCCACGACCCGGCCCCCTTCCTTGAGCAGCCCCACGACCGGCGCGTAGTTCAGGGCCACGCCACCGTGATCCTCCAGCGTCCGCAGCAGCGTGATGGCGAGGCGGGCATCGTCGAACTGGCCGTCAAAGT
This sequence comes from Deinococcus phoenicis, assembly GCF_000599865.1. Taxonomy (GTDB): domain Bacteria; phylum Deinococcota; class Deinococci; order Deinococcales; family Deinococcaceae; genus Deinococcus; species Deinococcus phoenicis. The sequence goes on along the minus strand of NZ_JHAC01000005.1, from coordinate 59,057 downwards.
ACAGGATGCCGCCCATCAGCCCTTCCGGCTGAAGCGTCGGGGTGCGTTCCAGCGCCGCTTCCTTGCTGAGGTACTTGCTGCTCCCCAGGTTGAGTTTGCCTGCCAGGATGTCGTAGAGCTTCAGCCCGATCCCGTAGAACGGCCCGGCCCACCAGTCGTAGGCGGGCACCACGAAGCCCAGGTCATGCACGAGGTGCGGCGCGTTTTTCCGCAGCAGGCCTCGTTCGTGCAACGCCTCACGCACCAGGCTGATGTTGCCCTGGGCCAGGTACCGCACGCCCCCGTGAACGAGTTTGGTCGAGCGGCTGCTGGTGCCCTTGGCATAGTCGTGGCCTTCGAGCAGCAGCGTGCGGTGGCCGCGTGTGGCCGCTTCCACGGCGGTCCCCAGGCCCGAGGCTCCCCCTCCGATCACGAGAACGTCCCAGGGTTCGGGCGAGGTGGCGGCAGCCAGGGTGGCGGGGCGGGGATCTTGAGGCATGGGAGGTCCTTTCGGGGAGAGGAGGAAAACCGTTTGAACAGATGTTCGCACAGAATGAACGCCTGTTCAGCGGGAAGGCACACGGTTCAATTCAGGCACCCTCGATGAAGGTGGGCGGTCAGGACTGGGGGAAGGCAGACGCGCCCGGACGAGTACGGCTCCGGGCGCGTCTGGGAAAGGGGAAAGCGCCTAGAGCATTTGTCCGAATTACACCGTTGGAGGGAAAGCGCCTCCAACGGTTCCATTCTCCCAAATGCCCTCCCTATTGCACTCGCTGTCTTGGGCAGAACGGACGCCCTTGAGGACGCCTGCCCGCCCGCTCGGTCAAAAAGAAGGTCTCTTTTTGACAAATGCTCTAAGCCTCCGCCCCTTCGGCCTCCTCCCAGGCGCGGCTGCGTTCCACGGCCTTGCGCCAGCGGTTCATCCGGCGTTCGCGCTCGTCCGCCGACATCTGCGGCTCGAAGATGCGGTCCACCTGCCACTGCCGGGTGATTTCCTCCGGCCCGGCCCAGTACCCCACCGCCAGCCCGGCGAGGTAGGCGGCCCCCAGCGCGGTCGTCTCGGTGATCTTGGGGCGCACGACGGGCACGCCCAGGATGTCGGCCTGGAACTGCATCATCAGGTTGTTGTTGCTCGCGCCGCCGTCCACCCGCAGTTCCTTGAGGGGCGCGCCGCTGTCCTGCTGCATGGCCGTGAGCAGCTCGGCCGATTGGTACGCGATGGATTCCAGCGCCGCGCGGGCAATGTGCGCGCTGGTGGTGCCGCGCGTCAGGCCCACCATGGTGCCGCGCGCGTAGCTGTCCCAGTACGGCGCACCCAGCCCCACGAAGGCGGGCACCAGAAACACCCCCTCCGACGAGTCCACACTGGTCGCCAGCGCCTCGACCTCGCTGCTGGAGCGGATGATGCCCAGGCCGTCGCGCAGCCACTGCACCACCGCCCCCGCCACGAACACGCTGCCTTCGAGCGCGTAGGTGCGCTGGTCGTGCAGCTGCCAGGCCACGGTGGTCAGCAGCTTGTTGCCGCTGGGCACCGCCTCCTGGGCCGTGTTCATCAGCATGAAGCAGCCGGTGCCATAGGTGTTTTTCGCCATGCCCCGTTCCAGGCAGGCCTGTCCGAAGGTCGCCGCCTGCTGGTCCCCGGCGATGCCCGCGATCCTCACGCGGCTGCCGAGCAGGCCCTCGGCGGTTTCGCCGTAGACCTCGCTGCTGTTGCGGACTTCCGGCAGGACGGCGCGCGGCACGTCCAGCAGGCGCAGCAGTTCGTCGTCCCATTCGCCGGTGTGGATGTTGTAGAGCAGCGTGCGGCTGGCGTTGGTCGCGTCGGTGATGTGCAGCGCCCCGCCGGTCAGGTTGTAGACCAGCCACGAGTCGATGGTGCCGAAGGCCAGTTCGCCCCGCTCGGCCCGTTCGCGCGCGCCCTCCACGTTGTCGAGCAGCCACCGGACCTTGGTGCCGCTGAAATAGGCGTCGATAATCAGCCCGGTTTTCTGCTGAAAGGTCGCCTCCAGGCCCTGCGCCCGCAACTGGTCGCAAAAGCCGGCGGTGCGGCGGTCCTGCCAGACAATCGCGTGGTGAATGGGCTGGCCCGTCTTGCGGTCCCACATCACGACCGTCTCGCGCTGGTTGGTGATGCCGATGGCGGCGATGTCGCCCGCCCGCAGCCCCGCCCGGGTGATGGCCTCCTGCGCCACGCCGCTCTGGGTGCTCCAGATTTCCGCGGCGTCGTGTTCCACCCAGCCGGGCTTCGGAAAGTACTGCCTGAACTCCTTCTGGGCCACGGAGCGGATGTTGCCGCCCTGGTCGAACACGATGGCCCGGCTGCTGGTGGTGCCCTGATCGAGGGCGAGGATGTACTGGGTCATGGGGACTCCTCGGGAGGTCGAACGGTCTGACGGTCCAACCGTCAAACAGCGATAGGCCTTGTTTCTCTGCGGTTGTCGGTCAGACGGTCAGACCTTGAGACAGTTGGACGGCGCGCAGCGCCCCTCAGCGCTGTTCGAGGTTGAAGGCCGGGTCCACGCCCTGCTCGCCGGTCACGGCTTCCCCGGCGCGGGCGAGGGGCCTGCCGATGATGAAGTCGTAGATAAAGGCACCCAGCACCCCGCCCACGATGGGGCCGATGATGGGCACCAGCCAGACGTTGAGGTCCCCGGTGTTCTTGAAGCCTGCCAGCACCGCGAAGATGCGCGGGCCAGCGTCACGGGCGGGGTTGATCGCATACCCGTTCATGCCGCCGAAGCTGATGCCGATGGCCATCACCACAAAGGCCACGGCCAGCCCGCCCCACGCGGCCCCCGCCGGATTGTTCAGCTTGTCGCCAATGGCCAGAATCAGGCCCACCAGCAGCGCGGTGCCGACCACCTGATCGACGAAGCCGGGCCAGAAGCCGGGGACGGCAGGAAAGGTGCTGAAGACCCCGGCGGTGCGGGCCAGCTCGGGGTCAAAGCCGATCCACTTGGCGTGATACACGGCGAACACGATGGCCGCGCCCAGGAACGCCCCGATCATCTGCGCGACGATGTAGGGCAAGACCTTCGACCACGGAAAGCGCCCGGTCGCGGCCAGGGCGATGGTCACGGCGGGATTCAGGTGCGCGCCGCTGATCGTGCCCGCGATAAAGATGCCCATCAGCACCGCGAAGCCCCACCCCAGCGTGACGTTGACGTAGCCGCCCTTCACGATCTCGCCGGGAATCACCGGGTTGGTGCTGGCGAAGATCGTCACCATCGCCACCACCCCCACCCCGAAGAGGATCAGGACCATCGTGCCGAGCAGCTCCGCCATGAACTCCTGACCTACGGTAAATTTCATACTCCCCCTTTTGGTGCGGCCTGTGCTGCCCTGCGGGAGCCGAGGGGCCGGGCCGGCCGGCTTGCCTCCCGGCGGTGGCAGCTTCCTGGGGTCCAGCACCGGTCTGCACCGAATTGTCGGTTCGCTTATCTTCCGCAGCCGCTGAACATTTGTCAAGTAGAAGCGAACAAGTGTTCACGGTCCAAAGTTTTCGGTTATGGGGGGAGCGCGCCTGCCCCGCGTGGCCTTCCCGCCTTATCCTGGGGCCGTGACCGATGCCGTGAGCGACGATCAATCCGCGCAGGCCGTCCAGGTGGCCCGGCTGTACTACCACCAGGGCCTGACCACCGACGCCATCGCGCGGGAACTGTGCCTGTCGCGGCCCAAGGTCAGCCGCCTGCTGACGCTGGCGCGGCGCACCGGTCTGGTCGAGATCCGCATCCATGACCCGCAGGCCCACCCGCAGAGCCTGGAGGCTCGGTTGCAGACCCGCTACCCTTTCCTGCGCGCCCACGTGGTCAGCGTTCCGGCGGGCAGCCCCGAAGACGCCTGGCTCGAACGTGTGGCGATTGCCACCGCCAGCCTGCTGGGCAGCGTCCTGCGGCCCGGGCAGACGGTCGGTCTGGCCTGGGGAAACACGCTGGACGCCGTGTCGCGTGCCCTCCAGCCCCGGCGCATCAGCAACCTGGACTTCGTGCAGCTCAACGGCAGCGCCAGTGCGCTCGACTTCATGAGCGGCTTCGTCACCGATACCATCACCCGCTTTGCCCGCAATTACGCGGGGCGCGCGCACCTGTTTCCCGTCCCGACCTTTTTCGACGACCCCGCCACCAAGCGGGCGATGTGGCGCGAACGCAGCGTGCGGCACGTGCTGGACCTCCAGGCCCGCGCCGACGTGCTGCTCTACTCGGTGGGCAGCCGCGACGCCCACCGCCCCAGCCACGTGTACGTCTCGGGCGCGCTCGACCCGGCGGACCTGGCCCAGCTTGACGCCGAGGGGGTGGTGGGCGACATCGCCACCGTGTTCTACCGCGCCGACGGCAGCTACGGCTCGGTGCCCCTGAATGCCCGCGCCAGCGGCCCCAGTCTGGACCTGATGCAGCAGGCCCCACACGCCATCTGTATCGCCAGCGGCCTGGGCAAGGTCGCGGCCCTGCGCGCCGCCCTGGCCGGCCGCCTGATGAACACGCTCGTCACCGACGAGATCACGGCCCGGACGCTGCTGCTCCCCGCAGGACAGGACCCGGACGACGCCTAGTACAGCGTCAAGCGATCAAAGCAGGGTGGCTACTTGAACGATGAGAACGCATCCGCTGTCCCAAACGACCTCTAGCAATTTGTTTCTCATCATCCGGCTCCCAGAAAATCGGCTGGAAGGCCTGCGGCACCCCGTCCCCCGCCGGAAGTTGCCGGCTGCCCGGTCGGGGAACCGTCCTACCGGGACTGAGGCTGGCCCTGCGGGTGCGGCACCTTCAGCTCGGCCAGCAGCGGCAGGAGCGGGTCAGGTAGAGGCCCGGCTGCCCGCCCCGTCAGGCTTTCCTGAAGCGGCGCGAAAAAATGCCGCACCTCGCTGGTCGCGCCGGGATGGGCCAGGGCGAGGTCCAGCAGCGTGCGCGCTTCTGCGGGGCAGTCCTCGCGGGCCAGGAGGTCGGCCAGGCCGCCCAGGGCCTCCGAGACCACCGAGGGCGCGTCACACTGCGCGGCGAGGCGGGCACCCTCCAGGTGGGCGGCCCGCGCCTCCTCCAGTTGACCCAGGCGGGCCAGGGCATGCCCCATGTTGACCAGCGCGTTGGCGATCTCCCAGCTCTGTCCGGCGTCCTGGGCGTGCCGCAGCACCCGGCGGCTGAGGTAGACACTCTGGTCATACTCGCCGCGCAGCAGCGCCACCCACGCCAGCCCGGTGAGGTTCAGCGTCTGGCCCGTCTGCCCGCCATAGCTGTCATGCAGCGCCAGCGCCTGGCCGTACAGCTCGCTGGCCCGCCGCAGGTCGCGGCGTTCGCTGGCGGCCATCGCCGCCGTGTTCAGCAGGTCGGCCAGCAGCCGGGGCTGGCCCAGCGCTTCGGCCTGCCGCAGCGCGGTTTGCACGTGGCTCTGTGCGGCGGCCAGGTCACCGAGGTAGATCTCGCTGCGGGCTTGGCCCCCCAGCGCCCTCACCGCCAGGGTGAGGCCGGAGAGGGTCTGCGCCTGAGCGTGGGCGGACGCGAACATCGCCCGGGCCTCGGCGTAGGCGCTGCGGCGGTGCAGGACGCGTGCCTGAGTCAGCAGGACGCGGATGAGCAGCTCACGGTCTCCGAGCCGTTCGGCCTGCCCACGCGTCTCGTCGAGGAGGCTCTGCGCCTCTCCGTGCTGTCCGAGCTGTTGCAGCGTGCTGGCGAGGGCCAGTTGCACGCCCACCGACATCCGGCTCGGTGGGGCGGACGGCTCGTGGAGGGCGCGGGCGGCCTGCAGGTCCTCGGAGGCGTCGTACAGGTACGTGCGGGCCAGGCGGTAGGGCGTGATGTTCAGCAGCAGCCGGGTCAGCGCCGTGCCGAGCTGGGTCGCCGCTTGCAGGTGGCCGGCCAGCAAGGCCCGCAGCACCGGGTACTGCGTATCGAGATGCATGAACCACGCGGCGCTCTCGAAGGGATGGGCGCTCAGCGCCGCCTGCGCGCGGAACAGGGCGCGCTCGCGGGCGCGGCGGTGGATGCCCGGCGAACGCTGCCACTGGGCCTGGCTCTGGCGCAGCAGGGTATCGGGCAGGCGGTACAGCCCGCCGCCCGCCGGTTGCAGCAGGTGGTGGTCGAGCAGGGCCGACACCAGGAAGGGGGACGCCTGCGCCACGTGTTCGGCCCAGGGGAGATCGAAAGGACCGGCAAAGGTACTCAGGGCCGCCAGCACGCGCCTTTCCGGCGCGCCGAGTTCCGGCCAGAGCAGAGCGCCCGCCCGCTCGGCAGGCCCGCTGCGGCGCAGGTGTTCCACCGTTCCGGCCAGACCGAAGGTGCGCACCATGGGCAGCAGCGCTTCCAGCGGGCCGGGTTCGCCGCCCACCTCGCCGGTCAGCCAGTTCAGCGCGGCCTCGTCCTCGTGGGGGGCGGGGCGTTGCCCGACCAGCGCCGAGCGGACCTGGGCATCCGGCAGCGGGGCGAGGGGCAGCACGGCCTCACCATGCAGGCCCAGGGGAGCGCCCGCCGTCACGATCACGCGGGTGGAGGGGCTGAGCGTCAGCAGCGTTTCCAGTGCCCGGGCGGGCAGCATGTACGGCGCCGGGGCATCGAGCAGCAGCAGCGTGGGCCGCCGCTCCAGCAGCCGCCCGACCGCGTGCAGGTCGGTGGGCGCGACCGCCGTGCCGATGAGCGCCTCGGAGATCCTCGCCAGCACGCTCTCGGGACTGCGCGCGTCGGCCAGCCTGACCTCGTGGGCGTTGCCCGCAAAGGCTCCCCGCACTTCCCACAGCAGCTGCCGGGCCAGGCGGGTCTTGCCGCGTCCCGGCGGCCCCGTCACCGTGAGCAGCGCGTGGCCGTGCAGGAGCTGGGCGGCTTCCCGCAGCTCCTGTACGCGCCCGTACAGGAAGGGCAGGTGGGGGGGCAGGGCCTGCGGCACGTGCCGGGTCACGGCCACTTCCCAGTCGCCCGGGGGGGCCTGGGTCAGCAGGCGGACGGGCTGGCGGCGCAGCCGGGCTTCCAGCAGCAGCGCCGAGAGCCAGGGCGACAGCCGGGCGGGACGGCCCTCCACCCGGCGGGTCAGCCAGGTCCGGGCCTCCTCGCCCAGCGGCTGTCCCGCCTGCGCCTCGGCCAGGGCCAGGATGCCCGCGTCGCTCAGGGGCGGGAGGGTCAGGCTGGGCTGATCCTGCGGGGCCGGGCCACTTCCGGTCTGTCCGGTCACCACCGCCTGGGCGCGGCCCAGCAGCGGCCCCAGCACCGCACGCGTGTCGGGGTCCAGATGGGCCGCGTCGTCGAGCAGGACGGCCAGCGGCTGCTCCCGCCGCAACTCGTCGGGCAGCGCGTCGGGGACGCCCAGATACGGGAGGCCGTTCAGCGTGACCGTGGCCCACGCGCCGTACTGTCGCCGGGCACGGACCGGATTCCCCCGCACCCTGAAGGTCTGGTAGCCCAGGCTCTGCGCGATCAGGTCCAGCTCCCACAGAAAGGCGCTCAGGCCGCAGCCGGGGGCGGCCTGCACGGCCAGGCGCCCCGCTTGCAGGCGGGCCGCTTTCAGGAAAGCCACGGCCTGCGCCCTGGCCCCGTCACGCTCCAGCAGACGGGGCTGGGGATCGTCCCACCTGTCCGGCCACTGCGGGGCGTCCTCCCGCACCAGTCGCCCCCGGCCCTGGCGCTTGGCGAGATACAGCCGGGCGTCCGCCTGTGCGAACAGGGTTTGCGGATCATGCGCCAGGCGGCCCAGCTCGAGGCGGCCCAGCTCGGCCACGCCCATGCTGACCCGCAGGGCGCGGTCGGGCCGGGCCGCCAGCGCCTCCATCAGCGCCTCGCCCCAGGCGGCCAGCACGTCGGCGGAGCCGTCGGCCACGACCGCGAACTCGTCTCCGCCCAGGCGGTAGGCCTGCCAGCCGGGCCGCAGGTGCGCGCGCAGGGTGGCCGCCAGCGCCCGCAACGCCTCGTCGCCCACCAGGTGCCCGAAGGTGTCGTTGATCAGCTTCAGGTGGTCGAGATCACACAGCAGCAGCGCGCAGCCGCTCCCCGCCTCCGCCCGCTCCGCCAGGTCCGCCTGAAAGGCTGCACGGGTATGCAGGTGCGTCAGGTGATCCCGGGTGGCAGGTCGCCTCACGCTGCCCATTCTGACAAGTGGATGGGGAAGGTGCCACAGCCCACCGCGAATAAAGGGGGTGCCCGCTGGGGGAGGTCTGGCAGGACCGACGCACCCCGAGGCGGGACCGGTGAGGGGAAGGGGGCTTGTCCCTCACGGCCGCCGTGGACCTGAACAGGGGAGAGGCACAGCTGTCGGCGCTGGCCTCCCCCGGCACGGGCGCGTTACCCCTGCCCGCCCGCCTGCTGCTCGCGCATCTGGGCGCGGGCCTGCTCCTGGAGGGGCCGCCAGGCGACCTTGCCCGTCGCGCCGCGCGGCAGGCTCTCGACGAACACATAGTCGCGCGGCACCTTGTAGGTCGCCATCTGCGTTCTGGCCCACGCCTCGATGTCCTCGCCGGTCGCCTGTTCACCGGGCTTCAGCACGATGAGGGCGCGGGCGCGTTCGCCGGTCCGCTCGTCGGGCACCGCGATCACGCAGGCTTCCTGGACGGCGGGGTGGCCGTGCAGCGTGTTTTCCACCTCGGCGGGCCAGACCTTCATGCCCGACACGTTCACCATGCGCTTGAGGCGGTCGGTAAAGAAGAAGTACCCCTCCTCGTCCATGTAGCCCAGGTCACCCGTGCGGAAAAAGCGTTTGCCGCCGAGGTCCATGAAGGCTTCCCCGGTCGCCTCGGGGCGGTTCCAATAGCCCTGCATCACCTGCGGGCCGTGAATCACGATCTCCCCGATGCCGCCGGGCGGGAGCGGCTGCCCGCTGTCGAGGTCCACCACCCGCGCGTCCACGTCAAAGAGCGGGATGCCGAGGCACTGGAGCTTCTGGCGGCCCTTGGGGTTGGAATGCGTCTGCGCCATCGTCTCGGTCAGGCCGTAGCCCTCCGCGAAGGTGATGCCGGTCTGGTCCAGCAGCCGCTGCCCGATGGCCGCCGGGAGGCTGGCCCCGCCGCCCGTCACGCTGCGGAGCGTCTTCAGGTCCGCCGGGTCGAAGTTCGGGGACGCCATCAGGTCGATCACCATCGTGGCGGTGTTCGTCCAGAGGGTCACACCCTGGCTGGCGATCAGTTCGCGCGCCGCGTCGCGGTCCCAGCGGGCCAGCATCACGATCTTGCCGCCGCCGTTGATCGGCGCAAGCAGACTGTTGATAAAGCCCGTCACGTGAAAGAACGGCAGGCTGGCCAGGAACACGTCTTCCACCGTGCCGTCCACCCAGGCCCCCGCGCCGAACACGTTGGCCTGCACGCTGGCATAGGTGTGCATACAGCCCTTGGGCATGCCGGTCGTGCCGCTGGTGTAGGGCATCACGCACAGGTCGTCCGGGCTGACCTCGGCGGCGGGGGCGGGGGCGGCTTCCAGGGCCTCCTCCAGCGTCACGTCGCCCTCTTGCAAGTCCGGGTTCACGTCCAGGCCCTCCGGCAGCGGGATGCCCGCCCCCTCAGCGCCGGTACCGTGCATGATGTTCGCCACGACCGCGTGGGCCAGGCCGCCTTCCTTGGCCCGCTCGTACAGCTCGGCCCCGACCACGCCCACGCGGATGCCCGCGTCACCCAGAAAGTAGCTCAGCTCGCGCGCTTGCAGCATCGGCGCGAGCGGCACCACCACCGCGCCCAGTTGCCAGGCGGCGTGCGCGGCGATCGCCCAGGCGGGGCTGTTTTGCAGCCAGACGGCGACGCGGTCCCCCTTCTGCACGCCCTGGGCGGCCAGGTGCCCACTCAAACGCTCGGCCTGTTCGCGCAGCTCGCGGTAGCTCAGCTCGCGGCCATAGAACCACACGGCCGCCCTGTCGGGGTAGCGTTCGGCAGTCACGCGCAGGTTGTGCATCAGGCCGGTGCGCGGCAGCGTCAGGGTGCGCGGCTTCCCGGCGGGCCAGTAGCGTCCGGCGGTCGGAGTGGCCGGAGCGACGGGACGGGGAGGAGCAGAGAGAGGGTCTTGCGTCATGGAAAGCCTCCGGGGGCGGAAAAGGGAAGAACGGGCCGCGCCGTCCGCACGGCAGCGGCGGGAGGCGGGCACTCGGGAAAGGTGTGCCCCGAGTCTAGGACAAAGTTGCGCCCCGCGCACCTCCGGGTGGTCTGTTCGCGTGACTCGTCACGTGACGAGCAGCGGGGAACGGGCAGCGGGAAAGAGGGGTGCTAGCCTGCCCCTGCCCGCCTTCTCACTTCCCAAACTTCCCGGCTCCTGGAGGTTCCCTGTGCCTGCGTTCCCCGATCACGACGCCCCCCGCGAAACCCTCTTCACCATCGAGGCCACCCCCGTCAAGTTCGGCCCCGGCGCGTCGGCCGACGCGGGCTGGGAGGCCGTGCGCCTCGGCATCCGGCGCGCCTTTGTGGCCCTCGACCCGGCCCTGCTGGAGAGCGGAACGGCGGGCAGCGTGCTGGACAGCCTGCGCGCGGCGGGCCTCGAACTGGTGCTGTTTACCGACATCCGGGTCGAACCCGATCTCGCCAGCCTGGAGCGGGCCGGGGCTGCCGCGCGCGAGGCGGGTGCGGACGGCTTCGTCGCCCTGGGCGGCGGCTCCACCATCGACACCGCGAAGGTCGCCAACCTGCTCGCCACGCACGGCGGCACGGTGATGGACTACGTGAACCCGCCCATCGGTGGGGGCCGCCCGGTGCCCGGCCCGCTGCGGCCCCTGCTCGCCGTCCCGACCACCTCCGGCTCGGGGTCGGAGGCGACCACCGTGGCGATTCTCGACCTGCCCGATCTGGGGGTCAAAAGCGGGATCAGCCACCGCTACATGCGGCCCGCGCAGGCCATCGTGGACCCGGAACTGACGCGCACGGCCCCCGCCAGCGTGATCGCCTCGGCGGGCCTGGACGTGGTCTGCCACGCCGCCGAGAGCTTTCTGAGCCGCCCCTACACCACCCGCCCGCGCCCCGCCACGCCCGCCGAGCGGCCCCCCTACCAGGGCAGCAACCCGGTCGCGGACCTGTGGTCGGCCCAGGCCCTGCGTTACGGCGGGCAGTACCTCCGCCGCGCCGTCCAGAACCCCGACGACCTGGAGGCGCGCGGTTTCATGATGCTCTCGGCCACGATGGCGGGCGTGGGCTTCGGCTCGGCGGGCGTGCATATCCCGCACGCCTGCGCCTATCCCATCGCGGGCCTGCGCCACACGTACCACGCGCCGGGCTACCCGCAGGACCATCCGTTCGTCCCGCACGGCTTCAGCGTGATCGTGACCGCCCCCGCCGCCTTCCACTTCACCTTCGACGCCGATCCCGCCAAGCACCTGCACGCCGCCAGCCTCCTGACCGGCCAGGTGTATGAACCCGGCGACCGTGACGCCCTCCCGAACGCCCTGCTGGAGCTGATGCGCGACGTGGGCGCCCCGCGCAGCGTGGCCGAATTCGGCTACGGTGAGGCCGACCTGCCCGCGCTGGTGGCGGGCGCGCAAAAGCAGCAGCGGTTGCTGGCCGTCGCCCCGAAACCGCCGGTGGCGGCGGACCTCGAAAGCATCCTGCGCGACTCGCTGCGCGGCAGGTAAGGCCGGGCGGGGAGGGGAAGGGGGCGGCCCCCAGGCCCCGCCTTGTCAGCACACCTACTCGGGAGTAGGATGGACCGCACACGTCATTCCTGAGGAGAAGAGGTATGGACCTGACTCCGCCCCTGCGCCCGGATCGCGGCGCTCTCACCCGTCGCCGCCTCACCGACGCCGCCGTGCAGGCTTTTGCCGAACGCGGCTACGCCGACACCCGCGTCAGCGACATCGTCGCGCGTGCGGGCGTCTCCCAGCCCATCTTCTACGACCACTTCACGGGCAAGGAGGCCCTGTTCGGTGCCCTGGTCGAGCGGTTCCGCACCCGGGTGCGCCAGCTGATCGCGGACAGCGCCTGCCGCGAGCAGTCCCCGCCCCTGTCCCTGCGCGAGAGCCTGCGCCTGACCTGCGCCGCCGTGTTCCGCGCCTTCGCCGAGGACCCCGCCCTGACCCGCCTGGCTCTCCAGCAGGCCCCCGACGCCGGGCAGGTCAAGCAGGACCTCGTCACCCTGCTGGCCGGAAACGTCCGGGCGGCGCAGGAGTCGGGCCGCGTCCGTTCGGACCTCCCGGCCGAACTGATCGCCGAAACCATCGTGGGCAGCGTCGAACGCCTCACCTGGCGCTATCTGGTGACCGGGGAAATCGGCGCGGACGCCCTCGCCCGCGCGGTCAGCGACCTCCACCACGACGGGTTCGCTCCCCGGTCAGGTCCGCTATGACCCCGCCGCTCCCGGCTGCCCCCGGTCCCCGGGGTGCTCCCCTCGTCGGGAACGCGCCGGACCTCAAGCGCGACCTGTATGCGGCCCTGCGCCGCGACTTCGGGCGGTACGGCGATGTGGTGCGCTACCAGCTTGGTCCGCGCGTGGTCCACCTGCTGTCCCATCCCGACCTGGCCCAGCAGGTGCTGGTCAACCGGGCGGCGCAGCATCCCAAGCTCCCTGCGGGCAACGGCCTGGGCCTGCTGCTGGGGCGCGGCCTGGTGACCAACGACGACCATCCCTCCTGGCTCAGCCAGCGCCGCATGATGCAGCCCGTCTTCCACCGCGAGCGGCTGGCCGGCATGGCGGGCGAGATGACGGCGGCGGGGGACCGGATGCTGGAGCGCTGGCGTGTCCGCTACCGCCCCGGCGACACGGTGGATGTGGCCGAGGAGCTGATGCGCGTGACCCTCGACATCATCAGCCGCACGATGTTCGGCGCGGAGGTCGGCCAGGACGCAGCCCACATCGGCCCCGCCGTCGAGGAGGGGACGCGCTTCGTCAATCTCCGCAGCCAGAGCGCCGTCCGTCTCCCGCTGCGCTGGCCCCTGCCCGCGCACGGGCGGTTCCGCGTGGCGAAGGGCACCCTCGACGCGGTCGTCGCCCGCATCATCTGCGAGCGCCGGACGGCGGGACCCGGGCACGGCGACCTGCTCGACATGCTGATGGAGGCCCGGGACGCGGACACGGGCGAGCGGATGTCCGACCAGCAACTTCACGACGAGGTCGTGACCGTCTTCGGCGCGGGCCACGAGACGACCGCGAACGCCCTCGCGTGGGCCTGGTTCCTCCTCGCGCGGCACCCGCACGTTCTGGCGAGGCTCCAGGCCGAGGTGGACGAGGTGCTGGCCGGCCGCGACCCCACCCTGGCAGACCTGGGCCGCCTGCCGTATACCGGGCAGGTCTTTCAGGAGACGCTGCGGCTGTACCCGCCCGCGCCGCTGGTGTCCCCGCGTCTGGTGCTGGAGGACACGGCCCTGGGCGGCTACGCGGTGCCCGCCGGGTCGGCCCTGCTGGTCAGCATCGCCAACATCCACCACCACCCCGACTTCTGGGAGAACCCGGACACCTTCGACCCGGACCGCTGGGCACCGGGGCAGACGGCGAAGCGCCACCGCCTCGCGTATCTGCCTTTCGGGGCGGGGCCGCGCCTGTGCATCGGCAACAACTTCGCGCTGATGGAAGGTCCGCTGCTGCTGGCGCTGACCGCCCGCGCCGCCGAGTTCCGCCTGTCGCCGGGCCAGACGGTCACGCCCCAGCAGGCCGTTACCCTGCGCCCGCGCGGCGGTTTGCCGCTGACCTATCACCCGCGCCGGGGGACCGCGTGACCCCCGGGTTCATTTCGGTCGGGGGGCTGCGCACCCGTGCCGTCATCACGGGCGACGGCCCCCCAGTGGTGTTGCTGCACGGCATCGGGCGCAGCCTGGAGGACTGGTCGGAAACGGTCGGCCCGCTGGCACGCCATCACCGCATCTATGCCCCCGACCTGATCGGCTTCGGGTACAGCGACAAGCCGGACGTGCCCTACACGCTGGCGGGCCTGGCGCGGTTCGTGGCGCACTTTCTGGACGCGGTGGGGGAGACGCGGCCCGCAGCCCTGATCGGCAACTCGCTGGGCGGCGCGGTGGCGCAGCAGTTCGCCGTGCAGTATCCGGAGCGGACCCGCGCCCTGATCCTGGTGGGCAGCGCGGGTTTCGGGCGGGAAGTGGCCCCGGTCCTGCGTGCCCTCGCGGTGCGCGGCGTGGGGGAAAGGCTGCTGCGCCCCATCCGCCTGAATGCCCGGCAGACGGTGCGGTCCCTCTTTCACGATCCGGCCCTGGTCACTGGGGAGCGCGTCGAGCAGGCGCTGGCCCTGGCGCGGCAGCCCGGGGCGGCGCGGGCTTTTCTGCGGGTCCTGCGTGACCTGGGCGACTGGCGCGGGGTCAAGGGGGCGTGGCGTGAGAACCTGACCGCACGTCTGGCAGCCCGGCGGGTGCCCACCCTGATCGTCTGGGGCGACCGGGACGCGGTTCTGCCCGCCCATCACCTCGGGGCGGCGCGGCGGCAGCATCCGCACGCGAGCTTCCACCTTTTCCGCGATGCCGGGCACGTGCCGCAACTGGAGCGCGCCGACGCTTTCAACCGTCTGGCCCTCGATTTCCTGGCCCCCGACTTGCCGCAGGAGGTTCCGACATGACCACCCCGCCCCAGACCATCCCGTCTCAGGCCACACGGCACCAGATCGCCATTATCGGGACGGGCTTCGCGGGCCTGGGCATGGCCGCCCAGCTCCGGCGGCGGGGCAGCCGGGATTTCGTGATCTTCGAGCGTGCGGAAGGGATCGGCGGCACCTGGCGCGACAACACCTACCCCGGCTGCGCCTGCGACGTGAAAAGTGACCTCTACTCCTTCTCCTTCGCGCCCAATCCCGACTGGAGGTACCGTTACGCCCGCCAGCCCGAGATTCTGGACTATCTGCGCCGCACCGCCGACACCTTCGGCCTGCGCCCCCACATCCGCTTCGGGCACGAGGTCGAGCGGGCCGACTGGGACGACGCCGAAGCCCTCTGGCGCATCCAGACCAGCGGGGGCACGTACACGGCGCGGGTGCTGATCTCGGGGCACGGCCCCCTGGTCGAGCCGAAATGGCCGGACCTTCCCGGCCTGGCGACCTTCCCCGGCCCGCGTTTCCACTCCGCCCGCTGGGATCATTCCGCAGACCTGCGAGGCAGACGTGTGGCGGTGATCGGCACCGGGGCTTCCGCCATCCAGTTCGTCCCGGAAGTCCAGAAGGAGGCCGCGCAGCTCACCGTGTTCCAGCGTTCGGCCCCCTGGATCATGCCCCGGATGGACCACGAGACGAGCGAGCGCCGCCGCGCCCTCTTCCGCCGCTATCCGGCCCTGCAACGCCTGGCGCGGCAGTGGATTTTCGGCAATGCGGAGGCCCGCTTTCTGACCTTCTCGAATGCGCGTCTGGGGCGGCTGGCCGAGGACCTGGGCCGCAAACATCTGGAGGCGCAGGTGCCCGACCCCGTGCTGCGTGCCAAACTCACGCCCGACTACCGCCTGGGCTGCAAGCGCATCCTGGTCTCCGACGACTATTACCCGGCCCTGACCCGGCCCAACGTCGAGCTGGTGACCGACCCCATCCGCGAGGTGCGCGGTTCCCGCATCCTCACGGCAGACGGCACCGAGCGCGAGTTCGACGTGCTGATCGGGGGCACCGGCTTCAATGCCACCCAGCCCGCGATTGCCCGCCTGATCCACGGGCGGGACGGGCGCTCGCTGGCGGAGGTCTGGCAGCCGCACATGGAGGCGCTGCACGGCACGGCGGTCGCGGGCTTTCCAAACCTGTTCCTGATCGTGGGGCCGAATACCGGCCTGGGCCACAACAGCATGGTGTACGTCATGGAAGCCCAGATCGACTACATCCTGCGGGCGCTGGCGTATCTGGAGCGCGAACACCTGCTGGCCCTCGACCCCCTGCCCGAAGCCCAGGCCGCCTACAACGCCGCCCTCCAGGCCAAACTGCGGGAATCGGTCTGGATGCAGGGCGGCTGCACAAGCTGGTATATCGACGCCCAGGGCCGCAACACTTCCCTGTGGCCCGAACGGGCGGCGAAGTTCCGGCGGACCCTCCGGCAGTTCGACCCCGCGCTGTACCGCGCCCGCCTGAGTCCGCAGCCCCTCCCCACCCGGAGCGCCTGACCGTGCGGCCCTATGTCTTCGCAGGCGGCACGGCGGTCCTGACCGGCGCGGCCAGCGGCATCGGCCGTGCGCTGGCGACCGGCCTCGCCGCACGCGGCAGCCACCTCGCCCTGATCGACCGCGACGAGGCGGGGCTGGATACCGTCGCGGCCGAGCTGCGGCCATTGCACCCGGCGCTCCGGATCAGCGTCCATCCCTTCGACCTGGGCCGGACGGCGGAGATTCCCGCCCTGGCCGACGCCGTGTTGCGCGCGCATCCCCGGGTCACGCTGCTCGTCAACAACGCGGGCGTGGCGCTGGGCGGCACCTTCGAGCAACTCACCCTGGACGAGTTCGAGTGGGTGATGGCCATCAACTTCCGGGCGGTCGTCGCCCTCACGAAAGCGTTTCTGCCCGCCCTGCGCTCGTCGCTGGATTCACAGCTGGTCAACGTGTCCAGCCTGTTCGGGTTGATCGGCCCGGCGGGGCAGAGCGCGTATTCGTCGAGCAAGTTCGCGGTGCGCGGCTTCACGGAGGTGCTGCGGCACGAACTCACGCCGCAGGGCATCGGCGTGACCACGGTGTTTCCGGGGGGCGTGCGGACCAACATCGCCCGGAATGCCCGGGTCGGGGCCGGCGTCAGCACCGCCCAGACGCAGGCGGGCCAGCGCGAGTTCGAGCGCCTGCTGCGCCTCGACCCCGCCCGGGCCGCCGCGATCATCCTGCACGGTGTGGAGCGCCGCCGCCCGCACGTTCTCGTGGGCAACGACGCCCGGCTGCTCGACCTGCTCGCGCGCCTTGTGCCCAGCTCGTATGGCCGGATTCTGGAGCAGGCCCGGCAGGGTTCCTGACGCGGTGGCCAGCGGCGGAGGCTCCCGCAGGTCCGGTATCCTCCTCCTCGGCCGGTGAACCGGCTTTGCGGGGGCTGGCCTGCTGAACCCCGGCAGCGCCGAGCCGCCCCGGGAGCCTGTTCTGACCCAAGGAGTCGTCATGCGCGTCAGCATCGTTCTGGAACAGCGGTTCATTCACACGCCCGACGGGGCCACCTATGACGACGGGCACGCCACCTACCCGCTCTGGCAACGCTACCTCGACGTGTTCGAGGAAGTGCAGATCGTGGGCCGGTCGCAGGCCGTCGCGGAGGTGCCCCCGGGCTACCGCCGGGTCGATGGCCCGGGCGTGCGCGTCATGCATGTGCCTTTCTACCAGGGGCCGGGTGGACTGCTGCGCCGCCTGCCCCGGGTCGCGGCGACCCTGCGGCGCGCCCTGGAGCCGCAGGGCGCGGTGATCGTGCGGCTCTCGGGCGTGCTGGCGCATCTGGCGGCGGGCCTGCGGTGGATGCAGGGGCGGCCCTTCGCGGCGGAGGTGATCAACGATCCCCACCTGGGCTTCGGGGGAGAGGGCGTCCAGCATCCGCTGCGGCGACTGTTCCGCTGGGCGCTGACCACCCTGACGCGGGTGCAGTGTCGGCAGGCGGCGGCGGTGCAGTACGTGACCCGCTCCGCTTTGCAGCGCAAGTACCCGCCTCATCCCGACCGGCCCCGTTTCGGCGTCTCGGACGTGTATCTGCCCCCGGAAGCCTTCGCCGCGCCCCGCCTCTACCGTGCCCCGGCCCGGCGCGCGGTGCTGGTGGGATCGCTCGACCACCCGCACAAGGCCGCCGACATCGTGCTGCGGGCGCTGGCCCGCTTGCGGGGGGAGGGCCTCGACCTGCACTTCACGCTGGTCGGCGAGGGCACGTTGCGGCCCGGTCTGGAGGCGCTGGCCCGTGAACTGGGTGTGTCGGAGGTCTGCGACTTCGTGGGCCAGCGCAGCACGCCCGCCGGAGTGCGCCGTGACCTGGCCCGCGCGGAGCTGTTCCTGATCCCGTCGCGCACCGAGGGCCTGCCCCGCGCCCTGCTGGAGGCGATGGCGCAGGGCCTGCCCGCCCTCGGCTCGGAGGTGGGTGGCCTGCCCGAACTGCTGCCGCCCGACCTGCGGGTCATCCCCGGCGACGTCGAGAGTCTGGTGACAGTCT
Organism: Deinococcus phoenicis; assembly: GCF_000599865.1. Classification (GTDB taxonomy): domain Bacteria; phylum Deinococcota; class Deinococci; order Deinococcales; family Deinococcaceae; genus Deinococcus; species Deinococcus phoenicis. The sequence goes on along the minus strand of NZ_JHAC01000005.1, from coordinate 41,138 downwards.
GGCGGCGTCTGGCCCTCGACCCCGCGCGGCTCAGTGCCGAGAGCGCCCGCAACGTCACCCTGGCCCACGAGTACGCCGACGAGGTTCTTCAGCAGCGGCGCAACCAGTTTCTCCGCGCGGTCCGGACGAGGCAGGCCCGTCAGCGCTGACGCTGCGTTGCGGGTGCGGCCGGGCGGCGGGCCGGGGCCAGCGCCAGGGCCAGGGCCAGCGCCAGCAGCGGCAGAGAGCCACCGAACGCCGGATTCGGGTAGAAGGTTTCCTGCGTCAGCGCGGTGAGCCACAGCCCGGCCAGCAGGCCCAGGGCCACGCCCGACCGAGCCGTGTGGGCGGCGAACAGGCGGCGGATCAGGACCCAGAAGAAGAGGCCGAACGTGGCCAGCCCGGCCAGTCCTGTCTCGTACAGCACTTGCAGGGGCGTGGAGTGGGCGTTGGAGCGGTTGTTGATCGCGGACCCGAAGCCGCTACCCACCCACAGCCGGTAGGGATCGTGCATAAAGGCCCGCAGGTAATGGCCCCAGATCTCGGAGCGCCCTGCCAAGTTGTTGGTGTCCCCGACGTCCAGCAGGGTGGATTGCCGGGTCGCCAGGTCGCCCAGTTGCTGGTCCAGCCAGGGGGCCGCCGCCAGACCCGCCGCGCCGAGCAGCCCCAGCAGCAGGCCCGCCCGGACCGGCAGGTGCCGCCACTCCAGCAGCGCAAACAGCAGGCAGCCCGCCAGGCCCGCGCGCGACCCCGACAGGAAGCATGCCACCAGGGCCGCGGCCAGCACCCAGACGTTGCTGCGGTGCGGGCGCAGCATCAGCACGAGGGCGGCCAGCACCGTGACCTGAAGGGCCACGTAGCCGTGGTTGTACCCGACCGCCCCCAGCCCCGGCTCGTTGTGCAGGTAGTACGCCCCCCAGGGGCCGGCGGCGCTGCCCAGACTGTGCGGCAGGACCTGGCCCAGTGCGGTGGGAAGGGCCGGGGAAAAGTAGGTCCACGCGACGCTGCCCACCATCAGGACGAACGCGGCCAGCGCTGCCCGGCCCCAGTGGGCCAGCACCTTGTCCCGCAGCGGCAGGCGCGACACCATCCAGAACATCGCCAGCACCTGCGCGAGCTTGTACAGCTGAAAGAGGCCGAAGGCGACCGCACTCGCCAGGTGCCCGTCGCGCATGACGAACAGCACCCCGAAGGCGCAGACCGCCAGGACCGAGAGCAGCACCAGGGCCTGCCAGACGGGCTGCTGCGCCGCGCCGGCAGGCCGGTGGTAGAGCAGGGCGCAGCCCAGCGCCGCCCACAGCAGCAGGTCGGGCAGCGTCGGCCACAGCGCCCACGACGGCCCGGCGATCAGCACCGGCAAGCTGAGGCACTGTGCGAAGAGGTACGCCCCCAGGAGCCACACGACGGCGCCTTCCAGCAGGTGCGCCGAGCGGCTGGGCGCAGTGCTCCCCGTCACCGAAGGTGCAGGCCGGGTGCCGAGACTCAAGAGACGGTCCTCCCCCCGCGTGTGCCCTGTGCGCCCCGGTACAGCTCGGCGAGCGCCCTGGCATTCTCGGCGATATCGAGATTCATGCGGCTGGCCTGCCCGCGTCCCGCAGCGAGCGCCTGGGCGATGGTGTCTGCCCAGAGCGGTGGACCGTGGGCCAGGTCCACCGGAAAATAGGGCACTCCCGGCACCCGGCTCTCGGCGGTGAGGTCCGCCGAGACCACGCAGGGCAGCCCCGCCGCCTGCGCCTCCAGCAGGGCCAGACTCAGGCCCTCGAAGGTCGATGGAAAGACAAACACGTCCATCGCTTGAAGCAGCCGGGGGACGTCCGGGCGGGACCCCAGCAGGTGGACCCGTTCGGAGAGGCCCAGTGCCCGCGCGTGCGCCTCCAGCGCCGCCCGTTCCTCACCGTCTCCGACGAGCAGCAGTTGGGCGGGGCCGTGCCGGTTCAGGTAGGCCGCGAACACGTCGAGCAAGAAGGCCTGATTCTTCTCCGGGCGCAGCCGTCCCACATGCCCGACGACCGGTTCACCCGCGGGCAGGTGCAGTTCGGCGCGTACGGCCAGCCGGTCGACCGGTTGCCGAAAGGCCCGCAGATCGATCCCCAGCCGCACGATCTCGGTGCCCAGTTCTCGCCAGTCCGGGCCGTAGAGGGACGCCGCCTCCGCGCTCACGGCCAGCCGGTGGGTCACGCCCGCCCGCATGGCCGCCCGCATCAGGGTCAGGTAGGCGTAGCGGCCATTGCGGGCCTGGGCGTCCAGCCTGCGGGTATCCGAGTGGCTGGTGCTGACCCGTGTGGGCACGCCCGCCAGCCGCGCGAGCAGCAGCGCCAGCCCCCCGAAATGGTGGACATGGCTATGCACCACATCATAGGGGCCGTGGCGGCGCAGCAGGCGCAGGAAGGCCGGCACAAAGGTCAGGAGGTTGCGGGTGGGCGGGCCGGGAATCAGGCTGGCTCCCAGCGCCCGGACCTGTGCATCGTAGCTGCCCGTCTCGGGCGCCCGGGAAAGGGTCATGACGTCCATCTCTATTTCCTGGCGGTCCACCTGGCCCAGCAGGTTGACCAGCCAGGTCTCGATCCCGCCCCGGTTCAGCGGACCCGTGAGGTGCAGGACCCGCAGCGGTCTGGTTCGCGTCATGATTCTCCTTGTGAGGGCGCGGGTGTGGGAGGAGGCGCGCCCGGTGCTGGTGTGCCCAGTGGGGATGTGTCCGGTACAGGTGTGCCCAGTGCCCACGCCACGATGCCCCAGCTGCCCAGCAGTTGCACCCCCGCCGCGAGCAGCGAGGCCAGGGCGGCCCCGACCAGGCCATGCGCGGGCACCAGTGTCCAGCAGGCCAGGGCCAGCACCCCGGTCACGACGACGAACAGCGGGAGCTGCTCGCCGAACTTGCGTGCAGCGGTCACGGCAAAGCCTGCACACGACGCCAGGTAGCCCAGCGCGCCACTCACCATCAGCCAGACGAAGGGGGCGCTCTGCGCGGCGTACTCGGGACCGTACAGCAGCCGCAGCAGCGGTCCGCCACCCACCATGGCCAGCAGGACCAGGCCGCCGCCCACCACGGCCGCCGCGCCGGTCATGCCCAGGGTCAGCGCCACGAAGCCTCTGCGGTCGCCCGCCGCGTAGCGCTGCGACAACCGCGCCGTGACAGCGGTACCGAGCGCCACCACGATCACGCTGCCCGCCACGTTCAGGTAGGCCAGGGCCGAATAGAGGCCCAGCGCGCCGGTGCCCAGCGTGCGTTCCACGAACAGCCGGGGCAGGGTGCTGCCCAGCGACACCAGCCCCATCACCAGTCCCAGCGGCAGGGCAATTCTCAGCAGGGCGCCTGGGATGTGGGGGGTCCACCAACGGCCCGGGGCCAGCCTGCGGGTGTGGGGCAGGTCGTACAGGACCAGCACCAGCAGGTTGGCCAGGGCCACCCCGGCGGCTCCGAGCGCCACGCTGCCGCTCAGCGCAAAAGCGGTGCCCAGCAGGCCCAGCCCCAGCAGGCCGCGCAGCAGGGTGGAGCGCGCCACCCAGTCCAGGCGCTCGCGCTGCTGCATCAGGCCGTAGGCCACGTCGCTGAGGCCCTCCAGCGCCTTGGCGACCCCCAGCCACCCCAGCACGGCGCGGGCCTGCGGGTACAGCAGGGCCAGGCCCACCGTGAGCGCGAGGCCCAGTCCCATGCCCAGGGCGCGCAGGCTGAAGTACTGCGCAAAGGGGCGCTCCGTCCGCGCGTCGGTGGCCTGCACGCTCCGCAGTTGCAGGCCCAGCAGCAAAAAGAGTGGGGCGGTCAGGGCCAGTCCGAGCGAGTAGGCCCCCACATCCGCCGTGCGGCCCAGCCGGGCCAGCAGCGCCACCATGCCCCACTGCGCGGCCGCGTAGGTCAGCTGACCACCGAAGGTCCAGAGAATCCCGGCGCGTAGCCCGACCCGCTCCGGGGGGAGGGCTGGGGGTGGCGGGGGCGCTGCGGCGGGGGGTGGACGGAAAGGCAAAAAGTGTCTCCTGGGGGATGGGGGGGCGGGTAAAGCGCAGGATACTGTCCAGGGTGGTCTGGGGCGGCGGGCCTGCCGGCAGGCGGGGATGCAGGCGCGTATAGTGCCCCTCGTGAGGCGGTGGTGGCGGGCCGGGGCGGCAGGACTGTGTCTGGCCGGTGCGCTGTTGGCCCTGTGGCTGTTTCGCACCCACCAGCAGATTCAGACGGTCGGGGTCCAGGTGTACCGCGAGTTCGAAGGGGATGGCCTGCCCCTCCAGCCGGGCGTCCTCGACGATCCGATTTTTCAGGCGTTGCCCCCGCCACCGCCCGACCGGCCCGTGTCGCCTGGGCGTTACCGCGCGCCCGCGTCGCCGGAGCCTGCGGCAGAAGCTCCGAAGCCTGTGGACCCGCCGCCCATACAGCAGAAGCCGGCCGCTGAGGCTCCCCCCAAGAAAGTCCCCCCGGCCTCTCCCGTGGCGGTTCCCCCCCCGGCGGCTTCCCCGTCCCCGGCAGCAGAGAGAACAGCGGCGGCAGCGCCCTCACCGCGCCCCGTCGTCCCGACGCCACCGCGCCTTTCCCCGCCTGCCGCTGCGGCCCCGGCCGTTCCCCCGGCCGCCGCCCCGCTCACCTTCACCCAGCGGCTCTCCACCCGCGAGAGAATCCATGTCCTGCTGATCGGCAACGACCGGGAGAAGCTGGGTGAAGGCCGCGCCGACGTGCTGCTCGTCCTGACCTTCGATCCGGTAGAGCGCCAGCTGTCCCTGCTGAGCATTCCGCGGGACACCCGCGTCACCCTGCCGGGCCGGGGACCGGTGAAGATCAACGCCGCCTATGCCTATGGCGGGGCCAGCCTCCAGACCGTGACCGTGGAGCGGTTTCTGGGCATCCCGATGGACAAGGTGGTCGAGGTCAGCCTGGGCGGTTTCCGTGACGCCATCGACGCGGTGGGCGGGGTGACGGTCCACCCGCGCTTCAGCTTCTCGCTGGACGGCGAGACGTTCCAGCCCGGCGCAATGCATCTGGAGGGCGCGCAGGCCCTGGCCTATGCCCGCATGCGCAAGCAGGACCCGCAGGGCGATCTGGGCCGCAACGAGCGGCAGCAGGAGGTGATCCGCAGCCTGATGGGGGCACTGGCGGGTCTGTCCAGCACGGAACTGACGGCCGTCCTTCAGCGGCTGGAGTCCAGCTTGCGCACCAATTTCTCACCCTCGGAAGTGGTGCGCCTGCGGGCCACCCACGCCTATCTGCTGGACCACCAGCGGGTGGTCAGGGTGCAGGGTGTGGGGCGCACCATCGGCCGTGGCTGGTACTACCTGGTCCCGGACCAGGAACGGCAACGGCTGCACCTGCTGCTGCGCTGAGGAGGATCAGGAAACGGCTCTCATGACCGGGGCCTAAGGTGGCGTTCATGATCGGTCGCGTCGCCATCGCCGCGCTCTGCGTCTGTGGACTGACCGGGTGCCTTCCGCAGCCTGTCCCGGCAACCGGACGGCTCACACCCGCACAGGGCCTCGCGCGGGGTCACTCACCCTCGGTCAGCCACCGCGCGGACGGCACGGTCCTCGTCGACGGCGTGCCCTTTTTTCCCTTCGGCTTCTACCACGTCTCCTGGGCAGAGCGCGGGACCAGCCAGCAGCGCCAGGAGGACGTCAGGAAGATCGGCGGCGGCGGCTTCAACCTGATGGTCACCGAACCCATCAACGATCAGGACGCTGCGGGCTACGGCGCTTTTCTCGACACGGCCCAGAGAAGCGGCGTGTACGTGATGACCTACGGCCTCTCGCCGGCGGCGGCCAAAACGGTCGAACATTACCCGGCGGTGCTGGGGTTCCAGCTGGCCGACGACAGCAACGTCCTGGTCACTCCGGCAGAGATCCGGCAGCGCCACCAGGCCATCAAGGCCGTGGCCCCCTCCAAGCTGACCTATATCAGTCTGGCGGTCGGCTATGACCGGCCCGAGCGGCAATATTTCGGCGTGTCCGACATGGTCGGCAACCAGAGCTATCCCATCGGCCGGGACGACATCAGCGTGACCTACCCGGTGATGCAGTCGGCCGTGCAGTCTGCCCTGGCCCGCAATACCGTCCCGCTGGCCAATCTCCAGACCTTCGGGTGGCGGCGGGGCCAGGCCCCGAACGAGGTGGAACTGAGAAACATGACCTACCAGGCCCTGATGGCGGGCGTGAAGGGGATCGTGTACTACGCCTACCGCTCGCGCGAGGTGGATCTCAACCACGAACCCCGGCTGTGGAACACCGCCCGGCAGCTCGCCCGGGAGGTCGCCGTGCTGTCCCCCGCCCTGCTGGGCGGCGAGCGGGTGGAGCTGGCCGACGGCACGGGCACCCGGCCCCTGGTCGTGCGGTTTCGGGGGCCGGGCGGGGACTATCTCCTGGCCCTGAACAACAGCCGCACCGACCGGCGTGAGGTCCAGCTGCAACTGCCGGACGCCCCCCGCCGGCTGTGTTCGCTCTCCGGCCCCCGGAAGACGCTGCGGCTCCAGGGCGACCGGCTCACGGGCCGCCTGGCGCCCTTGGAAGTGGTGACCTACCGCCTGGAGGAGACGCGGTCCACCCTCCCCGTCTTCGACTTCCTGCTGAGGTTCCTCTCCCGGTGCTGATCCCGGTGCTGCCTCTCCAGGGTGGGCAGGAAGGGCCGTCCCGCCCTCTATACTCCGGCTATGAAGCTTCTGGTGACTGGTGGTGCGGGCTATATCGGCAGCACCGTCTGTGCCGCGCTGGAGGAGGCCGGGCATGTCCCGGTGGTGCTGGATTCGCTGGTGACCGGTCAGGCGGCATTTACTGGGGGCTGGATCTTCTATCGGGGGGATATCGCCGACGCGGGGCTGCTCAGCACCATTTTCGACGAGCATCCGGACATCGGGGCGACCCTGCACTTCGCGGCCCGGATCGTGGTCTCGGAGTCGGTGGCCCAGCCGGGGCTGTATTACCGCGAGAACGTCGTCAAGAGCCTGGCGCTGTTCGAGACGCTGGCCGGGCTGGGGCAGCGGCGGATCGTGTTCAGCTCCAGCGCCAGCATCTACGACAGCCCGCCGGACCTGCGCGTGACCGAGGCCAGTCCCCTGCGGCCCCTGAGTCCCTACGCGCGCAGCAAATGGATGACCGAACTGATTTTGCAAGACCTCTGCACGGCCAGTCAGGACTCCCTGTCGCCGCTGCGGGGCATCGCGCTGCGCTACTTCAATCCCATCGGGGCCGACCCGCAGCTCAGGAGTGGCCCCTACGTCCCGGACCCCTCCCATGTGTTGGGCCGCCTGATCGGCGCGTGGCAGGGCCGCCAGCCCGCTTTCTCGGTGACGGGCACCGACTACCCGACCCGCGACGGAACCGGGCTGCGCGACTACATTCACATCTGGGATCTGGCGCTGGCCCATGTGGCGGCCGTGGAGCGCTTCGACCAGGCGTTCGAGCGGGCCGCCGCAGAACTGGGTCAGCCGCAGGTGTTCTTGCCCATCAACGTGGGCACCGGTTCGGGCGTGACGGTGCGTGAGCTGCTGGCCGCCTTCGAGGAGGTGGCCGGAACCCGCCTGGGTGGGCAGGACGCCCCCCGCCGTCCCGGGGACAGTGCCGGGGCCTGCGCGGACATTTCCCGCGCCCGCGCCTGGCTCGACTGGGAGCCGCAGCAGACCACGCCGCAGGCCCTCGCGTCGGCGCTGGCCTGGGAACGGCAGCGGGAAGCCCGCCTGGCAGGGGCTGCTGACCCTGGGGACCGCGAATCCGCCCACTGAACGAAGCGCCCACCGAACGAAGGGCTGAAGGCTGTCCCGGAAAGGGGCCGCTCGCCTCGCCCCGGCGCTTCGGGGCGGCGTTGACCCGGCGGCTCTGGCCCCCCCCATGCAGGAGGAACCTGTTCCCGATATGCAAGGATCGCGCGTGAATTCATCCTCTCTCTCACCCCGGCGGTCCTGGCGGCCCCAGCTCCGGCATCTGCTGCGGTTGGCGGATACGGCGGGCCTCCTGCTGATGGGGCTGCTGTTCTGGTCGGGGCAGGGGGTGCTCGGCCTGGACGGTCAGGGGCGCGGCCTCCTGCTGAGGCTGTGGCTGGTGGCCGGCCTGCTGGGCTGGCTGCTGGGCCGCCGGGAGGGCGAGCGTTCCCCGCTCTTCCCCGAGCGACCGGTCCTGTTCACGCCGGTCTGGTCGTTCCTGATCAGCGGCGCGCTGTTCCTGGCCGTGGGCCGCTTCGACGCCCTGCCCCTGCTGCTGCCCCTGCACCTGCTCTGGCTCGGGCTGAATGTGTTCCTGCACAGGGTCGTCCGGCGGGTCTCGCCAAGGCTGCGGGTGGGCATCTCGGCCACCACGCCTCTGATGCCCCGTGACGCCCCCGGCAACCGGCTGGACCTGACCTCGTCGGCCGTCTTCGCGCACCCCGGGATCGAGTATCTGCGCCTGAATCCGCAGGACCCGGCTGCCCTGGCCCAGGTCGATCTGCTGCTTTCCGAGCCGGAGCGCAGTGTTTCGACCGAGTACCGGCGGCTGCTGGCGCATGCCCACGTCACCAAGGTCCCGGTGTGGCCCAAAACCCTGGCCGACGAGGAAATCACGGGCAAGGTCGCCCTTCACCTGGTCGACCGCCAGTGGCTGAATGCGGAAACCTTCCGCTCGCGCTACGCGCCCCTCAAGCGGGTTCTGGACGTGACGGCCACGCTGCTGGCACTGCCGGTCCTGCTGCCGGTCATGGCCGTGGTGGCGCTGGTCGTGTGGTTCAACAGTGGCCGCCCGGTGCTGTTCTGGCAGGAGCGGGTCGGCCAGAACGGGCAGACCTTCCGCATCGTCAAGTTCCGCACCATGTCCGCCGATTCCGAGCGCCGGGGGCCTGCCTTTGCCCGCAGGGGCGACCAGCGCGTCACGCCCGTCGGCAGCTTTCTGCGCAAGTTCCGGCTGGACGAGCTTCCGCAGTTCTGGAACGTGCTGCGCGGCGAGATGAGCATCATCGGCCCCCGGCCCGAGCAGTGGGCCTTCGCCGCCGACTTCGAGGAAAGTATCCCCCTGTACGCCTGCCGCCACTGGGTCCGCCCCGGCATCACCGGCTGGGCGCAGGTCAATCAGGGATACACCGACAGCCTGGACCAGACCACCGAGAAGCTGCAATACGACTTTTACTACGTCAAGCACCTCTCGCTTTCCCTGGACCTGGTGATCGTCGGCAAGACCCTGCGCACCATCCTGACCGGCTTCGGTTCCCGCTGAGCAGCGGGCTAGAGAAGGCGGCGGGTAAACAGTTCCGAGACGGCGAGGCTGGCGAGCAGGACCAGTCCGGCCAGCGCCGCGACCGGCCCCGCGACCTCGCGCGGCTCCACCGTCCAGCCGAGGGAGCGGCCCAGGTCGCGGTAGATCGAGCTGAGCTGGGCCGCCGAACGGGCCTCGAAGTAGCGGCCCCCGGTGGTGGCCGCGATCTGCCTGAGCGTCTGGGTGTCCAGGCCGCCCCGGAAGCCGTTCCAGCGGTTGCTGCGCAGGTTGCCGCTCTCGGTGCCCAGGCCCACCGTGTAGACCTTCACCGCCAGCCGCCGGGCCTGGGCCGCCGCCGCCAGGGGATCGGAGCCGCTGTTGTTGCGCCCGTCGGACAGCAGCACGATGGCCGCTGCCGGACGGGGGGTGGCCGCAGGTGCGTCCGGGCCGCGTCCGGGCAGGGCGTGCAGCGCCTCCAGCAGGCCGTCACCGATGGCGGTGCTGTTCGCCATGGTCAGCCCGTCGATGGCCGCGAAAACCTGGGCATGCCGGGCGGTGGGCGGGGTGTTGAGCACCACGAAGCCCGCGAAGGAGGCCAGGCCGACCCGCGCGCCCTCCGGCAGCGACTGCACGAAGTTGCGCGCCGCCACCTGCGCCGCCACGAAGCGGTTGGGTTCGATGTCAGGGGACTCCATCGAGCGCGACATGTCGATCGCCAGCATGATCGTCGTGCGGTTGTCGGGGTGCGGCAGCGGGGCCGTGGGCCGGGCCAGGGCGAGCAGCGCCAGCGTCAGGGCGAGCAGGTACAGCACTGCCGGAAGGTGTCGCCGCAGGGAATGGGGCCGCCCGGCCGCCTGGGCCAGCAGCCTCAGGTCCGGGTGCAGGGCGGCAGCCCCGGCAGGCCGCGCCAGACCGCGCAGGTACAGCCACGCCAGCACGGGCACCAGCCCCAGCGAGACGAGCGCCCAGGGCCAGCCGAAGCTCATGGCCGCGCCCCCTGGGGCCTGGGCTGAAGCCGGGTGGGCTTCACGGCACCCTCCGCTGCCAGGTCAGCGCCAGGCCGCCGCCCAGCACCAGCAGCAGGGCGGCCAGACCCGCCAGCGGGCCGCCCAGGGCCAGTTCGTCCGGCTCCCAGCGCAGGGCCGTGCCGAGGTCGCGGTACAGCCGCCGCAGCGCTCCGGGGTCCGGCGGCGACAGAAATTGCCCGCCGGTCAGGTCGGCCAGGCGGCTCAGTTCGCGGGTATCGAACGGGACGAACACCAGCTGGCCCCCCACCCGGCTGACCGCGCCGCCCTCCCGGCCCAGGGCGACCGCGTACAGCTTGACCGCGTGGTCTGAGGCGAAGCGCGCGGCGATCAGCGGGCTGGCCCCCCGGTTCGAGATGCCGTCGGACAGCAGCAGAATCGCGCCGGGTGGGAGGGGCCGGGGGTCGATCAGCGCGGTCCCCGGGCCGGGCGGCGTCTCCAGCAGTTCGCGCGGGGGCACCGCCTGCTCGCGGCCCGGCAGCGCACGCACGCCGCTGACCAGGGCGCTGGCGAAGGAGGTGGCCTGTGCGGGCCTGACCCGGTCCAGCGCGTCGAGGACTTCCTGGCGGTCGGTGGTGGGCCGCACCAGCACCGAGGCGCTGTCCGAGAAGGTCAGGAACCCGATGCGGGTGGAGGCCGGGGCCACCCGCAGAAACTGCCGGGCCACCTCGCGCGCCGCCTCCAGCCGCGAGGGCGGCACGTCGTCGGCCAGCATCGAGCGCGAGGCGTCGAGCGCGATCATCACCGCCGCCTGGTTCACCGGCAGCCGGAGGGTCGCCACCGGCTGCGCGGCCCCGAACAGCAGCAGGGTCAGTGCGCCCAGTTGCAGGGCCAGCGGCCAGCGGGTGCGGTGCCGCCGGCCCCCGTGCAGGACCGTGCCCCGCAGGTGCGCGTCGGCGTAGGCCCGCGCCCGCTGCTCGCGGCGTCGGGCGGCGGCCTGCAAGCCCCAGGCGGTCAGGGGCAACAGCAGCAGCAGCCACAGCAGGCCGGGAAAGCCGAAGGTCATGGCTGCCGCCCCCGCCGCGCCGCCGCGAAGCGCAGCAGCGGGCCGACCGGGTCCTGCTCGGTTCCCAGGTCGAGCAGGTCCACCCGCGCCGAGTGCAGCGCCCGCCGCAGCGCGCGGTCACGTTCGCCCACCAGCCGGGCGTGCGCCGCGCGCACCCGCGGGTCCGAGGTGTCGAGCCACAGTTCCTCGCCCGTTTCCGGGTCGCGCAGCCGCAGCCCGCCCACGTCGGGCAGGGTGCGCTCGGCCGGGTCCGAGACGCGCACCGCCACCACGTCGTGCCGTGCGGCCAGCCGCCCCAGGGTGCCCGCCCAGCCTGCGGCCCCCTCCAGAAAGTCCGACACCACGAACACCAGCGCCCGCCGCCGCAGGGTGCGCTCGACGGTGGCCAGGGCCGCTGCCAGATCCGTGGGAGGGTGCGGGGCGGCTTCGGCGGGGGCCGTGCGGGCCAGCAGGTTCAGCACCGCCAGCGCCTGGGCACGTCCACCCCGGGGCGGGACCAGCCCGGCCCCCGGGCCGAAGGTGAGCGCCCCGATCCGGTCCCCGTGCCGCGTGACGACCAGCGCCGCCACCCCCGCGAAGTCCCGCGCCAGGTCGCGCTTGAGGCTGCGGCGGGTGCCGAAGTTCATCGAGGCGGAGGTGTCCACCACCAGCCAGGCGGTCAGCTCGCGCTCCTCGCGGTACTGGCGCACGTGCAGGCGGCCACTGCGCGCGGTGACGTTCCAGTCGATGCGGCGCACCTCGTCGCCCGGCTGGTACTCGCGCACCTCGGCCAGGTCGAGGCTGGGGCCGGAGAACAGGCCCCGGTAGTCCCCGAACAGCACGCCGTCCAGCCGCCGCACCACCCGGAACTCCAGTCGCCGCAGCAGCTGGGCGGGCAGCTCCAGCGGGGGCCGGCTCCCGGGCCGCACCGGCGGCGGGGCGACCGCGCTTCTGCGGCGTCCGGACCGTCCCGGTCTAAGCAGGCTCATCGCGGGTCACGACCGACGGGGCAACGCCATGTGGATCGCCCAGGTGAACGCGCGGCAGCGGCACGGCGCCGAGGACGCGGGCCACCAGGTCTTCCAGCCCGACCTCCTCGGCCAGCCCCTCGTAAGAGAGCAGGAGGCGGTGCCGCAGCACCTCGGGGGCCAGGTCACGCACATCCTCGGGCAGGGCATATTCACGCCCGCGCACGATGGCGAGCGCCTTGGCCCCCAGGATCAGGTTGATGCTGGCGCGCGGGCTGGCCCCGTAGGCGACCGCGCGGCCCAGCTCCGGCAGCCCTGCCCCGGCAGGGTCGCGGGTGGCCCGCGCCAGCGTCACGGCGTATTCGGTCACCGCCGGATGGACATACACCAGATCGGCCATCGCCTGCAACCCGCGCAGGTCCTCGGCGGACAGCTGCGCCGTCACCGGGACGAAGGCCTGGGAGACCCGTTCCACCACCGTCATCTCCTCGTGAAAGCCGGGATAGCCCACCAGCACCTTGAACATGAAGCGGTCGACCTGGGCTTCCGGCAGGAAGTAGGTACCTTCGGACTCGATGGGATTCTGGGTGGCGAGGACCAGAAAGGGGTCGGGCAGCGCGAAGGTCTGGACCCCGATGGTCACCTGCCGCTCCTGCATGGCCTCCAGCAGCGCCGACTGGATCTTGGCGGGCGCGCGGTTGATCTCGTCGGCCAGGATAAGATGGGCGAACACCGGGCCGAGTTCGACCTCGAAGGCCCCAGTTTTCTGGTTATAGATGCGGGTGCCGATCAGGTCGGCGGGTACCAGGTCCGGCGTGAACTGAATCCGGCGGAAGCTGGCCCCGATGGCCTCCGCGACGGTGCGGATCGCCAGCGTCTTGGCGAGGCCCGGCACGCCCTCCACCAGCACGTGCCCCCGGGCGATCAGGGCGACCAGCAGGCGTTCGAGCAGCAGGTCCTGGCCCACGATGACCTTCTTGACCTCGAACAGCAGCGTCCGCAGCCGCGCGGCGGCGTCCATGACGGCCTGCGGCGAGAGCGGGGTGAGGGGCGAGGGGCCGGGCATCAGGCCCTCAGGTCCGGGGCGGGCAGGGCCGGAACGCCGGGCAGCGGGGCCGGGCGGTCAAACGGTTGCAGCGGAAACAGCTCGCCGTCTCCGCCAGGACCCGGTGTGCCGGGTTGCAGCCGGTACATCTGGCCGTCTCTGAAGATCAGCACTGTGCAGCCTCCTTGTCCCGGAGATGAGCCGGGCGGCTGGGGGCCGGGCTGCTTCCCCGGCTCCCCCTGCTGGCGGGGACCGAGCGGAATCAGTTCGCGGGGGTCGTTCTGGGCCTGTACAGGCAAGGCTGCCCCTGCAGCGGCGGGCACGCCCAGGCGACCGGCCGCAAAGCCCAGCCCCAGCGCGCCCAGTGTCAGGCCCACCAGCAGCACTCTCATGCTGCTGCCGCGCGAACGGAAAAGAACGTCCGGTCTGAAACGGTCACGTCGGCCTCCTGAAGGCGCGGGACGGAAAGGCGTTCCCTCATTGCAGGCCCCCCGATTCTGGGAAAACGCTGAAGTGGAGCTGCTTCAGTCCCGGCTAGCGGTCGGGGGAGCCTGAAGGGGGCGCCCCACCGGTCACTCTGTTCCCTGTCAACCGTTGACGGCGTGGACTGGCCCGCCAGGCTGGCTCACGCTGCCACCCGCCCACTGACGGCGAGCAACCGGACTGGGCTGTGAGAATCTCAACAGCATCTCTCCATTTGTATGGGTAACGTAAGAGCAGATCCTTAACCTGTCTTCACAGAGTTGAGACCCCTCTGGATACCCCACCGGCTGGTGGCGCAGACCGCGCCGCCGAGGCCCCCGCCCATTCTCGAAAAAGGCAAACCCTCCGTGAGGAGGCGACGCAAAGCCACGGTACTCCCCGCCGTTCACGCTGCGGAGTAAGCCGGGTTACCGAAAGAAGGACGCCATGAGACGAATTGGAACCCTGGCCTGTGCCCTGACCCTGCTGCTGGCCGCCTGCTCGCAGACGCCGAATGTCCCCACGACCGCCGCCCTCCCGACCGGAGAAAGTGCCACTGGCAATGGCGGCGTGGACGAGGTGCAGGCCAGTGACGCGGCGGCGCAGGCGGCCACCCAGCGTTTGCAGGCGCTGGGCGCGGCGACGACCCAGACGACCCCGGCGGGCATCAGTGTCCAGGCCGGAGGCACACTGACCATCGGCGGCCAGCCGATGTTCCCCATGGGCTTTTATCACGTGTCCTGGGCCGGCAATGCTGAACGCCGGCTGCGGGACATGCAGGCCATCGCCGACATGGGGTTCAACGTCATGAATGCGGCTATGTTCGACGCCCAGGACGACATCCCCGGCTTTCAGGCCCTCCTCAGAAGCGCGCAGAGCCGGGGCATGAAGCTGTTGGTCGAGGACTTCAATGCCGTGTCCATCGCCGCGCTCAAGAATGAACCGGCGCTGCTGGGCTGGATGATCGGCGATGACTGCAACAGCCTGCTGACGCCGCAGCAACTTCAGGAGCGTCACCGGGCCACCAAGGCGCTCGACCCGGGACACCTGACATACGCCAGCATGGCCATCACCTTCGCCAACAGCCACGCCGCCTATTTCGGCAAGTCCGATGCCGTCGGGAACCAGTCTTACCCGGTGGACGGCGGGGACGAGGTGGGCGTCGTCTACCCGGTGATGAAGCGCCTGGTGGAAGAGTCGAGGGCCAACGGCACCCTCCCGATCGCCAACCTGCAAAGCTTCCGCTGGAAGGATGGCCGCCTGCCCAACGCCCGCGAACTCTACAGCATGACCAACCAGGCGCTCGGGGCGGGCGTGAAGGGTATCCTGTACTACACCTACCTGGACCAGACCAACGACCTGGCGACCCAGCCGGCGCTGCGGACCGAACTCAAGCGGCTGGCCGGGGAAGTCAAGTTGCTCTCACCGTTCCTGCTGGAGGGCCAGCGGCAGGACCTGAACGCGGGCAGCCTCGAAGCGCGCGCCACCCTCTGGACCTACAAGGGCCACCGGTATCTTCAGGTGCTGAGCCTCAGCGAGACGGCGCGGCAGAACGTCAAGATCACGCTGGGCGAGAAGACGGCGCAGCTGGTGCCCCTCCTCGCCGGACGCCCCACCGGGCTGCAACTGAAAAACGGCGCGGTGACGGGGGCGCTCACGCCGCTCACGGCCCAGTGGTACGAGCTGCGCTGAGCGGACTTGCTGCCCCTCAGCGGGCCGCAGGCGAGGAGGGCCGGACAGCGGGAAAGAGGCGGGCACAAAGCACCGGGCAAGGCAGCAGGCAGTAGGTTAGGCTGGCACAGAACCACACGACTTTCCCGTTCTAGCCCCTATCCGTAAAGGACCCTATGACCTCTGAACGGCCCAAAGACCTTGACCTGACGTATGTTCTCGGTGTGCTGCGGCGTGCGGCTCTCCCGGTGCTGGCTGCCGCGCTGGTCCTTTCCACGCTGGTGTATCTCTACTCGCGCACGCGCCCGGCCGTCTACCAGACCACGGCCAGTATCGCCGCGCTGCCCAGCGGTGGGGGCAACTCCGTCATCAACACCACACTGGTCACCGCGCCGCCGCTGCCGCCCCCCGTGGTGGAGCGGGCGGCCTACAGTCCGGCGGTGATGAACCGGGCGCTGGCCCTGCTGGCCAGCCGGGTCCCCGACTCGGCGGCCCGCCGGGCGCTGGTGGCGCAGGTCCAGGCCGAACTGCGCCGCGATGATGCGCGCACCGTCACGCTGGTGTCCGACGTGAACCAGGAGTTCGTCGGCGTGTACGAGGTCAGCGCGCGGGCCGCCACCCCGGAACTGGCCCAGGCCGCCGCCAACAGCTTTGCGGACGCCCTGCTGGAGTGGGACCGGCAGCGGGCGCTGGGGGGCGTGGCGCGGGCCAGACAGAATCTGCTGGCCCAGCGCGACGACCTGACGCGCCGCATCTCGCAGGCGGGCAGTCCCCTGGACGCGCGGTCCCTGGAGAACCTGCGGGGCGACGTCCTCCAGAAGTTGCAGCA
The DNA here is from genome assembly GCF_000599865.1 of Deinococcus phoenicis. GTDB lineage: Bacteria > Deinococcota > Deinococci > Deinococcales > Deinococcaceae > Deinococcus > Deinococcus phoenicis. Next base: position 25,048 of record NZ_JHAC01000005.1, on the reverse strand, counting down.
GGTCGAGGTGCTGGAACAGACGGTCAGCGGCACCCTGACCGGCCTGGCGGACGCGGTCCGGCCCACCGAGGCGGTCGAGCCGCGCCCCTGGCGCAATGCCGCGCTGATCTTTGCGGCCAGCCTGTTTTTCGGCGTCCTGCTCGCCTTCGTGCTCGATCACCTGCGCAAGCGGATCCGGGGACTGGAGGATCTGCGCCAGTTCTCGGCCCCGGTGCTGGGCACGTTGCCCCCGCTGCCCCTGCGGACCAGTGACCCCCGGAAGGTGCTGTGGCAGTCGGGGCAGGGCGTGTTCCGCGAACAGATGGAGTTCGTGCGGGTGGGGCTGCTGGCGGCGCTGGCCAAGCTGCCGCATACGCCGGCCATCGTGATCTCGAGCGCGCAGTCGGGGGAAGGCAAGAGCACGGTGAGTGCCGGGCTGGCCGGCAATCTGGCCGCGCATGGGCTGCGGGTCCTGGTGGTGGATGCCGATGTATTCCGCAGGCGTCAGCAGCAGCTGTGGCTCTCGAACTGGAATGGTCAGCAGCCCCCCGCCCCCCGCCCCGCCGGGACGGGCCAGCTGTGGCCCGGGGTGGCCGAGGGCGTCGATCTGGCCGCACCGACCGAGCTGCGGCTGGACGTCGACCAGCTGACGCGATTCATCCGGGAGCTGGGCGGGGCATACGATATGGTGCTGGTCGATCCCCCGCCGGTCTTGCGGGTGGCCGACGCCCTGGCCCTCGCCGCCAGAATGGACGGGATGATTCTGGTGGCCGACGCGCAGGCGGGCCGTGCCCAGGTCGAGCGGGCCGTGCAGGAAGTCTCCCGGCTGCGCGTGAACCTGCTGGGGTTCGTGCTCAACCGCTTCCGGGAGACGGCCTCGCAGGGTGAATACACCTACACGTCTCTCTCTCCGGAGCAGGCGGGGGCACTCCGGTGACCCATCCCCCTCTGCCGGCGGATCGGGAGGACGGCGGGGCCGTGGAGCGCCCACCCGAGCTGCTGCGGCCCTTCCTGCACCGGGCCGCAGGGTTCGCCGCGCTGGTGGAGGGCGACGCACTTCAGGCGGCGCGCCTGGCCGGGCAGCTGGGCGAGCCGGACCTGGCCCGGGCACTCCTGGCCCGCAGCGGGGGGCTGCTCGACACCGCGGAGGCGACCCGGCTCCTGGCCGACCCCCTGCCCGGGGCGCTGCTGCGGGCCGCCCGGGCTGAGTTGCCGCCTGCCCCACCGGCCCTCTCCCTCCGGCCGGGTGAGCGGGAGATGTTCGTGCGGGGCCTGGCGGGCTGGCTGCTCAGCGGGGATGAAGCGCCCCTCCCGGCCGCGCCCCTGCCCCCCGCGCCGGCCGACGTCCCCCCGCTGCCGCCTGGGCTGTCGGTGTTGCCGGCCGCGCCGGAAGAAGAGCGCTGGGGCTGGGGCGTGGCCCGCGCCCTGGCCTCGGCGGAACGGGCGGGGCCGGGACACCTGACCCTCGCGTGCGCGTCCTGGAGCGCGCAACAGGGCGCGCTGCGCTTTCTGCGGGCGCGGTATGGCACTGAGGCGGTGGGCGACGAGGCCTGTCCGGTGACCGTGCTGGCCCTGGAGGACGTGATTCGCCTGCTGGCCGCCGCCTGGACCTGGGACCTGCCGCGATTCGCGCGCCTCCTGTCCGGCCCGCTGCTGCTGGACGGCCTGCACACCCTTGCGCCCGAACTGTTCGGCGTGGTCACGGGCCTGCTCTCGGACGCGGCCCGCGTCTTCGGCTGGACGGTGCTGGCGCTGCCCGGCGTCGAGGCTGACTGGCCGCCGGTCTTCCAGCCCTCGCCTGCCCCGTCCCCCGCCGAACTGTCGGGGGTGCTGACCGGGAACCCGGTGGCCGCAGGGCAGCCGTGCTGCGTGAGGGAGGAGGCGTCACCCCGCACGCTGCACGCGCTGGCCCGGGAAGTGTCGCGGCAGGCCGGGAGCCGGCTGGTGATGCTGTCTTCCCGGGCCAGCGCGGCCCGGCTCGCGGGACTGCTGCCCGGCAGCACCCTGCTTTCGAGCAGCCTGTGCCCGGTCCACCTGAGCGCCCAGGTCGAGGCGCTGCTCGAACGGCGCAGGCGCGGTGAGCCGGTGGTGGTCGTGGCGACCACCCTGCCGCCCACGTCCCTGGGCACCTTCGACACGGTCTGGCATCTCGTGGCCCCGCTGCCGCATCTGGTCGAGGCGCAGGCGCTCTGCCACGGGACCTTCCACCTCGTCCTGCTCTCGGATGTGGCGACGCCGCTGGCCTGGTCCGGGGAAATCACCCTGACCCGGTCGTTGCTGGACGCCGGAGGAACCCTGACCGACCCGGACACCCAGCGCGACTATGCCCGCCACCTGGCCGAACGCAAGGCGGACGCGGACTGGGCCACGGCGCGGTCGAACGAGCGCCGGGCCATGAACTACACCGCCCTGGCCTCGGAGCTGGTGCCCCGGCCCGGAACCTCGGTGCCTGTCTTCGTGCCCTACGATGAGGCAGCACGCCGGCTGATCGCCGAGGTGCGCGCCTCGCGGGTCTTTGCCGGTCCGGCGCTGCGGTACGCCGCCTGGCTCACCCGGGGCGAGGCGGCGCGGGCGGTGCGGCGCGGGCAGGCCGAGGCCCTGGGCTGGGCGCTGATCTGGCAGGCTCCCTATGACCCACGCTACGGTCTGGCCGGCGAGCTGGTCGCCCAGGCCGGGGCAGAGGAGTGAGCCAGCCGGGTGGGCCAGCCCGGGAAGCCAGACGGGCCAATCCGGGCGCGTTTTCTGCCCGGCCCATGGACGCCTCCGTGGGTGAACCGGGTCCCCGTGCCTCCTGGAGAACGGGAGCGGCCCGGTGGGTCCCCCAGGAGCTGCAACAGATGAGTGAAAAGCCACATATTGTCTACATCATTACCCGGGCCGAGCGCGGTGGAGCGCAGATGCACGTGGCCGAGCTGCTCGCCCTGCGGGATCGCGCGCGCCTGACCGTCGTTGCGGGTGAGGAAGGCTTCCTGCTCGCGGAGGCGCGGGGCCTGGGGCTGGCCACCCACGTCCTGCCCGACCTGCGGGTTCCCTTGCGGCCTGCCCGTGACTGGCAGGCTCTGCGGGCCATGGTCCGCTTGCTGCGCCAGCTGCGGCCGGATCTGGTGCACCTGCACAGTTCCAAAGCGGGGTTGCTGGGCCGGGTCGCCGCCGCGCGCCTGGGGATTCCCGCCGTCTTTACCGTCCACGGCTGGGCCTTTACCGAGGGGGTTTCGTGGCCACGCCGCCTGCTGACCTATCTGGCCGAACGGGTCACGGCTCCGCTGCTCGCAAGGGCCATCACCGTCTCCGAGTATGACCGCCAGCTGGCCCTGCGGCTGCGGGTCCTGCCCGCCTCACGGCTGGTGACCATCCACAACGGCTTGCCCGAAGTGCCCTCGGGTCAGCCGGGGGCGGGGGCGCCTTCTTCCCGGCCCCCTTCGGCGGCTCCGGTCCGGGCCATCATGGCGGCCCGGTTCTCGCCCCAGAAGGACCAGGCGCTGCTGATCCGCGCGGTCCGCGAGGTGCCGGACCTGGAACTCTGGCTGGTCGGCGAGGGCGAGCAGCAGCCGGCGGCGGAAGCGCTGGTGGCGGCGCTGGGGCTGACCGAACGGGTTCACTTCCTGGGGGACCGGGGCGACGTTCCTGCGCTGCTGCGGCAGAGTGAGCTGTTTTGCCTCAGCACCCATTACGAGGGTTTTCCGATCAGCATTCTGGAAGCCATGCGGGCCGGCTTGCCCGTGCTGGCCAGCGATGTGGGGGGCGTGGGCGAGGCCGTTGTCCCGGAGGTGACCGGACTGCTGTTGCCCCGGGGCGATCTGCCGGCCTGGATTCAGGCCCTGAAGCGCCTGACCACCGACGCGGCCCTGCGGCGGCAGCTGGGCGAGGCCGGGCAGCGCCGCTTCCGGCAACAGTTCCTGGTCGAACAGATGCTCGACCAGACCTGGGAGGTCTACCGGGACGTGTGGAACCGTCAATTGCGGGGAACCCCTGTCCCCACGGCCGTCACGAAGGCCCTTCGTCCCTGACTGGCCCTCCCGCGAACCGGGCCGCCTGCTCCTGCTGGTTGGGGTGAGAGAGGGGCCGCCCGGCAGCAGAGGAGGGGAGGGCGCAGCCTACCGAATCGCTGCGCCCTCCCCCTTCCCCGAAGTTCAGGCCAGTTCCAGGAGTGCCTGACCCGGATTTCCGGCCACGTCGGCCAGCGTGTACTCGTCGAGCCGGGCGTAAAAGGCCCGGTGTGCCTCATCCAGCGCGCACTTCAGGGCGCAGGCGAAGCGCAGCGGGCAGGTCTGCGAGAAACAGTCCACCACGTCGCCGGGCGGCTCGGTGGACCGCACCACCTCCCCGATGCGCAGCTCTCCCGGCGCGACGGCCAGCCGGATCCCACCGCCGCGCCCCCGGCTGGAGGTGATCCAGCCCGCCTTGCTGAGATGATGCACCGCCTTGTTCAGGTGGTTGTAGGGGACGTTGTAGCGCGCGGCGATGTCCTGCGTGGTCGCCTGCTCGTGCGGAGCCAGCCGCGCGAGGTGCATCAGCACGCGCAGGGAAACGTCGGTAAACCGGGTGAGCTGCATCCTGTGGGTCCCCTCCGGGCGGCACTCTACCCGCTGCCGCCCCGGCTTACCGTACTCCCAGCAACACGGGCGCGAAGCTCTGGCTGGGGCCGAAGGTTTCCGTGAAGCGCCGCTCGGCCGGAATCTCCAGCCGGTCCAGAATGCCCTCCACCGCGCGGGTGAAGCCTTCGGGGCCGCAGTAGTAGTACTCGGTGTCCCCGGCCGGCAGATACGGGCGCAGCGTCTCCAGCCGGATCAGTCCCGCCTCGTCGTGGTGCTCGCCGGGGCGGTCTTCTGCCGTCACGTCGGTGTAGTACACGACCTTGCGGACGTTCGGGTGGGTGCGGGCCACCTCGTTCACATGCTCGCGGAAGGCGTGGTAGCCCTGGCCCAGCGCCGCGTGGACGAACACCACCGGGCGCGCCGGGCCGGAGGCGACCAGGGCATTCAGCATGCTCAGCATCGGCGTGATGCCGACGCCGCCGCTCAGCAGGACGACCGGGCGGTCCGAGTCTTGCAGGAAAAAGTCACCCGCCGGGGTGTGGACCAGCAGCTCATCTCCCTCCTGAACCTCGTCGTGCAGGTAGTTGGAGATCAATCCGCCGGGCGCAAAAGGCTCCCCGACCGGGGCCAGTTCGCGCTTGACGCTGATCCGGTACGTCTGGCCGTTGGGCGCGTCCGAGAGGCTGTACTGGCGAATCTGGCTGGTGTCGCGGCCCGGCACCTGCACCTTCAGGCTGAGGTACTGCCCCGGCTGGAAAGGCGGCAGGGGCTGACCGTCCACCGGCTCCAGCACCAGCGACGTGATCACGCTGCTTTCCTGCACCTTGCGGGCCACCCGGAAGGGCTTGAAGCCGTGCCAGCCGCCCGGCTGCTCCGCCGCGCCTTTGTACATCTGCCCCTCGACGCCGATCATGATGTCCGCGAGCTGGCCATAAGCGGCGGCCCAGGCGTCCAGAATCTCGGGCGTGGCGGCCTCGCCCAGCACCGCCGCAATCGCCTTCAGCAGGTGCTCACCCACGATGGGGTAATGCTCGGGCAGCACCTCCAGGCTGACATGCTTGGTGGCGATGCGGCCCACCATCGGCCCCAGCACCTCGGGCCGGTCGATGTACGCGCCGTACGCCAGGATCGAGGCCGCGAGGCTGCGCGCCTGCCGCCCGGTCTTCTGGTTTGCCGGATTGAAGATGTTCAGCAGCTCGGGATGGGCCGCGAACATGGAGGCGTAAAAGTGCCGGGTGATGGTCTCGCCATGCAGCTCGAGGGCGGGAACGGTGGCTTTGACGGTGGCAAGTTGTTCGGGAGTCAGCATAAGTTCCTCGGAAGGAAAATATGCCTTTAAGAAGTATATTTAGAAGGACGGGCGTCCCGAACGTTCCAGACGGGGTCTGCGGCTTTCCCTGACAGCGAGCAAGGGGGAGGAACCAGGCATGCTCCCCCTCCCCCTGCTTCAGTCGGTGCTGAGAGAATGGCCGGCTTCTGCCCCGGCTTTCGCTGCCTGCGCGACAAAGCGGGCTGTCCGCCGGGCCAGCGCCATACAGGTGATCATCGGATTGGCCCCCGAGGAGGTCGGGAAGGCGCTGGTGTCCCCGATCCAGACCCCTGGCGCATCGTGCAGCTCGCCCTGTGGGTCGGCGACGCTGGTCTGGGGGTCCTGGCCCATCCGGGCCGTGCCCATCTGGTGCGCGCTGAACACCGTGTGGCCGCCGCGTCCGATCGGCTGGTGCCGCAGCTCCGCAATAAAGGCTTCCAGGTCCTCGCCGCGCGTCCAGGGCCGGGCGTTCTCGGACAGGGGGAAGATCGTCTGCGCGCCTGCCGCCTCCAGCAGCCGGGCCACCGTGCCCTGCCCGTGCCAGTAGTTCTCCACGTCCACGGGATCGGTGACGGCATAGGTCACGCGGGCCTGCCCGTTCTCGTCCAGGGTGACCCGGCCATGCCCCCGGTCGCGGGTGAGGTGAATCAGGGTCACGCTGCGGCTCTGCTGCGCCATCAGGTCTTTGTGCGCCTCGGGGCCTGCCCAGACCGCCGAGGACGCGAACAGGCCGGTGGTGTACTGGGTCGTCTCGATCAGATAGCCGTAGCCGTCCGTGCGCCCCGCGAACTCGTCCACGATGGCTGCCTGGGCCGGTCCCCACCAGTTCTGCTGGTCCTCCGCGAAGAGGCCGGTCAGCGCCCCGCAGGGATGCAGCCGCAGGAAGTCGCCGGCCGCAGGGCCACCCAGCCCGGAGCGCAGCAGCAGCGCGGGCGTTTCCAGTGCCCCGCAGGCGATCACCACCTGGGGCGCCCGCACCGTGATCTTGCGGGGCGAACCGTCCTCGCCCAGTACCGTCGCGGCCACACCTGCCGCCCGGCTCCCCTCGGTCAGCACCCGGTCGGCGGTCGCCCGTGTAATGATCCTGGCACCCTGGGCCACCGCGTCCTTCAGGTAGGTCTTGAGGGTGCTCTGCTTGCTGCCCGTCGCGTCCCCGAAGCCGATGTGCCCGGCGTGGGCGGGGTCGTGCCGCTGCGGGTCGGCGTTGCGGAAGGCTCTCTTCGCGTGGTAGCCGAGCTTCTCGGCCCCCTCCAGCATGCGCTGGTGCGTGCCGTTGTACTCGCTGCACGTATCGTTCGCGCTGATACGGGCCATGACCGAGGCGATATCCGCGTCGAACTCGGGGCCGTCCACACCCTCCAGGCCCAGCCCGGCCCACTCGCGGCGCACCTCGTCGGGCGTGCGGACGCAGTTCATCCAGTTCACGGTGGTGCCGCCGCCCAGGGTATGCCCCGCGATCAGCGACACGTTGCCGTCGGCCGTGGGCGTGAAGCCGCCGCGCCAGTACAGGTTCTGGTAGGCCCACAGCTCCGAGCGGCCCAGCTCGGCGTCGGCGTACTGCCCGCCCGCCTCCAGCACGACCACCCGCAGCCCCGCATCCGCCAGCTCGCCCGCGATCACGCCGCCGCCTGCCCCGGACCCCACGACCACCACATCCGCCTCCAACGTCTCGCCGTCCCCCGGCACCAGGGTCGGGAGGTCGCGCTCGGTCGCCGCGCCACTGTAGGTCAGGCCGCCGTAGCCGAACTGTTGCCAGAAGGGGTTGGGCGCTTCCGGGCTGACCAGGGTGTAGTTCAGCATCAGGCACAGCCGCCGCAGCGCGTCAATTCCGCCCGCCGCCTCGGGACTGCTGGCGGCCACCCCGGCCAGCACGGCCTCGCGCTGTGCCTGGGGCGCGTCTGGCGTCAGGCCGAAACTCCCCAGCGCGCCCAGCAGCGCCTGGAGGCCCGCCTGGTCCCGCTCGGGCAGGCTGCCCAGGTAGGCTTCCGCCGCCAGGTGCGTCCCCGCCGCGCTGCCAGGGGTGGCGTAAAAGCCGTGCGGGTCATCCTCCCGCTGGAGGGCGGGCACCAGGGTGTCCACCAGGGCCAGCAGCGCCTGGCGCTGGGATTCGTCCAGCAGCGGGTGAGGGGGCAGGGGGCTGGATGGGTTGGGCTGGCTCATAGTCTTCCTCCCGGTCAGGCTGAACACAGGAGCGCGCCGCCGCCTTGCCCGGAAACGTCAGGGGCACCCGGGACGCGGATGGTCCACCGGGACAAGGTCAGAAATTGCGGCTTGCTGTGTCTGTACCTTAGCAAAAGTGTTGCCCAGAAGGTGCCGCCCGGGGGCAGCTTTTTCCCGCGTCCGGCAGGGCGTTGGGCCGCCGCTCCCCCCGATCACCGGGAAGCGGCGTCATCTGGAGTCCGGTCAAGACCGGCTCGGCCTGTCCAGAGATCCGGCGCGTCCGGACGAGGACGGCCTGGTCTGTGGCGAGCCTGTCAGCCCCACGGCCTCCCCACGACACTGCGGGTCAAGGGAAACGGCGGGGGGATGCTCTTTCCCGGCCAGCCGCCGTTCCCCACCTCTTACCGCTCAGGGATGCACGATGAACCACACGCCGCCGACGTTCTGGCCGGTGGTGTCTCCGGATTTCCTGTCCTTGACCCAGAAATACAGCGGCTTGCCGTCATAGGTGACCTGGATTCCGCCGTCCTTGCGGGGAGTGGTCCCCAGGTGGCTTTGCAGTTCGGCGGGGCCGGTCGGCGTGAAGGCGGTCAGCAGCGGGGGCCAGGCCACGGCGCACTGGTCGTAGCAGTTGCTTTTGCCCGGCTCGTCTTTGGTGTACAGGTACAGCGTCATCCCGTTCGCGCCGACCAGCCCTTTGCCGAGCGTTCCCAGGTCGGCGGCCTGCACCGCCGGGCCGGGATTCACGGCGTACCAGACTTTCCCGACGCCCTGACCGGTGGTCTGGCCGGGCCGGGTGTCCTTGACCCAGAGGTACAGGGGCCAGCCGTTGTACGCGACCTGCCGGCTACCGTCCTTGCGGGCGACCAGGGTCAGCTTGCCGGGCAGGCCGCCGGGCAGTTTGGGGAGTTCGGTCGCCAGCAGCGGGGGCCAAGCCACGGCGCACTGGTCGTAGCAGTTGCTCTTGCCCGGCTCGTCTTTGGTGTACAGGTACAGCGTCATTCCCCGGCTGTCTTGCAGGATCGTGCCCAGCTTCGCGTCCTGGCGCGTGCCCAGGTCGGCGGCGTGCCCGGTGCCCAGCAGGCCCAGTGCCGAGAAGGTCAGGATGGCGGCGGTCATGCGGATTCGTGTCATGGGAACCTCCACCCTCTGAAACGCACCGCAGGCGCGAATGGATGCATGGCCCCCCGGGTCATCCCACGCAGGCCGTCACAGGAACGTCCAGCCCAGGACCCGGGTGGGGCGGGCGCCGGGCCGGCGGACCTCCAGGCTCACGCACAGGTAATCATTGGGACCGACGTTCACCTCGAACACGCCCGCCCGGCTGGTCTGCGCGAGCTGCATGGGGTCGCCGCGCTGCCAGCCGCGTGCCACCCACGCGGCGTAGACGTAGCCGGGCGGGGCCTCGGGCAGCACGAACAGCGCGCGCCGGTCGGGCAGGACCAGCACCCGGCCGCTGGGTTCCCGCCGCACGTCCTTCAGGGTCAGGACGCGCAGGTCGCTGCGGGCCAGCCAGCGCGTGACCTGCGCCTGCTCGGCCCGCAGCCCCGCCAGCCGCGAGGTCTGGGAGCCGCCCCACACCCCCCCGGCCAGCGCCAGCATGCCGGCCACCGCTGCCGCCGCTGGCCAGGCCCCGCGCGGCACAGCGGGATGGGCGCGGGAAGGGGAAGCGCGCGGCGGTTCCGGCCTCGCCCTCAGCGGCGGCACGCTGTCCGGGGTGGGCAGGGCCTCGATGGCGCTGACCAGCTCGTCGCGCCAGGCCCGCACCTGGGCGGCGCAGCGGGCACAGCCCAGCGCGTGCTGCTCCGTCACCTCGGCCTGGGCCGCGCCGAGGTCGCCCAGGGCGTAGGCCCGCAGGGTCGCCTCGGTGGGGTGGTGGGGGGCGTGTCCGTCCGCGTTCATGTCTCCTCCAGCCGTTCACGCATGGCCAGGAGCGCGCGCCGCAAGCGTGATTTGACGGTGCCCAGGGGCAACTGGCGCTTGGCGGCGATTTCCGGGTGGCTCAGGCCGTCGAAAAAGGCGTCCAGAATCAGCGCCTGGTCGCGGGTGGTCAGGCGCTGCACCGCCGCCTGCACATCCACCCGGGTTTCCAGGTCGTGGGCCGGGGCCGGGAGGTGGTCCGGGGGCACCTGTTCGGGGTCTACCGTGACGGGCCGGGCACCCCGGGCGCGCAGTTGCGAGAGGGCCGCGTTGCGCGCGACGGTGTAGATGAACGCGCGCGGCGACCCCAGCTCCGGATGATACGAGCGTGCCTGACGGGCCACGCGGGTAAAGGTGTCCTGCACCACCTCCTCGGCCTCCTCGCGGTGGCGCAGCAGGTGATAGGCCACGGCATACACCTGCCGGCCCGTCCGGTGGTGGAGTTCAGTCAACGCCTCGGCGTCGCCCTGCTGGAGGCGCAACATCAGGAGGATTTCTTCATCCATGCAGACCTGCTCTCCCGGGGCGGCGCCCTGGCCCCCACGCCAGCGTATCCCAACGCCCCACCCCAGCGGCCTTGAGGGCCAGATGAACGCCGGGACTCTTGGCAGGGAGGGGGTGGGGCCACAGAATGGGGCGGGAACCTGACCAGCAACGTGATAGCGGTCCGCAGTGACCCGAGGAGCTATTTTGCCCGACTCCACCCACCCCACCCCCTTGCTGGAACGTGACCACTGGCGCGACCTGAGCGGTCCGTGGCGCTTTTGCTATGACGACGAGGGCCACTGGAAGCATCCCAGCGAGGTGACCTTCGACCGTGAGATTCAGGTGCCCTATCCGCCTGAGAGCCGCCGCAGCGGCATTCATGACGAGGCTTTCCACCGGGTCGTCTGGTACGGCCTGACCCTCACCCTGACGCCCGAGGAGCGCGCCGACCGGCTGCTGCTGCATTTCGGCGCGGTGGACTACAGCGCCACCGTCTGGGTCAACGGCCGCCTGGTCGCGCAGCACGACGGCGGCCACACCCCCTTTACCGCCGACATCACCCAGCAGGCGCAGGCGGGCGAGACGGTCGAGATCGTGCTGCGCGCGCAGGACAACCCCCATGACCTGACCAAACCGCGCGGCAAGCAGGACTGGCAGCTGCGGCCCCACTCCATCTGGTACCCCCGGACCACCGGCATCTGGCAGACCGTCTGGCTGGAGCGCGTGCCCGAAACCTACCTCCACCGCCTGACCTGGACGAGCGACATGGAACGCTGGGAACTCGGCCTCAGGCTGGAGGTGGCCGGTCCCCTGCCCCCGGGCCTGAGTGTCCGGGTCCGCCTCTTCCGGAATCAGGAACTGCTGGCCGACGACCGCTACGGCCTGCGCCACGCTGAACTGGCCCGCCAGATCGCCCTGCCCGACCCCGGGATCGACGACTTCCGCAACGATCTGCTGTGGAGTCCCGGCCATCCGCAGCTGCTCCGCGCGCGGGTGGACCTGATGGTGGGCGAACAGGTCATCGACCGGGTCCGCAGCTACACCGCCCTGCGCTCCGTCTGCGTCAAGGGCAACCGCTTCTTGCTCAATGGCCGGCCCTATTACCTCAAGATGGTGCTCGATCAGGGCTACTGGCCGGACAGCCTGATGACGGCCACCGACGAGGAGTTGCGCCGGGACGTGGAGCTGACCCGGCAGCTGGGCTTCAACGGGGCGCGCAAACACCAGAAGATCGAAAGCCCCCGCTGGCTGTACTGGTGCGACGTCCTGGGCCTGCTCGTCTGGGAGGAGATGCCCAGCCCCTACCGCTTCACGCCCGCAGCGGTGCGCCGCCTGACCCACGAGTGGCAGGAGGTGCTGGAGCGCGACATGTCGCACCCCTGTATCGTGGCCTGGGTGCCCTTCAACGAGTCCTGGGGGGTGCCGGACCTGCCCACCAACCCGGCCCACCGCGATTACGTGCGCGCGCTCTACCACCTCACCAAGACCCTCGACCCGTCGCGCCCCGTCATCGGCAACGACGGGTGGGAACACGTGGCGACCGATATCCTGACCATCCACGACTACGCCGACGACCCGGCCACGCTGCGCCAGCGCTACGGCACCCTGGAGACCACCCGCCTGACCCTCAGCCAGCAGCAGCCGGCCGACCGCGTGCTGACCCTGGCCGGGTTTCAGGAAACGGACCAGCCGGTGATGCTGTCCGAGTTCGGCGGCATCGCCTATATCCCGGACCAGTCCAGCGGCTGGGGCTACAGCCAGTCGCAGAGTGAGGCCGACTTCCTGAACGACTACGCGGTCCTGCTGGCCGCCATCTACGACTGTCATGGCCTTTCCGGGTTCTGCTACACGCAGCTCACCGACACCTTTCAGGAGAAAAACGGCCTGCTTTACGCGGACCGCAGCCCCAAGGCCAATCTGTTGGCCCTGGCCCGCAGTACCCAGGGCAACCGGACCGCCCGCGAGATGACCATCGACCCCCTGATGAACCCTTACGGCAACACCGCCCGCTGGCTCAACCGGCAGTACGAGGCGTTGATGACGCCCGAGGTGGCCGAGGACGCCGAGGAATGAGGCTAGGGTGGAGTCCACGCGTCCCCCGCCACCCACTCAACGCCCAGCGGCCACCAGCAGGAACGTGGGCCGCTCGCGTTCTTCGGCCAGTTCCGGCGACCCGGCCAGCTGCGCGTCCGTCGGTCCCCATTCCTGAACGTGACGCAGGGTGAAGCCGCGTTCCAGCAGCAGATTCAGATACGTTCCGATGGTGCGGTGCTGTTTGATCACCCCCGGCGCGAGCCAGTCGGTAACGCGCGGCCCTTCGATCAGGTACCCGTCCACGGGCCAGGTCTTCCGGCCGGCAGCGTCCGTGAGCCAGCCCGGGTGGCTGGGAGCCGTGTAGACCGGATGTTCCACCGAGAAGACGAACCGTCCACCGGGACGCAGGGCACGGCGAACCTGTGTCAGCAGGGCCGGGAGGTGTTCCAGATAGTGCAGGGCCAACGAGCTGTAGATCAGGTCGAACCGGGCTTCCGGAAGCTGCACCTCCTCCAGGTCGGCCCGGAGGTAGGTGACGGCGGGACTGGGCGTGAGTGACCGGGCGCGGGCCAGCATCTTTTCCGACAGGTCCAGCCCCACGACCTCACGCGCGCCCTGTTCCTGGGCATGGCGACAGAACCACCCGAAGCCGCACCCCAGGTCCAGCACGCTCAGGCCGGCCAGGGGGGGCAGCAGTGCCCGCAACGCCGCCCATTCCGGCGCGCCCTCCAGCCCTTGCCGTGAGCGGCGCAGGTGACCATACCCCTCGAAGAACTCGGGCTGATCGTAGATATTCTGACTCATACGGTTGCTCCTCTCGCGCTTACCCGCGCCAGCGCAGGAGGCGTAGGGCGTCGGCGGGCACCAGGGCGGTGACCAAGAAGTAGGAATATATACAAGATCCTCTGGCTCACGTCCCCACCTACTCTCAGACTACGCTGCAATCATCTCTGTCTGCTTGAGCCAATGCTTGAGCGTGCCGGACTCGCCCTATCAAGCGAACAGAGCATTCAGCTTCAACCCAGCCCGGGAACGTAACCAGGCTGGGCGTTCGCTTCATTTTTGCTCTGGGATAGGCGAGAGCGGCAGCCTCTTGACCTCGGCAAAAAGCGTTTGCGTGAGGAGGGGGGAGTATTAAAAGCACTGTGTATATATTCCCCAAAAGAGATCGTCTGCTCTGTCTCAATGCGGACAGCCCTCGTCTACCCGCCCAGATAGCTGGCCCCCAAAGCCTCATTGCGGGCGAGTTCGGCGGCGGGGCCGTGCAAGCTCACCTGACCGGTTTCCAGCACGTAGGCCTCGTCGCTGATCGCGAGGCTGGCGCGGGCGTTCTGTTCGACCAGCAGCACGGTCACGCCGCCGCCTCGCAGGCCCTGCACAATCCGCAGGATGTCGCGCACGATCAGGGGGGCGAGGCCCAGGCTGGGTTCGTCCAGCAGCAGCAATCTGGGCTTGCCCATCAGGGCGCGGCCAATGGCGAGCATCTGCTGTTCGCCGCCGGACAGCGTGCCCGCGAGTTGCGTGCGGCGTTCCAGCAAGCGGGGAAAGCGGGCATAGACATCGTCGAGGTCCGCGCGCCAGTTCTCGCGGCGGCGGCTGTAGGCTCCCAGTTGCAGGTTGTCGGCCACCGTCATGGAGGCGAACAGGTCGCGGCGCTCGGGCACCAGGCTGATGCCGCGCGCCACCCGCGCCTCCAGCGGTACGCCGCGCAGCGACTGGCCCTGGTAAAAAATCTCGCCGCTGGACGGCAGCACGCCCATGATGGAGTTCATCAGGGTGGTCTTGCCCGCCCCGTTCGCCCCGATCACGCTGACGATGTGGCCCGCCGGGACCTGCACGCTCACGCCGTCCAGGGCTTCCACCCGGCCGTAACGGGTATGCAGGTTCCGGACCTCGAGCAGCAGGGGAGCCGCAGGCTGTGCCCCAGAAACGGCGGTCACGCCGCCCCCTCTGCCATGTCCACACCCAGATACGCCTCGCGCACGGCGGCGTTCGCGCGAATCTCGGCGGGGGTGCCCTCGGCCAGTTTCTCGCCGTAGTTCATGACCACCAGCCGGTCCACCAGATTCATCACCAGATCCATGTCGTGTTCCACCAGCAAGATGGTCACCCCCTCGTCCCGCAGCCGCTTGAGCAGCGCCACCAGTTCCATCTTCTCGCCGTAGCGCAGCCCGGCGGCGGGTTCGTCGAGCAGCAGCAGTGTGGGGTCGGCCACCAGGGCGCGCGCCACTTCCAGAATGCGCTGCTGCCCCAGCGCGAGGTTTCCCGCCAGCGTGAACGCCTGCTCGCCCAGGCCGACGCGCTCCAGTTGCCGCAGGGCTTCGTGTTGCAGCGCAGCTTCCTCGCGGCGCTCGAGGTGCAGCAGGCTGGCGACCATCCCGGCGCGGCCCCGGGCATACCCGCCCATCATGGTGTTGGCGAGCAGGGTCAGGTCGGGCAGCAGGTGGACGTGCTGGAAGGTGCGGGCCACCCCCAGGCGGTGAATCTGTCCAGCACTCGCGCGGGTAATGTCCTGCCCGGCAAAGGTGACGCGCCCCCCCGTGGCCGGATTGACACCAGTGATCAGGTTGAACAGGGTGCTTTTGCCTGCGCCGTTCGGCCCAATCAGCCCCAGGATTTCCCCGGCGCGCAGCTCGAAGGACACGTCGTTCACGGCGCGCAGCCCGCCGAAGGTCTTGAGGGCGTGGGCCACCTCCAGCAGCGGCGTGCCCGGCTGGGGCTTGCCGCGTTCGGGCAGCCGTGAATGCTCCGGCAGCAGGCGCACTTCCTCCCGGGGCAGCACGCGCTCGATCAGCGGCCACAGGCCACGCCGCGCGAATTGCAGCGTCAGGATCACCAGCACGCCGAAGACGATCACCTCGAAGTTGCCCTGCGCGCCGATGAGGGCGGGCAGCAGGTCGCGCAGCCACTCGCGCAGCAGCGTGATCAGGCCCGCCCCCAGCACACCGCCCCAGACATGCTGCGAGCCGCCCACCACCGCCATGAACAGGTACTCGATCCCCGCCTGCAAGCTGAAGGGCGTGGGGTTCACGAAACGCTGGCTGTGGGCATAGAGCCACCCGGCCAGCGACGCCATCAGCGCGGCCAGCACGAACACCTGGACCCGCAGCCGGAAGGTGTTCACGCCGAACGCCTCGGCCACCAGCGGCCCGCCCCGCAGCGCGCGCATGGCCCGCCCCACCCGGCTGGACAGCAGGAACTGCGCGCCCAGCGCCACCACGCCCAGGCAGACCAGCGCCAGATACGCGAAGGTGCGCGGCGAGGTCAGGCTCAGTCCGAAAAAGTGGACCGGCGGGATGTCCGTCAGGCCGGTAAAGCCGCCCAGCGCCGGGGTGTTGCCGAACACGTAATACAGGCTGATGCCCCAGGCGATGGTCGCCAGCGGGAGGTAATGCCCCTGCATCCGCAGCGTCATCAGACCCAGCAGCCACGCGATCAGGGCAGTCACGCCGAAGCCCGCCAGCAGGGTCAGCCAGGTACTCCAGCCCGCCTGGGTGGTCAGGACCGCCGTCGTGTACGCCCCCACGCCCATGAAGGCCGCCTGCCCGAAACTGGTCAGGCCCACGATGCCGGTCAGCAGCACCAGCCCGGTGACCACCACCGCGAAAATCAGGACGTTGACCAGCAGCGTGACCTGAAAGAGCGGCAGCACCAGCGGCAGGGCCAGCGCCACCACGACTGCCGCGCCCGTCAGCAAGGCCCGCAGCGGCAGACCGGTGCGCCGCGCGGAAGGCGAACCCGCCCGGCTCATTCCTCGTCCTCGGGGATGTGGCGGGTGGTGAGGGAGCGCCACAGCAGCACGGGCAGAATCAGCGTGAACACGATCACTTCCTTCCAGGCCGACAGGCTAAAGCTGGCGAAGCTCTCGATCAGCCCCACCAGCACGGCCCCCACCGCCGCCAGCGGATAGCTCACCAGCCCCCCGATAATCGCGCCGATAAAGCCCTTGAGGCCGATCAGGAAGCCCGAGTCGTAGGTCATGGCGACGCTGGGGCCGATCAGCATGCCGCCCAGCCCCGCGATCACGGCCGCCAGCGTGAAGGTCAGCGTGCCCGCCGAGGAGGGGCTGATGCCCACCAGCCGCGCGCCCAGGCGGTTGACGGCGGTGGCGCGCAGGGCCTTGCCGGGCATGGTGCGGTCGAAGAAGAAGTACAGCCCCAGCATCAGCAGGGCCGAGACCAGAATCACCAGCAGGCTCTGCCAGCTCAGCGTGACCTGTCCCAGCGTGACGTTTCCGGCGGCAAAGGGCGGCGTGCGCGACCCCTCGGGGCCGAAGAACACCAGCGCCAGCCCGGTCAGGACCAGGTGCAGCGCCACCGACGCGATCAGCAGGACCAGCACCGTCGCATTCTGGAGCGGCTGGTAGACCGTGCGGTAGATCAGTGGCCCCAGCGGCGCGACCAGCAGCAGCGTCAGGATCACCTGGCCCCACAGCGGGGGTTTCAGGGGCACGGCCCAGCCGGCCAGCGCCCAGAGCGCCGCGCCGAGCAGCGCCGCACCCCCCAGCGTCAGCAGGCCCCGGCCCGCCTGGCCCCGCCGGACCCAGGTCAGGGCCTCCATCAGGGCGGCGGCACCCAGCAGCACCAGCAGCAGCGACAGGGTGCCCGGCACCTTGCCCAGTTGCAGGGAAGCCAGCGTGAGCGTGCCGAACACCACGAACTCTCCCAGCGGGATAAAGATCACGCGCGTCACGGCGAAGACCAGGACCGTCGCCAGCGCCAGCAGCGCGTAGACGGCCCCGTTCGTCAGGCCGTCCGCCGCCAGAACCGGAAAAATCGTGGGGTCGAAGAGTTGCAGGAAATCCATACGGGGTCTGGTCCTTTCGGGCGGCGCGGGGGCAGCGCAGGGCAGGCGGGGCACCGGATCATTCGGGCCGGATCCGCCCCGCCGCACGCGGCCGACCCCGGCCCCGACCGGACCGCCACCGCGCCGACGCCGGAGGAGGCCGGGGGGGGAGAGTTGATTTTGCTCGTGCTGAAGGTAGCACGCACGCCCCGCCCGGGGTGTTTCCCGGAACAGGGCGCAGCAGGCGCCAGACCAGCAGAGGCCAGGCTCTACACTTCCGGCCCTTCCCCGTGGATCGCGGCCGCCCCCGCCTCCGCGACCTGTTCCAGAATCGGCGTCACGTCCTCGCCCCACAGCAGCAGCAGCGTGGTGGTCCCGTCCTGGCCCAGCAGTTGCCGGGCGTTGAATTTGATGGCCCGGTGGCCCACCCCGGGCAGGTCCATATCCAGCATGAAGTCGCTCAGGCTGCCCGTCCCCAGGCCCAGGTCGCGCAACCGGCCCACCAGCTCGGGCTGGTCGAACTGGCCGTCGCCCAGGTCGTAGAGCCGCTCGCCCTGCACGTCCCCCGAGCCGAGGTGCAGCAGCCCGAGCAGCGCCTGATTATGCGTGACGACGCGCAGATTGTGGTCGAGGACCAGCAGGGGGTCCGAGAGGGTATTCACGATGGCCTCGCTGTAGAGCAGGGCCTCGCGCAGGTCCTGTTCCAGCCGCTTGAGGGGCGCGATATCGGTAAAGACCACCACCACGCCGTCGATGACGTTGTCGAAGGTCCGGTACGGCGAGATCCGCATCAGGAACCAGCGGCCCTCCAGGGTCTGCACGGACACCTCGAGGGGCGTCAGCGTTTGCAGCACGCGCCCGATGTCGCCTGCAAGGTCGCCGTACCGCAGGTTCGAGGCGAGGTCGGTGAGGGGGCGGCCCAGGTCCACCGGCCTCAGGTTGATGACCTGGGTGATCCCGGGCGTGAAGCGCTTGATTCGCAGGTCGTTGCCCAGGAACACGGTGGCGATGCCCAGGCTGTCGAGCAGATTCTTCATGTCGTCGTTGGCCTGTTGCAGGTCGGTGATGATCACCTGATGCTCGCTGTTGATGGTGATCAGTTCCTCGTTGAGAGACTGAAGTTCTTCCTTGGAGGTCATCAGTTCCTCGTTGCTGCTCTGCAACTCCTCGTTGGCGGTCTGGAGTTCCTCGTTGGTGCTCTTGCGCTCCTCCAGCGAAACTTCCATCTCCTCGATGGTGGCGCGCAGGTACTCGCGGGCGGTCGCCAGTTCGCGTTCGAGTTCGGCGGTGCGTTCCCCGTATTCCGGCAGGACACTCCGCGCGGTGCCGGGGTCCGCCGCCGCGCCCCGGTCCTGAAAGACGATCAGGAACAGGGGCTGCGCATGCTCGGGCAGGTGCAGGGGCCGCACGATCAGCTCGATGCTCCGGGGAACGCCGCAGACCTCCACAGTCAGGTTCGGGGGGCGCACCTCCTGGCCGCTGGACACCGCCACCCCCAGAGCACTGTCCAGTTCGTACCGCAGGGCCGGCAGCGCCATATCCACCACGTTGTTGTTCGGCATGCCGACCGGCAGTTCCAGATAGGCCCCGGTGCGGCCACTGACGTACACCACGTTCCCCTGCGCGTCCACCGCCACGGCGGGCGGCGCCCACTCGCTGACCAGCAGGTGCTGAATCATGCTCGGCACCTTCGGCTGCCCGGCGAGGCTCTCCCCGCGGAGCCGGCCCGGCCGGGGCGGGCTGAGCCGCTCGGGGGCAGGCGGCGCAGAATTGAGATACCCCAGCGGGGGGCCGCCGCCCCGGTCGTGGCCCCGCCGGTAGAGTTTCCAGCGGTTGTCCACACTGCCGAACAGGTCGCGGCTGGGGCCGAGCGTCTCGGACGGCCCCAGGAACAGCAGGCCGCCGGGCTTCAGCGCGTAATGGAACAGCGGCAGAATCTGTTTTTGCAGTTCCGCGCCGAAGTAGATCAGCAGGTTGCGGCACGACAGCAGGTCCAGCCGGGTAAAGGGCGGGTCCCCGAACACGTTGTGCCTGGCAAAGACGATCATCTCGCGCAGTTCGCTCCGGACCTGAAAGCCGCCCGGCAGCGGCGTGAAGAAGCGCTCCAGCCGCGCGGGCGAGACCCCCGCCACGCCCTGCGGCGAGTACACGCCCAGGCGGGCCACGTCGATGGCCTCCTGGTCGAGGTCGGTGGCGAAGACCTGCACCTGCACGTGCCGCTCGCCCGCGAACCCGTCCAGCACCTCGGTCAGCAGTATGGCGAGGGAATAGGCTTCCTCGCCGGTCGAGCAGCCGGTCACCCACACCCGGAAGGCATCCAGGTCCGCGTGTTCGTGCAGGTAGGCCCGGAGCTGCGTGCCCAGCACCTCGAACGCCTGGGGGTCGCGAAAGAAGCTGGTGACGTTGATCAGGAAATCGCGGAAGAGGGCGTCCACCTCGGCGGGATGTTCGCCCAGGTAGCGGGCGTAATGGCCCAGTTCCTGAATCTGCTGACTCTTCATGCGCCGGTCGATGCGCCGCACCAGCGTGCTTTGCTTGTAGGGCGAGAAATCCTGCCCGGTGCGGGCGCGCACGTGCAGCAGGATCTTTTGCAGCGCGGCGGACGCCCGGCCCGAATCGGGAAAGGCGTCTTGCTGGCGCAGGGCGCGCGTCCGGGTCACGTGGGCGTACAGTTCGGCAGCCAGTTCCTCGGCGGGCAGCACCCGGTCGGCGGTGCCGGTCGCCACCGCGCTGTGCGGCATGCTGGGGTATTGTGCGCTGGCGGGGTCCTGCACCAGCACCAGCCCCAGGTGTTCCTTGATCGCCTGCACCCCCTGGCTCCCGTCGGTGCCCATGCCCGAGAGCACCACGCCCACCGCCCGTCCGCCCTGGTCGGCGGCGAGGCTCTGAAAAAACTGGTCGATGGGCTTGTAGGCCTGCGGATCGGGCGTCAGCAGCAAGATGCCCTGCATCACGACCACCGTATGTCCGGGCGGCAAGACGTACACGTGGTCGGCCTGGACCTCCTGCCCGTCGATGATCTCCAGCACCGGCAGCGGCGTGCAGCGGGCCAGCAGCTCGGGCATCACCCCGGCCCCCGCCGGATCGAGGTGCGGCACCACGATAAAGGCCAGCCCACTTCCGGCAGGCATGGCCGTGAAAAAGCGCTCGTAGCCGTCGAGCGCGCCCGCCGACCCCCCAATGCCGACCAGCGCGGCGGGCGCGGCACCGGACGGGACAGGACCCGGCGAGCCTGGGCTGGCCAAATCCGAGTGGGCCAGATCCGGGTGGGCCAGATCTGGGCTGGACCGGGCCGGAGCGGGCGGGGCGGACGTCCGATCTGAGTCTTGCGGCATGGGGGAAGCTCCCTGAAAAGAAAAGACGTTCGGCGTGGCTCTGCGGCCCCCGGACGTGGGGCGAAAAGCGTGACCGGCGGAGCGCAGTCTAGAGCATTTGTCAAAAAGAGACCTTCTTTTTGACCGAGCGGAGCGAGTGAAAGAGGGAGAGCGTTTGGGAGAATGGAACCGTTGGAGGCGCTTTCCCCAGGGCGGTGTAATTCGGACAAATGCTCTAGCGCGCGGCCTTCCGGAACAATGGGCCGAACGGACAGGGAGGACAGCCCGTGGACCCGCAAGGTATACTGTGCAAACAGACACCAGTCACGGGACATGCTTGCCACGCCTCTGTCACCACTTCCCGCACCCCGACACCTCGGAGGCACAGGCAAGCATGAAGCAGGACCACATCCCCGACATCCCCCCGGGGGAGAGCCTCCGCGAGCAGGCGGAACGGCAGCTGCAAGAGTCGCCTTCCCGGCCGCCCGGACAGTTTCCGCTGGACCCGGCGGCGGTGGTGCATGAGTTGCAGGTCCACCAGATCGAACTCGAACACCAGAATGAGGAACTGCGCCGCGCGCTGCTGGCGGCCGAGGAAGCGCACGGCAAGTACCTGGACCTTTTTGACCTCGCGCCCATCGGGTACTTCACCTTCGACCGCCAGGGGCTGATCCAAGAGGCGAACCTGACGGGCTGCGACCTGCTGGGTGTGACCCGCGAGCGCCTGCTGGGGCGGCGCTTTCCGCTGTTCGTGGACACTGAGTTCCGGGGACACTTCGCGGCGCTGCTGCGGCGGGTGTTCGAGGCGCCCGGCAAACGGGTGGTCGAGCTGAAACTGGACCGGCAGGACGGCCAGAGCTGCTGGGTCCAGCTGGAAGCCGTCGCGGCCGACGTGGCGGAGAGGCCCGGCGCCCACTGCCGCGCCGCCGTCATCGACATCAGTGCCCAGAAGCTGGCCCAGGAGGAGGTGATGCGCCTGAACCAGACGCTCGAACAGCGGGTGGAGCAGCGCAGCGCCCGCGTGCGGGTCCTGGCCGAGGAACTCGAACGCTTCACCTACGACGTCGCCACCGATCTGGAAGCGCCCCTGCGGCATATCCAGAGCTTTACCGAACGGCTCAGGGAGCAGCCGACGGGTGAACAGGCCCAGCGGTCCCTCGACCACATCCAGCATTCGGCCACGCGGATGCAGGGCCTGATCGCCGCGCTGCTCGACTTCTCGCGGGCCAGCCGGATGCGGATGCGCCTCACGGCGGTGCCGCTCGAACAGGTGCTCAAGGAGGTCCGCAAGAAACTCGCGTCCGAGCTGACGGCCCGCCCGGTGCAGCTGACGCACGAGGCCCTGCCGGTCGTGCAGGCCGACAGCGGCGCGATGCAGATCGTGTTCCGGCAACTGCTGGGCAACGCCCTGAAGTTCACGCGCGGACGTGAGGAAGCCCGCATCTGGGTGTCCGCCCAGGAAACCCCCAGCGAGTACGTGATCGGCGTGCGCGACAACGGGGTGGGGTTCAACATGCGTTACCGCGACCGCCTGTTCAACGTGTTCCAGCGGCTGCACAGCGAGCGCGACTACGAGGGGGCCGGGGTGGGCCTGGCGACCGTGCGGCGCGTGGTGTCCCGCTACGGGGGCCGCGTGTGGGCCGAGGGCAAGGTCGGGGAGGGCGCGACCTTTTATGTGGCCCTGCCCAAGCAGCCCACCGACCTCGATTGAGTTCCGGACCAGGAGCAGGCCGCGCCCCCTCTGGTTGAGCACACCTTCCCTTAAGGTCAGTCGAGGCCGCCGGCAGGCCGGGAGACCCAGAATGCAGGCTATGGCAGCGCAGCATATCGTCGTGATCGGTGCATCCGCCGGGGGTGTGGAGAGCCTGCTCACCCTCGCCGCGTCGCTCCCCGCCGACTTTCCGGCCCCCATCCTGGTGGTGCTGCACGTCGCGGCGGGCGGCCCGAGCCTGCTGCCTCAGCTGCTGCGGGGGCGCGGCCCGCTGCCCGCAGCCCATGCCCAGGACCAGGAACCGCTCATGCCGGGGCACATCTACGTCGCGCCGCCGGACCATCACCTGCTGGTCGAGCCGGGCCGGGTGGCCGTGACCCGGGGGCCGAAGGAAAACCGCTTCCGGCCCTCGGTGGACGCGCTGTTCCGCTCGGCGGCCTACGTGTACGGCCCGGCGGTGATCGGCGCCGTGCTTTCCGGCACGCTGGACGACGGCACGTCCGGCCTGTGGACCGTCAAGCGCCGGGGCGGCGTGGCCGTCGTGCAGGCGCCGGACGACGCCCTGTTCCCCGAGATGCCGCTGAACGCCCTCCAGCAGGTGGACGTGGACCACGTGGTCCCGGTGGCCGGACTGGGGGCGCTGCTCACCCGGCTGGTCAGCCGGCCGGATCAGGGGGAGGACCGGATGAACGAGGAAGAGCGCCAGCGCCTGGAAGCCGAGGTCCGCATCGCCGCCGAACACAACGCGCTGCAAAGCGGCATCATGGGCATGGGCGACCTGTCGCCGCTCACCTGCCCGGAGTGCCACGGAACGCTGGTCAGGCTCACCGAGGGCCGCAACGTGCGCTACCGCTGTCATACCGGGCACGCCTTTACCGCCAACGCCCTGCTGGCCGGGGTGAACGAATCGGTCGAGGATACCCTCTGGAACGCGGTCCGCGTGCTGGAAGAAAACACCATGCTCCTGCAACAGCTCGGGGAATACTACGCCGGACTGGGCGAGACGCACACGGCCGAACTCCTGTTCGACAAGGCGCACGAGTCGCAGGAGCGGACCCGCCAGGTGCGCGCGATTCTGCTGCGGCACGACTCCCTGAGCGAGCCGGTCTTTCAGCCGGAGCCGGGCCGCGATCCGGGCTGAGGCGGCGCACAGGCCGAATGGGGGAGCCTGCCCAGGCTTTCTTCCGGCGGGAAGGCGCACAATAGGCAGCAGCATGACGCAACCCCGGCAACCCCGAATCGTGGTCATTGGCGCTTCCGCCGGTGGTGTGGAAGCCCTGTCCGCCCTGGTGGCGCGGCTGCCGGCCGACTTCCCGGCGGCGCTCTTCGTGGTGCTGCATATCGCGCCGCACAGCCCGAGCGCCCTGCCACGTATTCTCAGCCGGGCCTCGGCCCTGCCCGCCGTGCATCCCGAGGACGGCGAGGTCTTCCGGCCGGGCCACATCTACATCGCGCCGCCCGACCACCACCTCTTGATCGATGGGGACCGGGTGGCCGTGAAAAAAGGCCCGCGCGAGAACCGGTTCCGGCCCTCAGTGGACGCGCTGTTCCGCTCGGCGGCGTACACGCACGGTGCAGGCGTGATCGGCGTGGTCCTGTCCGGGCTGCTGGACGACGGCACCTCGGGCCTGTGGACCATCAAGCGCCTGGGGGGCACGGCGCTGGTGCAGGACCCCGCCGAGGCCCTGTTCGACCCGATGCCGCGCAGCGCCCTCCAGCACGTGCAGATCGACGCCGTGCTGCCCGCCTCCGAGATCGCCGGGCGGCTGGTCCGGCTGGTGCAGGCACCGCGCCCCGAGGCCCCCGCCCCCGGCCTGACGGGGGAGGAGCGCGAGCGCCTGCGGGCCGAGGTGCCGATCGCCGCCAAGGACAGCGCGTACCGGCTGGGCATCATGGCGCTGGGGAAGCTGTCACCCTTCACCTGCCCGGAGTGTCAGGGCGTGCTGGTGCAGGTGGAGGAAGGCACCCTGACCCGTTTCCGCTGCCATACCGGCCACGCCTACACCGCCGACGCGCTGCTGGCGGACCTCACCGAGGCCACCGAGGCGCAGGCGTACCAGGTGATTCGCGGGCTGGAGGAAACTGCGCTGCTGCTCCGGCAGCTCAGCGGGCGCTTCGAGGAAACCGGAGAACCGCAGACGGCGCGGGCCTTTCTGGAGCAGGCGTGCCGGGCCGAGCGCCGCACCGAGACCCTGCGGAGCGTGATCTTTCAAAACGAGCCGCTGAGTGAGGAGAAGCTGGAGGCGACCGTGCAGCGCGACTAGAGCATTTGTCCGAATTACACCGTTGGAGGGAAAGCGCCTCCAACAGTTCCATTCTCCCAAACGCTCTCCCTCTTTCACTCGCTGTCTTGGGCAGAACGGACGCCCTTGAGGACGCCTACCCGCCCGCTCGGTCAAAAAGAAGGTCTCTTTTTGACAAATGCTCTAGTGGAGCGCCACAGGCATAATGAGGTTTAATTTAGGGACGGATAGCGGCGGCTCAGTTTTACTCGTGCGGCATGTGTGGTGAACTGCCAACTGACCTTGACTTCCTGAACATTACGGTCTGCTTCCCAGGCTTTCACTTCACGTTCTAGTGCCTCTCTTGTCGCCAAGCGCTGTCCTAAACACTGGCGCTCCAGAACCGACCATTCCATCTCTGCCATATTCAACCAAGAGGCGTGCTTCGGTGTATAAATCCACTCGAAGCGCCTCTTTAGCATGTTGGCTTCGTCGGGTGAGAGGTGTTCGTACAACGCCGACGGAGTGTGCGTGGAAAGCTGATCCAGCACCAAACGTATTTTCTTTGCGTCCGGGTAGCGCAGATGCAGAGC
>NZ_JHAC01000004.1 GCF_000599865.1 Deinococcus phoenicis | reverse complement strand
AGGGCTGGTTTCAACGGTGTGGCTATACCCTCACCCGGCAACCCTTATGAGCGCCGTCCTAGCCCACTCGGCTCGGCGGGGCGGGGGTACCGCTCCTCACCGCTGTTCTTCATTTGCCTGGCCAGTTAGAAGGCGGGCCTGGCATCCCCCCACCCAAACCCTCCCCCGTGGCCTCGTAGTCTTGAGGGGAGGAAAACTGTTGACTTCTACTCTCACCTTCCCGCCCCTCAACACAGACGGCATTGAGCGCATCCTCGCCCGCCGGGAACCCGACCACGTATCGGTCATCGTTGCCGCGCCTGGGGTCGGTAAGAGCACCCTCACGCGGTCGGTACTTGCCCACCATCTGAAAGCAGGTCGCCTGCGCCGGGTCTTGTGGGCGGTACAAGCCATCAATGAGCCTGACTCCCTCGGTGCTCAGGCACAGCAGGACTTCCAGGACCTGGGCATCCACACGGAGACCATCTACAGCTCGGCCCGCTGTGATGAACTGGGAAAGCCCTATCTGCCGCAGTTTCAGTGGCCGGACCACCCGGCAGTGAAGATCGTGTCCCATGCCAAGCTTCCCCTGATCTTCGGGGCGCGGCACGCATCCATGTCCCTGCGCCAGGCAGACCTGCTGGTCATTGATGAGGATCCCACGGCGGGGCTCCTGCTGAGCTACGAGCAAGTGTTACCCGGCGCGGCTCCCATGCACCTGAAGGCTTTGCCTGAAGAGGATCCCGTCTGGCAAGCGCTGCAGAAGGTTGCAGAAGGCGCCCGGCGCTCGGACACCCGAACCTTTGCTCTCCCCAACCGGTTCATCCGCGGATACGGCCTGTTTGGCTCTCCCTTCTGGGCGGCCTTCCAGGCGCATCACCCAGGGCCAGTAGACGTTCTGGCCCTCAAGAAGACCCTGGCCCGCTTCGTGCGTTCCCAGCAGGCGGTATGGCTGGCGCAGGCCTTCGCCGAGGACGCGGCTCTGGTGGCCGGGGGCCGGGGCAATGGACAGCCAACCGCTGCGGCAACGCTTCGGTCTGCACTGGCCCGGGGGCAAGGCGCTCTCTGCCCCTACCCAGTTGCGGTACAACCTGCGCCTCCCCCTCCGGTACGGGCTGCCGATTCTCGTGCTGGACGGCTACGCGAACGAGACCTATTACCGGGCACTCTTCCAGGATCAGGAACGGGTGACCCTGCACGAGTTCGAGCGGGGCGACAAGCTGGAAGTGGAGTGCAGCCCCCTGCTGCACGTCAACTTCCTGCATGATGGGAAGGAGAAAGGCCGCCAACGGCGGATTCAGGTGGCGGAGGAACTCGCCCACCAGAAGCAGGTAAAACCCCGAGCGTCCGCAACTGGCCATCGTGAACAAGAATCTACGGGGCGAAGACGCCGAGTGGCCCCAGATCATCGAGCGCGCCTATGCGGCCAGTGGTTTGAGCGGGACGTCTCTGGCCCTGATGCATTGGCACGCCGGACGGGGCAGCAACGCTCATGCGGGCGCTGACGTATATGCCCTCAGCCCCCCGCACCTCAGCGGCATGTACCAGGAATACACGCTCTCCGCCTTGTTCCCAGATGACCCGGAGGCCCGGGAAACATTCAAGGCCCTCGCGCGGGGAGCTGAACTCCTGCAAATGCTCAACCGGGGCCGCCAACCCAGGTACCCCCTGGGCCAGAAACCTCGCATCATCATCGGTGCAGATGAGGCTCAGGTTCACCCCACGCTCGGGTACCTGGCTGACCGGGTGAACCTCCAGGCGTACCAGCCGCTGCGACAGTTCAAGCGCCGCAGCAAGAACCCCCGCTGGCGTGACATGACGGCCGCACTGACCAGTGAGTTGCTGGCCTTCTTTCCCAATGGCCTCGCCAGGCCGCTGCTGGACGCGCTGCCCCGTCACCCCGCCCGGAGTAAAAAAGCTCAGGAAGCCCGGCAACGGCTGCAGGTGTGGGCGCTCACCCTGGATCCGTCCAGTCATCTCTACCGCAGCTTTCACGACGAGCGCGCCTGGGAATACAACGACGTTGCGGTCGGGGGCGGCAAACATGACGGCCAGCTCCTGGAGAGCGTCATGCAGGCTCTGGGGCTGGAGGCATGTCGTGGAACGGGTAGCCAGCTCACCGTCTATATGGCGCGGGGGAAGGACCCCCAGGCTGCCCGGCAAGATTTCACTTACTTACTGGCCCTCGGTGAGCCTGCTCGCGCCACTCCCAGCCCCCAAGCGGCCCACGCTCCTCCAGGTCACCAGACCGCCGGAAAACGGGGAGGGGTTCCACTGGTGTTACCCCCGGCAGGGGGAGATACGGCACCAGCAGCGGCCACAGGCGCCAGGATGGAGGTGGTCGTGCCTTGAGGTGAGTGTTGCCGATGAGCTGAAGCGGTACGCGAAGGGAAGTCAACATCTAAGCCTCCAAAGAGAACCCGGTCACCCTTTCAGGGGACCGGGGAAGGACGTGGGGTTGTGGGCCAGCAGATTGATGGCAGACTGGACCGACAGTACGGCGGGGGTAAGGTGGAGAGCGGTGACCTGCACGAACACTATCGCGCCGCTGTCAAGCCCCCCACTGGGAACCTGGTTTCTGCCTGCATTGCCTCTGACACCTTAAGTCTACGGAGCTTGTCAAGCCCCAGGTCGGGAAACCGAAAAATGCTGTCCTGGGCGTGTTTCCTCGCAAATCAAGTGCCCATGTCGGCAGTGACGAGAATCAGGTGATCGAAGGCCGCGTCCTTCACGGCCTGGGTCACGTACGGCACATCGTCCGGGTGCAGATGGAACTCTTGCAGCCGCGTCCCACCCAGGTGAACGCCACGCAGCCAGCGGTACCGGCCAGGCGGCGCCTGCGAGGTCACCTGCAACACCGCCACCAGGCAGTTCTGCCGCGCCAGCATCATCGCCAGCTCGTGAACGAATGTGTCATTGGGTGTAGCCAGAAAGGTTTTCAGGGTCTTCATCACCGCTGTTCTTTTGGAATGGGAAAGGTCACGGTGATCCCAGCGCCTCGTCGGGCTGTGTGGGCGTCCTTTCCCGCTGGCCAGCCACCACCTCCACCCAGAGGGTCTCCAGGCCGAAGTGCCGGGCATGATCCACCAACGCCCCGATCTGACCCGCGACAATCGTGTCCTCGCGCCCCTGACGGCTGAGGGTGATGCTGGCCACGCCCGGACCAGCACCATGCGACCCAAAGACCTCTTCTGGGAGGACCAGAACCAGATAGTTGACCTGGGCGGCACGCGCCAGCCGTATCCCTAGCGGGAGGTCATCCTCGTGGAGGCTCATGAGGCCCAGCCAGGGCACATTGCGGTACAACTGGGGCCTCCCCAGGTCAGGAGTTTCCTCACGCACCACTCGCAGGAGCAGCACCCGGTCGTCCCGAAGCGCCAGTGCGGCCGCCACCTGCAGGGCCAGGTCAAACGCCGATTCGTTGACTACGAGTCTTTGCAGGGGCATCCCGGCACTCACAGGCGGTCTCCAGGCGAGAAGCGCAGGTGGGCGGCCTTGAGGTCCTCATCGAGGAAGTTCACGTACCGGCGCGTCATCTCCAGGCTGCTGTGCCCCAGAATCTGCTGGAGGGTGAACACGTCTCCCCCGTTGCGCAGGAACTCCACGGCGAAGCCCCGACGGAAGGCGTGGGGAGCCACCTGGGCACGCGGGAGGCCCGATGCTTCCGCCAAGCGACACAGGCGAATGGACACACAGCTCCGCGTCATCGCCTGACCACTGCGGTTCAGAAACAGGTGCTGCACGCCTGCGTGGCGCGGCTTGCGCTCCCGGCGCATGTAGGTGCTCACCGCCGTCATGGCCCGTACCCCCACAGGCACAGATCGCTCCCGGTTGCCCTTGCCGATCACCCGGAAGACCCCCCGCTCCGGTTGCAGGTCGGCGACCCGCAGGCCAATCACCTCGGCCAGACGCACACCCGTATCGAAGAGGGTGAGGATCAGGGCCACGTCTCGCAAGGGCTGATCGGTTGCACGCGCAGCCTTGAGGAGCTGCCCAACCTGCTCCGTAGCCACGGTGGGCAGGCGGTGGTTGGGGAGGGTAGGCCGTTCCAGACGCTGCGCGGGGTTGCGGGGCAGCAGTTCCTCCCGGTGCGCCCAGCCGAAGAAGGCCTTGAGCGCTCGCACGTGGGCGTGGACGCCGCCCGCTGCGAGGCCCTGCTCTTCGAGCCACAGCACGAAGGCGCGCAGGTGCGTCACGGAGATCAGGGTGGGGAAGGTGGGGAAGCCCGGCGTCTGCGCCGCGTAGCGGTCCAGGGCACGGCGAGTCACGCCGTAGAAGTTGAGGGTGGTCCTGGCCCGCCGCTTGACCCGAAGGTGGTAGAAGAACTGCTCCCAGAGCTCTGCCGTCGTCATGATGGTCCCTTCCGACGGCATTTTCCTGGGTCCTGAAGAGTACACGATCACTGCTGGGTGAACCGAGTCCATTTTTCAAGGCCAAAAGAAAAACCCCGTCCTGGACGGGGTTCTCGTCTTTGGTGGCGATGCCCGGACTTGAACCGGGGACCTAACGATTATGAGTCGTTCGCTCTAACCAGCTGAGCTACATCGCCTTAAAAAGTTGCCCCGCACAGTGGCGGGGGCTTCTGGTGGAGCTGAGGGGATTCGAACCCCTGACCTTCTGAATGCCATTCAGACGCGCTCCCAACTGCGCCACAGCCCCGAAGGCCCGGTTAGATTACCAATGACCTCCCGACTTGTCAACGCCCTGCGGCGGAACGTTGTGCGGCCAGCTGAACGTAGCCCTCAATCAGGTGAATGACGACCGGATTGTGGGTGTGGACGCCGTGCGCTTCGCCGTTTCCGCCCTCCTCGATGAAGTGGGCGATCACGGCCGCCTCGCCGTCGCGGGCGAGCAGGAAAGCGCGCTGGCCCTCGGCGGCAACGGCGGGAAGGCCCGCCAGGGAGGCGCGGTGCAGGTCCACTCCCCGGGGCGTGAGGCGTTCGAGGCGTTCGGCCAGTGCCGTCTCGCCCGCCATGTAGACGCTGCGGCGGGCGTTCAGTGTCAGGTCCTCACACAGGCTGCGGACGGCCGCCTCTCCGTAGAGGTGGTAGACGGCTTCCGGGGCCGGATCGGGGGCCAGCCGCGACAGGTCGCGGTCGAGGGCACCCAGGCGGTCATCGAAGGACCGGCGGGCGCGGGCCAGGTACTCGCGGGCGCTCAGCGGCGCGTATTCCAGCGGGTTCTGCCCCACGCGGGCGGCCAGGCCCCGGCCCTCCAGCCGTTCGAGGGTCTCATAGATCTTGGGGCGGGGAATGCCCGCCTGCCGGGCCACACGGGCAGGCACCGCGCGCCCCAGGGCCAGCAGAGCCGTGTAAGCGCGGGCCTCATATTCGGTGAGGCCCAACGCTTGCAGGTGAATCACAGCACTCATGTCCGTCCAGCATACGGGAAAAGCCCGGCTGTCCAGCACAGCGAGTGGCCCAGAGCCGGGAACAGCGCAGAATAAGAAGGAGGTGCCCGGCAGGTTACAGCCTCCGTTGGTTGGCCCCCAGCGGCTGGCCGCCAGCCAGCAGCCAAGCTCACATTTCAAAAGAGTAAAGTGCTTTAGATTCTACTCCTAAGAGGTCCCTTCACTTCTCCCCGCCGCCCTGTGCGGCAGAAACGAGGCCCCATGCGTTCCCTGATCCTCCTGACCACCCTGGCCCTGACGGCGGGCCTCAGCGCCCAGGCTGCCGCACCGACCCTGACCAAGGGCGTGCTGAAGATCGCCATGGAAGGCACCTACCCGCCCTTTACCTTCAAGGACGCGCAGGGCAACCTCAGCGGCTTCGACGTGGACATTGCCAAGGCGCTCGCCGCCAGACTGGGTCTGCGCCCGGAGTTCGTGCTGACCGAGTGGAGCGGCATTCTGGGCGGCCTCCAGGCCAACAAGTACGACGTGATCATCAACCAGGTGGGCATCACGCCCGAGCGGCAAAAGGCCATCGGAATGAGCCAGCCGTACGCCTACAGCCGCCCGCAGATCATCGTGCGTAAGAGTGGCAGCTTCAGCCCGAAAACGCTCGCGGACCTGAAGGGCAAGCGCGTGGGCGTGGGGCTGGGCAGCAACTTCGAGAAGCAGCTGCGGGACGCGGGGGGCATCAACGTGGTCACGTACCCCGGCGCACCCGAGTACCTGGCGGATCTGGCGGCGGGACGGCTGGACGCGGCCTACAACGACCGCCTGTTGGTGGGGTACCTGATCACCAAGAACAACCTTCCGATTCGTGGGGCGGGCGTGATCGGCCAGCCGGAACCGGTTGGCGTCGCCTTCAAGAAGACGAACGCGGCCCTGGGCAGCGCGATCAACCGCGCCCTGACTCAGATCAAGGCCGACGGCACCTACGCCAAGATCAGCCGCCAGTGGTTCGGGCAGGACGTCAGCAAGCCCTGATTCCGGCCAGCAGGCGTGCGGGGGAGGCAGGCAGCGTCACCGCTCCGCCTCCCCCGTTCCCGTTGACCCCCACCCCGAGCCGTCCTGAGAGAATGCTCCATGATCGCCGAGCAGCTGCAACTGATTCTCCAGAGTGCCTGGGCGGCCCTGCCCACCCTGCTGCGCGCCGCGCCCATCACGCTGGGCTACGCGCTGGCGGCCATGCTGCTGGGCCTACCGCTGGCCCTGCTGGTCGCGCTGGCGCGGCTCTCGGGCATTGCGTTCCTGCGGTGGCTCAGCGGCGTGTACGTGTCCTTTATCCGGGGCACGCCGCTGCTGGTGCAGATTTTCGTGGTGTATTACGGCCTGCCGTCGTTCGGTGTCACCCTCAGCCCGCTGGTGGGCGGCGTGCTGGCGCTGACGCTGAATGCCGCCGCCTACCTCTCGGAGACGATGCGCGCCGCGATCCTGAGCGTGCCACGCGGCCAGTGGGAAGCGGCCCTCAGCCTGGGCCTGACGCGCCGGCAGACCCTGCGGCTGGTGGTGCTGCCCCAGGCGGCGCGCGTGGCCCTGCCCAGCCTGGGCAACACGCTGATCGGGCTGGTCAAGGACACGTCGCTGGTCTCGGTCATCACGGTGGTCGAACTGTTGCGCAGCGCCCAGCTGGTGATCGCGCGGACCTTCGAGCCGTTCGGGCCGTACCTGGCCGCCGCGCTGATCTACTGGGTCCTCAGCAGCCTGCTGGAACTCGTGCAGCGGCGGCTGGAGACGCGGCTGGCCCGCCAGGGCTGATACGGATTCCGGATAATCCGTTATTTCCTTCCCCTTCCAATCCGGTTAATCAGTCATTCCACAGCTGATTAACCGGAAGTTTGATGAGGGCGGCAGGTAACGCAGCCAACCAGAAAAAAGCCCCGGCCTGAAGCCGGGGTCTTTTCTGTTGGTGGGCGGTATAGGATTTGAACCTACGACCTCTCGCGTGTGAAGCGAATGCTCTACCGCTGAGCTAACCGCCCGTGGGATGCTGCTGGTGGGCCCTGCCGGATTTGAACCGGCAACCAATCGGTTATGAGCCGACTGCTCTGACCGTTGAGCTAAGAGCCCGGGCCGATGAGCGAGGGGAAGTGTACCAGCGCCGCCGGGGGTTGTCAAACCCCACAACCAGGCCTACCGGGGTAGAGTGCGGGGCATGCGGGCCGTACATGTGGCGTCGGAAGTGTTTCCCTTTTCGCGGTCGGGGGGGCTGGGAGACGTGCTGGCGGCTCTGCCGGCGGTGCAGGCCCGGCTGGGTGCGGACGTGACGGTCGTGTCCCCCTGGTACGCCGCGCTGACCGGCACGCCGCAGGAGGTGTGGCGCGGCGAGGTGCCCGGTGTCGGCCCGGTGCGCGCCGGGGAGGTGCGGCAGGACGGCGTGCGCTTCCTGTTCGTGGGCCTGCCCGCCTTCGAGCGGCCCGGCCTGTACCACCCCGACGATGTGGAGCGCTTCTGCGCCTTTGGGCGGGCCGTGCTGCCGGTGCTGCACGCGCTGGAGATCCGGCCGGACGTGCTGCACGGCCACGACTGGCAGGCGGGATTGGTGGTGGCGCACGCGCATCTGCTGGGCTGGCGCACGGCCTTTACCATCCACAACCTCCAGTACCAGGGCCGCTGGAATCTGGCCGAGGCCTGGGCGTGGACGGGGTTGCCGGACTGGACCTTCGGTCCGGAAGGTGTGGAGTTCTTCGGGGACCTGAATCTGATGAAGGCGGGGCTGGTCTTCGCGGGGCAGGTCACCACCGTCAGCCCCACCTACGCGCGCGAGATCACCACGCCGCAGTACGGTGAGGGGCTGGACGGGCTGCTGGTGCGCCTCGCGCTGGAGGGCCGCCTGAGCGGGATTCTGAACGGGCTGGACCAGGACCGCTGGAACCCCCGCACCGATCCCGACATTCACCCCTACACGGACGCGGCGGGGAAGGCGGCGAACGGGGCCGCTCTGCGCGCGGAGTTCGGGCTGGACGGCGCGCCGCTTCTGGGGGTGGTCAGCCGGCTGGCGGACCAGAAGGGCATGGACCTGCTGATCGAGGCGCTGCCCGAACTGGTGAAGGACTGGAACGTGGTGGTGCTGGGCGGCGGCGATCCGTTGTTGACAGCGGCGCTGACCGGCTGGGCACAGCATCCGCGCGTGGCTTTCGTGCCGGGTCTGAATGAAGCGCTCGCGCACCGCGTCTATGCGGGTGCGGACGCCTTTGCCATGCCCAGCCGCTTCGAGCCGTGCGGCCTGTCGCAGATGATCGCCATGCGCTACGGCACGTTGCCGGTCGTGCGCGAGACGGGCGGCTTGGTGGACACCGTGCCGGGCGACGTGGGCTTCCGGTTCGCGGACGCGACGCCGCAGGCGCTGGCGGCGGCCTGCCGGGAAACGCGGACCGCGTATGAGGATCAGCCCGAGTGGCAGGCCCGCATGGAACGCGGCATGGCACTGGACTTCAGCTGGGACGGCCCGGCCCGGCAGTACCTCGCGCTGTACCGGGGCCTGTAAGCCTCAGCGCAGGAACGCCAGCAGCGCCGCGCTGAACGCTTCCGGCGCGTCGAGGTTCGAGAGGTGCATCGCGCCGGGGATGAGCTGCCGCTCGCCGTGCCCCAGGGCCGCGATTTCCTGCGCCAGCTCGGGGGGTGTCAGGTCGTCCTGCTCCCCGACCAGGGCCAGCAGGGGCAGCCTCAGGGCGCGGAGGGTGTCCCGCTGGTCGGGCCGCGCCGCCATCGCCCGGAGCGCCCCCGCGATCCCCTGCGGCGTGGCGGCCCCGATCATGGGCCGGATGCGGGCAAACGTTCCGGGGCGGTGTTCCTCGCGGGCCGCTTCGATGATAAAGTCCCGGCCCTCAGCCAGCACGCGGTCGGCCTGCTGGCGGCGGTCTTTCTGCTTCCCGGCGTCGTCGGGGCGGGCGGAAGTGTCGGCCAGCACGGCGCGGGCGAAGCGGTCCGGGGCCTGCGCGAGCAGCTCCAGCGCGAGGTAGCCGCCCATGCTGAGGCCGACCAGCGCTGCGGGTTCGGGCGGCAGCGTGTTCAACAGGTCGCGGGCCGTGTCCGCCAGCGAGGTCATCGCGCCCCCGGCCCCGCCGAAGCCGGGCAGGTTCGGGGCGAGGACGGTCAGGCCCGCTGCCTCCAGCGCGGCTTTCTGATCATCCCACATCGCGGCGGAGAGGGGATAGGCGTGGAGCAGCAGCACGGTGCGGGGTCGGTCCTGGGTCATGCGGTCAGGCTAGGACGGGCGCGAGCCGGACACCCTTCAGCGTCCCTTGGGCGTGGCTCCCCTGCTAGGCTTTCCCCCATGCCCGTGACCGTCTCGCCCGTCCGGCCCGCCGATCTGCCGCCCGTGTTCGCCGCGCTGTACGGTGCCCCCGGGGAGGCGGTCGCCTGGATGGCCGACGTGCTGGTGAGAGCCTGGATGGTGCAGAACAAGGCGGGGGAGGTCGTCGGGGCGGTCGGCCTGCGGCCCAGCCCGGCGCACGGCGCGGAACTGGTGGGGGGCGCGCTCCCCGGCCCGGACCATCTGGAGGCGGCCACCGCCCTGGCCTACGCCGCCCGGCAGGACGCAGGGTGCGCCTACGCCTTCGCGGACGGTTCCCTCTTTCCGGCGGAGGCGCTGGAAGCGGCAGGCTACCGCGAGGTCGGGGCTTACCGCCTGCTGGCCGGGCCGACGCCTGCGGGCAGGACGGAGGTGCCGGAGGGCCTGCGCCTGTTGCCCCTCGCGGACGTGTCCGACCCCGCCACCCGCCTGGACGCCCTCGCGACCTACGAGGACCGGATTGGGCACCACGCCGTCACGCCCGAGGCGGCGGCGGACGGCGCGGGCGGCTTCGATCCGCACCTCAGCCTGATCGCGCTGGACGCGGAGGGCCGGGCCGCCGGACTCTGCCGCGCCGCGCCCGAGGAACTTTACGCCCGGATCGACGCGCCGGGGGTGCGGGCGGACCTGAGGCACACCGGCCTGCGCGCCGCCCTGCTGCTCGGCGTGTGCGCCCTGGCCCGCGCACGCGGACTGGAACACGTCAGCGTGGAAAGCTGGGGCGATACGCCGGGAGAACTCGCCCAGGACCTGGCCCTGGGGCTGGGGGTGGAGACCGAGAATCCGATTCTGGCGGTGGGGTGAGCGTCCGCCGTTGTCCGCCTCTCGCCGGCCTCGCCGCGCTAGCATCCGGGGCGTGAATCTCGCGGTCGTCCTCGTCTCTCCCAAAACGCCCGGCAACATCGGGGCGGCGGCCCGCGCGATGCTGAACATGGGGGCCTCGGACCTGCGGATCGTCGCGCCGCGCTGCGATTACCTGGACGCCCAGGCGGTGGCGATGGCCGTCCACGCCGCCGATTTGCTGCGGGGCGCGCGTCTCTATCCCACCCTGCGCGAGGCGCTGGCCGACCGCGACGTGACCGTGGGCACCTCCGCCCGCCTGCGCGCCGACCTGCCCGCGCCCCGGCACCCCGCCCAGGTGCGCCCGCTGGTGCGCGCGGCGGCGGCCCCCGCGCTGGTCTTCGGGCCGGAGGAAACCGGGCTGATCAACAGCGACCTGGAGCAGTGTCAGGTGACGGTGCGGGTGCCGACCGCCGAGTACGCCAGCCTCAACCTCGCGCAGGCGGTGTTGCTGGTGTGTTACGAGTTCCTCCAGGCGCAGGATGAACCCCCAGCCTATGACCGCAAGACCGCCACCCGCGAGGAGATGGAGGCGATGTACGGCCACCTGCACGAGACCATGCAACTCATCGGCTACACCGACGCCGTGCGCGCCCGCCACACGCTGCGGCTGTGGCGCGCGCTGCTCGACCGCGCGCTGATGAGCAGCGCCGAGAGCCGCCTCTTCCGGGGCTTCCTGCGGCAGGTGCAGTGGAAGGTGGAGGACGCGGCGAGAAAGCTTCCGGGAGAGGCGGGACCGGAGAGGCAGGCCGACCGGGAGGCCTGAACGGGCGGGGGGGGTCTGACGAGAGGGAGCACCTCTCAAAGCCACCTCGGCCAGCATAATCGGGGAAATGAGCAAACGCACCGATAACCTGATTCAGGGCATCTGCGGCTCGCCAGAACATCCACTCGCCCCTTTCCTGCACACCTGGAGTGCCGAATCACGCCCTTTTCTGGTCTTTGCCGAAAGCCACGCGACCAAGCTGCGCAAGAAAGCGCGTCTGGCAGCCAGCGCCGACGAACGGGGCGACCTGCTCGCCGAGCTGGCCGTCGCGGCCTTCCTGCTGCGCGACCGGAGCTTCAGCGTCCTGTACGAGCCGTTCCGCGCGGCCGGTCAGCGCGGCCCCGACTTCCAGGTGACGTTCAAGACCCATTCCTCGTTTCTCGTGGAAGTCACCCGGCCCCGGTGGATGGAGCCGCCCGGCGGTGCCCTGATGGGAAACACGCTGAAGATCGCGCGGGTGACCTGCGACAAGATCGGCCAATGCGCGCCCGGCACGGCGAACCTGCTCGTGGTGGTGCTTCCCCCGGGCGGCGAACGGGACAGCCTCGTTCCGGGTGCTGTCCACCTGCTCGGCGGGCCGCCCCGACCGGGACAGCTGCCTGAAGTGCAGCCCGAGGGCGTGCGCGATTACCACCGTCACCGCCAGCGGCTCAGCGGCATTCTGCTCTGTTCCTTCGAGGGCGGCAGGCTGCTGCCGGACCTGAAGCTCTGGCAGAATCCGGGGGCCAGACATCCCCTGCCCCCCGGGGTTCCCCAGGCCCTTGCCCGCGCCGCTTCCTGAGCGGCCGGGGCAGGTCCCAGGCCCAGGCGCGTCTCCCTTTCCCTCGCCGTTCACGGCGTCTCCCCCGCCCCCTCCCTACACTGTCTCCCATGACCGACGCGCCCGCCTCCCTGCCCACCCCGCCGCCCGCCCCGCGCGACGTGACGCCCTCGGACCGGGTGCAGCTCGTGCGGAACGTGCTGCCGCCGCTGATCGTGCTGGTGGTGGCGGTGGTGGAGTACGGGATTGCGCGGCTGCAACACCCCGTGGCCGAGGTCTGGGCGCACCTGCTGTTCTACGGACTGGTCGGCCCGGCGGTGACCTTTTTTACCGTGGAATGGATCGCGGAGGGCACCCGCGCCCGCGAGCGCGCCGAACGCGAGCTGCTCGACACGTACGCCCAGCTCAGCGCCTCGCACGCGCGGCTGCGCGCCGTGCAGGAGCTGATGCGTGACCTGACGGACGCCCCCGACATGGGCGCGGTGGTGGAGGTCGCGGCGCGGGGGGCCGTGCGCGCGACCGGGGCCACGCACGCGACCCTGACGGTGCCCGGCGGCCTGAGCAGCTCGGCCAGCGGGGAGACGGCCGCCGCGCCCCGGGCCGACCTCTACCCCCTGCGGGTGGGGATTCCGGGGGGCGGGGCGCTGGCGCTGCACTTCGACACGCCGCCCACGCCGGAAACGGAAGCGCTCGCGCAGGCGCTGGCCGCCGAGGTGGCGACCGGGGTGGAGGCCGCGCGGCAACGTACCCTCGACCTGATGACGCTCTACAGCGTGGACCAGTCCATCCGCGCCGAGCGCAACATGCGCCGCCTGCTGGCGCGCGTGACCCGCAACATGGCCGAGCGCGTGCGGGCGGGGGCGCGGGCCGCGTACCTGAGTGACCAGGACAGCGTGCTGCGGCTGGAGTACGCCCAGCACGCGGGCGGCGAGGTGAGCAGCAGCGGCGGCGCCCTCGCCCCGGCCTTCGTGCTGCGGGTGGCCGAGGCGGGCACCCCGCTGGTGGCGGGCGCGGCCGAGGCGGCGGACGTGTTCCCGGAAGCCGCCAGCGCCCTGGGCCTGCCCATGCGCGACGACGAGGGGCTGGTGGGCGTGCTGGTCCTGGGCGACGCGCGCCCCGACGCCTTCGAGGGCGTCCACCTGCCCCTGCTGGCGCTGCTGGCCGCCCAGGCCGCGCTGGGGGTCCGTAACGCCCGCGCCTACCTGTACTCCGAGGAACTGGCGATCAGCGACGAACGCGCCCGCATCGCCCGCGAGATTCACGACGGTGTGGCGCAGTCGCTGGCCTTCTGCGCCCTGAAACTCGACGTGGTGGCCCGCCAGCTTCACAGCGACCCGGACCGGGCCGAGGCCGAGGTCAAGGCCGCCACCGCCCTGCTGCGCGAGCAGATCCGCGAGGTGCGGCGCTCGATCTTCGCGCTGCGCCCGATCGACCTGGAACGCTACGGGCTGCTGGAAACCGTGCGCCGCTACGTGGAGGACTTCGGGCCGCAGAACGGCGTCCGCACGGCGCTGAACGTGTCCGGTGACATTCACCTCGCGCCGGGCGACGAGGCGGTGGTGTTCCGCATCCTGCAAGAAAGCCTCAACAACGTCGCCAAGCACGCCCGCGCCCGTGAGGTCACGGTCACGCTGCATGGCGGGCAACAGGTCACCCTGCGCGTGCAGGACGACGGCGCGGGCTTCGACCCCGAGCAGGTGTCGGGCCGCGTCAGCAGCGCCGGTGGCCTGGGCCTGATGCAGATGCGCGAGCGTGTGGAAAGCCGGGGCGGAAACTACCGCGTGCTGAGCAGCCCCGGACACGGGACGCTGGTGGAGGCGGAGGTGCCGCAGGCGTAGGGCCGCTTTCGGCCGTCAGCCAGGAAGGCCCCTGCTGAAAACTGGCCGCTAGTTCAGCGTCCGCTCTCCCGGCACCTCCAGCACGAAGGGTGGAATCGGCACCTGGGCCCGCGTGCCCCAGGCGTCCTGCATCACGTAATGGCCCCCCATCCGGCCGGGCGTGTCCTGCACGGTCACGAAGGAATCGTAGACAAAGGCCCCGCCGGGCGGGATCAGGGGCTGCTCGCCCACCACGCCCTCGCCGTCCACGACCGTCTCGCGGCCCCCGGCATCCACGATGTCCCAGTGGCGGGCCAGCAGCCGCCACGTCTCGCCACTGCGGTTCTCGATACGGACCACGTAGCTGAAGACGCGGCGTTCGGGCGTGGAGTGCGCGGGGAGGTAGGACACGTCCACGCTCACGCGCAGGTCCGGGGTGTCCAGCTCAGCGGAATGGCTCATGCGGGCAGCATAGCCGCGCGGCGTAGACTCGCCCCCGTGAGTCAGCCACAACACATCCATCAGGCCTTCCTGTTCGCCCTGCTCAGCGAAGCCGCCCCCAGCGGTTCCGAGCGCCGCGCCGCCGACGTGTGGAAGAAGGAGGCCGCCTCTTTCGCCCGCGTCAGCGAGGACCATTACGGCAACGTGTACGCCGAACTCGGGCCGGAAGGTGCGCCCGTCATCGCCCTGATGGGCCACCTCGACGAGATCGGCTTGATCGTCAGCCACGTCGGGGACGAGGGGTTCCTGAGCGTGCTGGGCGTCGGCGGCTGGGACCCGCAGGTGCTGGTGGGGCAGCGCATCCGCCTGCTCGCCCCCGGCGGCGACCTCCTCGGCGTGATCGGCAAAAAGGCCATTCACGTGATGGAACCCGAGGACCGCAAGAACGCCAGCAAGATCGAGGACCTCTGGATCGACGTGGGCCTGAGCAAGGAG
The DNA here is from genome assembly GCF_000599865.1 of Deinococcus phoenicis. Lineage (GTDB taxonomy): Bacteria > Deinococcota > Deinococci > Deinococcales > Deinococcaceae > Deinococcus > Deinococcus phoenicis. Next base: position 162,987 of record NZ_JHAC01000004.1, on the reverse strand, counting down.
GACGCGCAGGCCCGCATCCCGGTCGGCACCTACGGCGTGATCGAGCAGGGGCCGATCATGGTGGGCGACAAGATCGTCAGCCGCGCGCTGGACAACCGCGTGGGAGCTTACATCGTGCTGGAGGCGCTGCGGGCGCTGCAAGGCACCGAGCTGAAGCACCGGGTCGTCGCGGTCGGCACCAGCCAGGAAGAGATCGGGGTGTTCGGCGCACAGATCAGCGGCTACCGGCTCGATCCGGTGGCGGGCGTGGCCGTGGACGTGACGCACGAGACCAGGCAGCCCGGCGTCAGCGAGAAGAAATACGGCGTGGTCCCCTTCGGCTCGGGCGCGAACCTCGCCGTCGGCCCGATGACCAGCCCCGTGATTCTGCGCCAGATGACGGCCGCCGCGCAGGCGCAGAACATCCCCTACACCCTCAGCGCCAGCGGCCGCTACACCGGCACCGACGCGGACGCCCTCAGCCTGGTGCGGGCAGGGGTACCCACCGCCGTCGTCAGCATTCCCAACCGCTACATGCACTCGCCCAGCGAGATGGTGGACGCCCGCGACGTTAAAGCCTGTGTGGACATCATCGCCGCGTGGATCCGGGCGCTGGAGGCGGAGCCGGACTTCACGCGCTGAAGCCAGCGCTGGGCTGTGGGCTTTGAGCCACCAGCGGAACCCGCCCACTGCTTCTGGTGGGCGGTTTTTATGTCCGCTCAGAAGCTGTTTGAAAAGTCGGGTGGGTTTCTCAGAGACGCGATAGAAACGCGCTTTTTGCTCCTCTACAAGCAGCTCTGCGCGTCCCCCCTGGCGGGGGAGGCTGGGACTTGTAAAGCGGCGAAGCAGAGGGGGGAACGGGCACGACTTCCCGGCGCACTGCGTCGTCTATAAGGACCCTAAAACAGCCTCTCAGACCGGCTGAGACTCCCCCACCCCCGCCCGCGCGTCCAGCACGCTGTCCGGTACGCCCGCCAGCGCTTCCCGCACCACGTCCAGCCCCGCGCCGGGCAGGTGGCCGCGCTCGCTGAGGGTCCTTTTCCAGTGACGCGCGCCGGGCTGCCCCGCGAAGAGGCCCAGGGTGTGTTTCATCATGCGGTTCAGGGGCTGCCCCTGTTCCAGCTCTGCGGCAACATACGGCAGAAACGCCTCGACGGCCTCGCGGCGGGTGGGGGGCATCCCGTCTTCCCCGAACACGTCGCGGTCGGCAGCGGCGAGGATGAAGGGGTCCTGATAGGCGGCGCGCCCGATCATCACACCGTCGGCCCAGGTGAGGTGCTCCCGCGCGGCGTCCAGCGTCAGCACGCCGCCATTCAGCACGATGGTCAGGTGCGGAAAGTCGGCTTTCAGTTGCCGCACCAACTCGTAGCGCAGGGGCGGCAGGGTGCGGTTCTCTTTTGGCGAGAGGCCCGAGAGCCACGCCTTGCGCGCGTGGACGATGAAGGTGCCGCAGCCCGCCTCCGCGACCGTCCGCACGAAGCGCGTCAGGTGGTCGTAACTGTCCATATCGTCGATGCCGATGCGGTGCTTGACCGTGACGGGCAGCGAGGTCGCGCCGCGCATCGCTTCCACCGCCCGGGCCACCACGCCCGGCGTCCCCATCAGGCAGGCCCCGAAGGAACCGTTCTGCACGCGGTCGCTGGGGCAGCCGCAGTTCAGGTTGACCTCGTCGTAGCCCCAGTCCTGGGCGATCCGGGCGCATTCGGCCAGCGCCGCCGGGTCACTCCCGCCCAGTTGCAGGGCCAGCGGATGCTCGACCGGCCCGAAGCCCAGATGCCGCTCGTGGTCGCCGTGCAGAATGGCCCCGGTCGTGACCATCTCGGTGTACAGCAGCGTCCGGCGCGACAGCGTGCGGTGAAACGCGCGGCAATGCCGGTCGGTCCAGTCCATCATCGGCGCGACCGAGAGCGTGTGTGGAGGGCGAGGAGAGGCCGTCATCAGCCGGTCAGTCTACGGGAAGGGAACGGGGAAAAAGGTGCCGCCCCACCTGCCGGGGGGCAACAACCCCAGGGGGCCTCGCCGGGCGCTACTTCCCGGCCCGGTCGTCGCCTTCCGGCTTCCTGGCCGTCTGCTGCTCCTGGCCCGCGCGGACAGTCTGGTGGGGCGGCACCTGCAAGCCGCCGCCCACCCGCGCCCCGGCCTCGACGGTGGCCGCCGCACCGATCACGGTGGGGGGCCGGTCTGTCTCCTGGCCGCCCACCTCGGCACCTTCCCCGACCGTGGCCCCGTTGTCCACGATGGCGCGGGTCACGGTCGCGCCGGCCTTCACGGCGGCTCCCGGCTGCACCAGGCTGTCCCTGACCACGGCACCCGCCTCCACCACGGCGTTCGGGCCGATGACGCTGCGGCGGACCTCGCCCGCGACGACGGCCCCACCACAGATCAGGGCGTCGTCCAGTCGGGCCGTCTTCCCGATCCGGGCGGGGGGCCGCGAGATGCTGCTGGTGATGAAGGGCCAGTCCTCGGCGTCGAGCGGGAAGCCGTGGCCGTCCAGAAAGTCGTGGTGGGCCGTCAGGTAGGCGTCCAGGGTACCCACGTCCTTCCAGTACCCGTCCAGCGGGAAGGCGAAGGCGTCCCCACGCGCCACCAGGGCGGGCAGCAACGCCTCACCGTAGTCACCGAGGTCGCCCTGCCGCTCCAGTTCGCCGAGGGTCGAGAGCAGGACCGGCACGTCGTAGACGAAGATCTCGGCGGTGACCGTGCGGCCCAGCGGCTCCCCGGGCTTGTAGGCGAACTCGCGCACCCGCCCGTCCCCGTCCGCGCGCACGTTCCCGAAGCGGGTCGCTTCCGCCTCCCCGACCTCGGTGGTCACCAGCGTGACGCTCGCGCCGCGCGCCCCGTGGGCGCGGATCACCTCGCCGTAGTCGAAGCGGTAGATGTGGTCGGCACTCAGGACCAGCACCACGTCCGCCCCGAACTCGCGGATCAGCCCGGCGTGCTGCGCCAGGGCGTGCGCGTTGCCGTGCGCGAACTCACCCCCCTCGTTCCCTGGGCTGGAAAAGGGCGGCATCACGACCAGTCCGCCGCGCGTGCGGTCGAGGTCCCAGGGCCGCCCGCCCGACAGGTGGTCGTTGAGGCCGTGCGGGAGATACTGCTCGATCACCCACACGTCCGAGAGGCCGCTGTTGACCAGATTCGACAGCGTGAAGTCGATCAGGCGGTAGGTGCCCAGAAACGGCACGGCGGGCTTGGCCCGTTCGGTGGTCAGGGGCGCGAGGCGGCTGCCCTTGCCCCCCGCCAGCACAATGGCGAGAACCTTCTGTCCGGCGATACGGGAACCCACGTGTGCGAGTGTGGCCGAACAGAGCGGCTGCCGCGTGAGCGCCGGCTGGGCAGCCGTTCATGAGCGACCGGACAGGGGAAAGCGCCCCAGACTCCAGGGCCACCGAAAGGTGAGAAACGTACCGTTTGGTCCCCAGATCGTGAAGACCTCATCACTTTGACGGATGCGGGCCTCACGCCTGCCCGCTACGCTGAGGGCATGAACGTGACACGTCACTTCAGCGACACCCGTACCGGAGAGGGCCGCGTCCGGTTCCTGATCCAGGCCGGGCGCGTGCGGTTGATGGCGGAGGGGCCGGGCTGGCGACAGGACAGCACGCACGCCACGCTGGAGGAGGCCGCCACGTTCCTCGCAGTGGTGCCGGGGCTGTCCCAGACCCTCTACGAGGAGGCCCTGAACGACCTGGAGCGGCAGACCCAGTTCGACGGGGCGGCGTAACCGACCCTGCTGGCCGATCCTGCTGGAAGGGGCCAGGGCCGCCCGCTCTGGCCCTGACCGCTCAGCCCGCTGCGCCCACCGCCCGCTCCGCTTCGGGATTCGCCTCGGCGTGGTCGAGATAGGCGCCCACCTCGGGCCACTCGATAATCTGAAAGCGGCTGTTGCGGATGGCGGGCGTGAACCCGGCATCCACGGCGATGCGGATCAGTTCGCGCACGGTGGCCTTGTGGCGACCGTGCCCACCCGCCGCGCTGACCACGTTTTCCTCCATCATGGTGGAACCGAGGTCGTTCGCGCCGTAGTACAGAGACGCCTGCGCGACCTTGAAGCCTTGCCCCGGCCACGACGCCTGGATGTTGGGCAGGTTGTCCAGCGCGATGCGGGCCACGGCGAGCTGCTGGAGGTACTCGTGGGCGGTCGCGCCGGGTGCCCGGCCGTGCAGGCGGGTGTGTTCGGTCTGGAGCGTCCACATGGCGAAGCCCGAAAAGCCGTTGCCCCCGTAGAGGGCGTTGGCGCGGTCCTGCTGCTCGCGGATTTTCAGCAGGTGGCGGGTGCGCTGCGCGTAGCTTTCCCCGAAGCCGATCACCATCGTGGCAATGGTGTACAGGCCCTTGCGCTGCGCCGCGTCGATGATCCGGAACCAGTCCTCGCTGCGGATACGGGCGGGCGCGGCCTTTTTCCGCACGTCGTCTTCCAGAATCTCGCCGCCCGCGCCCGGCAAACCGTCGAGGCCCGCCGCGATCAGCGTGTCGAGCAGCTCGTCCAGGCTCAGGCCGAAGCTCCGTTCCATGAACAGCACCTCCTCGGGCGAGAAGGCGTCGATGCGGATGCCGGGGTGGTGGGCCTTGATGTGCCGCAACAGGCCGGTGTAATAGTCCAGGCCCAGCTCGGGGTTCACGCCGCCCTGCATCAGGATGCGGGTGCCGCCCACCGCTTCCAGCTCGGTGATCTTGGCGCTGATCTGGTCGTAATCCAGCGTGTAGCTGTCACTCTGCCGCCGGGTGCGGTAAAAGGCGCAGAAGTTGCAGCCCACGTTGCAGATGTTGGTGTAGTTGATGTTGCGGTCGATCAGGAACGTCACCACGTCCGGGTCACGGCGGGTCAGGCGCAGTTCGTGCGCGGCCGCCGCCACGTCGGGCAGCGGCAGGTGGTACAGCGCCTCGATCTCGGGGGCGTTCAGACGCTCGCCGGACGCGGCTTTCTGAAGAATCTCGGCTCCCACAACGTCGTCACCCGCAATCATGGCCGCACGCTAGCACTCCGGACAGGCGGGAATTGTCCCAGGGGAACCGGACCGGCACCAGCCCGGCGGGGGGCTGCCGTTACCCATCCCGGTTCAGGACCCCGGCCAGCTCCGGGTGGCGCTCCACGATCAGCGCCGTAAAGGCCTCCACGACGCGGGGGTCGAAGTGGGTGCCGCTCTCGGCGCGGATGTGGGCCAGCGCACGCTCGGGCGTCCAGGCGGGCCGGTAGGGGCGGTCGTTGGTCAGGGCGTCCCAGACGTCCACCACGGCAAAGAGGCGCGCCGAGAGGGGAATGGCCTCGCCCCGCAGGCCCCGGGGATAGCCGCTGCCGTCCCACTTCTCGTGGTGGGTGTAGGGGATGTCCAGGGCGGGGCGCAGGAACCCGATGGGCGAGAGCAGTTCCAGCGCGAGGTTCGGGTGGCGCTTCATGACCCGCCACTCGGCCGCGTCGAGGGGGCCGGGTTTGTGCAGGATGGCGTCGGGAATCCCCATCTTGCCGATGTCGTGGAGCAGGGCGCCGCGCCGGACGTGCGTGAGGGCTTCCGGGTCTATGCCGAAGGCCTGGGCGAGCTGCACGGTCAGGTCCGTGACGCGGCGGGTGTGCCCCTCGGTTTCCTTGTCGCGCAGGTCGAGCGCGCGCGACCACCCCTCCAGCGTCTCGTCGTAGGCCAGGGCCAGGTGGACGGTCTGGCGTTGCAGGTCGCGGTACAGGCGGGCGCTCTCGCTGGCAATCGCCGCCTGATCGGCCAGGACGCGCAGAAACACATGCGTCTGGGGGTCGGGGTCCTCGGCGTGCCAGACGTACTCCAGCACGCCCAGCACCTGCCCCTTCGCGCTGAGCGGAAGGGCCTGGTAGCCCCGCGCGCCCACCTGCCGTGCCCAGGCCCCCACGCCGATCAGGGCCGAGGTCGCCACCTCCGGGACCCGCAGCGGGCGGCCCTCCAGCGCGACGATCGCGGGGGGTCCCTCGCCGCTGAGGGCCGCCGCGTCCGGCAGGGTCCGCATCAACCCCTGCGCGGCGACGTACTCCAGCAGCGGCGTGTGCGGACTGCGCAAACAGACGGTCACGGCGCTCACGCCCGGCTGCGCGGCGGCGATCTCCGCGACGCGGCCCATCACGTGGTCAAGGTCGTGGGCGGTGCTGATCACGCTGTCGAGGTCGTGCAGGGCCTCCAGCCGGGCGAGGCGTTGGCGGGTTTCCTGAAAGAGCCGGGCATTGTGCAGCGCGGTGCCGAGGTGGTGGGCCAGGGTGGACAGCACCCGCAGGCGCTGCGGGGTGTACGCGCCCGGGACCCGGCTGAGCAGCAGCAGCAGCCTGGGGGCTTCCCAGGTCGGCGCGTCCCGGCCCAGCAGTTCCTGATTCGGGAACGGCACGGGAATCACGGCGGCACTCCGGATACCGTGTGCGGCGGCGGCGGCCCACCACGCCCCACGGCCCTCCAGGGGGTCGCTCCCGGGCCGCAGGGCCACCGGCACGTCCGGGAGCAGGGCGGTGAGCGCGGGGTGGGGGCCGGGCCAGTCCGGGCCGAGGTCCGGCAGGGGCTGGGGCCGGGTGGACAGCGGCGACAGCTGGCCCTGCGGCGTGCGGGCGACCACCCAGGCGCAGTCGGTGCCGAAATGTTCGGCGGCGGCATCGACCACCGCGTCTGCCAGAGCCGCCTCGTCCAGCAGCTGGGCAAACCGCTGCGCCGTGAGATTCAGGACGGTCAGGTCGCGCAGCCGGGCGGCGTTCTCGGCCCGGAGATCGGCATTGAGAAAGGCCAGCGCCGCCTGTTCCGCGATCCCCACCAGCAGTTCCTGTTCCTCGGGGGTAAAGGGGACCGGGTCCAGCAACCCGACATACAGACCGGCCAGAAAGCTGCCGTCGCGCCCCATGCTGATGTGCAGAACCTGCCGGTAGCCCAGCCGGGTCAAGGTCCGGGCCTCCTCCGGCGTGGCGCCGGTCAGCAGGGTCAGCCGGGTCCCGATCCCCGCGCCGCCGGACTGGACCGGTGGGGGACGCAGGGGCGGACGGTCCCGCACTTCGGGCAAGTGCGCGCCGGGGTGGTCCTCGAAGCCGACCCGGCTGACGCGGTACGGCTCCCCCTGCACGGGGTCTTGCCGCACGACGCTGACGCAGCCGCGCCCCAGCGCCTCCCGGGTCCCGTGCGCGACCACGTCGGCGACCTGCTCCGGCGTGAGGGGCCGGTTCAGCCGCGCGGCCAGGTCCGCCAGCACGCTGGCCCGGTGGGCCTCGCGGCGGGCCAGCTCATATAGGCGGCTGTTGTGCAGCGCGGCCCGAACGTACCCCATAAAGAGCCGCACCCGTTCGGCCCCCTCGGCGCTGAAGGCCCCGGGCGCGGCGCTGAGCAGCTTCAGGAAGCCCAGCAGTTGTCCTTCCACCATGATGGGTTGCAGCAGCACGCTGCGAACCCAGCGGCTCTCGGGCAGGGGCACCCAGCTGGCCGAGCGGCGCACGTCCTCCACCACCGTCGCGGAGCCGCGTGCCGCCGCGCTGACCAGCAGGGGAAAGCTCGACAGGGGGTAGCTCACGGGCTTCCCCCCCGGCGGGGCCGGCGCGTTCGGCCCGCCCCGGCGCAAGACGAGCCGCAGGGTTTCGCCGTCCGGGTCCAGCAGCAGGATGTCGGCCTCGTCGAAGGGCACCATGCGCCCGACGCTGCCGACCAGCCGGGCCAGCACCTCGTCCCGGTCGAGGGTGGCCGTAATGGCCGCCGCGGCGTCGAGCAGCGCGGCCTGGAGGCGGCGGGCCTCGCGCTCCTGGGCCTCGGCGCGCACCTGCCCGGTCACGTCCTGGGTGGTGCCGTACAGCAGCGCGGGCTGACCGTCCGGGCCGACCTCGGCCCGCCCCCGTGTCTCGACCACCCGTTCCTCGCCGTCCGCACGCAGGATGCGGTAGCGCAGCGTCAGCCGCGCCTCCGGCCAGGTGGCGGTCATGGCCGCATTGACCCGGTCCCGGTCCTCGGGATGGATGTGGGCGGACCAGATGCCGAGGTCAGGCGTGCCGACCGGCAGACCCAGCAGGTGGAAATTTCCATCGCTCCAGACCAGGGAGCCGCGCCGCAGGTCGTAGCGCCAGGACCCCAGCCCGGCCAGCGCCTGGGCCTCGCGCAGCAGCCGCTCACGGTCGGCCAGGGCCTCTTGCAGCCGCAGGGGTTCCCCCACGTCGCGCAGCACGCCGAACGCCACCCGCGCCCCGGCGATCCGGCCAGGCGGCTGCACGCTGAGCAGCACGGGCCGGACCGTGAATTCCCCCACCTCCGAGGGGAGGCGGCCCCCACGGATCTCGCCCAGCCATTCCAGCGGGGGCCGCTCCGGGGAAGCCGCCGGGTCCAGCAGGTAGGTCTGGAGCACGTCGGCGCTTTCCGGGTCGAGATGCGCCAGCAGCGCCTCCAGTGTCCCGGGGGCCGCGCCCAGCCACGCCGCGAGGGACGGACTGACCTGGAGCGCCGGGGTCCCGGGTGCGCCCTGCGTCCAGGTGAAGGTGGCGGTATCGGTCATGCCGCCCAGCAGGTCCGCCCGGGGGGGCAGCCGGGTCGGGCGGATGGGCGGCGTCGCAGTGTCCTCCTGGCTGGCCGGCAGGAGCCGCAGCGCCACGCCGAGATGGGTGGCCCGGCCGTCCGAGGCGCGGCGGGCCACATGCCAGTCCGCCTCCGCCTGCTGCACCCTGTGACGCACCCCCGGGGAAAGAGGGCGCAGGCCGAAACGGACCCGCCGGAACACCGCGTCCCCCTGCCGCGCGGCCCGGTCCAGCTCGGCTTCCAGCATGCTGCGGTCCTCGGGGCAGACCAGGTCGAGCCAGCGCTCCAGCAGCACCGGCGTTCCAGGCGTCCAGCCCATCCACAGCCAGTCTCCCGACAGCGGATGCAGGGTCCCGCTCGCCAGATCGAGCAGGGCCAGGTGGGCATCCGGGGTGGAGGGCGCGGGCGTCAGCATCAGCAGTCCCTTCCGAGTGTGCCAGCCCGCCTCTTACAGTTCTCCACACCGCCCCAGCTCACAGTTCGCGCACCTCCGGGGGCCAGCCGCTCAAAGGGCCGGCGGCGGTTCCAGGCCGCCCGGCACCAGCAGCAGGACCGTGCCCGCCTTGACGGGCAACGCTTCCCAGGCTTCGTCCAGCCCCACGCGGTAGCCTTCAGCGGCGCGCAGGCGCACGAATTCCCCCTGCGGCAGGTCCAGCAGCGCCTCACCCGTGAGGCAGGTCAGCCAGCCGGAAACGGCGGGGCCAGCAACCTTGCCTTGCAGGGCGAGCACCCGCAGCAGGCCGCCGGGAAGCGTGACCCACTCGCCGGGCGTCCCCTGGGCCAGCCGGGCGAGGTGGAGCGCCTGGGGCGGTTCCGGGTGGTTGAGACGGGGGCGGGCCACCTACTCTGCTCCGCGCGCCGCCTGGTTGAGCTTCTTGCTGGCTTGCAGCGCCATCCCCTTGGCCTTTTTCACGTCCAGGCCGAGAGCCGGGGCCACGTCCTCCACCTTGCGGCCCTGTTCACGGGTGGCCGTGACCAGGGCACGTTCCGGCTCGCTCAGCACGCCCAGGTGCGGCTTGAGGTCAGCCCAGGCGAAGGTGGGCTTGGCGGCCGCTTTGGCGGTCTTGGGCGCCGCTTTGGTGGCGGCCTTGCGGGGAGGGGCCGCCTTTTTCGCTGTGCCGGTTCTGGCGGCCGCCTTCCTGGGCGCAGCCTTCGCGCCCGCCCGCGCCGTCTTCGGCCCTGCGGCCTTCTTCTGACCGGCTTTCTTCTGCGGCACCTTGCCGCGTTCCTCCAGGATTTCCAGGGCGCGTTCGGCGGTGAGACTTCCCTCCTCCTCGCCCTTGCGCAGGGTGGCATTCTTCTCGCCGTCGGTGAGGTACGGCCCGAAGCGGCCCGACTTCAGCAGGATGGGCGCGCGGCCCTCGTACTCGAACGTCCGCAGCGGCGCGGCGGCCGCGCCCTTGGCCCGGAAACGCGGCTGCATAAACAGCGCCTCAGCTTCCGGCAGCGTGACCGTGAACAGTTGCTCGTGCGTGGCGAGGCTGCGCGAATCCCCCCCGCGCTTCAGATACGGGCCGAACTTGCCGTTCTGTGCCCAGATCTCCTCGCCCTCGGAGGTGCCGACCAGACGCGGCAAACTCAGCAGCCGCAGGGCGCGGTCCAGCGTGAGGGTATTCAGGTCATCGCCCGGAAAGAGGCTCGCGGAACGGATGGGCGGGTTGCCCTCCCCCAGCGTGACGTAGGGGCCGTAGCGCCCGGCGCGGGCCACGACCGGGTGGCCGCTGGCCCCATCGGTGCCGATCACGCGGTCCCCGGTGGGGCGGCTCATCAGGTCCTCGGCCTTCTCAGCGGTCAGCTCGTCGGGCGCGAGGTCTTCGGGGAGGTTGGCCTTCTGCTCGCCGCGCTGCATGTACGGCCCGTAGCGGCCCACCCGGACCTCGATGCCGCTGCCTTCCAGCTTCGGGACCGTGATGGTGGCGATGCCGCGCGCGTCGATCTCGCCCATCTTGGAGTCGATCAGGGGCCGCAGCGCCATGCCCTCGCCGCCGTCCCCCAGATAGAAGCGGCGCAGGTACGGCACGCGGTGCGCCCGCCCGCCCGCGATGTCGTCGAGGTCCTCTTCCATCTTCGCGGTGAAGTCGTAGTCCACCAGCCGCCCGAAGTGGTGTTCCAGCAGCGCGGAGGTGGCGAAGGCGGTCCAGGTGGGAATGAGCGCCTGCCCCTTTTTCACCGCGTAGCCCCGGTCCTGGATGGTGCCCAGGATGCTCGCGTAGGTACTCGGGCGGCCGATGCCCGCGCCTTCCAGCGACTGCACCAGGCTGGCCTCGGTGTAGCGGGCGGGGGGCTGCGTCTCGTGGCCTTCGGGCTTTACACCCTCGGCGGTGACGCGCTGGCCTTCCTTGAGGGGCGGCAGGGGCGTCTCTCGGTCTTCCAGGGCGGCGGCGGGGTCGTCGCTGCCTTCCACGTAGGCGCGCAGGAAGCCGGGGAAGTCGATGGTGCGGCCCGAGGCGCTGAGGCCCACGGCTTCCCCGCCCCCCTCACCAAGCTGGGCCGTGCCCGCCAGGCGCACGCGCAGGCTGCGGCCCCGCGCGTCGGCCATCTGGCAGGCCACCGTGCGTTTCCAAATCAGGTCGTAGAGCCGCCACTCGTCGCCGCTGAGTTCGCCGCGCAGCGCGTCGGGCGTGCGGAAGCTCGACCCGGCGGGACGGATCGCCTCGTGCGCCTCCTGCGCGTTCTTGGCCTTTTTGGCGTACACGCGCGGCTGCGGGCTGAGGTAGTCCTGGCCGTACATCGCTTTCACCTGCGTGCGGGCCGCGTTCACGGCCTCGGTGGACAGGTTGGTGGAATCGGTGCGCATGTAGGTGATGTAGCCGCCCTCATAGAGCCGCTGCGCCGCGCGCATGGTGCGGGTGGCGGCAAAGCCCAGCTTGCGGCTTCCCTCCTGCTGGAGGGTGGAGGTGATGAAGGGCGCGTAGGGCCGCTGCGTGAACGGCTTTTCCTCGGCGCTGGTGACGGTGAGGGGCTGCCCCTTCAGGCCGTCCGCCAGGGCGCGGGCCGCCGCCTCGTCGAGCAGGCGCACCTCGGCCCCCTTCTTCAGCTTGCCGGTCAGGGGGTCGAAGTCCTTACCGGTCGCCAGCCGCTGCCCGGCCACGTCGGTCAGGCGGGCGGGGAAGGTCGCGCCCTGGGCCGTCTGCGCCGTCACCAGCAGGTCCCACCACGTCCCGCTGACAAAGCGCATCCGCTCGCGCTCGCGCTCGACCAGCATGCGGGTCGCCACCGACTGCACGCGGCCCGCGCTGAGCTTCGGCGCGACTTTCTTCCACAGCACCGGGCTGACCTCGTAGCCGTAGAGGCGGTCGAGGGCGCGGCGGGCCTCCTGCGCCTCCACCAGATTGGTGTCGATGGCACGCGGGTGGGCGATGGCCTGCTGAATGGCTTCCTTCGTGATCTCGTGGAACACCATCCGCTTGACCGGCACCTTGGGCTTCAGCTCCTGATAGAGGTGCCACGCGATGCTCTCGCCCTCGCGGTCGTCGTCGGTCGCCAGGATGATCTCGTCGGCGTCGGCGGCCAGCTTGCGCAGCCGGGCGACGTGCTGGCGTTTTTCGGGCGACACCACGTAGAGGGGCCGGAAGTCGTCCTCGATGTCCAGGCCCAGGCGCGCCCAGGCCTTGCCCTTGTATTTCTCGGGAATGTCGGCAGCGCTCCTCGGCAGATCGCGGATGTGCCCGATGGACGACTCCACCGCGTACCCCTTCCCGAGGTACTTCTCGATGGTTCTGGCCTTGGCGGGCGACTCGACGATCACGAGGGTTCTGGACATAAGTAAGGTCACTCCCGGCGGGAATTGACGGTGAGCGTAGCACGGCCCCCGGCACGGCAACGGAAGGCAGGTCACGGGCATGCTACGCTCGCCGCACATGCGCGCCCGAGGCTCCACGCTGACGCTGCTGCCCCTGCTGCTGCTGGGTGCGCTGGCGCTGGGCTTCCTGCTGCTGCCCCCGGCGCGCGCCCCCCGCGCCGAGCGGCCCCACGCGGTGCTGGTGGTGCTAGGAGCCGCCCAGTATGCCGGGCGGCCCAGCCCCGCCTTTCAGCGCCGCCTCGACCACGCCCTCGGCCTGTACCGGGCAGGCGGCGTGCAGACCATCGTGGTGACGGGCGGACGCAGGCCCGGCGACCCCCACAGCGAGGGCGAGGTCGGCACGAGCTACCTGCGCCGTCAGGGCGTCCCGGGAGCCTCCCTGATCGCGGAGACGCGCAGCCGCACCACCGTGGAGAACCTGCGCAACGCCCGCCCCCTGCTGCTGCCCGGCACGCCCGTCACCCTCGTCACCGACGAGGCCCACGCACCGCGCGCCCTGGCCCTGGCCCATGCCCTCGGGCTGGAGGCCGACGCCAGTGCCAGCCCGCTGAGCGCCCACCCGAACCGGCGGTATCTGCTGCGCGAAAAGCTGGCGCTGATGGCTTACGCACTGTTGGGGGTGCGGGGGTAGGGAAAGCGTTCAGCGGGGCAGCGCGGGGAACGGGCACCGTTCCGAAGGAAGGGGGGGAGGGCCAGCCGTTCCTGACCCTCCCAGCGCTTCACGCGCGATCTGCTGAACCCCTCTCCTACCGCCTCAGTCGCCGCATCACTCCGGCCACTTCCGGCATCCGCAGCACCACCGCTCCGGCCAGATACACGCCCAGGCCGACGCTGCCCGCCGCCGCCAGGCCGATGACACCCGGCACGATGTAACCGGGAGCGGGCATGAAGCGGGAGATCAGCCAGGCGACCGCACCCGCCACCGCCGCCAGCGGCACGACGCGGGCCAGATGCGCGAGGACGGCCCGCCCCGGGAACCCCAGCGCGCGGCGGTACAGCAGGGCCAGGATGGCCGCGATGACGAGGCCGCTGAGGGTGGTGCTCAGCCCGAAACCGATCAACCCGAGCTGGGGCACCAGCACGCGGTACAGCCCGACTTCCAGCACGAAGCCGACGGCGCTGACGGTCACGGCCTCGCGGGTGCGCTCGCGGGCGTAGAAGGTCCGCAGCAGGATGGTCACCACCGCCCAGGGCACCAGCGCCAGCGCCCAGCCGGTCAGGATGCCCGTCCCGGCCTGAAAGCGCGCCGCGTCGAAGTTGGGGCGCAGGTTGACGATGCTGATCGCGTAGGGCGCGAGGGCCACCAACAGCGCGCTCATGGGGGCGGCGAGAAAGGTGGTGGTGCGGATGGCCTGCGCGGTCAACGCCCTGAACTCCGGCCAGTTCTTCTCGGCGGCGTACTGTGAGAAGCGCGGGAAGAGGGCGAGCGCCGGAGACACGACGAACAGGCCGTTCACCATCGTGAAGAGCGTCTCGGCATTGCTGTAGCCGCCCTGGGTGCCCGCCTGGAACAGTTGCCCGTTGCTCAGCAGGCGCGTGACGTACACGTTCAGAATCTGCCGCGCCCCCGCCGTCAGCGTGAAGGGCGCCATCTGCCGCAGCACCCGCCCCAGCGCCGGATGCCCCACCAGGGCCGGGGTCGGCAGCAGCCCGAAGCGCCGCAGCGCGGGAAGCTGCACCAGCAGCTGGGCCACGCCGCCCGCCAGCCAGCCGAAGGCCAGCCAGGTCGCCGTGTCGGGCAGCAGCAGCAGCACGGCGATGCTGGCGAGGTTAAAGGCCACCGGCGCGAAGCTGCTCTCGCGGAAATGCTCGTCGGCGTTCAGCAGGCCCATCGCCACGCTCGACAGGCTGATCAGCATCAGGAACGGCATGACGAGCTGGGTCATGTAGACCGCCAGTGCCCGGTCCACGTTGGGCGACCCCGCCAGCAGCAGGTCCACGATCAAGGGCGCGGCCAGGATGCCCAGCGCCATCAGCAGCAGGTTGACCGCGATCAGCACGCCGCTGAAGGCCGAGGCGAGCTGCCTGCGCCCGGCCTCGTCCAGCGTCTTGTAGACCGGGATGAACGAGTTGACCAGCGCGCCCTCCGCCAGCAGCTCGCGCAGCAGGTTGGGAATCCGGACCGCCACCAGAAAGGCGTCCAGCAGCGTGTTGCCGAACAGGTTCATGATCTGCTGGCGCACGATGCCCGACAGCCGCGACCCCAGCGTGCCCGCCATCACGATGAGGGTGTTGGCCCGCAGCGACTTGCGGGCGGCGGGGGCCTGCGGGTCCGGCCCCTGCGCCGGGAAGCTGAGGTCCAGCTCCAGTTCGGGGTGGCTCTCCGGAGCATCGGGCGGGGGGCCGGGGGACGGCGGGACGGTCACGCGCCCAACTGTAATGCAGCGGGCCGGGCAGCCGGGCAGGGTCAGTACGGCGGAAGCACCGGCAGCGGCTCGTAGACGTTCTTGCTGCTGCCATTGCTGAAGGTGATGCGGCCTGTCACGTTCAGGCTGGTATACACCCGGTCGGTGCGGTCGCGCACATTCAGTGGCAGGGTGAAGATCAGGCGGTTCCCCTCCTGCCGGAAGCGGGTGACGGTGCCGCCCGCAGGAGGCCAGTGGTCCACGCCCGGCAACGTGAGCTTGCCCGCGCCGGTGCTATCCCGGTACTCCAGCTCATAGCGGAATTCGGCGCTGACAGGCCGCGCGCCGTTGGGGACAGTTTCCACCACCAGGTCACAGAGGTGCGCCCGGCCCGCTAGCAGTCCCACCCGGGCCGCGCTGGGGGCTGTGCTGGAGGATGAACCAAAGCTCTCGCACCCGTTCACGCCCGCCCAGGCTGTCCCGAAACCCGCGCCCGGAAAGGTATAGGTCAGCGCCTGCTCCCCAGACACCCGGTGTATCCGCACCACCAGCCGTTTTCCGGCATTCAGGCCATTCACAATGCGCCGGACCACCGGCCCCTGGAACCCGATTTGCCGGGTCATGATGGCCTCGCGGGCATCGACCACGCTCACCAGATCGCTGCCGCGCAGGACCACCGGGGGGTCGTCGCCCAGCCGGATGGTGAGGGCGGGTTTGAGGCCCTGCTCGGCCTGTTCCGCCGAGATCAGGTCGTTCTCGGAGGTGAGGGACGCCCACAGTTCGGGCCGGTCTCGGTCGGCGCAGCGCAGGATGAGGGCTGTCTGACCAGAGGTGTCATTCACCTCGTCGATAGAGATGCGGCTGGTGTTCGCGTCCGTGATCGGATCGCGCTGGGACGAGTAATTAGGTGTACGTGCCCGGCACGTGGGTGACCGCCAGCGCCGTGCCCAGGCCAAGCGCGCAGGCGAGCAGCGTCAGGGTTCGTCTCATGGCGGGCCTCCCCGGTGGGGCCACCGGCAAGGGGCCGGGCCGCACCTTCCATGCCTCAGGGGCCTGGTCCGCGTGGGCGAAGATGGGGCAGAAGGTGCCCGGCCTGCGCCACTGCGCCTTCACCCGGCCTTCCCCCGCGCCCGCGCCTGTGCTACACTCCCGGACGCCCACCGGCCCCCGCCGGCAAGCAACCACACGCGGAGAGGTGCCAGAGTGGTTGAATGGGTCGGTCTCGAAAACCGAAGTAGTCGCAAGGCTACCGTGGGTTCGAATCCCACCCTCTTCGCCAGAAAGCCGAGCTGCCCCCAACGTCAAGTCGGGGGCGGCGGCTTTTGGAAGGGGTCGGGGCGCGCGAGGGGGCCAGTTTCACCGGTAGGCATCCCTCCGCCCCTCCGCCACTCGGCGGATGCCCCCGCCCCGGCCCGCATGTCACCCTGGTTGCACGATGATCAAGAACGTCAAGTAAAGGCACACGTTCTCCGAAGCTCCCCCGGTTTACCCTGAGGTGATGCCGGAACGTGCCCCCACACCGCCGCGCGGACGCTGTCCGGGTGGCCCGGAGTGCCTTTCCCACAAACCGCCCACCCACCTCCCACAACCCCAGAAGGAAGTGAACCACCATAGATAAAGTGCATGGCAACACCTCGGGTCTGCGCCCGGCCCAGCTCAAATCCCTCGGAAACCTCTACCGCCGCCGTATCGAGCCGGGGCGGGTCGGGTCGCCCGAACTGGCGCGTAATCTGGCCGAACTCTCGGACGACATCCGGCGCGAGGTGAGTGTGCTGATCGACCGCCGGGGCCGCGTGATCTCGGTGAGCGTGGCCGACGCGAAGGGGGCGGAACTCCCCGACCTGCGCATGGGCGAGAACCGGCTGGCGGGCTTTCACCTGCTGCACACCCACCCGCGCGGCGGGGTCCTCAGCAAGGGCGACCTCTCCACGCTGTTCCTGAAACGGCTGGACGCGGTCAGCGCGCTTGAGGTGAGGGACGGCGGCCAGCCCGGTCTGGTCCACACCGCGCACCTCACGCCGCCCGGCACGGTGGGCGAGGAAGAAGACTGGCGCATTCTCGACCCGGTGCCCGCCTTTCAGATCGACGAGCTGGACCTGGGCGCGCAGGTGTCGGCGCTGGAAGAGGAAATCGCCCGCGCCGCCCGCACCCGCGAGGCGAAAAAGGACCGTGAGCGCGCCATTCTGGTCCAGATCGACCAGGGCGAGTTCGACGCCGAGGAACGGCTCACGGAACTCTCCGAACTGGCGCGCACGGCGGGCGCGGAGGTCGTCTACCAGGAACTGATCTACCGCCGCAACCTCAAGGCGGGCACGCTGGTCGGCGCGGGCAAGCTCGAAGAACTCACCAGCAAGGCGTACCACCTGGACGCCGACCTCTTGATTTTCGGGCAGGAACTTGGCCCGGCCCAGGCCCGCGAGATCGAGGCGGCGACCGGCCTGAAGGTGCTGGACCGCACGCAACTGATTCTGGACATCTTCGCGCTGCACGCGCAGGGCGTGGAATCGCGCCTGCAGGTGGAACTGGCGCAGCTGCGGTACATGAAACCCCGGCTGCTGGGCGCGGGCGCGGCCTTATCGCGCATCGGCGGCAGCGCGGGCAGCGCGGCGGGCGGCGCGATCGGCACGCGCGGCCCCGGTGAAACCAAGCTGGAGCTGGATCGCCGCCGCATCAACGACCGCCTGAGCTTTCTGGAAAAGCAGCTGGAGGGCGTCTCGGTGCGCCGCGAGGAACGCCGCAAGACGCGCGCGCGGGGCGGCGTGCCGGTGGTGTCCATCGTGGGCTACACCAACGCGGGCAAGTCCACCCTTCTCAACGCCTTTACCCACGCCGCCGAGGAACCCCGCCGCGTGCTGGCCGAGAACAAGCTCTTTGCCACCCTGCGCCCGACCAGCCGCCAGGGCTTCATCGAGGGGATCGGGCCGGTGGTGCTGACCGACACGGTGGGCTTTATCCGCGACCTGCCCAAGGATCTCACGCGGGCCTTCCGCGCCACGCTGGAGGAAATCGGGGACGCCGACGTGCTGCTGCATGTGGTGGACGCCGCCAGCCCCGGCGCGGACACCCGTCTGGACGCCGTGAACCGCATTCTCGAAGACCTGGGCTTCGTGGGGCTGCCCACCGTCGTCGCACTGAACAAGGCCGACGCCGCCGACCCCGAGGCCCTGGAGCGCGAGGTGGACCGCACCGGGGGCATCCCGGTCAGTGCCCTGCGGAACTTCGGTCTGGGGGACCTCAAGGAAGCCCTGGCCGACGCCATCGAGCAGGTGCAGCGCCAGGAACTCGCGCAGCGGGAAGAGGCGCGGGAGCGGGCAGCGGAGTACGGGTTGTAGGTTGTGGGCTGTGGGGTGCAGGAACACGGCAGGAAAAGCGCCCGCCGAGGGTCCTTCCCATACTCCACAGCCGGCAGCCCAGAATCTTCCCTCTCACCTCCGGGTGGGAGGCTCTTTTTGATGTTCCGCTCGCGCCTCGCCTGGCTGTACCTGCTGACCGCCGCGCTGGTCTGGCTGCTGGGCGAGTTCGTCGGGGAACGGACGGTGCCCACCCTGCTCCTCGCCTACGCGCCCGCCGTGGTCTGGCTGCTGCCCGCGCCGTTCGTGCTGGCCTGGACGGTGTGGCGGCGTAGGGGCGTGGCGGTGGCGCTGGCGGGCCTGCTGCTGGCGGCGTGGGGCGCGGGCCTGCTCCACTGGCAGCCCCAGCAGGGCGGCACCCTGCGGGTCGTGACGTTCAATGCGGCGCGCGGCATGCTGGGCACCCCGGAGCGGCTGGCGGCGGCCCTGCGTGGCGCGGACGCCGACCTGCTGCTGCTTCAGGAGACGAACTTCGTGCGGCCCGACTTCCGGGGGGAATTGCTGGCCCGGCTGCCCGGCTACACCGTCCGGACCGGGCATGAGGTGATGACCCTCGCGCGCCTGCCCGTGCTGAGCGCCCAGACCTTCGCCGCGCCGGGCAGCGGGCGGAATTTTCTGGAAACGCGGGTGCGCTGGCAGGGCCAGAATCTGCGGGTGGTCAACGCCCACCTGGGGACCGTGCTGGTGTCGAGCGCCCTGCGGGGCGACCTGGCCCAGCTGCGGCAGACTCGGGACGTGCGGGCCGAACAGGTGGCGCTGCTGGCGAGCCTCGCCGCGCGGGAGCCGGGGCCGGTGCTGCTGGGCGGCGACCTGAACACGCCGCCGCGCGGGGCGGTGTACCGGCGGCTCCGGCAGGCCTTCGGCCCCGACGCGCACGACCGGGCCGGGCGCGGCCCCGGCTGGACCTTTCCGGGCCTGTTTCTGCGGATCGACCACCTGATGGCCGGTGGCCTGACGCCGGTGCGGGCGCGGGTGCTGGAGAACGCTGGAAGCGACCACCGCCCGCTGCTGGCCGAATTCCTGGCGACCTCCCCCCCACTTTCTGCCTCTTCCGTGCCGGGACCGCGTCCTTCCTGGCCTGAAAGCCGGGTCAGGATGAGCCGGGCTGAGCCGAAGGAAAGAGGGGCCACCGAAGAACATTAAGTTTTTCACGTCCCTTTCTGCGACCTCCCGGCGCCGGGGCGCACCAGAATGCTGGGCAGGTTTCTGGCCCCCTGGGTCAGAGACAGCCTCGTGAATGATTTTCCTTGCTCCTGACCGGCGGGGACCGCCTGTGCAGGCGCCTGGTGGCAGGGCGTGTGAGGGGAACGTGCCACGTTTGGCCTGCCGACAGGTGGCAACCGGGAACGGCGCTGCGGCCCTGGGCCGGGCAGCACCGGGGAGGTTTGAATGGGGAACTTGGAACTGTGGGTGGGCGTCGAGCCGACGGTCAGCCGCGTGGGGGAAGACACCCTCGACCAGCTGTCCCTCAGCGGCTTCGACCGCCGTCTGGACGATATCGGCCGCCTCGCCTCACTGGGCGCCAGCGCGCTGCGCTTTCCGCTGCTGTGGGAACGCACCGCGCCGGGGGAGCTGGCGCAGGCCGACTGGACCTGGGCCGACGCGCGGCTGACCCGCCTCGCAGAATATGGGGTGGAACCCATCGTAGGCCTGGTGCATCACGGCAGCGGCCCGCGCCACACGCATCTGCTCGACCCCGGCTTCGCGGAGGGGCTGGCGGCCTATGCGCGCGCCGTGGCCGAACGCTATCCCCACGTCACGGCGTACACGCCCGTCAATGAGCCGCTGACCACCGCCCGTTTCTCGGCGCTGTACGGGCACTGGTATCCGCACGCCCGCGACGAGGGAAGCTTCTGGAAGGCGCTGCTGCACCAGCTGCGCGCCACGGTGCTGGCGATGCGGGCCATCCGGCAGGTCAACCCCCAGGCGCAGCTGATCCAGACCGAGGACCTGGGGCACATCTTCAGCACGGCCCGGCTGAGGGGGCAGGCCGACTTCGAGAACGAGCGGCGCTGGCTGAGCTTCGACCTGCTGCTGGGGCAGGTGGACGAGGCCCACCCGATGTGGAGCTACCTGCGCTGGGCGGGGGCCAGCGCGCGCGAGGTGCTGTGGTTCGCCGAGCATCCCTGCCCGCCGGACGTGCTGGGCCTGAACGTGTACGTGACCAGCGAGCGCTTCCTCGACGAGCGCCTGCACCGGTATCCGCCGCACACCCACGGCAGCAACAGCCGCGACGTATACGCCGACGTGGAGGCGGTGCGGGTGCGCGGAAGCGGCATCGGCGGCGTGGGCGAGCGGCTGCGGGAGGCGCACGCACGCTACGCCCGGCCCCTCGCCATCACGGAAGTTCACCTGGGCTGCACCCGCGAGGAGCAGCTCCGCTGGTTGCACGGGGCCTGGCAGGAGGCCGAGCAGGTACGCCGGGAAGGTGCGGACGTGCGGGCGGTGACAGCCTGGGCGGCCCTGGGCGCGTTCGAGTGGAACAGCCTGCTGACCCGCCGCAGCGGTCACTACGAGAGCGGCCTGTGGGACGTGCGCGCCCCCGAGCCGCGCCCCACCGCCCTGGCGCAGCTCGCCCGCGAACTCGGCACCGGGAAGCCGGCCAGCCATCCGGTGCTGACCGGGCCGGGCTGGTGGCGGCGGGGGGAACGCCTCACCTTCCCGGCCTTCGGGGCCGTGCGGGCCGAGCGCCCCGCCGGACGCCCCCTGCTGATCAGCGGGGCCACCGGCACGCTGGGCCGCGCCTTTGCCCGCGCCTGCGAGCTGCGCGGCCTGCCGTACCAGCTTCTCTCACGCCAGGACCTCGACATCGCCGATCCCCGCTCGGTGGAGACGGCGCTGGAGACGCACCAGCCCTGGGCCATCGTGAACGCGGCGGGCTACGTGCGGGTGGACGACGCCGAGCGTGACCCGCGCAACGACCGCGAGAACGCGGCAGGCCCGCAGGTGCTGGCCCGGGCCTGCGCTGGACAGGATGTGCGCCTGCTGACCTTCTCGTCCGACCTGGTCTTCGACGGGCGCAAGGGTGCCCCCTACGTCGAATCGGACCCCCCCAACCCCCTGAACGCCTACGGCCGCAGCAAGCGCGCCGCCGAGGAAGGCGTTCTGACGACGCTGCCGGAGGCCCTGGTGGTGCGGACCAGCGCCTTTTTCGGCCCCTGGGACCCCTACAACTTCGCGGCCTACGTGCGGCGTGAGTTGCAGGCCGGGCAACCCGTGCGGGTGGCCTGTGACCAGATCGTGTCGCCCACCTATGTCCCGGACCTCACGCACGCCGCCCTGGACCTGCTGATCGACGGGGAGGGGGGCCTGTGGCACCTGGCGAACGCCGGGGCCGTGAGCTGGGCAGAGTTCGCGCGGCAGGTGGCCGGGGCCGCCGGGCTGAACCCTGATCTGGTGGAAGGCGTCCCCGGCTCGGCACTGGGCCTGCCCGCCCCCCGGCCTGCCTTCAGCGCCCTGACCAGCGAACGCGGCTGGATCATGCCGGACCTGACGGACGCCCTCCACCGCTGGCAGGCCCACGGCGAGGTGCGCGTGCAGGAACAGGAGTTGCTGGCTTCCGACTGAGGGCAGATCCGAACCCCCCCCATCCCGGCGCTGAACACGGCCTTTCCGGCTGCGGTGACAAGCCGGGATGGATTACATTTCTCCCGTGACCCTCGACACCCAGACCGTCTCCTCACCCGTCAGCATGGACGCGACCGACGCCACCCTGATCTTCAACGCCCGGGCGGGCAGCAGCCGGCGCGCCAGCCCCGACCTGCTGGTGGAGGCGCTGGCGCAGCAGGGCTACCGGCCCGTGTACCGCGCCACCGAGGACGAGGCCGACCTCGCGGCGGCGCTGGGGCACGCGCGCGGCACGGTGTTCGTGGCGGGCGGCGACGGCACGGTGCGGGCAGCGGCGCTGCATCTGGCGGGCCGGGCGGACGTGCGCCTGGGCATCCTGCCGATGGGCACGGCGAACAACATCGCGCGGACGCTGGGGGTGGAGGGTGATCCCCTGGACGTGATCGCCCGGTACGCGAACGCCGGGACGAGGGCGCTCGACTTGGGGCGCATCCAGGCCCCCTGGGGTGAGGACCTCTTTCTGGAAGCCTGCGGCTGCGGGGCCTTTGCCGAGGTGCTGGACGAGTACGATCCGGAAGGCAGCAAGAGTCCGCTGAGGGCGGTCAGTGCGGTGGCCACCACGTTCGCGAAGTTCGAGCCGTTGCCGCTGGCCCTGACGCTGGACGGAGAGGTGCAGCCCGAGGTGTCTTCCACCCTGGTGGAAGTGATGAACATCAAGGCGACCGGCCCCGGGCTGCGCCTCGCCACCACCGCCGATCCCTTTGACGGGCAGTTGAACGTGATCCAGGTGAACGCCGAGGGGCGGGGCGGCCTGCTCTCTTACCTCGCCGCCCTCGCGCAGGACCGCTTCGAGGACCTCCCCAGCGTCCTGAACGACCCCGTTCGCCGCCTCCAGATTCCCTACCTGGGACAGGTCTTCCACGTGGACGGCGAGATCCGCGCCGCGCAGCCGGGCGTGTCGGGCGTGGTGCAGGTGGAGGTCTGGGCGGGAGCCTTGCCGGTGCTGGTCCCCCAACGTCAGGAAGGATAAATATGCCGACGCTGCCCAACAACATCGTGTTCCGGGACGGGGTGCAGGTCATGCGGGTGGACCTGCATACCCACACCGAGGTCAGCCACGACTGCCGCACCCGGTTGCGCGACATCCCCGCCTGGCTGCTGCGCACCAACACCCGCGTGATCGCCGTGACCGACCACGACCAGCAGCGCGGCGGCCCCGAACTCGCGCGCATCGTGGCGGATCTGGGCCTCTCGGACCGCCTCAGCATCATCCCCGGCGAGGAGGTCACGACCTCGGAAGGCGAGCTGATCGGCCTCTTCCTGAAAGAACGCATCCCGCCCCAGCTCGCGCCAGAGGAAACGGTGCGCGAGATCAAGGCGCAGGGCGGCCTGGTGATGCTCCAGCACGGCTTCGATCCCCTGAAGCGGTATCGGTTGCGGCCCGAGGCGACCCTCCGGATTGCGGACCAGATCGACATCGTCGAAACCTTCAATTCACGGCTGTCGCGCCACCACTGGAACCGGGTGGCCGCCGGGTGGGCGCGGGAACGGCAGATACCCGTCTGCGCGGGTAGCGACGCCCACACCCTGCGCGATATCGGGGAAGCGTGGGTGGAAACACCCTTTCGCCTGATCCAGACGCCCGAGCAGCTCCTCGCCGCGCTGCGCGAAGGGGTGGTCGCCGGGCACTGGACGCACCCGGTGTACGCCTACGGGCGCAAGCAGTGGCGGAATCTGAATGGGCGGTTCCGGCGGGAGGGCTGAACGTCAGGGCGGGGTGAGACCGTACCAGGCCCACCCCGCCTTCAGGTCCGGGGAGGCAGCAGCAGCCGGGCCAACATCCAGCGGGTCCCTCCACCATCTCTGCCTGCTCGAAGATGCCGCCGGGGTCGTGCAGCAGGGCGGCGACCTCGGCCCGGTCGGGGTTCACACTGAAGCGGGCGGCCAGCAACGCGTCCACATCACGAACGAGGTTCCCTGTCGGCGAAAAGCGGGAGAGAAGGCCAGGGATCCGGCCCAGCGGCACCGGCCATATGGCTGAGAAAACATCGTGCAAACGCTCAATATCTTCCCGGGAGCCTTCTGGTACACTGCTTCTTGCCGGAGAAGTCCGGTTTCGCTGGGGGTGACCCGGTTTCGACAGGGGAACTGAAGGTGATGTTGCGTGTCGAGGTGCCGTTGGCCTCGTAAATAAACGGCAAAGCCATTAACTGGCAACAACAGCGACTCGTTCGCCCTTGCTGCTTAATTGACAGCACAGTGACCGTCTAGCCCGGCCTTTGGCGCGGCGCGAACTGAACCAAAAGAAGGCTAGCCCCGGCGAGATTCCATAGCCGCAGGCGAAAACAAATGGAACTAAGGTCAGGTGGAACCCGCCTGCTGGTGGCACCCGACCCGACAATCAAACAGCAGGCTACACACGTAGACGCACGCTGGAAGGACCTTTGGACGGCGGTTCGACTCCGCCCACCTCCACCAAGGCAGCCCCACCCCCACAGGTGGGGTTTTTTCTATACTGCGCTCCATGCCGGGATGGCGGAATCGGTAGACGCATCCGACTTAAAATCGGCCGCCGCAAAGCTCAATCCCCATAACACCGTCACACACAGCGTTTTTACTGCCAACTTAGTGCCGCAGGGGTAGTGTAACTGCATCCGACTGCTGTTTTCCACAGGTGGGCTGCTGCCCCAGGTTCACAGGGGTGCAGTTTGCACTAAGCCGTATTAGTGTGAATGTTATAGACATAATTCTAGGGTGGAATTAACCTCAGAATTATCTACCCAGGGTCTACCTCAGCAGACCTAGCTGGGGTGTCTACGGCCCTGCTGTGAGCTTCTAGGCTGCCCCAGGTTCACAGGTGGAGCTGCTGCCCTGCTGCTGCCCCACTGCCCCGGCTACTGTGTGAATCCGGTCCAACAGACCCCCTACCCAACATTCTGCCCAACAGCCTTATAAAACAAGTCTACTCATACAAAATTAGCTCATATGCTTAGTATATGAATCTATATACCCTATTAGATACAAAATACCCCTACTAAACTGAGTCTAATAGGGGATTATATTATATATTATATTGTGAATGGAGTTATTCCACATAAAACAGGGGTTTAGATAGATATATTGGATATTCTAGAACTATTCACTTACTCCATATCCCTTACTTCTAATACTTATAAGTAATACCTTAACACAATTAACTGAAGGTATATCTACCGTATAGAACTTCTGTCTGAATGAATTTCATTACAGCTAAAAACTTGTCTACATTACCGTCTAAGTAGAACTGTTTTGCTTCTGTGAATGTTCCCTTTAACGGTTTAATTTTACTGTAGTTATCTGATATGTTTCTACAAAAGTTATAGATTGTATTAGATGCTCCACCTGTATCTGGAATTTCCCTATTGTATCTAACTTTTGCATATCTCATTATGTATTCTAGTGTTTCTAGGCTATTATTGTTATTGAATTTATTATACATTGTGAACCTCCAGATAATATCTAATAACTAGTTACTAGAACTAGTAACTTGAACCAGTAATTATTACGCTGTGAATTAATTAGACAATAGTTGAAGCCCTTAGATTCACAGCTAGAATCTAAGCAGTTGAATATGTAGCAGATTTTCTATCCGTACGATAATAGAATCTGCATTTTCAGCAGTCTAACTGCTGTCCCCTGTGAACCCAGTCCGGCAGTAGATAAGTCTGCTGGACTGTATGCGGTAGTCCCCAAACCCACCGCTAATGCAAAAGCCTATGCCCCCACATGCCTCTGCTTCCCCTGTGAAAACACTGCTCACACTCCCCAGTGTGTTCCCCGCCCTGCTTTCACAGAACTAAGTATACATCAAACATTTGAAACTGCTTAAGCTCCAAAAAACTATTGTGTTATTATTGTGTGAGTGGGCATTTACCCCACTAAATTTAATGGAGGTTCACAATGAAAAGCACATACATTAAGGCAATTGAAGCTCAGAAGCTACTAGGGGTTTCAAACACAACGTTTTATAAGCTCATTGAGCAAAACATTCTCCCCAGCATCCGCACAGGCGATAAGCTGAGGGTGAATAGGGCGGACGTTGAAGCATTAAACAGAACAGGGTGGGTGTGGAATGCGAATTCCCAAGCAGATTAAGCCTGAGAATACAGAGTCAGTTAAACAAATGCTTTCAGTTTTTGCCCTGAGTATGAAATTACTAGACGGGGGCATGAGCTGGGCCGATAGGTTCCCCAGGGGGCTGATTACTGAGAAATTTCTAATTGAGAACATTTTATGCCGCACATATGCCCCTGAGCAAATTGAATGGAACAGTGAAAGCTTATATCGGCAGCTTTACGGCAAACCGGATGGTACTCCAGATGTGGGTTATGACGTTATAGCAGACGGCATGAAAATAGATAGCAAATACGATTCCGGTCTAGCAAATAAGCAAATCCACTTAGGTCTATTCACAAACTCTGGAACCCCCTTACTGCTAACAAAAAACAAGGCTAATGTGAGTGCCCATGTTTATATTCACAGCAGAGTATTATGTGCAGTTGAAAAACTTCTGAATAAAAAAGCTATTGCAGCAGGTCGGAATCCAATATCAGAACACACATTACGCATTCTCTGGATAGATTTAGACAAACTGAGGGCAGACCTAGTAGAAACAAACGGCAAATATTCCATTGGGAAATATTCAGAATGGACAGTTTATAGAAAAGGTGAACCCTGTGACAGAATAATTACCCTACCCATGAGCTTTCTGCTTACAAAGTATGGTCGGCTTGACACAATAGAATGCTAAACCGATACCGCCCCCTGTGACCTATTCACAAAGGGGCGGTTATTTGTTTCTACTGCTGTGACTCCCTTGACTCCCTGGGCGACCCTCCCCCTTATTATATGCAGATATTCACAGTTTGTCAAGTCGTTTATGCAATGTACTTCTGGGGGTTACTACTGCTGGAGCATAAGCCTGTGAGAATGCCCTTTGCTGCCCTCAGAAGGGGTCTAGAAGGCAGCCGGAATTATTTTCCGTATATCTGTACCCCCAGCCTCACATTTAATAATTCCACTCAGTCTCAGCAGCCCTGTGAATGGGGGGTTTACAGCTTTAATCCCCGGATAGGGCTGCCGTTTTCCATTTGCCCCCTCAGACTAGCTGTGCTGTTGTGAACGTATTGCATTGAGGTGAAAAGGGTTGTGTGCCGGAGTATGCGCTTCAGGCTGAAAACGTCTCCCCCAGCCTCAATAAATGCCGTAGCAAAGGTGTGCCTGCAAATGTGCGGCCCTATAGGTCTACCTATGTCTGCCCGTCTGCCCAATCTAGCTATTTGCCTGCTCACAGTTTCAGCAGTAATGGGCCGTTTATTGAAAACAAACACATGTGAAACCTGTGCAGTAGCTTTTCTACTGTGAGTCACATAACGGCGTAATGCCTGTAGTGTTTGTCTATCTATTGGAACCTGTCCAAATCCGGTTTTACCGTTTACTTTCACAATGCTCTGAGTCCAGTCTATGTCTGAAAGCTGCAATGCTGCTACTTCCCCGGCCCTTAGGCCACAGGCTA
Source organism: Deinococcus phoenicis (assembly GCF_000599865.1). Taxonomy (GTDB): domain Bacteria; phylum Deinococcota; class Deinococci; order Deinococcales; family Deinococcaceae; genus Deinococcus; species Deinococcus phoenicis. The sequence continues at coordinate 135,907 of NZ_JHAC01000004.1, read as the reverse complement.
ACAGCAGATGCAGAATGGCTATGTTGCGTTCCCTATATCTGGCGTCCGCCTTTGCAACAGCAAATAGCTTTTGAATATCCACCTGTGAAAGTACCTGCTTAGGCTCCCATCTGAGCTTTGGGCGCTTCCGCCCCTGCATAGGGTTTTTAGGTAGTAGTTCAACTCCATACAGCCATGCTGTGAATGCCCTTAGTGCCCTATCTGCCGCTGCCAGGGTTGCAGGTTTCACATTGCGTTCTGCCACAGCCTGCAATGCCTTATTGCACAGAAACACATTGAGATCGGTCACAGGTTGCCCCAGGTAGGGCCGGAGCAGGTTGCTGAGGGTGCATCGGTAGTACCGGAGGGTTTTGGGTCTGCTGCCCCTGGCCTTATGTTCTGCTAGAAATTCGTCCAACGCTTCTGCTATCTGCATGGGCTGCCCCCTGTGAGGTAACGTCGGCAGACTATGCAGGCAGTCAGAAATGCTGTGGGGGTGGCTGTGACCTGGGGAATGCTGTGCTAGACGGTTGCTATACTTCTAACCAGGCCGGGATGGCGGAATCGGTAGACGCATCCGACTTAAAATCGGCCGCTGCAAGGCGTGCGGGTTCAAGTCCCGCTCTCGGCACCACGAAAAGACCCCGCACACGGCGGGGTTTTTTGCTGGTCAGCCCCGTCACTCCACGTCGAACGCGAGAACCGAAGGCTCCGACGTGATGCGGAAGCGCTGGCGCAGGCCGTCGATCACGCGGCGCTGCTCGTCGCTGTTGCCCTCGATGCCGTTCGGCACCTCGTCCGTGACATGCGGGAACTGTACGCCTTCCACCTCGACGCCCGGCGTGCCGTCCTCCAGGGTCACGAACCGGGCGGGAACGCGCCCGCCGGGCAGCACCATCACGAAGTCTCTGTCCATCCACCGACCGTAGCGGGCCGGCACGCGGGGGCGCATGAGTGCGGCGGCGAAAGGTCCTTCATGTCGGGCGGCGGGTGGTTACAGCCCGGCCCGCGTCTCGTGCAGCAGCTCGCTGAGGCGGCTGAGGCAGCGGCTGTACTTCTTGGCGTAGGCCCCGTGGCGGTAGGTTTCGCTGAAGAGGGTGCCCAGCGGCGCGCCCGTAAAGGCCGCGTGCAGCCCCAGGTCGTACAGCTTGTCGATGAAATGCACGAAGCGCAGCGCGACATTCTGGTCGGCCAGGGGGGTCAGGTCGGTCACGGCGACCGCCTCCACCCCCGCGAGCAGCCGGGCAAAGCGGCTGGGATGGACCTCCAGCAAATGCCGGTTCAGGTCGCGGTGGCTGAGGACGGCCAGGGTCGCCTCCGGCTGACGCGCCAGCCAGGTGCGGAACTCGTCCGGTGTGAGGGGCTGGTCGGGGACGGTGCCGCGCTGGCGGTAGTCGGGGCCGTCCACCCGGTGCGTCTCGAAGCGCCCGGCGATGCCCTGAATCTGACGCCGGAAGTCCGAAGCGTTGAAGCGGCCCTGCCCCAGCGCGCCGGGTTCGGTGTTGCTGGTGGCGACCACGCTGGTCCCGCCGGGCATCAGCTGAGCAAGGAAAGTGTTCGCCATGTGGGTGTTGCCGGGATCATCCAGCTCGAATTCGTCGATCAGGAGCAGGTCGTGGCCCCGGAAAGCCTCGACGGCGCGGGTCATGCCCAGCGCGCCGATCACGAACATCAGGTCCTGAAAGCTCATCAGGGCGCGCTCGCCCTCCGCCGCGTGGTAGGCACTGGCGAGCAGGTGCGTCTTCCCCACGCCGAAACCGCCGTCGAGGTACAGGCCGCGCCCCTCGGGCTTGCTCCGGCGGAACAGGCGGAACCCGCCGGGCCTGACCTGCGCGCCCTTGAGGAACGCTTGCAGGCTGGCGCGGGCTTCCTGCTGGCTGGGAAACTCGGGATTGGGGCGGTAATTCTCGAAGCGCACGCCCTGAAAGCGGGCACTGGGCGAGAGGCCCGCCGTCAATTCGTCCGGGGTCAGCGTGGGGTTGCGGGAGAGGAGGTCAATCATGGGGAAAAGCGGTCGGCAGCAAGCCTTCCGCTCTGAACAAGGCGGCGGCGAACGCAGGGGCGGCGTGGGCCGGGCCCCTCACCGGTGCACGTCCAGTTCGACCTTGAAGTTGCCGCGCCGCGTCTCGTTCACCACGCGCTTGAAGTCGATGCGCCCGATCCCCTCGGCGCTGAGGCTGTCGCCCTCGCGGATCTCGCTGCTGGCGCGGGCGGGCTGGCCGTTGAGCCTGACCTTGCCGCCGTCGATGCCCTGCTGGAAGTAGGCGCGGCTGACCCCGAAGCCCTTCGCGCCGACCACGTCCACCCGCATGGAAGGCACCACCACCTCACGGGTCTTGGAGCCGCGTCCGGCGGTTTCGCCGACCTCCTCGACCTCGACCTCGCGGCCCCCCAGTTCGGTGAGGTCCGCCAGGGTCTGGGCCGCCTTGCCGGTCGCGGCGATCAGGAAAGCCCCGCCGCGTTCCTCGCGCACGTCGCCGAGCTGGTCTTCGGGGAGGCCCAGGCGGCGCAGCGCCACCGCGAAGTCCTGCACGTCCCAGGGGGGGCCGCCCGCCTGCGGGGCCACGCGCAGCACGGTCACGCCGCTGTCCACTTCCGGAATGTGGGCGGGGTGCAGGGTCAGGACCACCCGGCGGGCATCGGGAAAGCCGCCCGCCAGCTTGTGGCGCACGTCTTCGTCCTGAAGCTGTCGGCGGTCGATGTCGTCGCCGTCCAGAAAGGGCGTGCGAATCACGCGCCCACCGCGCGCCTGCGCCACCAGCGTGGGGAGCTTTTGCTTCATGCGCGCAGGATAGCGCCGGGCGCAGGCGGCTACACTGCGCCCATGCACATCATGGACCCGCTCGGGGTGCCCGGCGCACCGCTGGAGACGCTGCACGCCGTCCTGTCCCGGCTGGAGGGCCTGGAGCGCCCCGGCGGACGGCTGATCCTGATCACCGACCGGCAGGGCGACCGCGCCCACGCCCGCTACGCCGCCCTGCTGACGGCCGGTGAGGAGGCCATCCTCGCCGCGCCCGCCTTCGGGCCGCGCTACGGCGCAGCGGGCATCCAGGCCCTCGCCGAACTGACGCGCCGGGCACAGGAGCGGGGCTGGCCCGTACGCGAGACGGTGCTGAATGCGTCGGACTTCGTGCGGGTGCTGGCCGAGCCGGATGGGGACGAGGTCGCGCGCCTGATCGCCGCGAGTGCCCCCAGCGACCCCGCCATCTACACCACGCCGCCGAACCGCGCCCACGGCACAGACGGGGCAGACGGAACCGAGGCAGACTGGGAATAAGACGCACCCCGCACCGATCAGGCCGGGCCGACACTTAACTGTCGGCCCGGCCTGGCGCTGCATGATCCGCGTAAGAGTCCGTGTGGCAGCATGGCTGGCGCTGCCCGGCAGGCCCTTCCTGCCGGTCCCGGTTCGCCATCCCCTCCGCAGGAGACCCACGCCCGGCCATGACCCGCCTGACCCCCCCCGCCCCGGACCCCTCCGAACCCCTCCACACCGCCCTGCGGGAGCTGCTGCGCGTTCATGCGCCGGGGGCGTCGTTGCTGGCGGCGCTGGGCGCGCGGGTGCTGCACCTGGAACCGGGCGGGCTGCACACCCGGGAGGGGGCAGAACTGGTGCCGCCCGACGCCTGGCTCGACCGGGGCGAGCTGGCCTGGCTCACGCGGGACGGGGCGCTGCTGGGCCTGCTGTGGTCGGAAGACGCGCCCATTCCGCCGGGCGCGGTGGACCTGCTGACGCTGCTGCTCTCGGTGGCACGCGAGGACGGCGCGCAGCGCGAGGCGGAGGTGCTGATCACGCAGCTCCCGGTGCCCGCCGCCTGGTTGAGCGCCGACCTGACCTTCCGGCAGGTGAGCCGCCCCTGGCTGGAACTGTTCGGCCGGACGGAAGCCGGGGTGGTCGGGCGGCCCCTGCCGGACGTGCTGCCGCACGAGGAGGCCGTGCAGACGGCTCTGGCGCAGGCAGCGGCGGGGCGGGGGCGGCCCCTGCCCGACCTGCGCCTGCCCGTCGCCGGAGGCCGGCGGGCGTGGCTGCGCGGCGAGGCCCGGCCCTATTTCGGGGGGGCGGCGGCAGGCGTGCTGTGGACCCTTCAGGACGTGAGTGCCGAGTATGAAGGGGCGGCGCACCTGGCCGCCCTGCTGAGGGGCACCCGCGCGCGGACGGCGCTGCTGCGGACCGACGGCACCGTCCTCCACGCCAGCCAGGAACTGCTGGACCTCACGCCCGCAGGGGCGGCCCCGCTGCGCGGCGCGGCGTTGTGGACCTGGGCGGCCTTCGCGGATGCACCTTCAGCGGCCGCGCGGGACTTGGTGCGTCAGGCCGCGCGCGGCGGGGCGGCCCGGGCCGAGGTGGGCCTGGCCCGGGAGGGCACCCTCACGCTGGAGCTGCGCCGGGCCGCGTCGGCAGACCGGCCCGGGGACCTGCTGGTACTGGAAGCCCACGCCGCCGCATCAGCGGACGAACCGGCCCCCCAGGAAGCGGGTGGCATCCTCGCGCAGGTGCTGGCCCTCAGTGGCAGCGCGGCCCTGCTGGTGGACCACGCGGGCCGCACGGCGCTGGTCAGCGAAGGCGCAGCCGACCTGCTGGGCCTGGAGGTCCCGCAACTGCTGGACCGGCCCCTGCTCCACGTGCTGGACGCGACCGGGGTGCGGCTGTACTGGCCGGACGGCACCCGGCTGCCCCTCCCGGACCGCTGGCCGCCGGCCCTTCCGCTGGAAAGGGAGCTGCTGCTGGTCCGTCCGGGCCGCAGCACGCGGCATCTGGACGTGCGGGGCACCCGTGTGGACGGCGAGCACCCGGCCACCGTGCTGATCCTGCACGACGTGACGGCGCTGCGCCATGCCCAGGCCCGCCTGCGCCACGGTCTTCACCACGACCCGTTGACCGACCTGCCCAACCGCGCCGGCCTGCGCGAGGCGCTGGCGCGGGCAGCGGCGAGCGGGGGCGGCACGGTCGTCTGCCTGGACGTGGGCGGCCTCGGGGCGCTGAACGCGGCGCTCGGCCGCACCGCAGGCGATCACCTGTTAATCGGGGTGGCGGCCCGGCTCCAGCACCTCGCCGGGGGGGCGGGCGGCCAGGCGGCCCGCCTCGCGGACGATACGTTCGCCGTGCTGCTGCCCCAGCATCCACCCGTGCAGGCGGAGGCCGCCGTGCGCTCGGCCCTGGCCGCACCTCTGCGCGCCGGACAGCGCGACGTGCCGCTCACCTTCGCGCTGGGCCTGGCTCCCCTGCCGCCCGCCGCCCCCGAAACGGCCCTCACCGACGCCGAGGTCGCCCTGCGGCACGCCCGCAGGCAGGGCCGGGGGGCCGCCCGCATCTTTTCCCCGGCGCTGCGCGAACAGGAGGCGCACGCCTTCCGGCAGGAAGAGGCGCTGCGGGAGGCGCTCGCAGAGGAAGCCGGGGGCCAAGCGGTAGGCCAGGACGGGCAGGCCACCCGGGAACTGGCGGTGCAGTATCAGCCGGTCCTCCACCTCGCCACCAACCGGATAATCGCCGCCGAGGCGCGGCCGCACTGGGCCTCTCCCCTCCCCCCCGCTGGCCCCGTGCCACTGACCCCGGCGCTGGACGAATGGCTGGTGCGGCAGGTCCTGGCCCAGGGGCAGCGGTGGCGGGCCACGTTCCCGGAGCTGCGCCTGAGCGTGAAACTCGGGCTGGAGGCCCTGGGCGGCGCAGACGGTGGGGAAGGGCTGCTGGCTCTGCTGGCCGGGCCGGATGCCCCCGCTGTGGAGGTCCGGGCCGGACGCCTGCCGCCCGGCGCTGAGGGGGTGCCCGGCCACCTCGACCGGCTGCATGCCCGGGGGGTGCGGCTGTGGCTGGAGGGCTTCGGGGAGGGCCGCGCCAGCCTGCTGGCCCTGGCCCACGCCCCGCTGACCGGCGTGAAGCTGCACCCGGCCCTGACGGCCCGCCTGCCCCACGACCCGCGCACCGTCGCGCTGGTGGCCGCCCTCCTCGACCTCGCGCGGCGGCTGGAACTGCAAGTCACGGCGGCCGGGGTGGAGACGGCGGCCCAGCTGGACGTGCTGCGGGACCTGGGCTGCGACGCCGCGCAGGGGGCCGCCATCGGCGCGCCCCTGCCCCCGGACGGGTTCGGAGCCTGGCTGCGAAACTGGCCCGCCCCGCCCCGGTAGCCTGCGCCGTTAGACTGCGCCCATGTTGCTGTACGGACGGAATCCGGTGCTGGAAGCCCTCAAGGATGGGCGCGTGACAGAGGTGCTGGTCGCGCGCGGCGTCGAGGAGGCGTTCGTGCGCGACCTGCAAGCCTTCGACGTGCGCGTGAAGTTCGCCCCGCGCATCGAACTCGACCAGATCGCGGGCACCACGCAGCACCAGGGCGTCATCGCGGAGGTCGAAGACCTGGCCTGGGCCACGCTGGACGACATTCTCGACCGGGCGGAGGCACGCGGCGAGGACCTGCTGATCGTGCTGCTCGACGGCATCACCGATCCGCGCAACTTCGGGGCGATCATCCGCTCGGCGGAGGTGCTGGGCGCGCACGGCGTGGTGGTCGAGGAGCGCCGCAGCGCCCCGCTCTCGCCGGTGGTCGCCAAGACGGCGGCGGGGGCCACCAGTTACCTGCCCGTGGCGCAGACCAAGAACCTGCCGCGCCTGATGGACCAGCTCAAGGAAGACGGCGTCTGGGTCTACGGCGCGGCGGGCGAGGCCGCGCAGGACGTGGGCCGCACCGACCTCAGCGGCAAGGTCGCGCTGGTGATCGGCGCGGAGGGCGAGGGCCTGCGCCGGCTGGTGCGCGAGAAGTGCGACGCGCTGGTCCGCATTCCCACGCGCGGCCAGGTGCAGAGCCTGAACGCCTCGGTCGCGGCGGGTATCCTGCTGTACGAGGCGGCGCGCACGCGGGGAACGAAATGACGTTCCGGGTGGAGAGCATCGCCAGCGAGCACCTGACGCTGGAGATCCTCCCGGAGATGGGCGCGAGCGTGCTGAACCTGCGGGCCGCCTCGGGCCGTCCGGTGCTGCGCGCCGTGAATCTGGCAGACGTACAGACCAGCAGCCAGTGCGCCAGCTTCACGCTGCTGCCGTACTCCAACCGCATCCGGGACGCCCGGTTCATGTTCGGGGGCCGTGAGGTGGCCCTCCGCGTCAATACCAAAGACGGCCTCGCCCAGCACGGCGACGTGCGCAACCGCCCCTGGCAGGTCACGCGCGTCTCAGAGCGGCACCTGCGCTGCGACTTCGACAGCCGCCGGTTTGGAGAGGGGCACGGCGAGGCCATGAACTGGCCCTGGGCCTTCACCGCGCGGGTCGAGTACCTCCTGCACGGCCCGCACCTCGATACCAGCGTGACCCTGACCAACGTGGACACCTCCCGGATGCCGGCCGGCATGGGCCTGCACCCCTACTTCGCCCGCCTTCAGGACGGCGTGGACCCGCGCCTCGGCTTCGGCGCGGCGCTCACCTACGACACGGACGAACGCCAGCTGGCGACCGGCGGCGCGAGGCCGGTGCGCCCGGACGAGGACTACCGGACGCCGGGCCAGATCGGGGAGCGCCAGATCGACCGCACCTTCACGGCCTGGGACGGGCTGGCCCGCCTGGACTGGGGCGCGCGCTCGGTCCTGCTGACCGCCGACAACGTGTACTCGCATCTGGTGGTGTACACCGCCCCCGACGGCAGCCTGGCCCTGGAACCGGTCACGCACGCCACCGACGCCTTCAATCTCGCGGCGCAGGGCGTCAGCGGAACCGATATGCGGACGCTCGAGCCGGGCCAGAGCCTGGCGGGGACCGCACGGATCACGCTGGAAGGCGAGTGGTAAGAAGGCCTGCGACTTGTCGCGTGTGGAGAAAAGACGGAGGTGGGAAACAAGAACCACGTCTCCCACCTTCTCTACCAGCGGCAAGCCACAGGCCGCACGCGCCTACGCCGCGAGCGTGGCGAGCAAGGCTCCGGCCTGATCGCGCAACTCGAAACCGGGGCGGTCGCGGGCCGCGAGCCAGTGCAGCGCCCCCAGCAGATCGTCGGTCTCGTGGACGATTTCGGGGCCGCTGCTCCCCTGCCAGATCAGGCGGTAGGTGCGGGGGGTGGTGGGCGGCGTCCAGCGTTCGCCGCCGTCTTCTTTCACGAAGGCGCGTGACATGCCTTCAGGATGGCGCGCGCGGATGAGGTCCGGGCCGGGAGAAGGGTGATTATTCGTTCAGGTCGGGGACGGTGCGCTGCCCCACCAGGGTGATCCGGGCCTGGCGCGCCTCCCCACTCCGCACGTAGCCCAGCGTGACGGTGTCGCCCACGCCGGCCTGCCGAATGGCGCTGATGACCTCGTTGGCGTCGCGGGTCCGCTGGCCGTTCACGCTGGTGATCACGTCGCCCAGCGCGCTCAGGTTCCCGTTGGCATCGAAGGCGGCCCCCCGCAGGCCCGCGTGGGCGGCGGGGCTACCCCGCGCGATGCGGGAGATGACGCCGCCGGGCGGATCGGTGAGGCCGCTGTGGTTCACGTCCAGCACCAGCCCGACCACCGGCACGTCCCGCTGCCGGCCCGCCCGCAGCGCCGTGATCAGGTCGTTGCCCTCGGTGACGGGCACGGCGTAGCTGGCGCGGGTCTGGCCGCTGTCGTCCACCCGGATATAGCTGACCACGCCGATGGCCTGCCCGTTGCCGTCGAGGATCGGCCCGCCACTGTCGCCGGGGGCCAGGGGAGCCGACATTTCCAGGGTGCCCTGCGGAAAGTCGGCGCGACCCGCCTCCGCCCCCAGCCGCAGCAGTTGCCCCCGGCGCGGTTGCAGGAAGTCCCCGCCGCTGTTGCCGATCGCCAGCACCGTCTCGCCCACCCGGGGCGGGCGGGTCGCCAGGTTCAGCACGGGGAACGGCCCCCGGCCCTCCACCTCGAGCAGCGCCACGTCGGCCTGCGCGTCGTAGGCGGCCACGCGGGCGGGCAGGCGGCGGCCCGAGAGCGTCTGCACCTGAAACAGCTTGCCGCTGCCGACCACGTGGTAGGCCGTCAGCACCTGTCCCGTTGCCGAGATGAAAAAGCCCGTGCCGATGCCCTCCTCGCCCCTGCCCGGATTCAGGCTCTCCACCCGCACGACCGCCGGGCGCGCGCGCGTGAACAGCTCGCGGGTGTTCTCGGGCAGCCGGTTGGGCAGGGTCTGCGTGACGGGCGGCGGCGGGGGCCTGTCAGCCGCAGGTGCGGGCCGCCACTCGGGCAGCAGGTAGGCTGCCAGCGCGAGCAGCAGCAGCACGGGAAGCCAGGGCAGGGGGCGCACGGGCACATGGTAGAGCGGCCCCGCGTGAGACAGGGTGCCGGATGGCACGGAGGCCCGTCCGCCCCACGCTACCCTCTCCCCATGCCCCCCGCCCCGCCCCAACACTGGCTCCTCAAATCCGAACCCGATGTCTTCGGCTACCCCGACCTCGTGCGCGTGGGGCGCGAACCGTGGAACGGCGTGCGGAACTACCAGGCGCGCAATTTTCTGCGCGAAATGCTGGCTGGCGACCTCTGCCTCTTCTATCACTCGAACGCCAGGACCTCCAGAGCGGGACCGACCGGCGTGGCCGGGGTCGCGCAGGTGGTGCGGGAGGCGTACCCGGACAACCTGCAATTCGACCCGGCCAGCGCGTATTTCGACCCCAAAAGCACGCCCGACCATCCCCGCTGGAGCATGGTGGATGTGGCCCCCGCCCTGGCCTTTCCGGCGGTGCTGCCGCTGGAGGTCCTGCGGACGCTCCCCGAGTGGCAGGCTTCGCCCCTGGTGCGCAGGGGCACCCGCCTGAGCGTGCTGCCCGTAACAAAGGAGCAGTTCCGGGCGGCGCTGGAGACGGCGGGGGCCAGGCTCCATGTCGATCTCGTTTGAACCGCTCACGCCCGCGCATCTGCCGCTGCTGCACGGCTGGCTGCAAGAGGAACACGTCCGCGCCTTCTGGGACGACGGGGAGCGGACGCTGGAAGAGGTGCGGGCGCACTACTGCCGCGTGGGGCGGGACGTGCCCGGCTTCGTGTTCCGGGTGGACGGGCGCGCGGCGGGCTTTCTCCAGCGCGAGCGCGTGACGCCCGGCCACGCGTTCGCGCCCTGGGCCGCGCCCGAAGGGGAAACCTGGGGCGTGGACCTCTTGATCGGTGAGCCGGACCTGACCGGGAGAGGTCTGGGGCCGCAGGTGATCCGGGCCTTCCTCGCGCACCTGCGGGCCGAGCGGCCTGACGTGCGGCGCGTGCTGATCGACCCCAGCCCCGCGAATGCCCGTGCCGTCCGGGCGTATGCGAAGGCCGGCTTCACCCCACTCACCTGGCTGGGAACCGGGGACGACGAGGTCGAGTTGATGCGGCTTGACCTGCCCTCCGCCTGACCCGCTTCGGGAGCGGTCACGCGGCCGGACTTGTCACGCTTCTGTCAGACCCCGGCAGCGACACTGGGGATATGGCACTTCTGTTCGCCGGACTGGTGATCGCCCTGTCGCTGTTGCTGAGCGCCCGGCAGGAGCGTCCTGCCCCGCAACGCGTCCGCATTCGCCAGGACCGCCGCTAGGGCTGTTTCTCTCCGTCCACCACGCCGACTGGACCAGGCCGTCCCCTCCGTCCATCCGTTGCCGAACGCACCGCCCGTTCCACCCTGCCGGGAACGGGCGTTAAGCTGTGGCCCGATGACTGCCGCAGATGCCCACCCGCTTACCCTCTACCCCCTGGGCGACGGCCTGGGCAGCGTGAGCCTCGTGCAGAGCGTGGGCGACGACAAGGCTGTGGTCAATGCAGCCCGAATCAGTTTCGGCGGCGATTCCGACGCCCCCCTCAATGACCGCGACGAGAAACTCATCCGCTACCTGCTGCGGCATCAGCATGGCAGTCCTTTTGAACACAACCTGATTACGTTTAAGATTATTTGCCCGATCTTTGTAGACCGGCAGATGGTCCGTCACCGTGCAGGCGTCTCAAAAAATGAAATTTCTGGCCGTTATGTCGAAATGCAGGAGCGTAACTTCACCCCGCCCGCTTTCCGCAAGCAGGCCCCCTCCAACCGGCAGGCCAGCGTGGAGGACGACGGCACGCTGGACCAGGCGGCAGCGGCGCGGGTGTGGGAGGAAGCCTGGCGCGCAGCCTTCGGGGCGTATCAGGAACTCCTGCGCCTCGGCGTGACGCGCGAGCAGGCGCGGGGGGTGCTGCCGCTGAGCCTGTATACAGAATCATATTTCACTTTTAATGTGAGGAGCCTCCTTCACTTCCTGGAATTGCGCGACCACGAGGGGGCGCAGTATGAGACGCGCCTCTATGCGCGGGCGATGGCGCAACTGACCGAACCGCTGTTCCCGGTCACCTTCCGCGAGTGGCGGGCGCTGCACGCGGGCGGGTAAGCGCCGCCGCTAGACTCGCCGAGTGCCTGTCACCTGGATGAACCGCCCACACACCCTGGGGTCGCGCCTCGCCTCCCTCGCCCTGCGGCTGACGGGCTGGGAGGCGGTCCTCGCGCCGCCGCCCGGTCCCCGCTTCGTGGCGGCGGTCGCGCCGCACACCAGCAACGCCGACTTCTGGCCGGGCATCTGCTGGCGCTGGGCCACGCGGGTTCCGGCCCACTGGGTCGCCAAGCGCGAGCTGTTCGCGTTCCCGCTTGGTCCCCTGCTGCGGGCCTGGGGAGGGCTGCCGGTGGACCGCCGCCGCGCCGGGGGCAACTTCGTGGACGCGGTCGTGGCGATTATCCGGCGCGAGCCGGAGATCGTGCTGGCCGTCGCGCCGGAGGGCACGCGCGCGCGGGCCGAGTTCTGGAAGACCGGCTTTTATTACATGGCCCTGGAAGCCCAGGTGCCCATCGGCGTGACCGTGCTGGACTGGGGCCGCCGGCGGGTGGGGGTCATCGGCTACGTGACGCCCAGCGGAGATGTGGAGGCGGATTTCGCCTTGATGCGGGAGATGCTGGAGGGCGTGCGGGGGCATACACCCGCCGACGAGACGCCCGCGCGGCCCCGGCCCCGCGCCGAGGGCGGCCCCAGCAAACTCTGAACCCGGCCGGACCCGACGGGGCGTAACGCGGCTGTGACCGGCCCTTGCTAGACTCCTTCCTGCACCACAACTGAGAGTCGGGAAAGGGGGGAGGATGCCCAGACACTTGTCCATGCACAGGCCAGGCAACACGCCGTGACGACGGCGACCGCTCTGGAAGCCCGGCACCTCGTCAAGGACTTCCGGGGATTTCGCGCCACCAACGACGTGAGTTTAAGCGTCCGCGAGGGCGAGATTCACGCGATCATCGGGCCGAACGGGGCCGGCAAAACCACACTGTTCAATCTGCTGTCGGGCTTTCTGCGGCCCACCAGCGGCGAGGTCGCCCTTTTTGGGGAGCGCATCGACACGCTGCCGCCCCACTTAATCGTGCGGCGGGGCCTCAGCCGGTCGTTTCAGATCAGCAGCGTGTTTCCCAGCCTGACGGTGCGGGACAACATGCTGGTCGCGCTGGAGTCCCCGACGAATCTGCCGGGGCAGTTCTGGACGCCCCTCTCAAGGCTGGAGACGCTGGGGCCACGCGCCGACCAGATTCTGGCGGACGTGGGCCTGGGAGACGCCCCCGACCGGCTGGCGGCGGACCTCAGCCACGGCGAGAAACGGCAACTGGAAATCGGGATCTCGCTGACGCAGGACCCGCGCGTGCTGCTGCTCGACGAGCCGACCAGCGGCATGGGGTCCGAGGGTGTCAATCGCGTGATCGCGCTGGTGCGGCAGGTCGCGCGGGGCCGCACGGTCGTGCTGGTCGAACACAACATGAGCGTGGTGTCCGAACTGGCGGACCGCATCACCGTCCTGCAATACGGGCAGGTGCTGGCGAGCGGCCGCTATGACGAGGTGCGCCGTGACCCGCGCGTGATCGAGGCCTATCTGGGCGAGGAGGCGCACGCATGACCGCGCCCGCCGTCTCTCCCGCCCGGCCCACGTCGCAGAATGCGCCGCTGCTCGAAGTCCGCGACCTGAACGCTTTTTACGGCCAGAGCCACGTCCTGCACGGCGTGAACCTGCACGTGAGGCCCGGCGAGGTGGTCAGCCTGATCGGGCGCAACGGCGCGGGCAAGACCACCACCCTCAAGAGCATCATGGGTGTGCTGCGCAGCCGCACCGGACAGATCACCTTCGATGGGCAGGACCTCACCCGCCTGCCCAGCAACCGCGTCGCCGCGCGGGGCCTGGCCTGGGTACCGGAGGAACGCGCCATCCTGAGCAGCCTGACGGTGCGCGAGAACCTGGAATTGCCCCCGGCCCGGCCCGGCGGCTGGAATCTGGAGCGGGCCTACGAGGCGTTCCCGGTCCTGCGCGAGCGCGGCCACCATCCCGGCTCCAAGCTCTCGGGCGGTGAGCAGCAGATGCTAGCCATCGTGCGCGTGCTGCGGAGCGGCCCCAAACTCTTGCTCCTGGACGAACCCAGCGAGGGCCTCGCGCCCGTGATCGTGCAGCGCATCGGGGACATGCTGGCCGAGCTGCGCCGCGAGGGCCTGAGCGTGATTCTGGTCGAACAGAATCTCAAGTTCGCCACCCGCCTGGCCGACCGCCATTACGTCTTTGTGGACGGCCAGGTCGTAGACGAGGTGCGCGCGGACGAGGTGGAAGCCCGCCGCGCCGACCTGTTGCGTTATCTGAGCGTTTAATCCCCCCACTCCCCCGGAGGAACCACCATGCAGAAGAAGACCCTGACCGCCCTGCTGTCCACCGCCGCCCTCGCCGCCGTGACGGTGGCCCTCGCCCAGAGCGCCAAACTCTCGGACAACGTAGTGCGCGTGGGCGTCCTGACCGACCTTTCCGGCGTGTATTCGGAACTGTCGGGGCAGGGCAGCGTGAAGGCCGCGCAGATGGCCGCCGCCGACTTCATGGCGCAGAACCCCAGCTTCAAGGGCAAGGTGCAGGTCATCGGCGTGGACCACCAGAACAAGGCGGACGTGGCGAGCAACAAGGCCGCCGAGATGATCGACCGGCAGAACGTGGACATGCTGGTGGACCTGCCGACCAGCAGCGCCGCGCTGGCCGCCTCCGAGATCGCCAAACAGAAGAAGATCCCCGCGCTGGTCGTGACCGGCGGCACCACCGCGCTCACCAACGAGAAGTGCAACAAGTACACCTTCCACTACGCCTACGACAACTACATGCTGGCGAACGGCACGGGAACGGCGGTCACCAAGCGCGGCGGGAACAGCTGGTACATCATCTACCCCAACTACGCCTTCGGCCAGGACCTGAACAAGCAGATGGTCGCGGCGATCACCGAAAATGGCGGCAAGATCGTGGCCCCCAGTGACGCCACGCCCTTCCCCAACACCGACTTTTCCAGCTACCTGCTCAAGGCGCAGGGCCTCAAGCCCAAGGTGTTCGGCACCATGCAGGCGGGTGCGGACCTGGTGAACGTGGTCAAGCAGTACAACGAGTTCGGTCTCCGGCAGCAGGGCATCGGCCTCGGGATCGGCCTGCTGTTCGAGACGGACGTGGCCGCGCTGGGGCAGGACGCCTACGCGGGCGCGCTCGCCACCGTGCCGTGGTACTGGAACATGGACCAGCGGGCGCGCGACTGGGCCGCCAAGTTCGAGAAAGCTTTCGGCAAGAAGCCCACCTGGGCGCAGGCAGGCACCTACAGCGCCACCATGACCTACCTCCAGGCGGTCGCCCGCGCCAAGACCGACAACGGTGACGCGGTGGTGAAGGCGCTCGAAGGCCACCGCTTCAGCGACTTCTTCGCGCGCAACGCCTCCATCCGCCCGCAGGACCACCGCGTGCTGCTCGACGTGTACACCGTGCAGGTCAAGCCCAAGGCCCAGGCCAAGGAAAACGGCGACTACTTCAACCGGGTCGCCACCATCCCCGCCGCGCGCGCCTTCCAGCCGCTGTCCGAGAGCAAGTGCAAGATGTAAGGAAGGTCTAACGGTCAAACCGTCTAAGGGTCTAACCGCCGATCTTCCCGGCGCCGTTAGACGGTTTAACCTTCGACCTTTAGACCTGCCATGAATACACAACTTCTTCTGATTCAGGTGTTCAACGGGCTGGTGAACGGGGCGTTCTATGCGCTGCTCAGCCTCGGCCTCGCGGTGATTTTCGGCATGCTGCGGATCGTGAACTTCATGCATGGGGCGCTGTACATGCTGGGGGCCTTCACGGCCTTCGCGCTGGGGCAGGCGTTCGGGCTGGGGTTCTGGCCCAGCCTGATTCTCGCGCCGATCATCGTGGCCCTGCTCGGCATGGTGCTGGAGCGCACGCTACTCTCGCGGCTGTACGGGCTGGACCCCAGTTACAACCTGCTGCTGACTTTCGGGCTGACGCTGCTGACCCAGGACCTGGTGAAACAGGTGATGCTCTCGCAGTACGCGGTGTCCAGCGCGCCCTACACGCCGCCCGCCGCGCTGGCCGGGGTGGTGAATCTCGGCTTCGTGGTGTTTCCCAAATACCGCCTCTTCGTGATTGCGCTCAGCCTGGTCCTCTGCCTGCTGACCTGGTTTGTCATTGAAAAGACCCGCGTGGGTGCGATCATCCGCGCGAGCACGGAGAATCCCGGCGTTACGCGCGCGTTCGGCATCGACGTGGGCAAGTGGGTGACGGGCGTGTTCGGCGTGGGCGTGGGCCTGGCCGGACTGGCCGGGGTGCTGGCCGCACCGATCTACAGTGTCGAGCCGTACATGGGTTCGGAACTGATCATCACGACCTTCGCGGTGGTGGTGATCGGCGGGCTGGGCAGCATTCTGGGCAGCGTGGTCACGGGCTTCGCGGTGGGGGTGCTGGCGGCCGTCGGCGCGGCGATCTATCCGCCCATCGCCAACACGCTGGTGTTCATCCTGATGGCGCTGGTGCTGCTGGTGCGGCCCAGCGGCCTCTTCGGGCTGCCGGAGGGGACCAGATGACGGTCCTTCCCCGCACCGCCGCCCGCACGGAACGCCAGCGCATGACGCGTGCGGCGTGGCTGATCGGCCTCGGCCTGGTGCTGCTGATCCTGCCCCGGCTGATCTACCCGGTGCTGGCACTGGACATCCTGGCCTGGGGCCTCTTCGCCGTCGCCTTCGACCTGCTGTTCGGCTTTTCCGGCCTGCTGAGTTTCGGCCACGCGGCCTTCTGGGGCACGAGCGCGTATGTGACGGCCTTTCTGCTGTCGCACGGGCAGGGCGTCCCGGTGGCGATGCTGGGGGGGACGGGCGCGGCGCTGCTGCTGGCCGTGCCCATCGGCTTCCTCAGTGTGCGGTCCATCGGCATCTACTTCAGCATGATCACGCTGGCCTTCGCGCAGATGATCTCGTTCGTGGCGCTGCAATGGACGGACGTGACCGGCGGTGAGAACGGGCTTCAGGGCTTCGCGCGGCCCGGCTTCCTGGGGCTGGACTTCAGCGATTCCACCACGCGGTATTACTTCTGTCTGGCGGTTTTTGCCGTCGGCTTCTACGTCGCCTACCGTACGGTTCGCAGCCCCTTCGGACAGGCCCTCCAGGCGGTGCGCGACAACGAGCAGCGGGCGCAGAGCATCGGCTACAACCCCACCCGCTTCAAGTTCACGGCCTTTCTCATCAGCGCGACGTTGGCCGGGCTGGCGGGAAGCATGTTCACCTTCGGGCACGGCGTCGTGAGCCTTGACGTGCTGAACTGGCGCACCTCGGGCGAGGTCGTGATGATGACGCTGCTGGGCGGCACTGGCACCCTCTTTGGCCCGGTGATCGGTGCGGGCCTGGTGCTGCTGCTGCGCGACGTCCTGACCACCGCGAACCTGCCGGTGGGCATCGTGACCGGCCTGGTGTTCGTGCTGGTGGTGCTGTTCTTTCGCCGGGGCGTGGTGGGCACCGTGCAGCACTGGCTCAGGCGCAGGTAAGGAGAAGCGGACAGCTTTCAGCGGTCAGCCGGAGAAGCAGAAGCCCTCGCCGAAACGCGGGGGTTTTTGCTGGCTGAAGGTGCTAGAAAAGACGGGACTTCACAAGTAGAGCGGAGGACGCATGAACCTGAGCGGCAAGACGGTCTTGATCACGGGCGGCGCGTCCGGGCTGGGGGCGGGCACCGCGCGCATGGTGGCAGAGGCCGGGGGTCACCCGGTCCTGCTGGACCTGAACGCGGAGGCCGGGGAGGCCCTCGCCCGTGAACTGGGCGGCCTCTTCCGGCGAACGGACGTGACCAGCGAAGGCGACGTGAAGGCGGCCATCGAGGCAGCGCGGGAACGCTTCGGCGGGCTGTACGGCGCGGTGAACTGTGCGGGCGTGGCAAGCGCTACCACCACCGCCGGGAAACGTGGGCCGCATCCGCTGGACCTGTTCGAGCGGGTGGTGCGCGTGAACCTGATCGGCACCTTCAACGTGGTGCGCCTCGCCGCCCAGGCGATGCTGGGCAACACGCCGAACGCCGACGGCGAGCGCGGCGTGATCGTGAACACCGCCTCCGTCGCGGCCTTTGACGGCCAGGTGGGCCAGGCGGCCTACGCGGCGAGCAAGGCGGGCGTGGCGGGCATGACCCTGCCCATTGCCCGCGACCTCTCCCGCAGCGGCATCCGCGTGATGACGATTGCGCCGGGCATCTTCGAGACGCCGATGCTGGCCGGACTCCCGGAGGAAGTGCAGGCCTCGCTGGGCGCGCAGGTGCCCTTCCCGTCCCGCCTGGGCCGCCCCGAGGAGTACGCCACGCTGGTGCGGCAGATTTTCGAGAATCCCATGCTGAACGGCGAGACGATCCGGCTGGACGGCGCGATCAGGATGGCCCCGAGGTGAGCGGCATGGCGGGAGCAGAGGCCCGGCGAGCAGCCCGCGACACCATCGGGGACGCGTTACACCGCTCAGTACGCCGCCAGCCGCACAAGCTGGCGCTGACGTTCGCAGGCCGCGAATGGACGTATGCCGAACTGGACGCCGCCGCGAACCGCGTCGCAAACGCCCTGATTGAGGCGGGCCTGCAACCGGGCGAACGGGTGGCGGCCTTCGGCCAGAACAGCGACGCCTACGCGCTGCTGTGGCTGGCCTGTACCCGCGCAGGCCTGATTCACGTGCCGGTAAACTACGCGCTACGCCGCTCGGAGTTGAGTTACATCTTGGGGCAGTCGGGGGCAAGAGCCGCATTCACGGACCTGTCCCTGGCGGACGCGCTGAACGAGGCAAGCACTGATCTGGACCTCGCTCTCGTCGGCACCTTTCACGGGGGGAGTGAGGCGGACGTGCTGACCTGGGCGCAGGACGAGGTGCGGCCAGCCACCCCGCCCGAAGTCGAGCTGGACGCCTCCGCTCTCGCACAACTGCTGTACACGTCCGGCACGACGGCGGCCCCGAAGGGCGCGATGATGACGCACGGGGCGCTCCAATCAGAGTACCTCAGCAGCATCGTTGCGCTGGATTTCCGCGAGGAAGACGTGGTGCTGGCCGCGCTGCCGCTCTACCACTCCGCACAGATGCACGTGATGCTGATGCCGCAACTGCTGATGGGCGCCACCATCCACCTGATCCCAGCCCCCGCCGCCGACCTCACGTTGGAGCTGATGGAGCGGCTGGGCATCACCTCCTTCTTCGCACCGCCGACGGTATGGGTGAGTCTGCTGCGCCATCCCGACTTCCAGACCCGCGACCTCTCCAGCCTGCGGAAGCTGTACTACGGGGCGTCGATCATGCCCACACCCGTGCTGACGGAAATCATGGCGCGGCTGCCGGAAGCGGGTTTCTACAATTGCTACGGCCAGAGCGAACTGGCCCCCCTCGCCACCGTCCTGGCCCCGCAGGAACACGCCGAGCGTCCGGCGTCGGCGGGCCGCCCGGTGCTGAACGTCGAAACGCGCGTGGTGGACGAGAACATGCAGGACCTGCCCCCCGGCCAGCCCGGTGAGATCGTCCACCGTTCGCCGCACCTGCTGGCGGGCTACTGGGACAAGCCGGAGGAGACGGCGGAAGCCTTCCGGGGCGGCTGGTTCCACTCCGGCGATCTGGGGATTCTGGACGAGGGCGGCTACCTGTACGTGGTGGACCGCGTGAAGGACGTGATCAACACCGGGGGCGTGCTGGTAGCGGGACGCGAGGTAGAGGAAGCCCTCTATACGCCCCCCGCCGTCTCGGAGGTGGCCGTGATTGCCCTCCCCGACGAGCGCTGGGTGGAGGCGGTCACCGCCGTCGTGGTGCTGAAGCCGGGGCAGTCGGCCACGCCGGACGAACTCTGCGACCATGCCCGCGCCAGCCTGGCGGGCTTCAAGGTGCCCAAGCGGGTGCATTTCGTGGAGGCGCTGCCGCGCAACACGGCGGGCAAGATTCTCAAACGCGAATTGCGCGAGCGGTTCAGCCGACAGGAGATGTAAATGAGTGAAGCCGTGATTCTGGAAGCCGTCCGCACACCCTACGCCAAGCGTGGTGGCGCCTACCGCGAGGTGAGGCCCGACGCGCTGCTGGCCTTCGCCCTGAACGGCCTGATGGACCGCGCCGGACTCGACCCCGCCCGCGTGGAGGACGTGGTGACGGGGGCGGTGACGCAGGCGGGCGAGCAGGGCGCGAACATCGGCCGCCTCGCCGTGATGATGGCGGGCTTTCCGGTCGAGGTCCCGGCGGTCAGCCTGAACCGCATGTGCGGCAGCGGGCAGCAGGCGATTCATTTCGCGGCGCAGGGCGTGGACGCGGGCGACCAGACCTACGCGGTGGGCGGCGGCGTGGAGTCCATGACCCGCACCCCGATGTTCAGCGACATCGGCGGCGGCTTCGAGCGGCTGAACCCCGACTTGCTGGGCAAGGTGGACCTGATCCACCAGGGCGAGAGTGCCGAACGCATCGCCGACCGCTGGAACCTCACCCGCGCCGACCTCGACGCCTACTCCGCCGAGAGCCACCGCCGCGCCGCCGCCAGCCGTGACCTGCACGCCGAACTGCTGCCTGCGCCGGGGCTGAACGCGGAGGGCGAACCCTTCACCCTGACCTACGACGAGGGCATCCGCGAACAGATTTCCCCCGAGAAGATGGCGGCCCTGAAACCGGCCTTCCGCGAGAACGGGGTCGTGACCGCCGGGAACGCCAGCCAGATCAGCGACGGTGCAGCGGCGGTGCTGGTCGGGGAGCGCGAGGCGGCCCTGGCGGACGGCCTGCGTCCCCGTGCCCGCTTCCGCGCCCGTGTCGCAGTGGGCGACGACCCCACGCTGCAACTGATGGGCGTCCTGCCCGCCACCCGCAAGGCGCTGGCGAAAAGCGGCCTGACCCTCGCAGACCTCGACTGGATCGAGATCAACGAGGCGTTTGCATCGGTGGTCCTGGCCTGGATGCGCGAATTCCAGGCGGACCCCGCGAAGGTGAATCCCTGGGGCGGGGCCATCGCCCACGGTCACCCCCTGGGCGCCAGCGGCGCGGGCCTGACCGCCAAGATGCTCGCCGGGCTGGAGGCCACCGGGGGCACACTGGGCCTCCAGGTGATGTGCATCGGGCACGGAATGGCGACGGCGACGATCATCGAGCGGCTTTGAAGGACCGGACTTACCCCTCGCCCCGGTCCTTCAGCCCGCGAATCTCCTCGATGAACCGCTCCAGGCTGTCGAAATCGCGGTAGACGCTGGCGAAGCGGATATAGGCCACGTCGTCCAGCGGGCGCAGGAAGGTCATCGCGCGGCGGCCGATCTCCTCGCTGGGCAGTTCGGACGCCCCCACCTCGTCCTCGAAGCCGTAGGCGAAGGCCCGCAGCGCCTCGGGGTCCACCGGGCGTTTCTCGGTGGCGAGGGTCAGGCCGCGCAGCAGCTTGTCGGGGTTGAAGGCTTCGCGCAGGCCGCCGCGCTTGACGACCATCAGGGGTTCGAGCTGGGCGCGCTCGTAGGTGGTGAATCTCCGGGCACAGCGCAGGCACTCGCGGCGGCGGCGGATGCTGGCCCCGTCGTCACTGGGGCGCGAGTTGACGACCTTGGAGTCGGGGGCGGAGCAGTAGGGGCACTTCACCTGAGATTGACTTCCGTGACGCGCACTTTCGGCACAGGCGGCAGAGGCACTTCCAGCACGTTGCCGCGCAGGTGCGCGAGGGCCGGCGTGGCGAGGGCCAGCACGGCGTCGGCCAGGGGCCGATCGAGGGCCTCGTCGCCCGCGCTCACCCGCGAGGGCAGCACCAGATTCACGCGCAGGTCCTCGTCCTGGGCATGTTCGACCAGGCCGCGCAGCGCGCCCCGTTGCGGGTACGTTTGCAGCCCCACCTCATCCAGGTGCGGGCCGACGAGGGTCAGCCAGGTCCCGGTCAGGCGGCGGCGCACGATCTGCGCGATGGCGACGCTGCTTTTCACGTTGCAGTTGAACAGCTCCATCCACTCGTTCTCGCTGAGCATGGTGAAGTTGGTGTGCGCGCGCCGGTCGGCCAGATGAACGATGCCGTGGAGTGCCCCGAAGATTTCCAGGATGCGGGTCTGCGCGCCCAGCCAGTCCAGCGGCACGCTCACGTCGGCCTTGATCGGAATGGCCGTGCCCCCCGACAGTTCCAGACTGCTGGCGGCGGCGGCCAGCGTCTCGCTGTTGCCCCCGATCAGGACGACGCTCGCACCGGCCCGCGCCAGCGCGGCACTGATCGCCCGGCCATACCCCTGATCCGCGCCGGTCACGGCAATGACCTGTCCAGCCAGCACCGGCTCGCTGGGCGGGGAAGGAAGGGAGGCGAAGCTCATGGCCTCAGCATAGCGTCCCCACCGTGAGAGCGGGGGCGGCGCCGGACTTCAGCCTGCCTGGGGCAGGGGCCGCAGCGCCCCCACGGGAGGATCCCCCGCGCGGTGCCCCCGGCCACAGGGGGCGCACCAGTACGCCTGATCTCCGTCGCGCAGGTCATACAGGTCGAGCGCCTGGCCGCAGGAAGGGCAGACGTGGGCGTACCCGCGTCCGCTGACGGGATAGGAAGCCTCCTCCATCAGGAGGGACCTTTTGCGTAATGCCCTCTTCATATTCTGATGTTAGCAGAAGAAGGCAGGCCGGGGGGCGTGACCAGCGTTCAGGTCATCTTCCCGGAGACGCTTACAGGTCCGCCTCGTCGGTGGGTTCCTCCGCCAGGTCCGGCCCGACCGCCCCCACGCCCACCCGCCGCCGTTTGCGGAGCATGGCCGGTTCCTTGTCGAGGTTGAAGACGAAATGCCGGGGCCGCCGCTCGCGCAGCCAGGTTTCCAGTGCCACCAGCCGGGGCCGGAAGCGGATGAACTCGCGCAGTTGCCGGATGGGCACGAAGCGCGCCTCCTGCACGTCGCGGTCGGGGTCGCGGGGGGCCAGCGTGCCGCCCACCTCGCGCCCGGTGTAGAAGAACTGGAGGTGGTGCCCCCAGGTCTGCGCCTGGAATTCCACGATAAAGGCGAGGTCACGCAGTTCGACGACCAGCCCGGTTTCCTCGTAGGTTTCGCGGCGCGCGCCCTCCTGCACCAGTTCCCCGGCTTCCAGGCCGCCTTTGGGCAGTGACCAGCGGCCCCGCTCGCGCACCAGCAGGATCTCTTCACCGCGCAGCACGATGCAGCCCACGCCGATGCGCGGGTCGGCCAGCGGCCGCTTGTGGCCCCGGCGGGCTGGAGCGGCGGGCACCGGCACACTCGTCGCGTTGGAAACCTGACCGGGCGCAGGGGTGTTCCCCGGCACCGGCCCACGCCCATTGCGCCGCCGCCGTCGCCGCCGCTGCCCACCCGCATTGCCGGGAGCGGTCTTCACGTCTTCGGGCATCAGACGCCCTCCGGCGCGAGGTCGTTGAAGCGGACGTGGGCACTGTGAAACTGCAACTTCACGGTGCCGACCGGCCCGTTGCGCTGCTTGCCGATAATGATTTCAGCGATGCCCTGTTGGTCGGTTTCCTTGTTGTAATACTCGTCGCGGTAAATAAACATCACGATATCTGCATCCTGTTCGATGGCGCCGGATTCTCTCAAATCCGAGAGCATCGGTCTGTGGTTTGGCCGCTGCTCGACAGCGCGGCTGAGCTGACTCAGTACGATGATCGGCACTTCCAATTCACGCGCCAGCCCCTTCAGGCCACGCGAAATGGTACTGATCTCCTGCTGGCGGTTGTCACTGCCGCCACTGCTCTTGCCCCCCGACATGAGCTGGAGGTAATCGATCACCACCAGCCCGAGCTGGCCGTGCTGCGCGGCGATGCGCCGGAGCTTGGAGCGCAGGCCGTTCAGGGTGAGGTCCGGCTCGTCGTCGATCACCATGGGGGCGTCGGCCAGGCGTCCGGCGGCGTGCGCCAGCCGCTCGAAGTCGCGCTCGTTGAGTTGCCCGCTGCGGATGCGGTTCATATCCACCCGCGCCTCGCTGCACAGCATCCGGAGGGCCAGTTGCACGCTGGGCATCTCCAGGCTGAAGACCGCCACCGTCTTCTCACCGCGCAGGGCGACATTCTGGGCGATGGAGAGGGCGAAGGCCGTCTTACCCATACTAGGCCGGGCCGCCAGCACGTTCAGACTTCCCTTCTGCAACCCCGAAATCTGCTCGTCGAGGTCGCGGAAGCCGCTGCTCACGCCGTCGGGGATACCCTTGTTCTGGTGCAGCAGGGTGATGTACTCGAAGGTATCGTGGACGACCTCGCCCATCGCCTGGAAGGCTTCGCCCTTCTTCTTCTGCTCGGCCACCTCGAAGATCATCTTCTCGGCGCGGTCGAGCAGGTCTTCGAGCGGAAGCTGCGCGTCGTAGGCGAGCTGCATCGCTTTGCCCGACGCACTGATGAGCTGGCGGAGCGTGTGCTTTTCCTGCACGATGCGCGCGTAATGCTCCGCGTAGGCGGCGGTGGGCACCTGGTCCGACAGGCCGATCAGGTAGCTCAGGCCGCCCACCTCGTCGAGCTGGCCCTTGACCCGCAGGTCCTCGCTGAGCGTGACCAGGTCCACCGGCTCGCCGCGTTCCTGAAGGGTGCGCATCGCCGCGAAAATCTTGCGGTGGCCCTCGCGGTAGAACATGTCGGGGCTGACCGTGTCGCCCAGGGCGCTGAGCGTGTCGTTGTCCAGCAGGATGCTCCCCAGGACGCTGATCTCGGCGTCGTTGCTGTGTGGGGGAACGCGGGGGGTCAGTTCCATGCAGACCTTTCGCGCACGCGCCAGAGAACGCGCCACCCCGCCGGGGGCTGGGGCGCGTCGCGCGTGCAGGGGTGAAGTGAGGGTGGGGCCGGTGTGGGCACCGGTCGTCCCATTCGCCGGTCAGTGCCGGAGCACTGTGCCGGGCCGAACTGCCGCGCATCATACCACCGCCGCCTGCTGTCTGGCCGACCCCCCCAACCCCCCCGAATCTGGCCCCAAACGTAAGACTCCTGTTAGAGCCTCCTGAATACCGTGATGTCAGCAAGGACGGGAGACGCCCGCACCTGCACAGCCATCCAAAGGCCCGACGGACTTTCTCCCTATTCCTTAATCCGGCGGCCAAACAAGGAGATCAACATGAAGAACGGAACGCAAGGCTTTACCCTGATCGAGCTGCTGATCGTGATCGCCATCATCGGGATTCTGGCGGCGGTGCTGATCCCCAACCTGCTGGGAGCGCGTAGCAAGGCGAATGATGCTGCGGCTTCTAGTGTTGCACGCAACATCCTCACTGCTATGGCCGCCACGGAAGTAGGGAATACCACTGGTACTGCCCCTGGTTGTACATGGGCTAACGGAGTTACGACCATCACTGCTGGTACCGAAACGGCTACCGTCAACGCTCCCGCTCCTATCACCAACACGGTTTGCTCTAATAACGCCGCTGTTGCGGGTGCAGCAGGTGCGGCGGGAACCCCTGCTTCTTACCAGGTTGTGGTGACCTACGCAGGCGGTAGCGCTGGCAGAAGCCCCCTGACCCTGACCGCTGCCAAGTAACCCGACTGAAATTTAATAGCCGCCCTCCGGGGCGGTTTTTTCATTTCCCCTCGCCCACGCTACCCTCTCCCCATGACCCCTTCAGTCGCCCTCAAAGAATGGGATACCCAGTGTCAGGCCCTCACCTCCGGATCCTCGGCCCTCCTGATCCGCAAGGGCGGCATCATGGAGACGCACGCGGGCTTCGAGGTCGAGCACCGGACCTTTTCCCTCTACCCCACCTTCCTGCACCAGAACCCCGCCGAGCTGAGGCCGGATTTTCTGCCGCTGCTGCGCGAAGACCCCCAGCCGGGGCGCATCGTGCTTCCAGCACTGGCCGAGGTCGTGGCGGTGCATAAGGTCGAGTCTCTCGAACAGGCCCTGGCCCTGGAGCCATACCAGGCACTGACGACGGGGGCCATCGAGCGGCGCTTTCATTACCGGAATCGCCCCTGGGTTCACGCCCTGCTCCTGCGGGTGCGCCCGCTCCTCACGCCCCTGGTGCTGGAGGAAACGCCGGAGATGCTGGGCTGCGTGAGCTGGGTGCCGCTGCCCGAAATGAAGGCAGAGGCTGGACCGCCCGTGCTGGCGGAAAGGGAACTGGAGCGGGTGCGGGCAGAGGTGGAGGAAGTTCTCAGCCGGCAGTGAAAAGAACCGCTCGCGCCGAGGCGTTCTGGTACCAGTTCACACCTCAATGCTTACGGCGCAACGTCAAAAAGGGAGGCCCGTCAGCCTCCCCTCTTTCATCCTGTTCCGGTTTTACCGCAGGGGTTTACTGCGCGGCAACCGCTTCGAGATCGTAGTTGTTGAGGATGGTGGTCTGGATGTCGCGGTTGGCAGCGTTGTAGATGTTCCAGCCGTACTTGGTGCCGTTGAAGTACTGGTTGTCACGCTGGACATAAACCAGGAACTTGCCGTTGTCGCGGCTGAGGACCGTGTCGCCCGTGTTGAAGCGGCCATCGTTATTGGCGTCACGGAACACGATCACGCGGTAGGTGCCGTAGGGCACGTCGCGGGGCAGGGTCAGGGTATAGCCGCCGGTCAGGAACTTGTCGATCACCTGGGCCTGCGTGCCGTCGGCGGTGTACTGCCCGTTGTTGAAGCCCACGATGGCCAGGCCGAGGTTCTGGTTGGGGCTGAACCCCTTGAGCTGGCCGGAAACGGCGGCGCTGCGGGTCCCGTACAGGCTGCACGAGCTGAGGGCGACGGTGGCGACGGCGGCAAGAGCAAGAATCTTTTTCATGGCGGAACCTCCTGGGATCGTGTGTTCACCGTACCCAGCAGGGCCGTATGGGGGCTACGGGGCAACCTTTCCCGTTGACCTCATGGCCTCCTCATGCTGGCGCCCTGGGGCAGGGTAAACCTGACGTGGCCTTTAGGGGCAGGGACGCCCAGCCCGGGCGGACGGCTATAGTGACGGGCATGCACAAACGCCCGTTCACCGCGCTGGCCGCTGTCTACGACGCGATCATGGCGGATGTGGAGTATGACCATTGGGCGGATTTCGTGCTGACCTACGCACGTGACGGCGGGCTGGAGGTGCGGACGGCGCTGGACCTCGCCTGCGGCACCGGGGGCTTTACCCGTGAACTGTGGCAGGCCGGGTTCCGGGTGCATGGCGTGGACGGCAGCCCGGACATGCTGGAGGTGGCACGGGAACGCCTGCCCGCCGGGGTCACGCTCAGCCTGGGCGACCTGCGGACCTTCGAGCTGGGCGAGACGTTCGACCTGGTGACCTGCGTGTTCGATAGCCTCAACAACCTGCTGACGTCCACCGACCTGGGCGCGGCCCTGGGGCGGGCGCGGGCGCATCTGCGTCCTGGCGGGCTGCTCGCCTGTGACCTGAACACCCGGCTGGGCGTGCGGGAACTGTGGGAGGACAGCTGCATCGAGGGCCTGGCCCGCACCCCGGAAGGCCAGGAGGTGCATTACCACTGGTCGCACCACCACGAGCCGGAGGAGGACGTGGGCGTGGTGCAGGCGTTCTGCCGGGTGGAGGACGGCCAGGGCGGCTTGCAGGAGTTCGTGGAGGAACACCGCGAACGCGGCTATGATCCGGCGGACCTCGACCCCCTGCTGCGGGACGCGGGCTTCACGCGCTGGGAGATTCTGGAGTACCCCGATTACGCGCCGCCGGAGCCGCAGACGCCGCGTGTGTGGGTGTTCGCATGGGCCTGAGTTCACCCGTCCCCGTGCTGGGCGCGGGGGGCTGGGGAACGGCACTGGCCGTCGCCCTGACCCGGGCGGGCCACCCGGCGACCCTGTGGGCACGCCGCCCTGACTTCGCCGCACGGCTGGCCGAGGTCCGCGAGAACCGCGAATACCTGCCGGGGGTCACGCTGCCGCCGGGGGTGGCTGTCACCTCCGACCTCGCCCGCGCAGTGGCGGGGGCAGAGTTCGCCCTGGTCGTCGTGCCGAGCGTCGGCGTGCCGGACCTGCTGGCCGAGCTGCCGCGTGAACTGGGGCTGGTGCTGTGCGCCAAGGGCCTCGCGCCGGACGGGGGACGGCTGACCGATCTGGCGCGGGGATTGGGCTTCACCCGCGTGGCGATTCTGAGCGGCCCTAACCACGCGGAAGAAGTGGGCCGGGGCCTCCCCGCCGCGACGGTCGTGGCGAGTACGGACGCGGGGCTGGCAGACGCCGTCCAGGCGGCCCTCGTCTCCCCCACCCTGCGGGTGTACACCAGCCGGGACGAGGTCGGCGTGGAACTCGGCGGCGTGCTGAAGAACGTGATCGCGCTGGCGGCGGGGCTGGTGGACGGCCTGAATCTGGGCGACAACGCGAAGGCGGCGATCATTACCCGGGGCCTGCGCGAGATGGGGCGTTACCTCGTCTCGCAGGGCGCGCACGAGGACACGGTCTATGGCCTGAGCGGCCTGGGCGATCTGGTGGCGACCGCGACCAGCCGCCACAGCCGCAACCGCGCCGCCGGGGAGGCCATCGCGCGCGGGGACCATCCCATTCACCGGCCCCAGCAGGGCGGCAAGGTGGTGGAGGGCTTACGCACGGCTGGCCTGCTGGACACCTGGGCCAGCGCCCACGGGCAGGACCTTCCCATCGTGCGGGCCGTGGCTCTGGTCGCCAGCGGCGAGTGGACGCCTGACCAGGGCATCGCCAGCCTGATGGGCCGGGACGCCCGCGCCGAGCTGGACGGCTAGAGCATTTGTCCGAATTACACCGTTGGAGGGAAAGCGCCTCCAACGGTTGCATTCTCCCAAACGCTCTTCCTCTTTCACTCGCTGTCTTGGGCAGAACGGACGCCCTTGAGGACGCCTGCCCGCCCGCTCGGTCAAAAAGAAGGTCTCTTTTTGACAAATGCTCTAAAGGGAGCCGGGGCACCGGTGTCTGGGCAGGCCTGATTTTGCCCTGAACGTGCGGTGGTAGACAGAACCATGGAGACGTTCGAGACCCGAGCCTTACAGCTCGCCACCGACCTGACGCAGCACAACACCTCCGAGGGCAAGGTGGGGCAGGGCTACGTGGAGGCGCGCGCCCTGGATATCCGCCGCACCTTCAACATCCTGTGCGGCCACGGTCCCGAGGGTCAGCCTGCCCGCAACGTTTCCGGCAAGCGCAGGGCGTTGGCCGGCGCGGACGCCACCGGCAGCTGAGTACCCGTGCCCCGTAATCGCCTGAAGCTCCATGCACCGGCAGAAGATGTCCTGTCGGCGGCCGAAGCCTTCGCCCTCCCCTTCTACGCCCAGCCCCACCGTGCTTACCACAATGCCCAGCATGTCCGGGCCGTGCTGCACGCCCTGGCCTCGCGCGGCGTCCTGACCCCAGCCCTGGCCCTGGCCGTCTGGGGCCACGACCTGATCTATGATCCGCAGGCTCCCGACAACGAGGGACGCAGCGCGGAGGTGTTCGGCGGGTGGCTGGCTGCGCAGGGGGCCGAAGCCGAGCTGGTGCAGGAAGTCACGGCGCTGATCCTCGCCACCCGTCACACTTCGCCTCCCCGGACACGGGCCGAGGCGGTGCTGGTCGATGCCGACCTGAGCATCCTGGGCGCGGACGTGGACACCTTCGCCGCCTACGACGCGGCCATCCGCCAGGAATACGTCTTCGTCCCGGAGGCGGACTACCGGGCCGGGCGGGCGCGGGTGCTGCGGGGCTTTCTGGAACGGGAGCAGCTTTATGTGACGCCAGAGTTCGCGGCGTTGGAGGGGCAGGCGCGGGCGAACCTGACGGCGGCACTGGCCCAGCTGGAACTGGCCCGCCTGGAATAGAAAAACCGCCCCACAGGGAGGCGGCTTTCTCTGGCCTGGCGCTCAGTCGGCAGCGGTGCCGTGCTGACCCGCCTGGGCGTTTTCCTCGTCCTTCTCGCGTTCCAGCTTCGCCTTGATCTTCTTGAGGCGGAAGCTTTCCTCGCGCTCGCGCTGGTCGAGCACGCCGCGAATGAAGCGGATGTCGTCCTGAATCCCGGGGATCACGACCTGCTCCAGCGCGTTCACGCGGCGCGAGGTCTTCTTGATCTCCTCACCGATGCGGCGCAGCTTCGTCTCGGTCGCGGCGACCTTCACGATGGCTTCCATCACGCCCCCGAAATCGGTCGCGGCCTGGATGGTGCGCGCGCCGACGTTGATGGGGCTGAAGCTCGCCTGCTGCGTGCGCTCGGGGACGGTAATGCGGGGCACCTTCACGCCGTAGAGGTTCTCGATCTGCATCTCGACGGCGTAGTCACCCGTACCCGCCATGCCGAGGCTCTCGACCGCTTCCGGGCTGTCCCACGCTTTCGCGCCGAACAGGCTGGTGTACGCGCCCTTGCTGACGCCGCCGAGCTGTTCGCGCGCCGCGAGGGCGTCCTTGACCAGCGCGAAGAACTCGCCGATCAGCGCGTCACGCTTGCGCTTGAGCAGGTCCGCGCCGCCCGACGCCGTCTTGAGGCTGGCCTTGCTGGCCAGCAGGGCGCTGCGGGTGGGACTGATCTGTCCTGCCATGATTCCACCTCCTTTGCCGGTGGGGTTGTGGGGTGTGGGCTGTAGGGTGTGGGAACAAACCTGCGCCTACACCCCACAGCCTACAACCTCAGATCCGGTTCCCCCGCCACATCTCGTCGATCTTGGCCCCGTAGTACTTGTCGATGGAGTCCTTCGACAGACGGGTGAGCTGGCTCTGGGGCAGCTTGGAGAGGATGCCCCAGGCGACGCCCAGGCTGTCGTCGATGCTGCGGTCCTGGCCGCCCTGGCCGATGAAGTAGTTCTCGAAGTCGTCGGCAAAGCGCAGGTACAGCTTATCGGTCTCGGTCAGCGCGTCCTCACCGGTAATCGCCACGAGCTTGCGCAGGTCCAGGCCGTTCGCGTAGGCGGCGAACAGCTGGTCGGACACGTTCTTGTGGTCCGCGCGGGTCTTGCCCTTGCCGATGCCGTTGCCCTGGAGGCGGGACAGCGAGGGCAGCGGGTTGATCGGCGGGAACACGCCCTTGGCGTTCAGACCACGGTCCACCACGATCTGCCCTTCCGTGATGTAGCCGGTCAGGTCGGGAATGGGGTGGGTGATGTCGTCGTCGGGCATGGACAGGATCGGCACCTGTGTGACCGAGCCGGGCTTGCCTTCCACCACGCCCGCGCGCTCGTACAGGCTCGCCAGGTCGGTGTACATGTAGCCGGGGAAGCCGCGGCGTCCGGGGATTTCCTCGCGCGCGCCGCCGATTTCACGCAGCGCCTCGCAGTAGTTGGTGATGTCGGTCAGGATGACCAGCACGTGATAGCCGTGCTCGAACGCGAGGTACTCGGCGGTCGTCAGCGCCATGCGCGGCGTCAGCAGACGCTCGACGGCAGGGTCGTCCGCGCGGTTGAGGAACAGCACCGAACGGGCCAGCGCGCCGGTGCGCTCGAACTCCTGCGTGAAGAACGAGACTTCACGCTGGGTCAGGCCCATCGCCGCGAACACCACCGCGAAGTCGCCCTCGTGACCGGGCACCTTGGCCTGACGGGCGATCTGCGCGGCGAGTTCGTTGTGCGGCAGGCCCGAGCCGCTGAAAATCGGGAGCTTCTGCCCACGAATCAGGCTGGTCTGCACGTCGATGGTGCTGATGCCGGTCTGGATGAACTCCTCGGGCTTGGAGCGGGCGGCGGGGTTCATGGCCTGCCCGTTGATGCTCAGCCTCTTCTCCGCGACCACCGGGGGCAGCCCGTCGATGGGGCGGCCCAGGCCGTCGAAGCGGCGACCGATCATTTCCTTGGAGACACCCAGGCGGGCCACGTCCTCCACCAGGCTCACGCTGGCGGTAGCGAGGTCCAGACCGCGCGTTTCCTCGAACACCTGAATGACGGCGTTCTTGTCGGACACGCTGATGACCTGCCCGCCACGCACGCGGCCCGAGCCGTCCCTGATGTTCACGATGGCGTTGTACGCCAGATCGGAAGCCGCGTTCACGAACAGCAGTGGCCCGGAGATGTACGCGACGTCGTTGTATTCCTTCTGGAGAAGGGTCACGCTTTCACTCCCTTGAAGGTGGTGTCGAGTTCGTCCATCAGCTTTTCACCGTAGTCCATGAAGTCCGCCTCGGGCACGTAGCGGGCGCGCGACAGCTTCTCGATCACGGGGTTCTGGATGATCTCGTCGATGGTGGCCCCGTTCTTGAGGGCCGCTTCGGCCTCGTCGTAGAACTTCAGCATCATCTTCATCAGGCCGTAGTTCTTGGGCATGGAAGCCGAGGCGTCCACCGGGTCGAAGCCGTTTTGCTGGAGGAAGTCCTGGCGCAGCATGCGTCCGGCCTCGATCACCAGGCGCTCCTGGTCCTGAAGCGCGTCGGGACCGACGAGCTGCACGACTTCCTGAAGGCTGGCTTCCTGCTGGAGCAGGTTGCCGATGCGCTGACGCAGTTCGGGGAAGTCCTGGCCGACGTTCTCGCGGTACCAGCTGTCGAGGATCGGCGTGAACAGGCTGTAGGAGCCGTTCCAGTTGATCGCCGGGAAGTGACGGCGGCGGGCCAGACCCGCGTCCAGACGCCAGAACGCGCCAGTGATGCGCAGGGTCGCCTGCGTGACGGGTTCGGACATGTCGCCGCCCGCCGGGGACACGGCGCCGATCACGCTGACCGCGCCGTCCTCGCCCGCCAGGGTCTTCACCGCACCCGCACGCTCGTAGAAAGCGGCCAGCTTGGCACCCAGGTAGGGTGGGTAGCCTTCTTCGGCGGGCATCTCTTCCAGGCGGGAGGAGATTTCGCGCAGTGCCTCGGCCCAGCGGGAGGTGCTGTCGGCCATCAGCGACACGCTGTAGCCCTGGTCGCGGAAGTACTCGGCCAGCGTGACGCCCGTGTACACCGACGCCTCACGCGCCGCCACCGGCATGTTGGAGGTGTTGGCGATCAGGATGGTGCGGTGCATCAGCGGTCCGCCGGTCTTGGGGTCTTCCAGTTCCGGGAACTCGACCAGCACGTCCGTCATCTCGTTGCCGCGCTCGCCGCAGCCCACGTACACCACGATGTCGGCGTTGCCGTACTTGGCGACCGACTGCTGGGTCACGGTCTTGCCCGAACCGAAGGGGCCGGGAATCGCCGCCGCGCCGCCCATCACCAGCGGGAACAGCACGTCGAGAATCCGCATCCCGGTGAGGAAGGGCAGGCTGGGGTCGAGCTTCTGCGCGACCGGGCGCGGCGCACGCACCGGCCAGTAGTGGGCCATGCGCAGTTCCGTGCCGTCTTCCAGGCGCGCGATG
Source organism: Deinococcus phoenicis (assembly GCF_000599865.1). Taxonomy (GTDB): domain Bacteria; phylum Deinococcota; class Deinococci; order Deinococcales; family Deinococcaceae; genus Deinococcus; species Deinococcus phoenicis. Next base: position 103,626 of record NZ_JHAC01000004.1, on the reverse strand, counting down.
GTGTCGTCGATGGTGTAGTCACCGGCGGGCGCGATCCAGGCCAGCTTGCCGCTCTTGTCGGGCGGCGTCAGGATCTTGTGCGTGAAGCTGAACTCCGGCACGGTGCCCAGAATGGCGCTGCCGGTGACGGTGTCGCCGGCCTGCACGGTGGGCGTAAAGGCCCACTTCTGGTGGCGGTCAAGGCTGCTGACCTCGATGCCGCGCGCGATGAAGTCGCCCGAGGCCTCGCGGATCTTGTCAAGCGGGCGCTGAATGCCGTCGTAGATGCCGTTGAGCATCCCCGGCCCGAGTTCAACCGAGAGCGGAAGGTTGGTGGTTTCCACCGGCTCACCCACGGTCAGGCCGCTGGTGTCCTCATACACCTGCACGAAGGCGGTGTCACCGTCGAGGCGAATAATCTCGCCCACGAGGCGCTCCTGGCCCACGCGCACGATGTCGTACATCTTCGCGCCGTACATGCCGCCTGCGATCACGGCGGGACCGGCGATGTTCTGCACGACGCCTCTTTGCTGTTGCGTCATTTGGTCTCCTTGGGAGAGGTCTAAGGGTCTAGGGTCTAACCGTCAACCAGTCTAAAAGATGCCCAGGACGACATTTGTGCCTCAGGCCGTTTCGAAGGTTGAAGCGTTAGACCCTGAACCTCAAAGCTTGATATCGAACCCGATGGTGTCCCGCACCAGCTTGCCCATGTAGGCCTTGGCGTCCACCGTGTCGGCGGAAAAAGCGTCGCGCAGGCTGGGAATGGGCAGCAGGATGGGGAGGTCACGCCCACGCATCACGCGGGCGGTGGCGGTCATGGGGTCGGGAATGAGGCCGGTGTCCACCGCGACGAGGCCATAGCGGTTTTCCTGGATGAGCCGTTCGAGTTCGCGGACTGCCGTCTCCGGCGTCGCCTCGATCACCTCGGCCCCCGCCAGGCGGTAGCCGGTGGCGGTCTCGGCGTCGGCGAGGACGGCGACATGCTGCGTCTGGTTGCCCGCGCCCGGTGCTGCCTTGGCCTGGGTCATGCCTGCACCTCACGGCGAATCTGTTCGGTGGGCAGGTCGTAGAACTTGCCGCGACCGATCAGCCGGAGCTTGGCGATCTCGATCTCCTTGCGGCGCAGGAAGTCGAGGATGATACCTACCCCCTCGGGATCGCCCGCCGCGACGTTGCGCGCGGCGTTGTCGAGCGCCGTGCGGGCCGCGACCTCGGCGTCTTCCAGGGTGGGGGCGTCGAGAATGGCGGCCACGTCCGGCACGCCGCCCGCGTCCCCGCCCGTGAGGCGGCTGTACCCGGCGGCGTCGAGACGGCCACCCGGCACGAACAGGTTGGGATCGAGCGCCTGCCCCCGGCCACTGCGGGCGATCAGGGCGTTGGTCACGTCGATCTCGCGGCCCAGGAACCGGCGCAGGCTGGTGTTCCGGGCCACGCTCAGCGCGTAGCGGTAGTAGCCCTGGTCGAGCGCTACTTCCAGATCGAGCAGGCGGTTACTGGCGTTGTAGGCCGCCGCCCCGTCGCGCATCGCCTGGGCCAGCGGGTGCCCGCTGACGGCGATGGTGGCGGCCGCGCTGGCGAGGTCGGTGCTCTGCGCGGCGGTCTGGAGGGCGGCGGGTTTGATGGTGCCGCCGGGAATCAGACTCTCCAGGATCGCCTCGCTGCCCCGCCCGCTGACGATGCCGCGGGCGACGGTCTTGAGGTTGACCAGGTCCCAGCGCATCAGCAGGGCCTGAATCTCCCGCTTGGCCTCACCGTCGGCAAAGCCCAGCACCTTCCGGGTGGTGGCGAAGAGGTTTTGTGACAGGGCGCGGTCGAGTTCGGGCAGGCCCGCCCCCTCGGCGGTCGTCTCGCGCATATCGGGCGCGAGGTCGGTCTCGGCGAGGACGCGCAGGAATTCCTGGTAGCTGCCCGCCGCGAGCGCCGAGTCAAGGGCGCGCCCACCCAGCAGTTTGGTCCGCATCACGCGGACGCGCGTGTTGATGTAAGCGTAGTCGTCGGGCATCTTCGGCCAATTCTCCTTCGCCGGCCTTACTCGGCCAGCAGGCGGCTGACCTGCGGCGCGAGTTCGCCCCGCACCCGTTCGAGACGGCCCGGGAGCGTGTTGGTGATGCCGCTCTTGCCGCCGCGGGCCACCACGCGCACGCCCCCCTGAAGCCCAGGGTTCTCGCGCACGGGGAGGTCGGTGACGAGTTCGCGGGCCAGCGCAGCCTCGGCGGGGCCAACCTCGACGGCTTCCGCATCGGGGATGGCCTGGCGGGCCTGCTGAATCAGGCGGCCCAGGATCTCGCGGTATTCCGGCAGGCGGGTGATGTCGCGCAGCTGCTGCTCGACCAGGCCGTACACCTCGGTCATGCCCTGCTCGCTGGCCGTCAGCCGCGCCGCACTCAGTTCGAGGTCGGCGGCGCTGCGGGCACGCACCAGCCCGGCCTGGCGCTGCGTTTCGAGCGCGCGGGTGCGGCTCTCGATCAGGGCCTGGGCGCGTTCCCGGGCGTCCGCGACAATCTGCTGCGCGCGGCCCGAGGCCTCGGCGCGGATGCGCTCGATGTCCGCCTGCGCTTCGTGTTCGAGGAGCTTGTCGAGCGCCATATCAGTTCAGGATGAACAGCGCGAGGAAGCCGAAGATCACGAGGGTTTCGGGAATCAGGAAGTACAGCAGCAGGCTGCCGGCCTTGCTGGGGTCTTCCGCCACCGCGCCCACGAGCGAGGAGCCGATGCGGGCCTGCGCGATGCCGGTGCCGACCGCACCCAGGCCCAGCGCCAGACCTGCACCCAGGGCACGCAGGCCACGGTACATATCGTCGGGGCCGCCGACGGTGTTGGCCGTCTGCGCCAGACCGCTGGTCGCGAGAGCGAGGACGAGGGACGCGAGAACGATCTTGTTGTACTTGGTCATAGCGGACACTCCTGAGAACTTATTTGCCCGGCCCGCTGACCGCGTGGGCGGCGGGGCTGAGGCGGCGAAGGGGGTTGTAGGCCGGGCTGGTCTCGGCGTTGAAGCCGGTCGGGTTCAGGAACTCGACGATGTGCAGACGCAGCGGCTGGATGATGTGGCCGATCAAGGTCAGCGCCAGCACGAAGAAGTGCAGCAGCGCGCCGACCACCAGGCCGAGGATGATCCCGAGGAAGCCGATGCGCTCGGCGAGGCTCCAGCCCATGTCGCTGCACAGCTTGGCGAGAATGGCGCTCACCAAGCCGACCGCGAAGATACGGGCGTAGCTGAGAACGGCGCTGCCCTGCGAGATCAGTTCGATGGGCAGCAGCGGGAAGTGCCGAATCACGCGAATCCAGCCCACCAGGAAGAGGGCAAAGCCCACGTACATCACCAGGATCAGCGGATTGGCGAAGTTGGTCAGCTGCCCGAAGTCCTTGCCCGCACGGGTCGCAAAGGCCAGGCAGATCAGCGCGGCCGTGCTGCCGAAGAGGGCCAGGCCCTCCCAGGTGTGGGTCGGGTCCTTGTGCTTGATGCCCTGCTGGATGCGGATGCCCCAGCCCCACAGCACTTGCAGAATGCCGAAGAGCAGCGCGAACACCAGCGCGACGTTGCTGAAGTAGCTCGTCTCCAGGCGGGGAAACACGGTCGGGATCAGGCCACTGTGGGCGACGGCCTCGGTGCCCCCGGCGTGACTGGCGTGAATGCCGGTCCAGCCCCACAGGCGGTTGACCAGATCGGGGTCCACGTAGAAGAGGTGGAGGTGCTCGCCCAGCGTGCCGAACAGTTCGCCGGTCAGGAAGCCCCACAGGATCGACCACAGCGCCATCACGTTGGTGACGTAGCCCAGGTCGCGCACCGTGGCGGGCGGGATGAACGCGCCGAAGAAGCTGAGGTCCCAGCCCTCGTTCCGCCGCGCCTTGCCCAGCAGCCACATCCCGAACCACAGGAACAGCAGGCCGTAGCCCACGTCCGCGATGATGATGCCGAAGAACAGGGGGAAGAACAGCGCGATGATCCAGGTGGGATCGAAGGTGCCGTACTTGGGCAGGCTCATCAGCCCCATCACGACCTGGAAGGGCTTGACGTAGCTGTTGTTCTTGAGCTGCACCGGGATGGCCGCGTCGTGGTGTTCGTCCACGTCGTGCAGCTCGTAGCTGACGGCGTCACCGAAGCTTCCCAACGCCGCCGTGAGGGCGGGCACGCGGTCGGTGGGCAAGTAGCCCTGCATGGCGAGGCTGTACTTGCCCCGCGCGGACACGGCACGCACGTCGTGAATGGCGACGCGGTCTTTCAGGGCGTCACGCACGGCATACAGCGCGGGGCCATGCGTGCGGGCCAGGCCCTCGCGCTCGGCATTCAGCTGCCGCTGCCGCTCCGCGCCGCCCTGCCGGATGGCGTCCAGCTCGCGGGCGGCCTCGGACAGGGGCAGGCCGTCGAAACGGCCCGGCAACCGCAGTTCGCCCAAGCGCACCCGCGAGAGTGCCGCGCGCACCGCGTCCCGGTCCGTGCGCAGGGCCGCGACCAGGCCGACCCGGTTTTGCCCGACCGCCTCGGTGGCGAGCGCATACCGCTCGGGCAACGCCGCCCCCAGGGCCGCGTCCAGGTCGCCGAGGTTGTCGCCGGCCTGGAGCAGGAAAGGCACCAGAGTCAGGCGGCGGCTGCGGTCCAGGCCCCCGCTCAGGCGCGCCAGGGCACGCACGGCGTCCCCGTAAGCGGCTTCGGCGTCGAGGTCGGCCTGAAGCTCCTGACGCTGACGGGCCAGGGCCGACACGGGCACGGCCGCACCCTCCACCACCCGTTCCCACTCGTTTTGGGCGGGCAGGGGGGCGGGGGCGGGGCGGTAGGCGCCCAGTTCCGCGATGGTGCTTTCGGCGCGGGCCAGCAGCCGCTCGTCGTCGCGGCGGGCCTGGGCGTCCTGCCCGGCGAGCGAGCCGGTGCCCAGGGGGCCGCCCGTGATGGGCGTCAGGTGCAGCACCCCGGCGTCTTGCAGGGCCGCGATGACCGCCTCGCTGTCGCGCTTGCGCACGGCGATCACGACCTGCTGCATGGGGTTGATCACGGCAGCACCGCCCTCAGGATGTACTCGGCGGCCTGCTGCACCCGTGACCCCGCGCGCGCACGGGTGGCCTGCGCGCCTTCCTCTGCCCGGGCGCGGGCCTCGTCGCGGATGCGCTGGGTTTCGGCAGCCAGCTGCTGGTCATGCTCGGCCTGCAGGGCCTGCGCCTGCGTCTGTGCCTGCGCGAGGATGCGGGCGGCCTCGGCCTCGGCAGCCTCCACCGACCGCCTGGCTTCCTCGCGGGCCGCTTCGATCTGCGCGTCCAGGGCTGCCTCGCGGCTGGCCAGTTCACTCAAGACTCGACTTGAGACGTCCAAATCCCTCCTCCTTTCCCTTCGTGACTCAGGAGCACCCCTCTTGAAAAGCCCCGTCCGTGAGGGCGAGGTGTCCGGGGGGTGCGCTGAGCTGCTGAGATGGCCCGACCCGTGTTGGTATGCGTCAGACTCGTGCAGCATCCTAACACAGGCTTTATTCACGCCCCGGAGGGCAAGCGTCCCGGCGGAGCCGTCCGGTCCGGCCGGATCCTGGGGCGGCCCCCCCTGGAGACGTCGCCGGGCGGGGCCGCACAGAGGACCGGACGGAGGAGGCCTTCTTCAGTCACCGCCGACGAAGACCGGGGCGCTGAGGCCCCCTTCCTGCTCGGTGTACCCCTGCTCGCTGTGGGCGCTGAGGTCCATGCCGCCCACCTCCTGCCGGGCCGTGACCCGCAGCGGAAGAACGAGGCTGACGAGCTTCAGCAGAACGAAACTGCCCAGCCCGGTGTACAGGACACTGACGGCCACGCTGACAAGCTGGATGACCAGTTGCCCACCTACCGGACCGCCGCTGCCGGTCGTCCAGGCGAGCGCCCCGGTCAGCAGCGCGCCCACGATTCCGGCGACCCCGTGGCAGGCGAACACGTCGAGGGCGTCGTCGGCCCCCAGACGCGGCTTGACCTGCACGGTCCAGAAGCTGGCGGTGGCCCCCAGCCCGCCGATCACGGTGGCGGCCCAGGGCGTCACGAAGGCGCAGGCGGGCGTGATGGCGACCAGACCCACGACCAGCCCGGTGGCGGCCCCGACGGCGGTGGGCTTGCCGGTGCCCCGACTCTCCCAGGCCAGCCAGGTCAGCAGGGCGGCGGCGGGGGCGACCAGCGTGGTGAGCAGCGCCAGCGCGGCGGTCTGGTTGGCGGCCAGGGCACTCCCGGCATTGAAGCCCATCCAGCCGAAGTGCAGCAGGCCCGCCCCCAGCAGCACGAAGGGAACGTTGTGCGGCACGTGCGCGGCGCGGGGGTAGCCCAGGCGCGGCCCCAGGACGGCGGCGGCCACCAGCGCACTCACGCCCGCCGCGATATGAATCACGGTGCCGCCCGCAAAATCCAGCGTGCCGGACTTGTAGAGCCAGCCGTCCGCGCTCCAGACCCAGTGCGCCAGCGGCGCATAGATCAGCAGACTCCACAAGCCGCCAAAAAGCAGGAACGCCCCGAAGCGCATCCGCCCGACCACCGCGCCGCTGATCAAGGCGAGGGCAATAATGGCGAACATCGCCTGGAAGGCCGCGAAGACGGAGGTGGGAACGGTGCCGGTCAGCGCGTCCGTCATGCCCCCCAGCCCGAGGTTCGAGAGGCCGCCGATCAGGGCGTTCCCACCCGGCCCGAACGCCAGGGTGTACCCGGCCAGGGTCCACAGCACGCCCACCACACCGGTCGACGCGACGCTCATCATCATGGTGTTCAGCACGCTGGGGGCACGGGTCAGGCCGCCGTAGAACAGAGCCAGGCCGGGCGTCATCAGCAGTACCAGCGAGGCGGCGACCAGCATCCAGGCGGTGTCGCCGGCGTTCAGCCCAGGGACGCCCGGCGTCGGCGGGGCCGGCTGCGCGAGGGCCGCGCCGCCGAGCAGGACCAGCAGAGGCACAAGCTTCACGGGGCACGCCCGGAAGGCTGACCCGGCGCGAGTCTCGTCTCGGTGACGGGCGTGAGGGCGGCATTGTCTTCCTCGCCGGTACGGATGCGGACCACGCGTTCCAGCGGCTGCACGAAAATCTTGCCGTCACCGACCTCGCCCGTGCATGCGCCCTGGCAGATGGCGCGGATCGCCGTGTCCACGAACGGCTCGCTGACAGCCATGCGGAACTCGACCTTGTCCCGGAACTCGATCATCACGCGCGTGCCCCGGTAATGCTCGACGATCTCCTGCTCGCCGCCATGCCCCGACACCCGCGCCAACGTAAGGCCGCTGATCCCCGCCTGAAACAGCGCCTCCTTGATCTGCTGCACCCGCTCAGGGCGCACCACCGCCGTGATCAGTTTCATGCCGTCTCCTTTTTCTGGGACAAGGTGCAGAGAACGTCCCCCACCTGTGCAAAGGGTAGGCCGAACACGACCAAGCGTCAACAAAAAGATTGACAGATGTCCAGATTCAGGAAGACAAAATGCAGGATGACAGGGTAAATACCTCCAGTTTCCTCTCCAACTAGGTTGGCTGTCCAGAAAAAACAGAACATGTTGCACGGCGACCACTGGGAAGGGGAGAAGCTCGCTGGCCTCTCCCCCACTCCCCGGCTACTGGACCTCCACCATCCGGCAGCCCCCGAGCCTTGCCCAGCCGCCAGGACTTCAGCGCAGGTAGGCTACCAGCAGGTCCACCCCGGCGCGCAGGTCGCCCACATGGACGGCCTCGACGATGGTGTGGATATAGCGGGTGGGAATGCTGAGCGTGACGGAGGGCACGCCCGCACGCGTCTTCTGGATCGCTGCGCCGTCGGTCCCGCCCAGCGCCAGCACCTCCAGCTGGTACGGGGTGCCTTCCTGTTCGGCCAGGTCCACCAGGGCGTCCACCAGCCAGCGGGTGGAAATCATGGAGGAGTCGAAGACCTTGATGCCGATGCCCTCGCCCAGGCGCGTGACCGCCTCGTCGGGGCCGACGCCGGGGGTGTCCACCGCCAGCGTCACGTCCAGGCCGATGCCCAGGGTAGGTTCCACGCCGTAGGCCGCGACCACCGCGCCGCGCAGCCCGACTTCCTCCTGCACGCTGAAGACGGCCACCACGTCATGCCGGGGGCGCTCCTCGCGGAAGTGACGCAGCACCTCCAGTTGCAAAAAGACGCTGGCGCGGTCGTCCATCGCCTTGCCGACGACGAGGTGCCCGACCTGCCGCGCCGTCTGGTCGAGCGTGACCATGTCGCCCACCCGCACGCGGCGCTTGACCTCCTCTGCGTTCAGGCCGAGATCGACGAAGAATTCCTTGACCTCGGGGACCTTCTTGCGGTCTTCCGGGGTGGCGATGTGGACGGGCCTGCCGCCGGGCGTCAGAAGGCCGGGCAGCGCACCCCCGCGCGTCTGCACCGTCACGTTGCGGGCAAAGAGGTTGCGGGTGTCGAAGCCGCCCAGCGCCTGCACGCGCAGGAAGCCCTGGTCGTCGACGAAGCGCACCAGGAACCCGATCTCGTCCATGTGCGCGCTGAGCATGATGCGCTCGCGGCGGTGTTCTCCCTCACTGGCTGCGTCCCGTCCACGCTTCAGGGCGATCACGTTGCCCAGCGCGTCCACACGGACCTCGTCGGCCAGGCCGTCCAGTTCACGCAGCACGAAGTCACGCACCGCGTCCTCGTTGCCCGGGACGCCGTTCAGGTCCGAGAGTTGGCACAGGAGGTCCAGCCGCAGCTCAGTGGGGGTCACGGGCGTCAGCATACGCCGCGTCTGCTGGGGCAGAGGCCGCCGCGTCCGACCCCTCGGGCCGGGGCGTGGCCTGAGGTTCCGGTGCCGGTTTCGGGCGCAGGTCCGTGCCGTTGAAGCGCCCCTGCCCCTCGGCCAGTCCCCGCTGTGCCCAGACTTCCACCGCGTCGGCCCCCAGACGCACCAGTTCCGCGAGCGTGGCTGCCTCCTCCGTGCGCCACTTGCTCAGCACCCAGTCGGCGGGGTCCCAGCCTGCCGGGGGCCGCGAGATGCCCACCTTCAGGCGCGGAAAGTCGGGCGTGCCCAGCACCCGGATAATGTCGCGCACGCCGTTCTGCCCGCCGTGCCGCCCGCCCAGCCGGAACTTCAGCAGGCCGAAGGGGCTGTCGAGGTCGTCCTGCACGACCAGCAATGCGTCACCGTCCAGCTTGTAGAAGGCGTAGAGCGGCCCCACCGCCTTGCCCGACGTGTTCATGAAGGTCTGCGGCTTGATCAGCAGCACCTTCGCGCCGGGCGCCGCTCCCACACGCACCTCGGCCACCTCCGCGTCCTTTTCCCTCCGCCAGACAGCCCCCCAGCGGCGGGCCACCTCGTCCACGACCAGCCAGCCGACGTTGTGGCGGGTCCGGACGTACTGGCTGCCCGGATTGCCCAGGCCGACGACCAGTTTCATAGGCGCTCAAGCCTCCAGACTGCCCAGCGTCTCGCGCCAGCGGACCTCGGTTTCGCGCACGCGGGCGTCCCCCCTGGCGCGGGCGTATCCGGCGCGGAAGTCGGCAAAGCGGGTGTCCGTGTCGGCAAACAATAGTCCCAGCGCCTGCCGCACGTCCGCCACGTTGCGCTCGGTCAGCGTGGTGTCCTTCTGATCCAGCACCTCGTCGAGCGTCGCCATCAGGCCGGAGAGAGGCCGCAGCCACTGGAACGAGGGGTCGTTCATCACCAGCGAGTACAGCGCGAAGGGACCCTTCACCGGGCCATGCAGAAATTCGTACTCGCCCTTGGCGAAGTCCAGCAGCGCCGAGTGGAAGGCGCGCAGGCTCTGGGCGAGGGCCGTGAGCTTTTGCCGGACCTGGGCATCGGAAGTCGTCATGGCAAGAGGGTAGCAAGCGCGGCGGGGGCCGCCCGGTCCTGCCGCCATTCCACGCGGGGACTGGTCTACCGGATTCCGCCTTCCCCGGTCTGGATCGGCAGGAATCGCGCGACCAGAGACTGGACCAGCTCCGTTCTGGTGTACGGTGCCAGCACGCCCGGCACAGTCAGTTCTTCAACCAGCAATCCGCTGATGGCCAGGTACATCAGCACGAAGTCTTCGGCACGTAGAGCCAGTCCGTGTTCCTCGCTGAACCGTTGGTTCCACCCAATGTTGTGCCTGACGGTGCTGAAAAGTGAAGCACGTAATTCAGGACGCCGGGTGGCCTCCAGCCGGAGTTCCATCAGGGCCAGGGAGGTGTGTTGCTCCTGAAGGACACGTTCCACGAGATTTTCCAGCAGGGCCGTGTAGAGTTCCTGCCCCGTTCTTTGCTGCAAGGTTTCTTCCAGCCACTGTGGATCAGGCATCAGGCGCTCGTGAATGTGAAGCGCGATTTGATGCAGCAGATCGGCACGGTGACGGAAGTAGTTCGACGCCGTTCCGGTAGGCAACTCGGCGGCGTTATCCAAGGCCCGGTAGCTCAGGCCGCGCGCTCCTTCGCGGGCCAGGAGGTGAATGGCGGTATCGAGCAGGAGCGTTCGGCGGGCAGCGTTCTGGCGCATGGCTTGACGTTACTCCAGGTGTACCGGTACAGTCGTAGTGAAATGGAGGAAGGACGATGCAAACCAAAGCCATCAGTCTGATGGTCCTGAGCGACCACCCGTTGCAAAGCGCGCAGTTCTACATCCAGCACTTCGGATTCGAGCCTACGGCGGAGTTGCCGTGGTTCGTCAGCCTGCAACATCCAGACCATTCCGGCCTGTTTTTTGATCTCCTGAACAAGGACCACGCAGCGGCGGGCCGCCATCTTCAGGGCAAGAGGACCTCGGGGGTCATGCTCGCGTTGGTCGTCGGGGACCTCGACGCCGAAGCAAAACGCCTCCAGGATGCCGGACTGACGTTCCTCATGAACCCTACTGACGAACCCTGGGGACAGCGGCGACTCCAACTACAGGCCCCGGATGACGTCATTGTCGAAGTGCTGCAACAGATTCCACCAGATCAGGAATGGCTTCGACAAAACGGCCTGGGCTAGTCCCGGACAGGCACCAGGGTTCACCAGCACCTCGCCCACCTCTCCCCGGCGACAGTCACGCCCGCGTCGGCAAAAGCGCGGGTCAGCGGCAGGGTTCCGGGATGCAGCAGGGCTGAACTCTACCCCCCGGCCGCCCGCCGCCGCAGCGCGTGCCACAGCGTCGGCACGTCGGGCGTCCAGTGCGGCAGCACCAGCGTCATGGCGAGGCGTTCGAGGTGGTTGAGGACGCCAACGCCTAGGGCCACCCACAGCAGTGCGGGGTCGTCTCGCAGGCTGAGGGGCACCGTCGCCGCGAAGAGCAGCACCCCGGTCAGCTTGGAGGAATAGGCGTGGTAGGCCGCGACCCGCCCGTACTTGCCCAGGTCGGCCAGCCACCCGGCCACGTCGGTGAGCAGATACGCGGCCAGCAGGGGGAAGCCCGGGCGCAGCGTCTCGAAATGGGTCAGCAGCAACGCGGCGGCCACCCACAGCACGAACCAGCCGTCCACCACGCTGTCGGCCCAGCGGAGGCGGGGGGAAGCCACCCCCAGCCGCCGGGCCAGCACGCCGTCGAAAATGTCGGACAGCAGCGCCAGCCCCAGGCCCGCCGCAAACAGCCAGGGCACCCGCCCGCCCAGCGCCAGGGCAAAGAGCAGCGGCCCCAGCAGGCCACGCAGGGCAATCAGGAACGCGGGCAGCCGACGGAGCATCCGGGGCAGGATAGCGGCATGCCGGACGGCCCGGCTTGTTACCCTGACCCATGACCACCCCCAACCTGCCGGAAGCGACCATTCCCAAGCTGGACGGTCCCGAACTGGACGGGACCGTGAACCTCGGGGACATCGAGGCGCTGGGCCGCTCCAGGCTCGACCGCAACGCCCTGGAGTACTACGCGAGCGGCGCGAACGACGAGGTCACGCTGGCGGCCAACCGCGCCGGCTTCCGCGCCCTCCGCCTGCGGCCCCGGATGCTGGTGGACGTGTCGAACGTGGACGCGCGAACGGAGGTGCTGGGCCTGCCGCTGAGTTGCCCGGTGGGCATCGCCCCCAGCGCCTTTCACGGCCTCGCGCACCCCGACGCCGAACTCGGCACGGCGCGCGCGGCGGCCTCGGCGGGCAGCCTCATGACCCTCAGCACCTTCAGCAACACGCCGATCGAGGCCGTGGCGCGGGCGGCAGCCGGGCGCTTCTGGTTCCAGCTTTACCTGTACACCGACCGGGAAGTAAGCGCGGAGGTCGTGCGCCGGGCGGAGGCGGCGGGCGCGCGGGCGCTGGTCCTGACGGTGGACGCGCCCTTCCTGGGCCGCCGCGAGCCGAACGAACGCCACCGCTTTGCCCTGCCACCGCACCTCAGCGTGCCGAATGCGGGCAGCCGCGAGCAACTGCACGCGCTGGAATCGGAGGCCGGGTCGCAACTCGTGAACTACTTCCAGGGGCTGGTGGACAAGACCCTGAGCTGGAAAGACCTCGCCTGGCTGCGTTCGGTCACGTCCCTGCCGATCGTGCTGAAAGGCATCCTGACCGCCGAGGACGCCCGGCTGGCCGCCCACCACGGCGCGCAGGTCTGGGTCAGCAACCACGGCGGGCGGCAACTCGATACCGCCGTGAGCAGCATCGAGGCGCTGCCCGAAGTGGTGGACGCCGTGCAGGGCCAGGCAGAGGTCTACCTCGACGGCGGCGTGACGCGCGGGACGGATGTGCTGAAGGCGGTGGCGCTGGGGGCCAGGGCCGTCTTCCTGGGCCGGGCCGCGCTGTGGGGCCTGGCGGCCGGCGGTGAAGCGGGTGTGCGGCGAACGCTGGACCTCCTCCACGACGAGGTGCGGCTGGCGCTGGCGCTGTGCGGGAAGCAGAACATCGGGCAGGTGGGGCGGGACCTGGTGCGGGTGTAGGTGAACAGTTCGTACCACCCTAGGGCTTCTGGTTCATTTGACAGGTACCTGTCAAAAGGATAGACTTGCTTCCCATGACCCACCTCACGGCGGAGGGAGCCGCCTTCACGGAATTGCTGCTGGAGGCCTTTCGTCTGCATGGTCTGCTCCTGGCCGCAGGCGACCGCCTGACCCAACCCCTGGGCCTCACCAGCGCCCGCTGGCAGGTGCTGGGCGTGGTGGAACATGGTCCCAGCACGGTGTCGGAGATCAGCCGGGTCATGGGGCTTGCGCGGCAGAGCGTGCAGCAGCAGACCGACGCCCTCGAACGGGAAGGCTTTCTGAGTTACGTGGACAACCCCAGGCACCGCCGCGCCCGATGGGTGCAGCTCACCGAGAAAGGAAAGGAGGCCGCCGCAAGCCTCATTCCAGTCCAGACGGAGTGGGCCAACCACATCGGCCGGGCAGCTCCCCCCGAGGCGCTCCAGGCGGCGCTGGAGACGCTGCGTGCGCTGAGTGAACGCCTGGAGCGGGGAACGGAGCGGGAGATGCCCCCGGCGACCTGACGCCCCCCTTCAGAGGAGGAAAGCTTATGCACATCACCCAGTCGGCCATTTCGCTCAACGTGCCGGACGTCCGCGCCTCCGCCGAGTTTCTGAAACGGCACTTCGGCTTCGTGCAGGAGATGGACCATGAGGGCGTGGCGTCCCTGACGCGGGCGGACGCGGGCTTCAACCTGATCTTCCTCCAGACGGGCCTGTCCACCTTCAAGCCGCCCCAGATCGCCGGCAACGCCGGGCAGGGGCTGCTGGTGGTGTTCGTGGTGGACGACATTGACGCCGAATACACGCGCCTTCAGGCGGAAGGTGTACCGGTCGTCACTCCCATCGAAACCGAGCCGTGGGGGGAGCGGTACTTTCAGGTGTCGGACCCCAACGGCGTGATGGTGCAACTGGTGCAGTGGGTCACGGTGCCGGAGGAGTCTGGCGGAGCCGCGCAGCCCTGAGCGACAGGTCCACCGACGGTTCAGGCCGCCTCTTTCGCCTCCTTCTTCCGGCTGCGCCGTGTCCGCAGCGCCTTTTCACTCTCCAGCATCCGCTTCAGCGCGGCCTCGCTGCGGGACAGCCCCTCCAACTCGGGTTCGGTGCGGCCCGCGCGGGGTTCGTAGTCGTCGAGCACCTTGCCTTCCTGATAGCGGTCGAAGATCACCGGACAGATGTAGCTGCCGCGCGTGACGGCGGGCGTGTTGCCCAGGTCATCCGCCACGAACTTGACGCATTCCACCAGCGTCTTGCGGGCCGCCCGCTCGGACCCGGGCGCTCCGGCCTCGGCCAGGAATTCGGCAGCGACCAGGGTGCCGCCCCAGGTGCGGAAGTCCTTGGCGGTAAAGGGGCCGATCACCTCGCGCAGATAGGCATTCAGGTCGGGGGCGCGCACCCGGGTGCGGACCTCTTCGTCCACGCTCTGGAAGAGCCAGGGGCCGGGCAGTTCCAGCAGCCGCCCGATGTTGGTGGCGAGCGTGCGGTCGCGCACCGTCTTGTGCTGCTCGATGGCGTGTTTGCCCCGGAAATGAAAGGTGATGGCGCTGCCCTCCACCTTCACGTGCCGCTGGCGCAGGGTCGAGAGGCCGTAGGTCTTGTGTGCGCGGGCATAGGCGTCGCTGCCGACCCGGAAGTGGGCCACGTGCAGCAGCCGGGTCATCACGCCCAGCACCTTGCGGCGGGGCAGGCCGGACAGGCGCAGATCGGCGGCGGTCACGGTGCGGAGGGTAGGCAGGGCGTCCGCAAAGCGCGCCAGCCGTTGCCATTTCTTCAAGGCTCCCGCCTGCACGAAGTCCGGGTGGTAGCGGTACTGGAGTCGCCCGGCGGCGTCACGGCCAAACGCCTGTAATTCCGCATCCGGGTCGGGAGAGACATACACGTCCGCATAGGCGGGTGGCACGGCCAGCGACGCGATGCGGGCAAGGCCCTCCGGGTCGGTGTACTCCTCGCCGTCCGGCCAGAAGTAGCGGAACTCGTCGGGTTTGCTGCCCTCGCGGTGCAGGTACTCGTCTTGCAGGAGGTCGGTGCGGCCCGGCATCAGCGGGCCTCGTCCTCTCCACCATCGAACGCATTGACATAGCCGCTCGTCCAGTGGTCCTCTCCCAAACGGAAGGCACCCACATGGAATCCTTCAGTACAGTCTTTAAAACCTGGCTGCAAGCTCAAGCGTTCCACGGCAGCTTCCGCCGAAGCGCGGTCAGGATAAACACCGATCATCTTGACGTCCTCGCTGCCGTCCTCGAACTCGTGAACATGCTGCACAACAAAAACTTCTGTCATTCTTCCGCCTTCTCGGGCAATTGCCAGTCGATCGGCGTCTCGCCCGCTTCCTCCAAGGCCGCATTCACCCGGCTGAAAGGCCGCGTCCCCAGGAACTTCGCCACACTCAGGGGGCTGGGGTGGGCGGATTCGATGATGACGTGCTGCGGATTCGTGACCAGTTTGGCCTTCTTGCGGGCATACGCGCCCCACAGCACGAACACCACCCGTTCGGGCTTGTCGTTCACGGCGCGGATGATCGCGTCGGTGAACTGTTCCCAGCCCTTCCCCGCGTGGCTGTTGGCCTCGCCCTGCCGAACGGTCAGCACGGCGTTGAGCAGCAACACGCCCTGGCGCGCCCACGACACCAGCGAGCCGTGCTTCGGCGGCTTGAACCCCACGTCCGCCTTCAACTCCTTGTAGATGTTCTGGAGGCTGGGGGGAATACGCACGCCGGGCCGCACGCTGAAGCTCAGGCCGTGCGCCTGCCCCGCGCCGTGGTAGGGGTCTTGGCCCAGGATCAGCACCTTCACCTCGTCGTAGGGCGTCAGGCGCAGGGCGCTGAACATGTCCTCGGGCGCGGGGTACACCGGGCCAGCGGCACGCTCACGGGCCACGAAGGCGGTGAGGTCGCGGAAATAGGGTCGGCTGGTTTCCCCTTCCAGCACCTTGTCCCAGCTGTCGGGGAGATGGACCGGGGGGGCGGCGTCCGCTTCGAACAGGGGGGCAGGGTCGCTGGTCGGCATGTCGCAGTCTCCCCCTGCCGGCGCAGCTGCCCCCTTTCCGCTCAAGGAACGCTCAAGCCAGAGCAGCAGGCCACCCGGTGACCGGCGACCTGCTGCGGCGCAGGGTGAACTAAGCGTTCAGGCTAAACACCCAGGCGGCCCGCCGAGGCCTTCTCCACCGGCGTCCCGTTCGCGCCGTCGAAGGCGTCGATCTCCTCGATGAAGCGGTCGAAGAGGTAGCGGCTGTCGTGCGGTCCCGGGGACGCCTCGGGGTGGTACTGCACCGAGAAGACCGGGTAGCGGCTGTGCGCCATGCCTTCCAGCGTCTGGTCGTTGAGGTTGACGTGGGTGGCGACAAAGGCACCATTCGGGATGGAGTCGATGTCCACCGCGTAGCCGTGGTTCTGGGAGGTGATCTCCACGTTCCCGGTCAGCAGGTTCTTGACCGGCTGGTTGCCGCCCCGGTGCCCGAACTTCATCTTGAAGGTCTGCCCGCCCGCCGCCAGCCCCAGAATCTGATGCCCCAGGCAGATGCCGAAGGTGGGCAGGAGGCCCATCAGTTCCCAGGCGGTCTTGTGCGCGTACTCCAGCGGCGCGGGGTCGCCGGGGCCGTTGCTGAGAAAGAGGCCGTGCGGCTGGAGGGCCATAATCTGCGCCGGGGTGGTGTGCGCCGGAACCACGATGGGTTCGATACCCACTTCCGAGAGCCGCTCGATGATGGTGTGCTTGATTCCGAAATCCATCAGCACCACGCGCTTGCCGTGGCGCAGGGTCGGGAAAGCGTAGGGTAGCGGCGTGGTGACCTCGCGGGTCATGTCGTGCCCGTCGATGTCCTGATGGTCGCGTGCCCGCTGCACATAGACCTGCTCCTCGGCGGGCGTGAACTCGCCGTAGGGGTCTTCGGGGTGGGTGTAGGAGCGGTGGGCGATCACACCCTTCACCACGCCGCCCGAGCGCAGCCGCCGCACCAGCGCCCGCGTGTCGATGCCCTGGATGCTCACCACGCCGTACTGCTGCATAAAGGCTTCCAGCGACTGCTGCGCGCGGTGGTTGGAGTAGTCGCCCGAGAACTCCCGGCTGATAAAGCCCCGCACATACGGCTTGTTGCTCTCCATGTCGTAGATCGCCACGCCGTAGTTGCCCACGTGCGGATACGTGATGGTCACGATCTGCCCGTTGTAGCTGGGGTCGGTCATGATCTCCTGGTAGCCGGTCATGGACGTGTTGAACACCACCTCGCCCACTGTCTCGCCGCGGTGCCCGAAGGCGTAGCCGCGGTACACCGTGCCGTCTTCCAGCGCCAGGATCGCGCGTTCTTTTCTGATCATAGGGGGAACCTCCATTCGCGCCTCACGGGACGCAGTTCATGGCGGAAGCTGTCAGCGGTCAGGCGTCAGCTTTCAGCCACAGAGCTTAGCAGGGTGGGCGGAGGCGCGCGGTGAAGACGCTCAGCATTCGCTTGCCCTTTCGGGTGTGGGCCAGCAGCAACGGCAAGCCCGCCCAGACCGTTCCTCTGCCGGGAGGGCGCTGCCGACACGGGAGACCGCCCGCGTCAAGGCATGTGCCTTTTGCCCGGCCGCGAGGAGACGGAACTCAGCCACCAGAACGCCCGGCTGAAAGTTCCCTGAACATCGCGATCTCGTTGCAGTTCTCGAAAAAGGCGCAGCGCTGGCACTCGCTCCAGACCTTCGGGTGAAGGTTGGTCTTTTCGATCCGCACGAAGCCGCACTTCTCGAAAAAGCCCTGCTGGTAGGTCCAGGCGAACAGGGCCGGCAGATCGATCGCCCGCGCCTCGGCCTCACAGGCGGCCACCAGTTCCCGGCCCAGGCCGCGCCCCTGCATGTGGGGATGAATGGCGAGGCCGCGCACCTCCGCGAGGTCCGGGGCCAGCATGTGCAGACCGCAGACGCCCGCCAGCCCCCCCGGTTTCCCCTCATGCGCCTGGGCCAGCACGAGGTGAAAATCGCGGATGGTCTCGGCCAGCAGGGCCTTGGAGCGCACCAGCATCAGGCCGCGCGCCGCCCAGTAGCCGATCAGTTCATGAATGGCGTCGATGTCCGACAGGCGGGCCTTGCGGCTGACGAGGGGAGCCTGCGGGTGGATGTCCGGGACAGCGATGGAGTCGAGCGTGAGGAGGGTCATGGGTGCCCCCCGGTGCTGGGGGGTGGGGGGTGGGCGGTGGGAAGAGCTTTTCCGCTAACCCACCGCCCACCACCCACTGCCCCCCTTAGGCCTTGCCGACCTTCTGATCCAGGGGCCGCATCCAGGTGGTGCCGCCGGGGCGCTCGCTGCGGGCACGGTAGGCCCGGATCTGCGGCGCGTCGGGCAGTTCGCCCATCACCACAGCCAGGGGCACCTGCTGGAAGCCGAACGACCCCCAGTCGCCCCCCTTGCTGAACATGTAGATGGCGCGGTCGCCCCGGCCCTGCGCGTACTCCACCGCGCTCATCACCAGGCGGCGGCCCAGGCCACCCCCACGCGCCGAGGGGACGATGGCCGCGCCGCGCAGCAGGGACGCGCCGTCCCCATGCTCCAGGCCGATGGCGCCCAGCGGTTGTCCGCTCCGCTCCAGCACCCAGTAGGTGGTGCCTTCCGCGAGCGCGGCGTCGGTGTCCAGCCCGGCGTCGTGAAAGACGCGAGTCACGGTGTCCTTGTCCTGGGGTCCAGCGAGGCGAATCTGAACGTTCGAGTCGGTCATGGGTATGCCCTCCGGGTTCGGTCGTGCCGGGATCACCCACGCGGGCGTCTGACACGGCTGGATTTTGGGTGGGCGCAGCATAGCGCAACATGGCCCGGGCGCACATCGGAACGTGGGCTGTCACCGGCCGCCTCCCCCCGGCGGCACGGCCCCGGCCTGGGTGTACATATCCCGCCTCCAGGCCTGCTCGCCCGCGATCCAGCCTTTCAGGAGGCCGCTTTCGACCTGGGGCGTGCCGGGGAGGGCCGCGGCGATTTCCCCGGCGCTGACCGGCACGAAGCCGAAGCGCCGCCAGTAGTTCCCCGCCTCCTGGCTGAACAGATAGACCGTCCGGTCACCGCGCAACGTGGCCTGCGTGAGGGCCGAGAACACCAGCGCGCGCCCCAGGCCCTGCCCACGGGCCTCCGGGACAACGGCTGCCGAGCGGATCAGCGAGGCCCCCTCGCCATGCTCCAGCCCGATGCAGCCGCCCGGCACGCCGTCCAGTTCGGCCAGCCAGTAGGTGCTGCCCTGCGGCGTCACGCTGCCGGTATGCAGACCGCAGCGCGCCAGCAGGTCGAGGATGAGGGGGAAATCGGCGGGCGCGGCCTGCCGCAGCTTGACGTGCATGGCGCTGAGGGGCACGGGTGTGAGGGTCATGGGGCGGCCTCCTTCAGAGGGGCGGGATTCAGGTGGGTGTGGGCTGGGCGAACGGTTCGGGTGGGCGTCGTCGCTCCGCCTCCCGCGCCGCCTTCAGGAAAGAGCGGAGGCCCGCTCCAGCGCTCGCGTCCGTGTTCCAGCGCGGAATGACGTGCAGGTGAACGTGCGGGATGTGTGCCCCACCCGCAGGCAAGACATTCCAGCCCACCGTGTATCCGTCCGGCTGCACGGTGGCGGCGAGGTGCGCCCGGACCTCAGCGAGCAGGGCGTGGGTGGCGGCGGCCTCTTCCGGCGTGAGGTCGAAGACGGTCTGCCGGACGGCCTTCGTGACGATGTACCCGGCGTGCCGCAGCCCATCGCCGTAGCGCGAGTCCTGCACGTACACGCACAGCTCGTTTTCCAGCACGACTTCCGCGCCGCCGAACGTCTCACGGGTGGACAGCGGATTCTCGGCCGGATGAGCCAGCCAGTGCGCCCATTCCTCCTCGCGCTTTTGCAGCAGGGTGCCGTCCAGCCGCACGGTGACGTTCACGGGAGCGCCGCCTTTGCCGCCTCGACCTGTTCGCGCACGCGCTCGGGGGCGGTGCCGCCGTAGCTCTGCCGGGCCTTCACGCTTTCCTCGACGGTGAGCGAGCGGGTCACCTCGGCGGTCAGCAGCGGGTGGGCGGCGCGCACCTCCTCGTCCGTCAGGTCCCAGAGTTGCCGCCCGGTGCGGCTGGCGAGGCCCACCAGCCCGCCGACCACCTCGTGCGCCTCGCGGAAGGGGACGCCCGCGCGGGCGAGGAAGTCGGCCAGGTCGGTCGCGGTGGAAAAGCCGCGCGCCGCCGCCGCCTTCGTCGCCGCCGCGTGCCACGCCGTCTTCGGGAGCATGTCGGCATACAGCCGCAGCACGGTAGAGAGGGTGTCGTAACTGTCGAACACGCCCTCCTTGTCTTCCTGCAAATCCTTGTTGTAGGCCAGCGGTGTGCCCTTCACGACCGTCAGCAGGCCCATCAGGTTGCCGAAGACGCGCCCCGCCTTGCCGCGCGCGAGTTCGGACACGTCGGGGTTTTTCTTCTGCGGCATGATCGAGCTGCCAGTGGTGTGGCTGTCCGGCAGCGTCAGGAAGCCGAACTCGAAGGTCGAATACAGGATCAGTTCTTCCGACAGGCGCGAGAGGTGCGCGGCGAGAATCGCGCAGGCGGAGAGGAACTCCAGCGCAAAATCCCGGCTGCCCACGCCATCCAGGCTGTTGGCGGTGGGCCGCGCGAAGCCGAGGGCGGCGGCGGTGGCATGGCGGTCTATCGGCCAGGGTGTGCCTGCCAGCGCCGAACTCCCCAGCGGCGACTCGTCCATGCGTTCTGCCGCATCACGGAAACGGCCCTCGTCGCGTTCGAGCATCGCGGCGTAGGCCATGAACCAGTGACTCAGCAAGATGGGCTGCGCGACCTGAAGGTGCGTGTAGCCGGGCAGGATGACCGCCTCTCCCCCAGCCGAGGTGAGGTGCTTTTCCGCTTCGGCCACCATGACGGCCCGCAGCACCCGCGTCTTCGCGGCCAGGTCGAGCGCGGCCTCCTTGGTGAACAGGCGGAAATCCACCGCCACCTGATCGTTGCGGCTGCGGGCGGTGTGCAGCTTGCCCGCCACCGGGCCGATGCGGTCACGCAGGGCGGCCTCGACGTTCATGTGAACGTCCTCGCGGTCGAGGCGCCACTCGAAGGTTCCGGCACGGATGTCGGCCAGGACGCCTTGCAAGCCTTCCTGAATCTGCGCGACCTCCTCCGCCGTCAGGATGCCCGCCTGCCCCAGCATCGCCACGTGCGCGAGCGAGCCGCGAATGTCCTGTTCGGCCAGGCGCTGGTCGAAGCCGACCGAAGCGTTGAAGAGTTCGACCAGGCCGTCGGTGGCTTCGGCAAAGCGGCCACCCCAGAGTTTCTTGTCTTGTTTGGGTTGAATCATTCGGGTCTCCACGAAAAGGACAGCTAAACCACGCTGAAGGTCTTCCAGGCTGCCCAGACGAGGTACAGCCCAGCCAGCACAGAGCCGACGGCGAACATGCCGCGCCAGAGGGCCGGGGCCATCCATCTCAGGCGGAAACCCAGAAGCCCCAGCAAAGCCAACGCGGGCAAACCGATCAGGAGCGAGAGGCGAATCACCGTACTGCCTTCACCAGCACCACCGGCGGCGGACTCTGCGGGTGCGCGTGGGCGTACACCGCCCCCTCGTCCACCCGGTAGCCCAGGCGCTCGTAAAACGGAATGACTTCCAGGTTGTGCTGGCTCACGGCCAGCAGCAGGCGGGCAGAGCCGTCCCGGGCGGCCACCTCCTCCACCGCCCGCACCAGCGCGAGGCCGAGGCCCTGGCCTCGCGCTTCCGGGCGGGTGGCGAGCTTGTTGAGGGTCAGGGTGTCCGGGCCATCTGGCCGCCAGCCCACGCAGCCGACCGCCTCAGCTCCACGCCAGGCCAGGAAGCCGCCGCCCTGTTCCAGACTCCAGGCCACGTCCTCCACGCGCGTGCGGCTCCAACTGCTGCGCGGGTTCATGCCCGCCGCCATCATCACGGCATGGAAGGCGGGGGCGTCGGCGGGACCAGCGGGGCGGATCACGGCGACGGCTCCAGCGTGAGGCGCATTTCCGGGTTGTCCGCCTCCACGAAGCCCAGCCGCTCGTAAATCCGGCGGCCCAGCGGCGCGGCGTGCAGCCCCACGCTCCGCAGCCCGCGCGTTCCAGCTTCCGCCAGGATCGCCCGCATCAGCGCCTCCGCCAGCCCCCGGCGGCGATGCTCCGGCGCGACGTACATATTCAGCACATACGCCTTGAGAGGCGCGCGGTCCTTCGCGCTCGGCATCTTCGGCTGGAACATCAGCCCGACGCCGCCCACGCTTGCGCCGCCCACGTCCGCCAGACAGCCGACGTAGTCACCTGCCGGGAGTGCGCCGCGCAGCCAGTCGGTCCAGAGCGCGTGCTGCTCTGCCGCATCCTGCGGCGTCAGCTCGCCCATGTCCACGAACATCTGCCCACGTTGCCGGGCGATGGTCGGCGCGTCCTCGGCAGTCGCCCGGCGCAGGGTATAGCCGTCCGGCAGCGTCATCCGCCCACCCGCTCCCGAATCTGCGCGAGGTGATGAAGTTGATGTGCCACGTAATCCTCAGTCACGAAGCCGAGCGTGACCGGTTCTCCCCCACCAATTCTCAGGTTATGGGTCAGGGAGGCGGGCGGTAGATGCGCGATCAGGTGCGCGAGGTGCGACTGATACACCTCCCACAGCGCCAGAACCTCCAACCATGGCCGCGCCTGCCAGCCGCTCACCTGGACCCAGGTGTTCTGATCGTAGCCGGGCAGCTCCAGGCCGTCCTGCGCGCCCGCCCGCACGAAACGTTCATGATTGTTCACACCGCTGTCAATCAGGTGCCCCAGAATCTCCTGCGCGCTCCACACGTCCGGCGCAGGCTTACGGCTGGCCTGCGCCTCCGTCAGCGCGTGCAGGCCAGGCAGGGCAGCGGTGACCACCTCGGAAAGCGTCGGCATCCCTCAGACCGTCTCGACTGCCTTCTGCCCCGCCTTCGCGTCCACCCGCGCCTGCACCCGCATCCGCAGGGCGTTGAGCTTGATAAAGGCTCCGGCGTCGTGCTGGTTGTAGTCGCCGCCCGCCTCAAAGGACACCAGGTCCTTGTCGTAGAGGCTGCGCTCGGCCTTGCGGCCCACCACGATGCAGTTGCCCTTGTAGAGCTTCAGGCGGGCTGTGCCGGTGACCGAGCGGGCGACGTGGTCGATGTAGACCTGAAGCGCCTCGCGTTCGGGGGCGAACCAGAAGCCGTTGTAGACCAGTTCGGCGTACTTGGGCGCCAGGGCGTCGCGCTGGTGCAGCACCTCGCGGTCCAGCGTCAGGCTCTCGACGGCACGGCGGGCGTGGTACAGCAGCGTGCCACCGGGCGTCTCGTACACGCCGCGCGACTTCATGCCCACGAAGCGGTTCTCGACGAGGTCGATGCGGCCCACGCCGTTGCGCCCGCCGATCTCGTTCGCCTTCTCCAACAGCGCCGCCGGGGTGAGGCGTTCGCCGTTGATCGCCACCGGGTCGCCATTCTCGAACTCGATCTCCACGTATTCGGGATCGTTCGGCGCGTCCTCGGGGCTGACGGTCAGCTTGAACATGTGGGCGGGCGGCTCGGCCCAGGGGTCTTCGAGGATGCCGCCCTCGTAGGAGATATGCAGCATGTTGGCGTCGGTGGACCAGGGGTCCTTTTTGGTGGTGGGCACCGGGATGCCGTGTTCACGGGCGAAGGCTTCGAGGTCGGCGCGGCCCTGAAAGTCCCAGTCGCGCCAGGGGGCGACGGTCACGATGTCGGGCTGGAGGGCATAGGCGGTCATCTCGAAGCGCACCTGATCGTTGCCCTTGCCGGTCGCGCCGTGCGAGACGGCCACCGCGCCTTCCTTCCCGGCGATCTCGACCATCTTCTTCGCGATCAGGGGGCGGGCGATGGAGGTGCCCAGCAGGTAGTAGCCCTCGTACAGCGCGGCGGAGCGGAACATGGGGAACACGTAGTCGCGCACGAACTCCTCGCGCAGGTCCAGCGCATAGGCCGCCACCGCGCCGGTGTTCAGCGCCTTGACGCGCGCTTCTTCCACCTCGTCGCCCTGGCCCAGGTCGGCGGTAAAGGCCACCACGTCGTAATTCTTCTCGGTCTGGAGCCACTTGAGGATGATCGAGGTGTCGAGGCCGCCGCTGTACGCGAGCACGATCTTTTCCCGGTTCTGCGCCTGCTGTTCGTTCGCCATGTTCTCTATTCTCTCCGGTTTCCTGGGTAGGGGGCTTTGAAACATGCAGACGCTCCCGGCGTGACGTGCCCGGCCTGTCCGCGAAAGGGAAGGCCGGGGCGTCAGCGTCGGGGGGTCAGGGTCAGCATGTCTGTATGGATATACGCTTTTTGCGTATAGCTATGCAAAAGGGTAGCAGGGCCGGGCGGGGGGGTCAAGGGCGGCGCGCAAACAAAGTCCCCGACCACTCGGGCCGGGGAAGGAACGGGAAAGGGGGAGGATTCAGCGAATCCGGTAGTCCAGGCCGATGCGGGCACCTGCGCCCACACGGACGCCCCCACCCGTGCCGATGCCGACACGCACCCCCGCGTTCCCCTCGGCAAAGACGCTGAAGGGTCCGGCGACGTTGTAGCGCAGGCCCAGCAGGCCGTGGGGGTACAGGCTCACGCCGGTGCTGCTCCCGAGCGATACGCCCGCGCCCAGGCCCAGGCCGTAGTAGGGGGCCAGCCCGCCCAGGCTCTGGCCGCTGATGTTGTTGAGGTAGGCCACCTCGCCGCCCACGCCGATAGAGCCGCCGCTGAACAGGTTGAGCGCGTTGATGCTGTAGCGCATGGCGGAGGTGCCGGACAGGTCCGTCTGGTAGTACAGGCCGGCGTCAGTCCCGGCGTACCCACCCACCGAGGCAGCAGAGGCGGAGGAAACGGCGGTCAGGGCCATGAGTCCAAGCAGGGCAGTCTTCATGGCGTGAGCATAAACAAAGGAGAGCCGCTTAAACAGGGGGCGCTTCTTTACAGCTTGCCCGCCTGTCTTTGAGGTTTCATTCATGCACGGGCGAGGTCTGGCCGAAGCGCCCCAGCCGCTCCAGGGCCTCTTCCAGTTGGGCCGGGGCCTTGCAGAAGGCGAAACGGAAGAGGCCCCCGGGGGCAGGCTGACGGGCCGCGAAGGCGTCACCAGGAATCACGGCCACGCCCGCGTGTTCGACCAGGGCCGCCGCCGTCCAGCCGGGCCGGCGGGCCATCAGAAAGTAGGTGCCGCCGGGCAGGTCGACCTCTGCCCCCAGGGCACGCAGGCCCGCCGCGAGCAGATGCAGCCGCGCCGCATATCCTTCCCGGAGGCCCTCGTAAAAGCCCGTCCGCCGCGCCACCGGCAAGGCCGCCGCGACCGCTGCCTGAAGCGGCGTGGGCGCGCAGAAGGACGTGACCTGCCGCAGCGCCGCCAGATTTCCCGCCAGACCCGGCGGGCACGCGACCCAGCCGATGCGCCAGCCGGTGGCCTCCAGCCGTTTTCCGGCGCTGCCCACCGTGAAGGTCCGCTCGGGCGCGAGCGTCCGCAGGCTGGGGGGCCGTTCCCCGAAATACAGCTCGTCGTACACCTCGTCACTGATCAGCCACAGGTCGTGCTGCCGCGCCAGGGCCACCAGCGCCTCCAGCTCCGCGCGCGTGAAGACCCGTCCGGTGGGGTTGTGCGGACTGTTGAGCAGCAGTGCCCGCGTGCGGGGGGTGACGGCCGCCCGCACTTCTCCGAGGTCCAGGGTCCAGCGGCCCGCTTCGGTCCGCCGCAGGGGCACCGTCACGGGGGTCGCGCCCGCCAGCCGCGCCTGGGGCAGATAGATGTCGAACACGGGTTCGAGCATCAGCACCTCGTCGCCGGGGCCGTAGAGGGCCTGGGCCAGGAGATGCAGGGCCTCGGTCGCGCCCGCCGTGACCACCACGTCCGCGCCGTCCACCCCCAGGTCCGCGCCGAGGGCGTCCCGCAGGGCCAGCAGGCCCGCCGGGGGCGAATACTGATCGGCCACACCGACCGCCCGGCGCGCCGCTTCCAGCAGAAAGGCGGGCGGGGCGTCCGACGGGAAGCCCTGCCCCAGGTTGACCGCGCCGTACTGCCCGGCGAGGCGGCTCATCCGCGCAAAGACGCTTTCCTGGGACGACCGGGCACGCGGCAGCAGTTCAGGCATGGGGGCAGTCTGGGCGCCCAAGGCGCGCGGTCAGGCGGGGCGGGTTAGGCAGGAGAACCGTCACCCCGTCTCTTCCTCGTCTTCCGGGGTGGGCGGACGCGGTGGCCCCGTTTCCTGGCGCCCTTCGGGGGAACGCAGGACCACCACCACGAGCAAACCGACCGCCGCGCCGATCACCGTTTCCACCGCGCGGGCCGTGAGCAGGTCCGCCACCTCCACCGGGTGCGCCAGTTGGGACATCAGCAGCGCCAGCGGCGTGATGAACAGCAGCGCCAGGCTGTAGTTGCGCCCCACGAACAGCTCCGCCAGGAATTGCAGGACCACCACCAGCAGCGCCGTCTGCCAGGGCCGCAGTCCAAAGGCCAGCAGGAAGGCCGTGACGCCCACCCCGCCCAGCGTTCCCACGATGCGGTGAATGGCCCGCTGCACCCGCGCCCGGTGGCCGGAGAGAGCCAGCGGGGCCGCCGCCGCCACCATCGCCCAGTAACTGTGCCCGAACGAGGACAGGAGGCCGAGGGCACCCGCCAGAGCCGCCGCCACCAGATACCGCAGCCCATGCAGGGCCAGTTCCGTTCCCTCCAGGGGATCGGGCGGCGGGGGAGCCAGTTCACCGGGGCGAAGGCGCTCGGAAAACAGCGCCCCCAGCACGCCCAGCAGCACCGAGAAGCCCGCCGAGGCCGCCGCGACCCCCACGCCCAGCCCGAAGGGAGCCGCCTGGGGAATGCTGGCAATGGCCGTCGTCGCAAAGATAAAAAAGAGCGAACCGGCGGGCCGCAGCCGCAGCAGGGCGGCCAGCACCGCTCCCGAGGCGGCGACCACTGAGCCTGCGCCTACCATCACCCACGGTCCCGCGCCCCCATGGGACAGCCCCAGGCCCAGCGCCACACAGGCCACCAGCAGCACGGCGCTTTCCAGTTGATGCGCCAGCCGCGACCCGAACGGTTCATGCCGCGCGTAAATCCCGGTGAAGGCCCCGAAGGCGGCGTAAATGGTCAGGTCGATGCGCCCCAGCCACAGCAGCAACCCCAGGGGCACCGCCACCCCCAGCGCGATCCGCCCGGCAGGCAGATGATCCCGCCGGGCCGGGCTGACCGTCAGCAACTCACGCACGCGACTCATGGACACACCCCGGGGACTTGACGACGGTCGGCAATAGGGCTGGTGGGCGGTGGAGGCTGGAGCCTTTGCTTCAGCCTTCCACTCATCGACAGGCCACCAGCTTATCCTCTCCCCCGTGTCTCCTTTCCTGCGCGGCCTGACGCTGGGCCTCACGCTGATCGTCGCCATCGGGCCGCAGAATGCCTTCGTGCTGCGGCAGGGGCTGGCAAGGCGGCACGCGCTGCTCGCGGCGCTGGTCTGCTCGCTGGCAGATACGCTGCTCGTCACGGTCGGGGTGCTGGGGGTGGGGGCCTTCCTGGCGCGGCATCCGGCCCTGACGGGGGTGGGGACGCTGGCGGGCGCGGCGTTCCTGCTGTGGTACGGATGGCGGTCCTTCCAGGCGGCGAGGACACCCAGCACGCTGGACACAGGTGGGCAGAGCCTCGCCTCTCCCCGCGCCGTGATCGCCACTGCTGCCGCCTTCAGTCTCCTGAATCCACATGCGCTGCTGGACACGGTGGTGCTGATCGGCGGTTCCAGCGCGGGCCTGAGCGGGGAGGGCCGCCGCGCCTTTCTGCTGGGGACGATTCTGGCCTC
Organism: Deinococcus phoenicis; assembly: GCF_000599865.1. Classification (GTDB taxonomy): domain Bacteria; phylum Deinococcota; class Deinococci; order Deinococcales; family Deinococcaceae; genus Deinococcus; species Deinococcus phoenicis. The sequence continues at coordinate 76,186 of NZ_JHAC01000004.1, read as the reverse complement.
ATGGGTGTGGTTCTTCGGCCTCTCGCTCGCCGGGCGGCAGCTTGCCCCGCTGATGCGCTCGCCCCGGGCGTGGCAGGTGCTGGACGTACTGGTGGGGCTGACCATGTGGGCAGTGGCGGCGGGGCTGGTGAGGGGAATGGTGCGGCCTTAGTAGGCTTTTCGCTTCCTCCGTCAGCGCCCCCTCAAAACCTTCCACCGGCAGGGCCAGGCCGCCGCCTCCCGCTCCGGTTGCCCGGGGTTCTCCTGACAACAGGGAACCTGCCCCACCTTTCCTGCGTAGCGCCAATTGTGAACAAGTTCCTCTTGCTGACAGCCCTGCTGACTGGAACGGTCGGTGCCCAGACCCGGACGGTGTTTATCAACGGGGTCGCCCTGCCAGCCACGCCCGTGCAGAAGAACGGCGAAACGTACTACCAGCTCAGGGCCAGTGACCTGAAACGGGTCGGCGCCATCACAGCCGGGGGCGTCACGCCGAACATCGAGGCCGTCAAGGGCTGTGTGGGCGATACCCTGTTCAACGGCGTCTACACCGTACAACTCCTGAGCGTGGCCCAGAACGGCGAGCGCTTCGGGGCCGTCCTCAAGGTTTCCAACGCCAGCAAGAAAGAATTGCAAAACTTCATGCTGTTTTATCCCGCCGACGTGAAAGCCGTGAACAGGGCCGGAAATGCCGTGGAAACCAACAACTACGACGGCCCCTGGTTCGACAGGCTGCTGCCGGGCACCCATGTGACGGTTAGGCCCTCGACCGGCAACACCAACATCAGGGACTTCACGCGCCTGCTCATCCGCCCCGGTGCCAGCTTTATCAAGGAACTCCGGGACGCCCAGTTGCCCCTCGCCAAGGTCTACAACATGGAATCCGACCTGACCTGCAAGAAGAAGTGACCGCACCTGCTGAAGGCCGCGCCACATCACCCTGAGGGACGCGGCTGGGAGTGACGTGGGACATCTGCGCCCTTCCGATGGACCACTCGTCTGCATAACCTTGCAGGCCGCCGTCACGTTCCCCCCATCCCCACGTGATAGGCTCAGGACTCGGAATGCCCAAGCGTACCGACCTCCAGACGATCCTCATCCTCGGCAGCGGCCCCATCCAGATCGGGCAGGCAGCCGAGTTCGACTATTCGGGCACGCAGGCCTTGAAGGCACTGAAAAAGGAGGGGTACCGCGCCGTACTGGTCAACAGCAACCCGGCGACGATCATGACCGACCCCGACCTGGCCGACGCCACGTACCTGGAACCCCTCACGCCCGAGTTCGTGCGCAAGGTGATCGAGAAGGAGCGCCCCGACGCCCTGCTGCCCACCCTGGGCGGTCAGACCGCGCTCAACCTGGCGATGGAACTCAACGCCAACGGCACGCTGAAGGAATTCGGCGTGGAGCTGATCGGCGCGAATGCGGAAGCCATCCATAAGGGCGAGGACCGCGAAGCCTTCCAGGCTGCGATGAAGAAGATCGGCGTGGAGACGGCGCGCGGCCAGATGGTCCACAGCATGGAAGAGGCCGTGGAGTACCAGAAGGAAATCGGCCTGCCCATCGTGATCCGTCCATCGTTTACCCTCGGCGGCACGGGCGGCGGCATCGCGCACACCTACGAGGACTTCCTGAAGATCACGGAAGGCGGCCTGCGCGACAGCCCCGTGACCAGCGTGCTGCTCGAAGAAAGCATCCTGGGCTGGAAGGAATACGAGCTGGAAGTGATGCGCGACCACGCCGACACGGTGGTCATCATCACCAGCATCGAGAACTTCGACCCGATGGGCGTGCATACCGGGGACAGCATCACGGTCGCCCCGGCGCAGACCCTCAGCGACGTGGAGTATCAGCGTCTGCGTGACCAGTCGCTCGCCATCATCCGCGAGATCGGGGTGGATACGGGCGGCAGCAACATTCAGTTCGCGGTGAATCCTAAAGACGGGCGCGTCATCGTGATCGAGATGAACCCGCGCGTCAGCCGCTCCTCGGCGCTGGCGAGCAAGGCGACGGGCTTCCCGATTGCCAAGATCGCCGCGCTGCTGGCGGTGGGCTACCACCTCGACGAGCTGGCGAACGACATCACCCGCAGCACGCCCGCCTCGTTCGAGCCGAGCATCGACTACGTGGTGACGAAGATTCCGCGCTTCGCCTTCGAGAAGTTCCCCGGCACACCGGATGCGCTGGGCACCCAGATGCGCAGTGTGGGCGAGGTGATGGCGATTGGCCGCACCTTCAAGGAAAGTTTGCAAAAGGCCCTGCGGAGCATCGAGGCGGACGTGCGCGGCGCGTTTGCCGAGATGAGTGACGAGGAGTTGCGCGGCCTGCTGTACGGCAACCCCCGCCGCATCGAGGCCGTCATCGAACTGCTGCGCCGGGGCGAGGGTGTGGCCGCCGTCCACGACGCGACGAAGATCGACCCCTGGTTCCTGTCGCAGATTCAGGAGATCGTGGACGCCGAGAAGGAAATCCTCGAACTCGGCCCCATCGCAGAGTGGAAGTACGAACTCTGGCGCGAGGTCAAGCGGCTGGGCTTCAGCGACGCGCGGCTGGGCGAACTGGTGGGCCTGCCGGAACCGGAAGTGCGCGCGCTTCGCAAGGCCGCGAAGGCCACCCCCGTCTACAAGACGGTGGACACCTGCGCCGCCGAGTTCGAGGCCTACACGCCCTACCACTACTCGACCTACGAGTGGGAAGACGAGGTGACGCCCACTGACAAACCCAAGGTCGTGATTCTGGGCAGCGGCCCCAACCGCATCGGGCAGGGGGTAGAGTTCGACTACGCGACGGTTCACGCGGTCTGGGCGCTGCAAGAGGCTGGGTACGAGACGATCATGGTCAACTCGAACCCAGAGACGGTCAGCACCGACTACGACACCGCCGACCGCCTGTACTTCGAGCCGCTGACCTTCGAGGACGTGATGAACATCGTCGAACACGAGAAACCCGTCGGGGTGATCGTGCAGCTCGGCGGTCAGACGCCGCTGAAGCTGGCAAAGCGGCTGGCGGACGCGGGGGCGCCCATCATCGGCACCAGCCCGGAGACGATTCACGAGGCCGAAGACCGCGCCTCCTTCAACGCGCTGTGCGAACGCCTGGGTCTGCCGCAGCCGAAGGGCAAGGTGGCGGAGACGCCCGAGCAGGCCGTGCAACTCGCCGCCGAACTCGGCTTCCCGCTGATGGCCCGCCCCTCCTACGTGCTGGGGGGCCGCGCCATGCGGACGGTGCGGAGCATGGAGGAGCTGACCACCTATCTGGACGAGGTGTATGCCGCCGTCGAAGGGCAACCGAGCATCCTGCTCGATCAGTTCCTCGAAGGGGCGCTGGAACTGGACGTGGACACCCTCTGTGACGGCGAAACGGCGGTGGTGGCGGGCATCATGGAACACGTCGAGGCCGCCGGAGTTCACAGCGGCGACAGCGCCTGCGTGCTGCCCCCGGTCACCCTCTCGCCCGAACTGCTCGCCCGCGTGAAGGCCGACACGGAACGCCTCGCGCTGGAACTGGGCGTGAAGGGCCTGATGAACGTGCAGTGGGCCGTGAAGGACGGTGTGGCGTACATCCTCGAAGCGAACCCGCGCGCCAGCCGCACGGTGCCTTTCGTCAGCAAGGCCGTGAACCACCCGCTCGCCAAGAGTGCCGCCCGCATCGCCGTGGGGCAGACGCTGGAGCAGATCGGCTTCACCGAGACGCCCATGCCGGGCATGTACAGCGTGAAAGAAGTCCACCTGCCCTTCCTGAAATTCGCGGGCGTCTCCCCCATCCTCGGCCCGGAGATGAAAAGCACAGGCGAAAGCATGGGCATCGACACCGATCCGTATCTGGCCTTCTACCGTGCGGAACTCGGGGCCAAGAGCAACTTGCCGCTCTCGGGCACGGCGCTCCTCCTCGGTGATGGGCTGGACGACGTGGCGGCCACGCTGGACGGCGCGGGCCTGAAGGTGATTCGGGAGCAGGACGGCGAAGAGTTGCCCGACTTGTTGATTGACGTGACCGGCTCGCCCCTCCTCCGCCTCGCCCTGGAACGCGGCAAGCCCATCGTCAGCACCCGCGAAGGCGCGGAGTGGACGGCGAAGGCGATTGCGGCGGCGCAGGGGGAAGAGTTGGGGGTCAAGAGCTTGCAGGAGTGGCAGGCGCGGGAAACCGTGGAAAGCTGAAGCTCCGTGACGAGGGGAGGGTGCAGCCATTTCCGCGCCCTCCCCTCTCCCTTACTCCTCGCCCCACCGCCGTTTTCTCGGCCTGTCGCGGTACTTCTCGGCGCGGCACAGGCCGCAGCTACAGACGGTGTTGTTCTTGCTGGCCTGCCCGCGGGCCTTGTAGACCCAGCCCCAAATCGGGTTGGCAGGACGCCCATCCACATAAGCCCGTTGCAATCGGCGCCGAATCACGCGCTGGCGTTGGTGCCGGATGCTGGCCCTCGAATGCCGTTTCCTCTTGATGGATTCACCCCACGCGTCGCGGGTGAAGTTGGGCTGGACAGACCCCTAATTATCTGGTGGGGCGGTTCAGGCTGCCAGCCCGCGACGCATGGAGCGCGGGGCGGGTGAAGGGATGGTCATGTGGAGAGTCTACGCATAGATACAGCAGAAAACAAAAGCTTTCTATTCCCCACCCTCCAGCCATCCCAGAGCCGCCTCCACCATCTCCCCCGGCACCGTATGCGGCCCGTCGAACTCCAGATACGTCACGTCGTACCCGGCCCGCCGGAGCTGGGGCACGATGACGCGGCTGCAACGGTCAATGGGCAGAACGCGGTCGTGGGTGCCGTGCGAGATGAAGATGCGCGGGGCGCCAACCTGCCCGGCGGGGGCCATGAATCCGGGCGAGAAGGCCAGGATGTGCGTGAACAGGTCGCCATTGCCCAGTCCCAGCGAGAGCGCGTAGGAGGCCCCATCCGAGAAGCCCTCCAGCACGATGCGGGCAGGGTCCACCGGGTAGTGCCCAAACACCAGGTCAAGGGCCTGGTCGATAAAGGCCACGTCCGGGCCGAAGCCGCCGTGAATCACGTCCCAGGTGGATGAGCGCGATTCGGGCGCGAGCAGGAGCAGGCCGTGCGCGTCGGCGCGCTCCAGCAGCGGCGCGAGGCTGTGCTGGGCATTCCCCCCCGCGCCGTGCAGCATCACGACCAGGGGCAGGGGACGGGACAGGTCGGCATCGGGCACGTACAGCAGGCCGTCCCGCTGCCCCCCGAAGTTGAGGGAATGCAGGCCGCGTTCACCCGGAACCTGCTCCAGTGGGCGGGGCCGCGCGGTGAGGCGGTCCGCGTTCTCCCTTCCGCGTCTTTCCGTCATGGGTGTCACCTCGTCCCGCGATTGTCCGGCATTCCTCGGCGGCAAAAGCCTGACCCGGATAAAGGCCGGCTTGACAGGCGGCACACCCACCCCGCGCGGCTCTCCCCTACCCTCGGCCTATGACCGACAACCGGAAGGGCGGCAACGAGGCCGAGCAGATGCAGGAAGGCTACATCGAGCAGCAGGAGCGCTGGCAGGAGACGGGCATCACCGGCGCGGGCGGGGCGGGGCAGACGGGCACCCCCGGCAACGAGGAAGCGGGCGCGGCGATTCCCGACGAGGGCGATCAGGTCGCTCCTTCCCCGATCCCCGACGACCAGCACACGCCGGGGCGCTGAAGAGGGTCTGACCGTCTCACTGTCTGACCGCTCGATCATCCAAGCAGGACAGGGGGTTGCGCCGTTAGACGGTTGGACCTTTTGACCGTCAGACCCCCTTAAACAGCCCCCGGTACTCGCCGTACCCTTCCTCTTCCAGCTTTTCCAGCGGCACGAAGCGCAGCGCCGCCGAGTTGATGCAGTAGCGCAGGCCGCCGTGTTCCTGCGGGCCGTCGGGGAAGACGTGGCCGAGGTGCGAGTCGGCCTGACCGGAGCGGACCTCGGTGCGGGCGTAGCCGATCTTGTAGTCGGTGTTCTCGGTGAGGTTCACGTCGGGAATAGGGCGGGTGAAGCTGGGCCAGCCGCAGCCCGCGTCGTACTTGTCGAGGGAGCTGAACAGCGGTTCGCCGGACACCACGTCCACGTAGATGCCTTCCCCGCCGTGGTCCCAGTATTTGCCGGTAAAGGCGCGTTCGGTCCCCTCGTGCTGGGTCACGCGGTACTGCTCGGGCGTGAGCTTCTGGCGCAGTTCGGCGTCGCTGGGCTTGACAAAGTGGCGGGTCATGCGGGAAGTGTAGGCGGCGGCGGGGCGGCGGAATGGGACCTCGCCCCCTCCCCGGCAAATGTGCTTCCGTTTTGCTTTATTTTCTAAACCGGTTTAGAATAACGTCATGACCCTTTTCGATCCTTCAGCCCCCGGTAAGCTGCGCGTGGACATCTGGTCGGATATCGCGTGCCCGTGGTGCTACATCGGCAAGCGGCACTTCGAGCAGGCGCTCGCGTCCTTTCCCCAGCGCGATCAGGTGGAGGTCGTGTGGCATTCGTTCGAGCTGGACCCCTCGGCCCCGGTGCAGAGTCCAGTCACGATGCGCGACGGTCTGGCCCGCAAGTACGGGCGCAGCGCGGCCCAGGCGCAGGAGATGATGGACCACATGACCGGGGTGGCGGCAGCGGACGGCCTGGACTACCACTTCGAGAACCTGAAGCTGACGAATACCTTTGCGGCACATCAGCTGATTCACTTCGCGGCCCAGCGGGGCCTGGGTGACGCGATGAAAGAACGCCTGCTGCGCGCCTACCTCTCCGAAGGCGAGTTCCTGGGCGACCCTGAGGTGCTGGTGCGGCTGGGAGCGGACGTGGGCCTGGACGCGGACGAGGTGCGGGCGGCGCTGGACTCGGGCAAATACGCCGACGCCGTGCGGCAGGACGAGGCGCAGGCGCAGGCTCTGGGGATCAGCGGCGTGCCGTTCTTCGTGCTGGGCGGCAAGTACGGCGTGAGCGGCGCGCAGCCCGCCGAGGTGCTGCGCGGCGCGCTGGAGCAGGTCTGGAACGAAACCCACCCCGCCCCCCTGACCCTGCTGGGCCAGAGCACCCCCGCCGAGGGCTGCGAGGACGGGCAGTGCGCGGTGCCCCAGCGGGACGGGGCAGACACGCGCGGCTGAATCCCACACCGGCAGAGCAACGCCGCGCCCCCGGACTGGGCGCGGCGTTCACTTTGGAGCGTTGCCACTACGCCCCGCCCATCGCCAGCGCCCCCACCCGCACGTCCGGCGCACTCACCGCGTACATCGTTTCATGGAGGTGGCTGCCCACCGCCTCGATGCCCGCGAGCAGGTCGAGGATATTTCCGGCGACCGTGAACACGTCGAGCGGGTGCGCAGTTTCGCCGTTCTCCAGCCAGAAGCCCTCGGCCTGAAGGGAGAAGTCGCCGGTGATGGGGTTCGCGCCCGCGTGCCCACCCGAGACACCGGTCAGGTGCAGACCCGTGAGGCCTGCCGCGAGCGCCGCCGCGTCCGTCCCGCCCGCTTCCAGCCGCAGGTTGCTGGGGGCCACGCCGACGGTGCCCTGAAGACCCTGGCGGGAGGCGTGGCCGGTGCTGACCGTCCCGGCGCGGGCGGCGGTCTGCGCGTTGTGCATGAAGGCGGCCAGTCGGCCCCCCGCGATCAGGGTGAGGGGCACGCTGGGGCAGCCTTCCGCGTCGAAGGCGCGCGAGTTCAGGCCGCGCACCAGGGTGGGGTCGTCGGTCAGGGTCACGAGGGGGCTGGCGACCTGCTCGCCCAGGCGGCCCGCCAGCGGACTCTTGCCCTCCTCGACCATCTTGCCGCTGAAGATGCCGGAAAAGAGGGCCAGCAGTTCGCCCAGGCACTCGCCGCCGATGAGGGCCGGAAAGGTGCCGCTGGGTGCCGGTTTCGCGCCGAGCAGGGCCAGCGACTTCTCGACCGCCGCCCTGGCCGTGCGGGTGGGATCGAGTTCGGTGAATTCGCGGGTGAACTGCCAGTCGGGCTTCATCTTGTTCTGGCCGTCCTCGCTGACCAGGGGGGCGGTGTAGTGCAGGGCGTAGAGCTGGCGGGCCTCGCGGTCCAGGCCCTCGGTGTTGCCCACCAGGCCCTGCATGTCGGCGTCCTGGTAGCCGCCGTAGGGCACGCTGACCACGCGGGGATCGGCCTCCCGCGCGGCGCGGTCGAGGTCGAGGGCCACCTGCACCTTCTGCTCGACGGTCACGCCGCTGAGGCCCTCGCCGTACAGGTCGAGTGCGGGCGGTGCGGGCCAGTGGTGCAGGCCCGCGCCCGGCTCCGGCGCGACCAGCCCCGCGTTTTCCACCGCGCTGTCCAGCGCCCGGTCGAGCGCAGGCGTGGACAGGTTCTCGGTGAAGCTGTGGCCCCAGGCCCCGCCCACCAGCGCCCGCAGCGCCACGCCCTGCCGCGCCGAGAGCTTGAATTCACTCACCTCGCCGCCAAAGGCCTCGACCTCGGTGGCGGTGCGGCGTTCGCCATACACCTCCAGCGTCACGCCGCGCTCACGGGCACGGTCCAGCAGGTAGGCGCGGGCGCCTTCGAGGCTGAGTTGCGTGTCGGTCATCTCGGTCATGCGCGGCCTCCCACGGTGATTTCCGAAATCAGGATGTGCGGCTGGCCCACGTCGGTGGGGATGGAGCCGGACACGCTGCCGCACATGCCCTGCCCCAGCGAGAGGTCGCCCGCCACACCCACGATGTTCTTGAGGTCCTGCGCGCCGTTGCCGACCAGCGAGGCCCCCTTCAACGGTTCAGCGATCTGCCCGCCCCGGATCAGGTACGCCTCCTGCACGGCGAAGTTGTAGTCGCCGGTCCCGGGCGTGACGCTGCCGCCGCCCATCTTGCGGGCGTAGATGCCGTGCCCCACGCTGGAAATCAGGCTCTCGGGCGTCTCCTGGCCGTTGTCGATAAAGGTGCTTCTCATGCGGCTGGCGGGGGCAAAGGTGTAGTTCTGCCGCCGCCCGCTGCCGGTGCGGGCGTAGCCGGTCTTGAGTTCGCCCACCCGGTCCACCATGAAGGCCTTCAGCACGCCGCGTTCGATCAGCACGGTGCGCTCGCCGGGCATGCCCTCGTCGTCCACCGTGACCATGCCCCAGGCACCGGGAAGGGTGCCGTCGTCGATGGCGGTGACGGACTCGTGCGCGATGCTCTCGCCCAGCTTGTCCGCGAACACACTGGCGTTCTTCTCGACGGCGGTCGTCTCCAGGATGTGTCCGCAGGCCTCGTGGAAGATCACGCCGCCGAACTCGTTGCCGATCACGACCGGAAGTTTTCCGGCGGGTGCGTAGCCCGCGTGCAACATCGCGTTGGCGATGCGGGCCGCCTCCGCGCCGATGCTCTCGGGCGTCACGGTATCGAAAAACTCCAGGCCCTGCCCCGCCCCCGGCCCGTAGAAGCCCGTCTCGCGCAGCGTGCCGTCCTGGGCGATGGCGCTGACCGTGATCCGGGACCAGACCCGCTCATCTTCGGCCCACACGCCGTCCGAGTTGGCGATCAACACGCGCTGCACCCGGTCGAGGTAGTTCACGTCCACCGTCGCGACAAAGCCGACGCCCGCCGCGCCGCCGTGCGCCCGGCGCATCAGGGCGAGCTTGTCGCGTTTGGCCGTGTGCAACGGATGCTCACGGGCCACGTAGAGCGGCGGGGCGTCCACCCGGCGGAAATCCAGGCCCCCGGTTCCCTCGCGGCCCACCTCGCCGGCGCCGCTGCGGGCACGGGCCACCTGATCCGCCAGGTCGCGCAGGCCCGCCGGGGTCACGTCGTTGGTGTAGGCGTACACCACGCGGGGGCCGTACAGCAGCCGCAACCCCGCGCCGAACAGGTTGCCGCCCCCGGCGTCCTTCACCTCGCCCTGGTGCAGCCGCAGGGTGGTCGAGACGGCGTCTTCCACGAACAGTTCGGCGAAGTCGGCCCCGCCCCTGCGGGCGAGGGAGAGAACTTCGGCGGCCAACGTTTCATTCAGCATGGGTGGGCCTTTCGGCTGGGTGTCCCCGAGCAGCGGCCAGTCTGGGCAGCGGCGGGTCTGGATCGCCCAGCGGGGAGAGGGGGAAGCGGCGGACCACAAAGGGCATGGGGGCGTCTCTCTCTACGGTTCTCTTCTCTCTACTGTGACGCGCGCCCCTTTCAAAGGGAAGCGCTCAGGGTGAAAAAGAGCGGGGAATGCCTGCGGGTAGGCCATTTCGCTGAGGTGCCGTGCCCGCTTGCCCCCATTGGGGGAGGCCGCGCCCGGACCCGTTATTCTGGCGGGGAATGTCGCACCCTGCCCAAGCCGATCAGGACGCCGCGCGCGAGATTTTTGCAGGAACAGGCGAGATGAGCGCCCGGATGCGGACCTTCGACTGGTCCGCCACGCCCCTCGGCTCGCCGGACACCTGGCCGCAAAGTCTCAAGACCACCGTCCGCATCATGCTCACCTCGCGCTTCGCGATGTGGATGCTGTGGGGCGACGACCTCACCTTCTTCTACAACGACGCCTACCGCCCCACGCTGGGCGTCAAGGACGCCTGGGCGCTGGGCAGCCCGTCGGATCAGGTCTGGGCCGAGATCTGGAAGGACATCTGGCCGCGCATCGAGCACGTGCTGGACACCGGCGAGGCCACCTGGGACGAGGGCCTGCGCCTGATTCTGGAACGCAGCGGCTATCCGGAAGAGACCTACCACACCTTCTCCTACAGTCCGCTGGCGGACGACAGCGGCCGGGTGACCGGCATGCTGTGCGTGGTCACCGAGGAAAGCGAGCGGGTGGTGGGCGAGCGGAGGTTGCGCGTGCTGCGCGACCTGGCCGCCGGGACCGGCGAGGCGCGGACCCCGGACGAGGTGCTGGCCGCCCTGAGCACCAGCCTGGGACCGGGGACCCACGACCTGCCCTTCGCGCTCGTCTACCTGCCGGGGGAGGAAGGGACGCTGCGCCTGGCCGCCGCACCCGGCTTCAGGGAGGGCACGGGCCACACGCCCGGCGTGTTGAACCTGGAGGAGCAGGGCGGCACCTGCCCCGCGTGTGACGTGTTTCTGGACCTGACGCCGCGCCTGACGGACCTCGCGGCCCCGGACGCCCTGCCGCCCGGCCCCTGGGACCGGCCCCCCACTCAGGCGCTGGTGCTGCCGCTCGCGCAGGCGGGGCAGACGCGCCCGGCAGGCGTGTTTGTCGCGGCCCTGAATCCCTACCGGCCACTGGACGAGGGCTACCGGGGGTTTCTGGACCTGTTCGTGGGACAGATCGCGGCGGCCCTCGCCAACGCCAACGCCTACGAGGAAGAGCGGCGGCGCGCCGAGGCCCTGGCCGAACTCGACCGCGCCAAGACCGCCTTTTTCGCCAACGCCAGCCACGAACTGCGCACACCCCTCACGCTGATGCTGGGGCCGCTCGAAGACCTGCTGACCGGGGACGCGGGGCCGCTGACAGGTGCGCAACGCGGCGTGCTGGACATGGCGCACCGCAACAGCCTGCGCCTGCTGAGGCTGGTCAATACCCTGCTCGACTTCTCGCGGCTGGAGGCCGGGCGCGCGCAGGCGAGCTACGTGCCCACCGACCTCGCCACCGTCACGGCGGACCTGGCGAGCAGCTTCCGCTCGGCGGTGGAGCGGGCCGGGCTGGGCTACACGGTCGAGGTGTCGCCCCTGGCCGAACCCGTCTACCTGGACCCGGAGCTGTGGGAAAAGGTGGTGCTGAACCTGCTGTCCAACGCCTTCAAGTTCACCCTCTCGGGCCACATCCGCGTGACGCTGGCCCAGGAGGGCCGTGAGGCGGTGCTGCGGGTGCGTGACAGCGGCGTGGGCATCCCGGCGGGCGAGGTGCCCCGGCTTTTCGAGCGTTTCCACCGCGTGGAGGGCCAGCGGGGCCGCTCCTTCGAGGGCACCGGTATCGGCCTGGCGCTGGTCCGGGAAATCGTGGAACTGCACGGCGGGCGGGTGGAGGCCCAGAGCGTGGAAGGCCAGGGCACCACCTTCACCGTGCGCCTGCCGCTGGGTACGGCGCACCTGCCGGGTGAACGGCTGGGGGCGGAGCGCTCGCAGACCTCCACCGCCGTGGGTGCCCTGCCGTATGTGGAAGAGGCCCTGCGCTGGCTGCCCGACCCGCCCGACCGTGACGTGGCGGACGAGGGGCTGGCCGGGCCGGACCGTGCGCCGCTTCCCGGCGAGCGGGGCCGGGTGCTGCTGGTGGACGATAATGCCGACCTGCGCGAGTACATCGCCCGGCTGCTCGCGCCGGGGCACGACGTCCAGGTGGTGCCCGACGGCCAGGCGGCGCTGGAGGCCCTGGCGGAGAGCCTCCCCGACCTGATCATCACCGACGTGATGATGCCCCGGCTGGACGGCTTCGGGCTGCTGCGGGCGCTGCGCGAAGACCCCCGCACGCGCGAGCTGCCGGTCATCATGCTCTCGGCCCGCGCGGGCGAGGAGGCGCGGGTGCAGGGGCTGACGGCGGGCGCGGACGATTACCTGGTCAAGCCTTTCAGCGCCCGCGAACTGCTGGCGAAGGTGGGCGCGAACCTGGCGCTCTCGCGGATGCGGCGCGCGGCCCTGGAACGCGAACAGGCGTACTCGGCGGAACTGGAAACGCGGGTGGCCGAGCGTGCCCGCGAGGTGGTGCAGTGGCGCGACCGCTACGAGGTGGCGGTGCAGGGGGCCGGGGCGCTGATCTACGACTGGAACCCCGCGACGAACGAGATCCTGTACGGCGGGGCGCTGGAACACATCACCGGCTACCGCGCGGGCGAACTCCTGGGCCGCCTGGAGGACTGGACCGAACGGCTGATCCACCCCGACGACCGCGCCGCCTTCGCGCGCGAGATCGGGCGCGTGCTGGACACCGGCGAGGCCTTCGGGCTGGGATTCCGGGTGGTGCGCCAGGACGGCAGCGTGCTGGAGGTCGAGGACGACGGCTACTTCACCCGCGACGAAGCGGGCCGCGTCCTGCGGATGGTCGGCTTTGTGCGCGACGTGACCGAGCGCCGGCGGGCAGAAGACGCCCTGCGGCGGGCCAACGAGGAGTTGCAGCGCAGCAACGCCGAACTGGAGCGGTTTGCGTACATCGCGTCGCACGACCTGCAAGAACCGATCCGCACGGTCGGCTCGTTCGCGGGGCTGCTGGGCCGCCGCTACGGCGACGTGCTGGACGAACGCGGGCAACAGTACCTGCACACGGTGGAACTGGGCGCGCTGCGGATGAAGACGCTGGTGGACGACCTGTTGGTGTTCTCGCGCCTGAATGCCGCCCTCGCGCCCCTGCAGCCGGTGGAGATGGGCGCGCCTCTGAGGGAGGCCCTGGCGCGGCTGGACTCGGCGTTGCAGGAGGCGGGCGCGCGGGTCGTGGTCGGGGAGCTGCCCACCGTGCAGGGCGATGCCCCCCGGCTGGTGCAGCTGTTCCAGAACCTGATCGCCAACGCCGTGAAGTTCCGCCGCGAGGGGGTCGCGCCCGAGGTGACCGTCGGCGCCGTGCGCGAGGGGGACTGGCAGCACTTCACGGTCAGCGACAACGGCATCGGCATCGAGGAGGCGTACTTCGGGCGCATCTTCGAGATGTTCCAGCGGCTGTATGGCCGCGACCGCTACGAGGGCAGCGGGCTGGGCCTCGCCATCTGCCAGAAGATCGTGGCGCAGCACGGGGGGCGGATGTGGGTGGAGAGTGCCCCCGGCGTGGGCAGCACTTTCCACTTCACGTTGCCGTCGGCCCCCGTGCCCAGCGACCGGCAACCTGCCGGGGCGGACGCTTGAACCGCTCCGGCCACGTCCTGATCGTCGAGGACAACCCCGCCGACGTGGAACTGGTCCGCGCCTCGGTGGAGGACTGCGGGCTGCTGCACCACCTGCATTTCGTGCGCGACGGCGAGGAGGCCCTGTTGTTCCTGCGCCGCGAGGGGCTGCACGCGGACGCGCCTCAGCCCCGGCTGGTGATTCTCGACCTGAACATGCCGCGCCTGAGCGGGCTGGAGGTGCTGGCGGCGCTGCGCGCGGAGCGGCTGGAGGTCCCCGCCGTGATCTTCACCAGCTCCGGCGACGACGGCGACCGGCGGCGCGCGCTGGCCCTGGGCGCCGCCGCCTACCTGATGAAACCCGTGAGGTTCGCCGAGTTCTGCCGGGTCATCACGGCCCTGCTGCAAGAACATGTGCCGCCCCTGCCCTGAGGGCCGCCCTCAGCGTTCCCCGCCGTCCCCAGCGTCTCCGTCCCCGCCGAGGTGGCGCTGAACTTCCGGCCAGTCCTCCCGCGTGACCGAGTACATCACCGTGTCGCGCAGGCTGCCGTCCGGGCGGCGCATGTGCGCGCGCAGCACGCCTTCCCGCACCGCGCCCAGCTTCTCGATGGCCCGCTGGCTGCGAACATTGAGGCTGTCGGTCTTGATCTGCACGCGCGCCATCCCCAGGTCCCCGAAGGCGTGTTGCAGCAGCAGCCGTTTCATCCGCCGGTTCACGCCCGAGCCGTGCCAGCGCGGGTGCAGCCAGGTCCACCCGATTTCCAGGCCGCTGTGCGCGGTGCGGATGTCGCCATAACGGGTGCTGCCGGCCAGCTCGCCGCCCACCTCCACCACGAAGGGCAACTGGTCGGGGGCGTCCAGCGCCGCCCAGTAGTAGGCCGCCTGGTGCGGGGGCGATCCCATCAGGCGCAGCTCGTCCGCACAGGTCCCGGCCAGCGCGCAGAGGGCCGGAATGTCCGCTTCCGTCAGGGGCCGCAGGGTCAGGTCACCGTCTTGCAGGGTCAGGTCGTGCCGCATGGGCGCAGTGTGGCACGGCAGCAGCTGGGCCGGCAGCGCGCTACGCTGGGGGCGTGAAGGACGGCGAGCAAGGACCGCGGGAACGCTGGACGGTGGACGGCATCGAGGACGGCCCACAGGGCCGGGTGGCGCGCATAGAACGGGAGGGCGGCCTCACCTTCGACCTGCCGCTGCACGTCCTGCCGCCAGGGGTGCGGGAGGGGGACGTGCTGGCCCTTCTGGACGGCCCTGGCAGCGTGACGGTCCAGGTGCTGCCCGCCGAGACCCGCGCCCGCCGCGAGCGTGCCCAGCAACGTCTGGAGGCCCTGAACCGGCTCCCCGAGGACGGTGAGGAGATCAATCTATGAGTGAGAAAAAGCCTTCCTCCCGCAAGGCCCCCGCACGCCAGACTGCGGCCCGCCCCCGCGCGGCCTCCGCCAGGGGGTCCAAAAGCTCCCCGTCCAAAGCCCCTGCCTCCAAAGGGTCCCGGGCCAGGGGGGCACAGGCCGGGGGGAATGCGCGCCGGGGCGGCCCCAGCCCCTCGGACCTGCTGGGGCTGCTGGTGCTGGCGCTGACCACCGGCCTCGCGGCCTGCGCCGGGGGCGGCCTCTTCGGTGGGGGGGACAAGAAAGGCGGGGACGGGAAGACCGAGGTCCCCGCCGGGCAGGTCGTCATCCGCTTTCTGGACGTGGGGCAGGGCGACGCGGTCCTGGTCCGCAGCCCCGAGGGCAAGACGCTGCTGTACGACGGGGGCCGCAGCCCCTCCAGGCTGGCAGGCTACCTCCAGACCTACGGCGTGGACCGGCTCGACCTGATGATCGCCAGCCACGCCGACGCGGACCACATCGCGGGCCTGGTTCCCGCCGCGCAGCAGGCCCGGCCCAGGCTCTTCATCAACAACGGCCTGGCCGGGACCACCCAGACCTGGGACCGGCTGGTGACGGCGCTCAAGGACGCCGGGACCACCTTCCAGAAGGCCAACAATCAGGTCATCAAGCTGGGCAGCGTGAAGGTCCGCGTGATCGCGCCGCCTGCGGGAATGGGGGACGACCAGAACGACAACAGCGTCGGCGTGCGGATCGAGTTCGGCGATTTCCGCGCCCTGATGACCGGCGACAGCGAGAAGCCCGAAACCCAGGCCTGGCTGGCCGAGCGCCGTCCCGAGGTCGAGGGACCGTTCCAGGTCTACAAGAGCATCCACCACGGGGCCGCGAACGGGGACCATCCGGCCTGGCTCGCCGCCGTGCGCCCCGAGAATGTGGTCATCAGCGTGGGCGAGAACAACTACGGCCACCCCACGCAGACGGCCCTGGACCTCTACAAGCACAACGGCGTCCGCATCTACCGCACCGACCGGCAGGGCACCGTGACCTTTACGGGCAGCGCGGACGGGACCTACACGGTGACGACGGACCGGTGAACCGGCTTTCCCGGAGCGCGCAACCCGCCTTCCCCCGTCTTTACCTGCCCTTCTCTGTCCGGCAGCCCGGCCAGTCCGGGACCGGACGCCTGTCAGGGTTCGGCAAGAAGAGGCCCCGTAGGCTAACGGCAGCATGGCTGGCTCTCCCTCAAGCCCATTCACGGCGAGTGCACCCGGGGACATCCGGGAGGCCGGGCGGCTCCAGGCGCTGAGGCGCTACGCGGTCCTCGACACGCCTCCCGAAGCGGCCTTCGACCGCGTTGTGCGGCTGGCGGCCCAGCTGCTGCGTGCCCCCATCGCCATGGTGTCCCTGACGGACGAGGACCGGCAGTGGTTCAAGGCCTGCATCGGCACCGATCTGCGTGAGGCAGACCGCTCGGTGTCCTTTTGTCCCCATACCGTCGCCCTGGGCGAGGTGCTGGTGGTTCCGGACGCCTCGCGCGACCCGCGTTTCGCGGAAAATCCCCTGGTCACGGGACCGCACCACCTGCGCTTCTATGCGGGCGCGCCCCTGCTGACGCCGGACGGGTACGCGCTCGGCACCCTGTGCGTGATGGACACCCTGCCCCGCCCGCCCCTCACGCCGGAGGAATGCGGCATCCTGTGCGACCTGGCGGCTGGGGTGGTGAGTGAACTCGAACTGCGGCGCGCCCTGAACGAACGCCGCCGCAGCGAACAGCTCCGGGAAGCCGTGCTGACCTCGGCGCTGGACGCGGTGATCACCATGAACGTCCGGGGGCTGATCGAGGAGTGGAACCCGGCCGCCGAGCGGCTGTTCGGGTACACCCGGGACGAGGTGCTGGGCCGCGACCTCAGCGACCTGATTATCCCCGAACGCCTGAGAACCGGCCACCGGCAGGGGCTGGCGCGTTATCTCCGCACCGGAGAGGGGCCGGTCCTGGGACAGCGGCTGGAGGTGCCCGCGCGGCGGCGCAGCGGCGAGGAATTTCCCTGCGAGCTGGCGATCACGCCCTTCCGGCTGGAGGGGGACCGCCTGTTCACGGCCTACCTGCGGGACCTGACGGCGCAGAAGGCGGCCCAGGAAGCCCTCATCACCAGCCATAACCTCTTGCAGGCCGTGGTGGACGGGGTGCCGGAAAGCATCTTCGTCAAGGACACGGCGGGCCGCTACGTGATGATCAACGCCGCCGGGGCCGCGCGCATTGGCCGACCGGTTCAGGAGATCCTGGGGCAGGACGACGCGGCACTCTTTCCGGCGATGACGGCCCAGACGTCCCTGAGGCGTGACACACACGTCCTGACCACCGGGGAAACGCTCAGCTACGAGGTCACGGACCTGCTGCCCGACGGGAGCCACCGGACGTTCCTGTCGGCCAAGAGCGTGTACCGCGACAGTCAGGGCCAGATTCAGGGACTGATCGGCGCCGTGCTGGACATCACCGACCGCAAGGCGGCGGAAGCCACCATCCGGGAACAGAACGCGGCGCTCGAAGCCCTGGTCCGGCAGCGCACCCAGGAGGTCGAGGAGGCGCAGCTGGAAGTGCTGGCGCGCCTGGCCCGCGCGGGGGAACTGCGCGACGACAACACCGGCGAGCACGTGCAGCGGGTGGCCACAACCGCGGCGGGCCTCGCCCGGCGGCTGGGGCTGGCCGAGGACGAGGTCACGCTGATCGAGCGGGCCGCGCCCCTGCACGACGTGGGCAAGATCGGCGTGCCCGACGCCGTCCTGCTGAAGCCGGGCCGCCTGACGGCGGAGGAATTCCGGGTGGTCCAGGCCCACACGGAACTGGGGGCCAGCCTGCTGGCCAAAGGGGCTTCCCGGCTGGTCCGGGCAGCGCAGGAGATCGCCCTGACCCACCACGAACGCTGGGACGGCCAGGGCTACCCCCGGGGCCTGGCGGGCGAGGCCATTCCCCTGAGTGGGCGCATCGTGGCCGTCGCGGACGTGCTGGACGCCCTGACCAGCGAACGGCCCTACAAGCGGGCCTGGACCCTGGCCGAAGCGCTTCAGGAGATTCGGGCGCAGGCCGGCGCGCAGTTCGATCCCCGGGTGGTGGCCGCCCTGG
The DNA here is from genome assembly GCF_000599865.1 of Deinococcus phoenicis. Taxonomy (GTDB): domain Bacteria; phylum Deinococcota; class Deinococci; order Deinococcales; family Deinococcaceae; genus Deinococcus; species Deinococcus phoenicis. The sequence goes on along the minus strand of NZ_JHAC01000004.1, from coordinate 58,173 downwards.
AAGACCTGCTTCAGGACGCCGCGGCGTCCTGACGGCCCTGCGCCGACGTTCTTCTGCGTTAGAGCATTTGTCAAAAAGAGAGCTTCTTGTTGACCGAGCGGGCGGGCAGCGGGCAGGCCCCATCCGGGTGCCGTTTTGCCCAAGAAGGCGTCCTCAAGGGGAGGGCAGGCTGGCTCAAGCGCGTCCGTTCTGACCGACCGTCCGTTCTGGAGGCGTGGCGTGCTCCTGCGCGTCCGTTCACGACGATGCCCAAGACAGCGAGTGCAAGAGGGAGAGCGTTTGGGACTTGCCAAGCTCCGAAGGAGAGTTGGGGAACCGTTGGAGGCGCTTTCCCCAGGGCGGTGTCATTCGGACAAATGCTCTAAACTTCGCCTCTGATGTTCGGACCTCTCCAGCCCCGCAGCCAGCCGCAGCCGGGGCACCTGTACGACGTGGCGGTGATCGGCGCGGGCCTCGGCGGCACGGAACTCGCGTGGCGGCTCGCCCGGGCCGGGCGGGACGTGCTGCTGGTGTCCCAGGCGCTCGATCACCTCGGCAACCTGTATCAGCCGACCCTCCGGGAGACGGCGTTTCCGGCGGGCAGCATGTTCGCGCAGGTCGCCCGGCAGATCGCGCCCGACACCGACGGCTGGACCTTTCACCGGCACCTGAAAGCGGCCCTGGAGGGGGCGGCGGGCATTCACCTGCTGCAAAGCACCGTCACGGCCCTCGACGAGGCGGACGGCCAGGTGACCCTGGCGACCTGGGAGGGACCGGCGCTGCACGCCCGCGCAGCCGTGCTGGCGGTCGGTGCCTTCCTGAAAGGCCGCCTCCTGATCGGGGACACCCTGGAGGACGCCGGACGGCTCTCGGAAGTCGCCTACGATTTCCTGGCCGACGACCTGGCCCGTGCGGGCGTATGGCTGATCGGCGGCGAACAGACGGCGGCCGGCGTGGAGGGGGCACCGCCGTACGACGTGCGTTTCCTGACGCCCGCGCCCGCGGAACTCGGCGGCTTTCGCCTGCTGCGCTTCGACCGGGTGTATGCCCTGGGCCGCTGCACGCCCGGCGACCACACCTACGCCTCGGTGCTGACCGACGCCGCGCGCCTCGCGGACGAACTGTGCGGAGGGGGCGCGTGATCTTCCGCCTCTCGGACTTCCACTTTCCCGACAGCGCCGCGCGCCTGTACCCCGCTACACCCGGGCGGCCCTGGGTGCTGGAGGTGGGCTTTGGCGACGGCCGCTTCTGGCCGCACCACGCGGCGACCTTCCCGGAAGCGCCGAATTACCTGGGCGTGGAACTCAGCGGCGTCTCGCTGCTGAAGGCGGAACGGCGGCTGCGCGCGGCGGGGCTGGCCAACGCCGTGCTGACCAAACTGCCCGCCCTGCCCCTGATCCGGGAGGTGGTGCCGGAAGGTGCCCTGGACGCCCTTGTGGTGAACTTTCCCGACCCCTGGCCCAAGGCCGGGCACGAGGAACACCGCCTGCTGCGCGCGCCCTTCTTCCGGCTGGCCGCCAGCCGCCTGAAACCCGGCGGGGCCGTGCTGCTCACCACCGACCACGACGAATATTTCGAGTTCGCCTGCCGGGAGGCGGAGGCCAGCGGGGTCATGCGCACCGAACGCACCGGCACCCCGCCCGCCGCGCTCGAAACCAAGTACGCCCTGAAGTGGCGCGACCTCGGCCTGGGCGCCAACCATGCCCGCTTCGTGCCTACCCGGCACCCCCACGTGCCGCACGGCACCATCGCCCGTTACCCTGACCCGGAGGATTCCCCCGCCGTGCCCCACGCCATCCTGACCCTGCCCCCCCATTTCGACCCCACCGCCTTTCACAAACAGACGGCACGCGGCGGCCAGACCCGCGAAGATGCGGCGGGCTGGACGGTTGTCCTGCTGGACCTGTGCCGCAGCCTCAAGCAAGACGGCTGGGTGATGCTGGCGCATGTGGTGGAGGGCGAACTCACGCAGGAAGTCCTGATCGGCATCACCGCGCGGGAAGACGGCCGCCACCTCGTCCGGCTCTCGCGCTTCGGCGGCCCGATCATCACGCCGGGGGTGAAGGCGGCGGTCGGCGCAGTCACCGACTGGCTGGCGGGCCAGGGGGCACAGGTCACGCACCGGGGTTACTGACTCCCGCGCTGTTCCCCTTCCATGCCGCCAACCCCCCTCCACTTCACCCACGAACCCCTCAGCGTGATCCTCGCCGCCGTGCGCGCCGCCCTCACCGAAGTGGGCGAGGTCGCCTTCACGGTGCCCGACCCCGACCTGGGGCTGGGCCTCTACGCGGGCGAAAGCACCCCGCAGGGCCTTCACCGCCCCTGGCAGGCCTGGGCCGACCTCGCGGACCTGCTGGGCGCGCACCTGCTCACGCCGGAACGGGCCGGGGAAGGACGCGTCACCGTGCGCCTGCGGTCCTACGCGCCTGCGCCTGCCCCCGATGCCGGCGGGTACGGCGCGGGCGGCGACTGGGCGCGGGTGGACAAGCTCGAAGACCCCGTCTTCCTGGTCACGCTGGTCGAGGCATTGCGCCGTGTGAACCCCCCGGCGGGCGGGCGTGTGCTGGCGCTGGGGGTGAACACGGGCCGGGAACTGGGGGCACTGCCGCTCGCCTTTCCGCACAGGACGTTCGGGGTGGTGGGCCTCGACCTGGACGAGACGGCCCTGGCCGCAGCCCGCGCCCGCCATGCGGAAGCGACGTTTCTCGCGCTGGACGTGAACACGTTGCCCGCCCCCGACCTGGGCCGTTTCGATCTGGTGCTGGCGCTCAGCCTGCTGCAAAGCCCCGGAGTCCGCCAGGATCTGCTGCTGCGCGCCCTGCGCCGCGAGCATCTGACACCTGCGGGGGGCCTGATTCTCGGCTTCCCGAACGCCCGCTATCTGGGCGGGCACCTGAGCTACGGCGCCCGCATGCGCAATTTCGCCCGCCCCGACCTCAGCCTGCTGATGGCCGACGTGAGCGCCGCCCGCCGGGGTCTCCAGAAACACGGCTTCAAGGTCTTCGTGACGGGCAAATACGAGGTGCTGGTCACGGCGATTCCGGCGAGCCTGACCACGCCGGGCGGCCTGGAGCTTTGAGGGCTGGAGCGTTGAGGGAGGGCGGCCCTCTCCAGAGAAGCGCCGCCACACCCTGGAAGCGGAACCCGGCGTGACGGCGCTGTGTGGCGGTGCGGAGAAACGGGTTAGGGGCTGTCCTGACGGCCTTCCCCCGGAGCCGTCACGTCCGCCAGGTTGTCCCGCAGCTCGCCCAGCTTCTCCTCCCGGTCGAAGTTCTTTTCCAGGCCGTTGGCGTCCATGTCGCCCGTGCCGCCCTGCATCCCTTCCTCGATCACGTCGTGCTGGTCGAGGTCAGGCTGCTCCAGGTGTTCCTCGCGTTTGGGATCAGACATGCCCCATCTTCCCCGTCCCGCGTGAGGCGGACGGCCTGCCCTTCCCCATCTGCCTTTAACCTCCGGCGCAGTAACCTCCGGCACAGCGGGACCGTTCCCAGGCCCAGACCAAAAAAGCCCCCGGTGGGGGCCGGGGGTCCAGAGGCGCTGCGGGTTTACTTCCGGCTGCCGAGCGCCAGCAATGCCCCGAACAGCGCCAGATTCTTCATGAAGTGGGTCTGCTGATGGTGCCGTTCCTGCCCCTGCTTGTCCCAGAACGGGTGGCCGATCACGGTGGTGGGCACCAGACTCACCGCCAGCGCGGTGCTGGCCAGGCGCGGCGCGACCCCCAGGGCGAGCATGGCGCCCGCGCCCAGCATCACGGCGCTGTTGACCTTCACGGCGAGTTCGGGTTCGGGAATCTCCGCACCCTTGGCCGCCCGCACGATGGGGTCAGGGTCCTGAAGGTGATTCAGTCCACTTCTGATGAAGATGCTCGCGAGCAGCGCCCGTCCAATGAATCCCGTCACGCTCATGCCTGCCTCCTTTGGGTGGGGGAAGTGTACCTCACGGAATGAGGCGGGCCGGGGCGGCCTGAAAAGACTAGCGCGTCTCCCGCCGCCTCTGCCCGTTTCCACGCGCCTACAACTGCCGGTTCAACTCGCGCAGCAGGCCCCCGGTCGCCTCCACGCCCACCGTGAGCAGCCGCACATACTCGGCGTGGGTGATGGGGCCTTCCTCCGCGCCGCCCTGAACCTCGATCAGCAGGCCCGCGTCGGTGGCGACCACGTTCAGGTCGGCGCGGGCGACCTTGTCCTCGGCGTAGTCGAGGTCCACGCGCAGTTCGTCGCCGACCAGACCGACGCTGACGGCCCCCACCACGTGCGTCAGCGGCCACTCGGTGAGCTTACCCGCGTGGATCAGCCGGTCGGCGAGGTCGTGCAGCGCGGCGTACCCGGCCAGGATGCTGGCGACGCGCGTGCCGCCGTCCGCGACCAGCACGTCGCAGTCCACGTACAGCGTCTGGTTGCGAAAGTGCCGCAGGTCGATACTGGCCCGCAGCGCCCGGCCCAGCAGGCGCTGAATCTCGTGGCGGCGGCCATTCTGGAGGTTGCGCTCGCGGGCCTGCCGGTCGGTGGTGGCGCGCGGGAGCATGGCGTACTCGGCGGTCAGCCAGCCTTCCTTCTTGCCGCGCATGTGCGGGGCGGGTTTGTCCTCCACGCTGACGGTGGCGAGAATCTCGGTGCGGCCCAGCTTGAGGTGGGCGCTGCCGGGCGCGTGCGGATTGACGGCGCGCTGCACGCTGAGGGGCCGGGGCGTCAGGGCGTCGCGGCCCTCGCGGGGGGGAAGGGGGCGGGTCAAGTGGTCACCTGCTGCACCGTGACATTCTGCCCGCTCACGCCGGTCAGGGTGGCGATCACCGGGCACGCGGCGGCCGGGTCCCCCGTCACGAGGTAGGTGACGCCGCCCGGCCCTCCTTCCCCGCGCAGCAGGTTCGCCCCTTGCAACACGTTGCGGGTATGCCGGGCGACCGCCGCGCCGCTGTCCACCAGCGCGAACGTGTCCCCGAACGCCGCGCGGATGCTGTCCGCCAGAAAGGGATAGTGCGTGCAACCCAGCACCAGTTGATCGGCGCCGGCCTCCGCCAGCGGCGTCAGCACCTCCCGCAGCACGGCCCGCGCCCGCCCGCTGTTCGCCTGCCCCGCCTCCACCAGCGGCACCAGTTCGGCGCTCACCTGGGTCAGCACGCGCACCCCGGCCGGCTCGGCCCACTGGCGAATCACGTCGTGCAGCAGGGTGCCGCGCAGGGTGCCCGGCGTCGCCAGCACGCCCACCACGCCCGAGCGGGTGGCGGCCACCGCCGGCTTGACCGCAGGCACCAGCCCGATGATCGGCATGTCGGGGTACCGCTCCCGCAGGTGCGTCAGGCTGAAGGCGCTGGCCGTGTTGCAGGCCACCACCACGCCCTTCGCGCCCCGCGCGTGCAGTGCCGCCACCGCCCGGGCCGTGAGCGAACGGATGTCCTCGTCCGTCCGCGCGCCGTAAGGGACGTGGGCGGTGTCGGCCAGATACAGGAAGCTCTCATGGGGCAGACTGCGCCGCAATTCGGCCAGCACGCTCAGGCCGCCCACACCAGTGTCGAACACGCCCAGGGGGGCTTCAGGGATCATCGGGGGAGATGATAGTACGCGGGGGACGGCCAAAGGATTCTTTCCTGCGTCCCACGCCCCGCTTCCCCTCAATCCATCGCCGCCCGGATCGTCTCCCCCAGTGCCCGGATGCCGGTGCCGATCTGCTCCGGCGTGGCGCTGGAATAGCTCAGGCGCATGGTGTTCGCGCCGCCGCCCAGCGCGTAGAAGGGGCTTCCGGGCACAAAGGCCACCTTGCGCGCCACCGCCTGCGCCAGCAGGGGCACCGTGTCGAGGCCCTCCGGCACCGTCACCCACAGGAACATGCCGCCCTCGGGGGTGGTAAAGCTCACTTCGGGCGGAAAATGTTCCTGAATGCGGGCTACCATGTCCCGCGCCCGCTCGCCGTAGGCCCGCTTGACCGTCTCGATCTGGCGCGGCAGCACGTCCTGGACCAGTTCCGCGACGATCATCTGGTTCAGGGTCGGCGTGTGCAGGTCGGCCCCCTGCTTGGCCTGCACCAGCTTCTCGATGAGGGGGCGGGCGGCCTGCACCCAGGCGTCACGCAGGCCCGGCACCAGCGTCTTGGAAAAGGAGCTGGAGTAGATGACGTGGCTGCGCTCGGGGTCGCCGCCCGCCCGCTCCAGGCCGAGTTCGTACAGGCTGGGCAGGTCCTCGCCCGTGAAGCGCAGCTTGCCGTAGGGGTCGTCCTCCAGCACCAGCACGCCGTACTGCGCGGTCAGTTCCAGCAACCGGCGGCGGCGTTCCAGGCTGAGGGTGCGCCCGGTGGGGTTCTGGAAATTGGGCACGGCATACAGCAGCTTGGCCGGCTGGCTTTGCAGCACCTCTTCGAGCGCGTCCGTGTCGATGCCGTGCTCGTCGGTGGGCAATTCGACGTAGCGCGGGCCGTAGGGCTGGAAGGATTGCAGCGCGCCCAGGTAGGTGGGGGCCTCGACCAGCACCACGTCGCCCTCGTCGATCAGGATCTTGCCCAGCAGGTCCAGCCCCTGCTGGCTGCCGGTCACGATCTGCACGTGCGCGGGCGTGATCCCCGCGCGGGCCGCGATCCACTCGCGCAGTGGCAGGTGCCCCTCGGTGGTGGAGTATTGCAGGGCCGCCGGGCCGTAGCGCGTCAGGACCGTGTCGGTCGCGCGGCGCACGTCCTCCAGCGGAAACAGCTCCGGGGCCGGGAGGCCGCCCGCGAAGGAGATCACGTCGGGTTCCTGGGTGATTTTCAGGATCTCGCGGATGGCGCTGGCCGTCATGCGCTGCGCCCGGCCCGCCAGACGCGCCGTGAAGTCCACCGGGGGCAGGACGGGGGCAGAAGTCGTCATGCCGTCATCCTACCCCCGGCCCGCCTGGGCGGCGGGCGCTCTGCCCGGACCCTTTTGGGTAAAGTGGGACCCGTCAAAGGAGGCTCCACCATGCTCGTCACCGGTAACGACATCCTGATTCCCGCCCGCGCGGGCAAGTACGCCGTCGGTTCGTTCAACACCAACAACATGGAGATCACCCAGGCCATCATCCACACCGCCGAGCGGCTGCGGTCGCCCGTGATGGTGCAGATGAGCGAGGGGGCCATCAAGTACGGCGGGCAGGACCTGGCCGACATCGTGATCGATCTGGCCCAGCGCGCCACCGTGCCTGTCGCGCTGCACCTCGACCACGGGTCGAGCTACGACAGTGCGCTGGGGGCCATCAAGATGGGCTTTACCAGCGTGATGATCGACGCCTCGCACCATCCCTTCGAGGAGAACGTCCACGAGACGCGCCGGGTGGTCGAGGCCGCGCACGCGATGGGCATCAGCGTGGAGGCCGAACTCGGTCGCCTGGGCGGCATCGAGGAACACGTCGTGGTGGACGAGAAGGACGCCTTCCTGACCGATCCCGAGGAGGCCGTGCAGTTCGTGGAACAGACCGGCACCGACTACCTCGCCATCGCCATCGGGACCAGCCACGGGGCGTACAAGGGCAAGGGGCGGCCCTTTATCGACCACGCGCGCATCAAGCGCATCAGTGAGCTGCTCCCCATCCCGCTGGTCGCGCACGGCAGCAGCGGCGTGCCTGCCGAGATCGTGCAGCGCTTCCGCGCGGCGGGCGGCGAGATCGGGGACGCGGCGGGCATCGCCGACGAGGACCTGCAACAGGCCGCCCAGTTCGGCATCGCCAAGGTGAACGTGGACACCGACCTGCGCCTCGCCATGACGACCGGCGTGCGCGAGGTGCTGCAAAAAAACCCCAAGGAGTTCGACCCCCGCAAGATCTTCGGCCCCGCCCGCGACCTGATGAGTCAGGTCATCGAGCACAAGCTGCGCGTGCTGGGGAGCGTCGGCAAGGCGTAACCCCTCAGGCCTAGAGCATTTGTCAAAAAGAGACCTTACTTTTTGACCGAGCGGAGCGAGTGCAATAGGGAGAGCGTTTGGGAGAATGGAACCGTTGGAGGCGCTTTCCCTCCAACGGTGTAATTCGGACAAATGCTCTAACCTTTCCCCGCTCTGCCCCCGGGTGCCCGCCAGAACGTGACGGGCACCTGACGCCTTTCTCAGCGGGCGTCAGGCGGGAAACGGGGAATTCTCACCCGCCCGCCGTATGCTCACGCTCGGCATGAAGGCCCTGCGCGCTCCCCTCCTGACCCTGCTCGCTGTTGGCGGAGTAGGCGTGATGGACAGGTCCACCGCGACGCCGCTCGCCGCCACACTCTCGCCCGGCTGGCAGGGCAGGCTGGCGGCCCTGCTGCCCCAGCCGGGACAGGTCGTGCAGCTGATGGAACAGCGGCCCAGCCTGGCTTTCGTGGAGTTGCAGCAGCGGGTCACGACGGTGGGCGGCAGCCGCGACGCCCTGCGCGCCTTGATGCTCAGCGCCGCCAAGGGCGAGCCGCTGGAATACGACGCGCGGCTGGGCATCACCCAGGAGGAGTTCCGGCGCTACGTGGTGTTCCGTCCTGTCCTGACGCCGACCGGCAAGACGGCCCGCCTCAACGTGGTCCGTGAAGGCAACCTGCTGAAGTTCGGGGACGCGCCCGGCCTGAACGGCACGCTGCGTGGGCTGGTGCTGGACCTGAACAGCGGCGAACTGCGCACGCCCGAGGGCTTCGGCAGCAAGCCGCGCGCCGTGTCGCCCGGCACGGCCCCCGACCGCACGCTCGACATTCGCGGCGGCTTCGAGTGGAACGTGAAGGGGAACAGCCCCGTGACCCAGAACGGCGTCAAGAGCCAGTTGCAGCTCCTGCAACTTCCGGGCAATCAGGTGGTGTTCACGTACACCCACTTCAGCATGCTGCGCGGCGTCATCAGCGACGGCACCATCATCTTCAGCTATGCCCGCTGACCCCCCCACCAGCCTGACGACCCCCTGACCTCACCTCAAGGCTTCCTCACGTCTCCTTCAGGGGGCGTCACGGACGGCCCGTTAGGCTGCGGGGCATGAAGAGAACAAAGGCCATCTTGCTTCTCGGTGCGGCCCTCACGCTGGGGAGCGCGACCACGGCGGGCGCGGCGGTGCTGTCACCGACCCTGCTGGAGCGTGCCAAACGCGGGGATCAGAGCACCGTCGGCGTGATCGTGCGCTTCAAGTTCGCCAACGACGCGCGCGGGCGGGCGCTGTTCAAGACGGCCCGCCAGCAGCTTTCCTCACGGCTCGCGCAGCTCGGCCCGGCGGGCGGGTTCATCACCCAGGCGGTCAACTCGGGCAAGGCCACGCAGCTGTGGCTCGACCAGAGCATCTTCCTGCCCATGACGCCGGTGCAGGCGCGGGTGCTGGCGACGCTGCCCTTCGTGGAATCCATCTTCGAGAACTTCAAGGTGCAGGTGCCGCGCGCGGTGGCCCTGAGTGCGGCCAGTGCACCTGCCGGAACACCCTGGCACCTCCAGAAAGTCGGCGCGCCTGCGGCCTGGGCGGCGGGCTTCCGGGGCCAGAATATCCGCATCGGGCACCTGGACACCGGGATCGACCCGAACCACCCCGAACTCGCCGGACGGCTGGCCGCCTACGCCGAGTTCAACGCGGACGGCGACCGCGTGCAGAGCCAGCCCCACGACACGGTCAATCACGGCACCCACACGGCGGGCCTGCTGGTCGGCAAGAACGTCGGCATGGCGCCCGAGGCCAAGCTGATCAGCGCGCTGGTGCTGCCCAACAACGAGGGCACCTTCGCGCAGGTGATCGCGGGCATGCAGTACGTGCTGGACCCCGACAACAACGCCGACACCGACGACGGCGCGGACGTGGTGAACATGAGCCTGGGCATTCCCGGCACCTACGACGAGTTCATCGTGCCCGTGCAGAACATGATCAAGGCGGGCGTGGTGCCAGTCTTCGCCATCGGCAACTTCGGGCCGAGCAGCGCCAGCACCGGCAGCCCCGGTAACCTCCCCGACGCCATCGGCGTGGGCGCGGTGGACCAGAATGGGCAGGTGGCCAGCTTCAGCAGCCGGGGGCCGGTCGCGTGGCAGGGCCAGATCAACGGCGTGTTCGTGAAGCCCGACATCGCCGCACCCGGTGTCGCCATCACCAGCACCTTCCCGAACGGGCAGTACGGCGCGCTCAGCGGCAGCAGCCAGGCCAGCCCCATCGCGGCGGGTGCGGTGGCCCTGCTGCTCAGCGCCAAGCCGGGCACGGGCGTGGACGCGATCAAGAACGCGCTGTACACCAGTGCCAGCAACGCCGGCAGCAAGAACAACAACGTCGGCTACGGGCTGATCAGCGTGCCCGGCGCGCTGGGCAAACTCGGGGTGAACGCGGGGGGCAGCCAGCCCACACCTGCGCCGACCCCGGCACCTGCCCCCACACCAGCGCCCACGCCCACCCCGGCGCCTGCCCCAACTCCAGCGCCTGCGCCCAAGCCCACTCCGGCCCCCACGCCAACCCCAGCCCCCACCCCTCCCGCCGCACAACCCACGGGGCCGAGCGGCTATACCCTCTGCGCGGTGGAGGGCGGCACCTGCACCAACGTCGCCAACAAGGCGGTGGCCTTCGGGACGGCGGGGCGCTACGTCTACGGCACCAACGACGCCTCGCCCAACCTGGTCTGCACGGTCCAGGAGTGGGGCAACAACGACCCGGCCAAAGGCGTGACGAAGGGCTGCTTCGTCAAGAACTCGGCGGGCACGCCTGCACCCGCCCCGGCCCCAACACCGGCTCCGGCCCCCACGCCGACCCCCGCCCCCAGCGGCAGCAAGAAACCCACCGTCCTGCTGGTCGATGACGACATGGGCCAGGGCGCGGACGTGACCGGCGCGCTGCGCGACGCCATCAAGGCGAACGCGGCCAGCGGCGGGGCCTTCGTCTGGAACACGCAGACGATGGGCGCCGTGCCCCTCAGCGAGATGCAGCGGGCCGACATCGTGGTCTGGGCGACCGGCGAGCAGTACCAGAACACCCTCACGGCGGCGGATCAGAACACGCTGCGGCAGTACCTCGCCGGCGGCGGGCGCCTGCTGCTGACCGGCCAGGACATCGGCTACGACATCGGGGCAGGCGACTTCTACCGCAGCACCCTCAAGACCCGCTTCGTGGCGGACAGCAGCGGCACGCCCAAGCTCGTCACGAGCGGCGCGTTCGGCAACACCGCCTTTACCCTCAACGCCCAGGGCAGCGCCGGAAACCAGTACTACCCCGACGTGATCGCCGACCTGAACGGCTCACAGGTGGTCGCGTCCTGGGGCAGCGCGAACGCCAACGCGGGCACCATCACCGCCCAGAGCATCCGGGTGGACCCCAACAAGGGCCGCGCCCAGCAGAAGGTCCAGGACCCGCGGGGACTGGTCGAGCGCCTCGCCGCCAACGTGATCGGCGGCATTCTGAATCAGGTGTTCGGCGGTCAGCCGCAGACGCAGCGTCCCCGCGTGACCGCGCAGAACGCGGGCGAGAACGCCGGGGCCATCGTGATCAACGACGCGGGCAAGTACCGCACGGTGACCATGGGCTTCGGCCTGGAGGGCCTGACCCCCAACAGCCGCAGCGTGCTGATGAAGACTAGCTTCGACTGGCTGATGCGCTGAGCACACGGCGAACGGGACAGGGGGACGTGGAATTGGCTTCCACGTCCCCCTGTCCCGGTTTTAGAGCATTGGTCAAAGGCTCTTCCTGCGTTTCAGGGAGCTACCGAGAGGTGGGGAGGGAGGGGAAGCATGTGCAGTGCAGGGCGGAAAACCCACTCTCTTCGACCCAGGCAGCTCAGGTGCGATTCTCTGGCCCCTAGACGGTAACAGTGCCCCCTCCCTGCTACCCAGCTCCCCGGAATCCAGGTAGAGCCATGCTCTAAACCGGCGGGCCGGGACGGCGGCGCAGTTCGTCGCGGATCTCGGCCAGCAGCTTTTCCTCGTTGCTGGGTTCGGCCACGGCGGGTTTTTCCTCGCGCTTGAGGCGGGCCATCAGGGCGTTCGCGGGCGTTACCACGAACAGGTACAGCACCAGGGCCGTGAGCAGGAAGTTGATCAGTGCCGTGATGAAGCTGCCGTAATCCAGCACGATGGCATCGACGCCGGGGCTGGCCCGCCGCAGGACGATGGCGCCGGCGACCGCACCGCCCGTGACCAGCTTGACGACCGGGTCGAGAAAGGCCCGGGTAAAGGCCGTCACCACCCCACTGAAGGCCGCCCCGATCACCACACCGACGGCCAGATCGACGACATTCCCGCGCAGAACAAAATTCCGAAATCCCTTGAGCATGGCAGGATTGTCGCACTTTGTTCAGAGCGTCACGTTTGATGGCAGCAGCCTGGCCCGGCGTCTTCGCAGGTGGCCTCCCGCCCGGGTTCCCGGTCAGGCCTGGCCGCGTTGCTCCTTGACCGCGTGGGCACTCAGGCCCCACTGGTGGCCGCTGCTCTGCACGCCTTCCAGAATGACGCGGGCCAGTTCGCCCAGTGTCGCGCCGCCCGCCCGCACGTCCATGCGGAACTCGGCCCGCAGGTCACCCAGGCTGGTGTCGTCGAGCATCAGCTCGGTGCCGTAGCGCAGGGTGGTCGGCGGAACGATCAGGAGGTCGGCCTCACCCGGCTTGACGGCGTGGCGGAAGCAGCGCCCGGTCAGCAGTCCCGCGACGGTCGTCACCCGGCCGAAGGTCTTGTTCTCGACGGCACGGACCTCCAGTTCCAGGCCCCCGATGGCGCGCAGGGGTTCCACCGCGCGGTCCAGCGACTCCGCGAACAGCAGGCCCGTCCCCAGAATCACCCGGCGGGGCGCGGGCAGGGCGGCGGGCAGCTCCGGCAGGCTTTCGGTGAGAAAGTCGCGGATCATGCCGACGCCGTTTTCGAGCATCGGGAAGCCCTCGTATTCCTCCTCGGTGGGCAGGGGTTCCCCGGCCAGCAGATACAGTTCGTCGGAGGGGAACACGAAGCGGGTGCCGCGCTCCGCGAGAAACTGCCGGCGCCAGCGGTTCAGGCGGGTCAGCGTGTCCTGCGCCTCCTCGCGCGAAAAGGTCCGCACGTCGGGGAGGTTGGTGCGGTGCCCAGTCAGGCCGATGGGCACCACCGCCGCTGAGATCACGTTGGGGCGGCTGCTGAGGTACTCCACCGTCTCGTCCAGATGCTCGCCGTCGTTGCGGCCCGGCACCAGCACGATCTGGGTGTAGAGGTCGATGCTTTCGAGCCGCTCGATCATGCTGCGGATCTGCACGGCCTGGGGGTCCTTGACCTTCAGCTTCCACCACTTCATCAGGTCCTGGCGCAGATCCTGATTCGCCGTGTGGACCGACACGTACAGCGGCGAGAGGTTCTCGTCGAGAATCCGGTTAATGTCGCCTTCAGTCAGGTTCGTGAGGGTCACGAAAGAGCCGTACAGAAAGGACAGGCGGTAGTCGTCGTCCATGATGTAGAGGCTCTTGCGAAAGCCGCGCGGCATCTGGTGGACGTAGCAGAAGTCGCACTTGTTGGCGCACTTCTTGATGCCGTCGAACAGCACTTCCTCGAACTCCAGGCCGGGGTCTTCCCATTCCACATCGAAGCGGAAGGTGGGGGCCGCCGGGTCGTAGGCGAGGCGGTGGTGGTCTTGCAGCGTGCCCAGCACACCCGTCAGCACGCTGGGGCGCTCGACCGGGCGGCTGATCTCCAGCGTGGCCCGCCCCTGCGAGAGCCTGTGGCGGTAGGCCAGCACGTCGGTCACCGGGACGCCGTTCACGCGAAGGAGGAGGTCGCCGGGGCGCACGCCCGCACGCTCGGCGGGACTCCCGGCCTCGACCGTCTTGATGGGGGCAGGAAAAACCTGCTCCTCCTGGGGCTGAACCGTCTGCATCTGTTCGGCTGCTGTCACGTTCTCTCCCTTGCGGGACACGCGCGGCCCCGTTCAAACAGGGCAGCTTAACAGGCGCGCGGCGGAGAGGGTGTGAGGGGGGTTGCGGTTCGGGCGAGCAGGCGGTGGGGCAAGGCCAGGCCCGTCTGTTTCGCCCGCCCGGGCCGTCCCCGGCGTGGGAGCGAAACAGACGGAAGGCGGCTCAGTCCTGCGGCGAGTCCAGATACTCGGCCAGGCGCTCCCACGTCTCGGTCATGCCCTGCAACATGCCCATCTCCAGAACGGTCTTCAGCGCTTCCTCGGAACCGTAGCTGGCACGGTTGGTCACTTTCGTTCCGCCCTCGACTTCCTCGAACGTCAGGGTCACCCGGGTAGGCGGCATGTTCTCGTTGATGTTGGCGTCCGCGTCCGAGAAATAATCCGTGTAGACGAGGCGTTCCGGAGCGTCGATCTCCCCATAGATCCCCAGACCCCAGGATTCCATGCCGTAAAACTCACCCTGAGTCCTGTCCACGCATTTCATGCAGTAGTGCCACCGGCCGCCGGGGCGGAGATCGACGGTGCAGAAGGGAACTTCCCAGCCATGGGGGCCCCACCACCGGCGGAGCTGCTCGGCCTGGGTGAACGCGCCGAAGACCAGCGCGCGCGGTGCCGGGAAAACGCGCTCAAGGACGAGAACTTGGCCTGCTTCGACTCTCGAAACCATCGGGGACGCTGCGGTGCCGGTCATGGGGATTCCTCCTGGTCGGGGTGGGTGGACGTGTCTGCCTTATCCGTCGGTGAAGGGTCGCTGGCGTCGTGCTGAAGCTGTTGCAGGTAGTCGCCGAGCCGGTCGAAGCGGTCTTCCCAGAGCTGCCGGTAGGTGCGTAGCCAGCCGTCGAGTTCCTCGAAAGGCTCGGCCCGCAGGGTGCAGATGCGCCGGTTGGCGACCGCCTCGACCTCGACGATGCCCGCCTCGCTCAGGATGCGTACATGCTTGGACACCTGGGGCTGACGGAGCTGGAGACGGGCGGCGAGTTCACCGATGGTCAGAGGCTGCCGGGCCAGCAGTTCGACGATATGCAGACGATTCGGTTCGGCCAGAGCACTGAATGTGGTGGCCTTCAAGGAAGGCTCCTCCTTTCCGACCGCAGGGCCGTTGGTGGCTTAAATATACTCCAACAGGAATATTCCTGACAAGGAATACTTGTGCTGAAGTCAGCCTGTACCCCCTGTCAGGCAGGCGCCTCCCCCACCAGCGCCGCCAGCCCCTTTGAGGCAACGTCCCGCAGGCTGAAGTCCATGTACGGCGTGAGTTCGGTTTCCTCGGGGTTCATCTCGATCACCACGCCGCCCTCGCGCCGGGTTTCCAGGGCGAGGCCCGCCGCTGGGTACACCATGCCGCTGGTGCCGACGATCAGGGCCACGTCCGCATCCTGAAAGGCGCGGGTGGCGGCTTCCAGCGCCTCCTCGGGCAGGAACTCCCCGAACCAGACGATGTTGGGGCGCATCCGGTGGCCGCAGCCGGGGCAGACGGGGGGCGGGGTGAAGGCCTCCGGCTGGGGCAGGGGCGTGACGGTGCCGCAGCCCTCACAACGGGCGGTGGTGAGGTTGCCGTGCAGCTCGGCCAGGTGTTCGCTGCCAGCGCGGGTGTGCAGACCGTCCACGTTCTGGGTGGCAAGGAAAAAGCCGTCCCCCTTCGCGCGTTCCAGTCCGGCTAGGAGACGGTGTGCCCCGTTGGGTCGGGCGCGCGTCACGTCGGCGTAGCGGCCCGCGTACCACTGCCAGACCGTCTCGGGGTCGCGGCGGTACGCCTCCGGGCTGGCGAGGTCTTCGGGGCGGAAGCGCGCCCAGTGGCCGGTCTGGGCATCCCGGAAGGTGGGAATGCCGCTCTCGGCACTCACGCCTGCGCCGGTCAGGACGGCCACGCGGCGGGCGTTCCCCAGGGCGGTGCGGGCCTCGGCGAGGTTCATGGGGTCAGGGTAACAGCCCCGGGGGAAGAACGAGGAAGCCCGGCGGCACGGCGTCGGTCAGCCACACGCCGTTCGTGCTGAGATAAAAGACGTGCCCGGCGGCGTGCATGGCCCCGGCTTCCACGGTCAGGACCACCGGGGTCCCGCGCCGTGCCCCCACGCGGCGGGCCGTCTGCGGGTCGGGCGAGAGGTGGACGTGATGCCGCCCCATTGTTCGCAGCCCCTCGCGGCGGATGGCGGGCAGCGCCGCCGGGTGCGTGCCGTGATACAGCTGGGCCGGCGGCACGGCGGGCGCGAGGTCCAGTTCGACAGGAACGCTGTGCCCCTGGTTGGCCCGGATGCGCTCGCCGTCCAGCGTGTAGCGTTGCTTGTGGTTCGTCGCCACCACCCGGGCCAGTTGCTCCCGTGAGATACGCAGGTGGCGCAGGACGGCCCGCACGGGGACCCACCCCCCAGGTTCCAAGGTCACGCCCAGATCGCCGGGTGCGTGGCGCAGCAGGTAGGCCAGGCGGCGGGAAAGCTGCTCGTCGGTCATGCTCCCAGTCTTGCAATCCAGTCTTGCGGTTCGGCCCGCCGCCCGCATCTGCCCGCACGCGGAGGCATGTCCTGGCCGGACGCGCTAGCCTGCCGCCATGACCACAACGGAGACGGGCGCGGCCTGGGCGGACCTCCAGACCCACTTTCAGGAACTCGCGGACCTGGGCGGGATAGGGGCGCTGCTGGGGTGGGACCAGAGCACCTACCTTCCGGCCGGCGCGGCGGGTGGGCGGGCGCGGCAACAGGCCCTGCTGTCGCGTCTGCGGCACGAGCGGGCCACCGATCCGGCTTACGGGCGACTGCTCGACGACCTCGCGAAGCGGGACGACCTTTCGCCGGTGCAGACGCGCATGGTGGCCGCCGCGCGCAAGGACTTCGGGGAAGCCACCCGCTTTCCCGCCCGCTTCGTCGCCGAGTTCAGCGGGCACACGGGCGAGAGCTACGCCGCCTGGACGCAGGCGCGGCCCGCGAACGACTTCGCGCTGATGGTGCCCTATCTGGAAAAGACCCTCGACCTGAGCCGACAGGCGGCCAGTTACTTCCCGGAGTTCAGCGATCCGATGGACTACTTCATCGACCAGTCGGACGAGGGGATGACGGCGGCGCAGGTCGGCGACCTCTTCGCGGCCCTCCGCACGGCCCTGGTGCCGATGGTGGAGGCGGTGACCGCCGCGCCTGCGCCCCGTACCGATTTTCTGTTCCGCCCCTATCCGGGCAGCGCGCAACTGACGTTCGGAGAGGCGGTGATCCGCGACTACGGGTACGACTTCACGCGCGGGCGGCAGGACCTCACGCACCATCCCTTCATGACCCGCCTGGGCAGCCACGACCTGAGAATCACCACCCGCGTCAAGGAGAACGACCTGACCGAGGCGCTGTATTCCACCCTGCACGAGGCGGGGCACGCGATGTACGAGCAGGGCGTCGCGGAGGAGTTGCTGGGCACCCCGCTGGGGAGCGGCGTCAGCGCGGGCGTCCACGAGAGCCAGTCGCGGCTGTGGGAGAACCTGGTGGGCCGCAGCCGCGCTTTCTGGGCCGCGTATTTCGGCCGGCTCCGGGACGCTTTTCCGGCGCAGCTCCGGGACGTGACGGAAGAGGAGCTGCACCGCGCCGTGAACACGGTGGCCCGCTCGCTGATCCGCACCGACGCCGACGAGCTGACCTATAACCTGCACGTCATCATCCGCTTCGAGCTGGAACGCGAGCTGCTGGCGGGCCGGCTGGCCGTGCGCGACCTGGCCGACGCCTGGCACGCCGCCTACGAGCAGAATCTGGGCCTGCGCGCGCCCAGCGACGTGAACGGCGCGTTGCAGGACGTTCACTGGTACTTCGGCAACATCGGCGGGGCGTTCCAGGGCTACACGCTGGGCAACGTGCTGAGCGCGCAGTTCTATGCCGCCGCCGAGCGGGCGAATCCCGGTCTGACCGGCGACATCGAACGCGCCGACTTCCGCCGCCTGCACGGCTGGCTGCGCGAGAACGTGTACGCGCATGGCCGCCGCTATACCCCGAACGAACTGGTCGAGCGGGCGACCGGGGAGGCCATGACGGCCCAGCCCTACCTGAAGTACCTGCGGGAAAAATACGGGGAACTGTACGGCGTGACGCTGTAACGCTCAGGCCAGGGCGGGGGGGGCGGCGAACCAGTCATGCGCCGCCCCCTCGCCCTGGTCTACTCCAGGTGCCCCAGCTTCGCGGCCTTCGCCCGCAGGTAGCCGGCGTTGTGCGCGTTTTCGCCCACCCGCAGCGGCACCCGCTCCACGACCTCCAGCCCGAAGCCGCCGAGACTGTGCAGCTTGCGGGGATTGTTGGTGAGCACCCGGAGCTGCCGCGCGCCCAGCAGGTGCAGCATCTGCGCGCCGATCCCGAAGTCGCGGGCGTCGGCGGGAAAGCCGAGCCGTAGGTTCGCCTCGACGGTGTCCGCCCCGCCGTCTTGCAGGTGATACGCGCGAATCTTGTTCAGCAGGCCGATGCCGCGCCCCTCCTGCCGCAGGTAGACCAGGACGCCCCGGCCTTCCCCGGCAATCGCGCGCAGGGCCGCGTCCCGCTGGGGACCGCAGTCGCAGCGCAGGCTGTGAAAGGTGTCCCCGGTCAGGCACTCGGAATGCACGCGCACCAGCAGCGGTTCGGGCGTCACTTCGCCCATCACCAGGGCCACATGCTCCGCGCCGCTGAGGGTGTCCTCGAATCCGACGAGGCGGAACTCGCCGTACTCGGTGGGAAGGTGGGCTGCGGCCACTGCGCGCAGAAAGGGGTCGTGTTCCAGCCGGTGGGCGATCAGCGCCTCGATGGAGCCGACTTTCAGGCCATGCCGCTGCCCGAAGGCCAGCAGGTCCGGCAGGCGGCTCATCTCGCCGTCGTCCCCCATGATCTCGCAGATCACTCCGGCACTTTCGAAGCCGGCCAGCCGGGCGAGGTCGCACCCGGCCTCGGTGTGTCCGGCGCGGCGCAGCACCCCGCCGGGCCGCGCGACCAGCGGGAAAATATGACCGGGACGGCGGAAATCGGCGGGGGCCGCGTCCGGGTCGATCAGCGCCGCCACCGTCGCCGCGCGGTCGAAGGCGCTGATGCCGGTGGCGTTGCTGACATGGTCCACGCTGACGGTGAAGGCCGTGCCGTTGGGGTCGGTGCCTGCTCCAAAAGTTCCGGCCCCCACCATCGGCGTGAGACCGAGGTGCCGCGCCCGCTCCGGCGTCAGCGTCACGCAGATCAGCCCGCGCCCCTCGCGCGCCATGAAATTGATCCATGCGGGCGTGGCGGTGGCGGCGGGCATCAGCAGGTCGCCCTCATTCTCGCGGCCCTCGTCGTCCACCAGAATGACCGGGCGGCCCGCGCGCAGTTCGGCCAGCAGCTCGGGGACAGAGGCGAGGGCACCCGTGGCCCGTGGCGGGCGGCTCGGGGAGGTCACCGGGCCACCTCCCTGCCGCTGGCCGCTTCCCTCAGCAGCAGCAGCCGTTCCACGTATTTCGCCATCTGGTCGGCCTCCAGATTGACGCGGGTGCCGGGCCGCCAGCCGCCCAGCGTCGTCACCTCCAGGGTATGCGGCACCAGCCAGAGGGTGAACTCGTCCGGCTTCAGGTCGGTGCGGCTGCCGCCGGGACCCCCCGTGTCCACGACGGTCAGGCTCACCCCGTCCACGGTCACGCTGCCTTTGGGCACGAGGTAGCGGGCGAGCTGAGGGGCGGCGCGGACCGTCAGGGTGTACGCGCCGGGTTCCTCGCACCGGTCCAGAATCTCGCCGGTGCCGTCCACGTGCCCGCTGACGACGTGGCCCCCGAAGCGGCCCCCGGCAGTCATGGCCCGTTCCAGGTTCAGCCGCGCCCCGGCGTGCCAGTGCGGCGCGGTCTTGGCGACTGTCTCGCGCGAGAGGTCCACCGTGAAGCCCGCCCCGTCCTGGCCCGTCACCGTCAGGCAGGTGCCGGAGCAGGCGACGCTCTCGCCCAGCGCCAGGTCGGGCCACATCCGCGCGGGCTGAATGGTGAGGGTGAGAGGGCCGCCCTGTTCCGTCACGCGCGTCACGCGCCCGACCTGTTCCACGATTCCGGTGAACATCAGAGGTCTCCTGCCGCGCCCAGGCGCGGAATGTCGTTCAGCAGGCCCGTGACCAGCACGTCCGGGCCGAGGGATTCGAGTTGGACGGCGCGCAGGGCCGCCGCGTCCGCCATGCCGCGTGGGGGACCGTTCAGGGGAGCAAGGCCCGCGCCGAGCAGCTTCGGCGCGATCAGGGCGCGCACCTCGTCCACCAGTCCCTCCGCAAAAAAAGCGCTGGCGAGGGTGGGACCGCCTTCCAGCAGCAGGCTGGAGAGGTGAAGCTGGCCCAGCCCACGTAGGGCACCCGGCAGCGTGGCGGCCCGCACGATGGTCGCCCCCGCGTCTTCCAGAGGGGCCGTGTCGGTGTCCGGCGCGGTCACGACGACGGTGCCAGGGCGCAGCGCCCGGGCCGACAGCGGGGTGCGGGCACGGCGGTCGAAAATCACGGGGCGGGGATCACGGCCCCCCGCCACGCCCCGCGTGGTCAGCCGGGGGTCGTCGGCCAGGACCGTGCCCACGCCGACCGCGACGGCGTCCAGTTCGTTGCGCCAGCGCATGACGCGCGCCCTGGCCCCGGCGGCGGTGACGGCACCGTTCCCCTCGCCCCTCGCGGCCACCTTGCCGTCCAGCGTCACCGCGTACTTGTAGACCACCCAGGGCCGCCCGCGCGTAATCAGGGCGCGGAAGCCCGCCTGCTGGCGCACGGCCTCGGCCTCCCGCACGCCCACCACGACCTCGGTCCCGGCGGCGCGGAGGCGGCCGACCCCCCGCCCGGCCACGCGCGGATTCGGGTCGAGCGCGGCCACGACGACGCGCGAGACGCCCGCCGCGATCAGTGCGGCCACGCAGGGGGGCGTGCGGCCCAGGTGGCTGCACGGCTCCAGCGTCACATACGCCGCCGCGCCGCGAGCCTGCTCTCCGGCCTCCCGCAGGGCGAACACCTCGGCATGAGGTTCCCCCGCTGCCGGATGAAAGCCGCGGCCCACCACCGCGCCGCCGCGCACCAGCACGCACCCCACCGGGGGATTCGGGGCGGTGCGCCCCAGACCTCTGGCCGCCTCCTCCAGGGCGAGGGCCATGAAGGTCTCATCTTCCGGAAGCGGCCGCGTGGCCCTCCCGGGACTGTTCATTCCAGACATACGTTGACGCCGCCCGCCGGGGTGGCGAGCAAAGCGGCCTCCTTCTTCCATCCGGACTTCGGGACGCGGCCGGGCGGGCGTCGCCGCCTCCCCGCGTCCCTCTTACCGTCGGCTCCGGAATCGCACCGGGATCGGGCCTCGCGCGCTGAGCAGTTTGCGCGGGCTTCGCGGGCTGACCGGCCTGGGCTGCGTGGCACAGGACCGGATCACCGCCGGTGGGGAGTCTCACCCCGCCCCGAAAGAGGTGGCCCGCCCGGGTGGGAGGGCCGGGACAGATGCTAGCGCGCCGCCCCTGGGCCGCGTGGGCGAAAGGTCCACCCAGGCCGGACAGCCGTCCGCTGTCTTTTCAGCTTTCTTTTCAGCCCTTCAGCCCTGGCGCACGTGCGCCAGCATCAGCTCGGCGGTGGCCCGGAGGGCGTCCAGATGGGTGCGCTCGTAGGCGTGGCTGGCGTCCACGCCGGGGCCGATCAGGGCGACGGGGTAATCGCCGCCCGCACGCCAGGCCGCCGTGCCGTCGCTGGCGTAGTAGGGATAGAGGTCCACCTTCAGGTCCAGGCCCGCCCGCCGCGCCGCCGCGCGCAGGCGGTTGCCGAGCGCGTGGTCATACGGCCCCCCGCTGTCGGCCACGCAGAGGGTCACGTGATGCTCGCTGCTGGTCTGGCCTTCCCCGACCGCCGCCATGTCCACGGCGATCAGTTCGTCGGTGTGGGCTGGAATACCGGTCGCGGCCCCGTGCCCGACCTCCTCGTAGGTGGTGACGTGAAAGGCGACGGTGTGGACGGGCGGCTGGCCCAGCAGCGCGCGGGTCACGCCCAGAAAAATCGCCACCGCCGCCTTGTTGTCGAGGTGGCGGCTCTTGAGGTAGCCGGCGTCCGTCAGGACCGCGCGCGGCTCGAAGCTCACGAAATCGCCCACCTCCAGCCCCAGCGCCCGCGTCCCGGCGTCGCTGGTGGTGGAGGCGTCCAGGCGGACTTCCATCACGGCCTGCTCGCGCTTCAGGTCGCGCAGGGCCGGGCCGTGGACGTGGGTGCTCTGGTGCGTGTTCACGACCGTCCCGGTGAGGACACCGCCCGCCTGGGGGTGAACCTGCACATACGCGCCCTCGATGGTGGCCCAGTCGTAGCCACCCAGCATGGCGAGGCGCAGCCGCCCATTTTCCTTGATCTCCTTGACCATCGCGCCAAGGGTGTCCACATGGCCGCTGAAGGTCGTGTGCGGTGAGGCCGCCGTCCCCGCGACCTCCCAGGTCAGCGCCCCCTTCTTGCTGCGGGTGTGGCTCAGCCCCAGCGCGTCCAGCTCGCCTTCCAGCAGGCGCACGGCGGCGTCGGTGAAGCCGGTCGGGCTGGGCGTGTTCAGCAGGCGCAGCAGCAGCGTGGTGGTGAAGGCCAGATCGAAGCCCGTGGAAAGCGCGGCGGAGGTCGGGACAGGCGGGACGGTCATGCCGGGCATCATAGCCACCCCTGCCCCGGGGCACACGGCGGGCCGACGCCCAATGCGCCCCTTGACTCTCCCCCTGGGGCGGGCCGCAGACTGCCCCCACCTGGAGGACTGGACCCCCGGAGGGCAGCGTGGCGGACACGGAAGCAACCCTGACGATCGGCGCGTTCTCGCGCGCCTCGCGCCTGAGCATCAAGGCGCTGCGGCTCTACGACGACCTGGGCCTGCTCCCGCCCGCCCGTGTGGATGGGGCAACCGGCTACCGCTTCTACTCGCCCGACCAGCTGGGTACCGCGCACCTGATCGGCCTGCTGCGGCAACTGGGCCTGCCGCTGGCCGAAGTGCGGGAGGTACTGGACGCGCCGGCCCTGGCGCGGGCGGCGCAGCTCACGCGGCTCTGGGCGCGGGTCGAGCGGGAACACGGGCGGCGGCGCGGCGTGGCGCAGTACCTCATCCAGAAGCTGCAAGGAGAGACGAACATGACCGACCCCTTCGACGTTCAGACGAGGTTCGTGCCCGCCCAGCGGGTGGCGACCCTCACCCGGCGGCTGTACGTGGCCGACCTGGAAGGCTTTATCGGGGAAGCGGGCGGCAGGCTGGTCGCCCTGACCGGCCAGCAGACGGCGGGCGCGGCCTTCGTGATCTACCACGGCGAGGTCAACGCCGACAGCGACGGCCCGGTGGAGGTCTGCGTGCCCTTTACCGGCAGCCTGACGGTGCCGGAGGGCGTGGCGGTGCGCGAGGAACCGGCCCACCACGAGGCCTTCGTGACGCTGACGCGGGCGCAGTTCGTGTTCCCGGACATTCTGCGTGCCTATGACGCTGCGGGCGAATACGCCCAGGCGCACGGCACCCCGGCGAACCTGGGTCCCCGCGAGGTGTACCCGGTGCCCTGGTCCGGCCTGGCCGGAAACGACCCGGCGGGCGACGTGGCCTGGCCGTTCGTGCCGCGCGGCTGAAGCTCTCCGCTTCCCGCCCCCGGCCGGCCTGGGCTGGGGGCTGTACGCTGCCGCCATGAGCTACGCCGAACTGCTGGGCATGACCGTGCTGGAAGCCTCGCCGCAGCGCACACGCGTCGCCCTGACCGTCGATGGGGGCGGCCTGAACATGCACGGCACCGCGCACGGCGGCCTGCTGTTCAGCCTGGCGGACGAGGCGTTCGCCGTCATCAGCAATCTGGAGGCGCAGGCGGTCGCGGCCGAAACGCACCTGAGTTTCTTCCGCGCCGCGCGGGCAGGCGACGAACTGGTCGCGGTCGCCACACCCGAGCGGGTGGGCCGCACGCTGGCGACGTACCGGGTGGAAGTGCGGCGCGGGGAGGAGGGGGAAGTGCTGGCGCTGTTCCTGGGGACGGTGTCGCGGCGCGAGCATCAGCCGTAGAGACAGCAGCAGTCAGCCTTGATTATTTTACCAGTAAACTGTTTACTGGTGAACAAGGAGGTTCTATGCCTGTTCGTTCTCCCCCAGCAGTCCTTCCCCTGCTCCTGGCAATCCTGGCCGGAAGCCTGTTGCCGGTGCAGTTTGCCGTGAATGGTGCCCTGGCAGGTCAGCTGCATTCCGTGACGCTGACGGCGGCCGTGTCCTACGCCGCCGGAACCGCCGGTCTCGCCTTGCTGCTGCTGCTGAGCCGGAGCCGCCCCGACTGGGCGGCCGCCCGGCACGCGCCGCGCTGGGTCTGGCTGGGCGGTGTGGTCGGAAGTGCCTACGTGGTGGGCAGCGTGCTGCTGACGCGGGCGCTGGGTGCGGCCCTGGCCACCACCCTGGTGATCGCCGCCCAGGTCGTGACGGCCATCCTGCTCGACCACCTGGGCGTGCTGGGCCTGGAGCGGCGGCCCGTGAACCGGGCGCGGGCCACGGCGCTGGTCCTGGTCCTCGCGGCGCTTGGGGTGCGGCTCTGGGGGGCGGCGTGAGCCTCGCGGTGCTGCTGGGCACGCTGGGGGCGGGGGTCGGCCTGGCCGCCGGGCTGGCCTTCAGCGTGCGGCTGTCGGGCGTTCTGAGCAGTCCCCTCGCGGCGACTCTGGTGAACTTTCTGGTCGGGGGGGTGCTGATGGCCGCACTGTGGACGCTGGGGCTGGACGGTGCGCGGCCCACCCAGCCGCCCCCTGGCTGGATGCTGACCGGGGGACTGCTGGGCGCGGCCTACGTGACCCTCAGCCTGGTGGGGGCGGCGCGGCTGGGCGTCGGCGTCAGCACCGTGGCCGTGACCCTGGGACAGCTGCTGGGCGCCCTGGTGATTCCGGCGCTGGGCTGGCTGGGGCAGACGCGGCAGCTCCCCTCAGCGAGCGGGCTGATCAGCGCGGCCCTGCTGGCGGCCGCGGTGGCCCTGCTGGCCTCGGAGCGGCAGAAGGTGGCCGCCCGTCCGGCGGCGGGCCTTCCGGATGGACAAACCGGGTAAAACGGGAAGGATGGATACCCCCACGCTGCTGGCGCAGATCGAACGGGACTGGCGCGCTGCACGGCCCGACGTGAATCCGGACCCGATGCTGACGGTGATTGCCGTGCAGCGGGCCAGCCAGGCCCTTCAGACGGCGCTGGAAACCTTCTTTGCGCGGCATGACCTGACGCCCTCGGCATTTGACGTGCTGGCGACCCTGCGCCGATCCTCGCCCCCGGAAGGGCTGACCCTGGGGGAACTCGCCCAGTGCATGGCCATCACGCCTCCGGCCATGACCAAGCGCATGGACGGCCTGGAACGCCGGGGCTGGGTGGTCAGGTGTACCGACCCGCGCGACCGCCGCACCGTCCGGGCCGCCCTGACCCCCGAGGGCCGCGTGGCCGTGGACAGCCTGCTGGCCGACCATATCGCCCACGAGGAAGCGTTGCTGCGCACCCTCACCCCCCCCGAGCGGGCCACCCTCCGGGCGCTCCTCGGTCGCCTTCCCGCCCCGACCGGGCCGACCTGAACCACAGACCGCCGCCCTCTCTTTGTGTTATGTTATTTACGTAAGGAGACACGAATGCTACACATCGAATTCATCACGGATCTGGGGGCGCGCGTCACGGTGGACGTGGAGAGCGCCGACAAGCTGCTCGACATTCAGCGTCAGTACGGGCGGCTGGGCTGGACCAGCGGCGAGATTCCCACGGGCGGCTACCAGTTTCCGCACGACAACGAGGCCGACTTCGACTGGACGCTGATCGGGGCCAGGAAGTGGACCAACCCCGAAGGCGAGGACATGATTCTTCACCGGGGCCACGCCTACCGCCGCCGCGAACTCGAAGCCGTGGACAGCCGCAAGATGAAGCTCCCCGCCGCCGTCAAGTACAGCCGGGGCGCCAAGAACACCGACCCCGACCACGTGCGCGAGAAGGCCGACGGCGAGTTCGAATACGTGACGCTGGCGATTTTCCGGGGCGGCAAGCGCCAGGAACGCTTCGCGGTGCCCGGCGGCAACCGCGCCCCCGCGCAGGCGAGCGCCCCCACCCGTCCGGCGGCCCGGCCCCAGCCCGCCGCCCGTCCCGCCCCCGCCCCGGCACAGGACGAGGAAACGCCGTTCTGAAGGTCTTGGGGTGGAGGTTGTAGGCGGTCTTCTCCCACAACCTCCACCCCACGGCCTACACCCCCAGCACCCCCCGCACGTCGGCAGGCTGCCAGCCCCCGGGCTTGAGCAGCTTGCCGTCGGCGCGTCTGGGGCCGCCGAGCTTGCCCATGTTGGCGCGGTGGACCTCGGCCAAGACGGCGTCGGCGTCGATGCCCAGGGCCGTGAGCGCCCCGTAGGTCACGTACAGCAGGTCCGCGAGTTCGTGGGCCAGGGGGGCGAGGTCGGCGGCGGGGACGTTCTCGCCCGCGTCCAGGCGGGCCGCCAGGGCCACACACTCCGCGTCGACCTCGCCCGCCTCCTCCCGGATTAGGGTGCGGCGCAGCGCGAGGAGGTCAGGCCCCGGCACGGTGGGCCGTCCGGGGGCCGTGAGATCAAAGGCCTGATGAAACTCGCGCACGCGGGCGGCGTTGGTGGAGGGTGGCTCGGCCATCGCCCAATGCTAAGCCCCTTTTCCGAACGACGCCAGGTGGAGAACGGCAGCCCGAGCGAGTCCATCCCGCCCGGCGAACTTGAACCGCCCTGCACAGGCAAAAAGACGCTGGTCAGGACCGCCTCTTTCTATCTCCGGCCCGGGAGAACCGGGAGGCACAAGGAAAAAGAGGAAGCCCCGGTGGACTTCCCCTGGTGGTGCGGGTGACGGGCCTCGAACCCATCAGCGGCCTACTTCCGGCCCGCTCGCGCGCCCGTTTGATGAGAGGTGGGCGTCTCCCTCCGGCGTGTGAACCCTGCGTCCTCAGCGCCAGAGTGGAGTATGCCCCGCCCGTGTCAGAACTTCGTGTGCCATCTGGCCAGGGAGTCTTAAGACAAGTGGCGGAGGAGGTGACCGAGCGGCCCCCAGCCCGGTCCAGCTCACGCCAGCTCGATCACGCGGTAGCCGTAGGCGTTCACGACGCGCGCGCCGCTCGCGGGGTCGGTGTAGTCCGGCTTGCGGCCCTCGTACTCGTGGATGTGGCCGTGGACCACCAGGCGTGGGCGGCGGCGGACCATGAAGCGGCGGATGGCCTCGCAGCCCCGGTGCGCGTAGTCGCTGCCCGCGTGCGGTCCGCTGGGCGGCGCGTGGGTCAGCAGGATGTCCACGCCCCCCCGCGCCCGCCACGCCAACTGCCCCAGACCCCAGCGGGCCTGCGCGCCGGTGTACTGTCCGGGACCGTCCGGGCGGTAGCGGGGCACGCCGCCCCAGCCCGCGATCCGCAGCCCGGCCGCCGTGACCACCCGGCCATGCGCGGCGATCACCCCGCGCGGCGGCACGCGCTCCTCTCCCTCGCTGACCGCCTCGTTCGCGTGGTTGCCGTGGACATACACGACCGGCACGGGCAGGGTCGTCGCCAGGAATTCCAGGTAGGACCCGGGCAGGTCGCCCGCCGCCAGCACCAGGTCCACGGCGGGCAGCCCCTGCGGAAAGCCCGCGCGGTACACGAAGGGATGGACATGGTCGGACACCACCAGCAGTCGCCGGGGGCGGGGTGAGGCGGAAGCGGTGGGGGCAGGCAGGTCAGGCGGCAGCGTCCGCAGAGTCTAGAGTGCCTGTTCGCCGGACGGGAGAGGCCGGGGCCTTATGAATATTCACCTGTATATCTGCCAGCCGCATTCCCCGCGCCACACGAATCATATTCTTGCAGGGCTGAGGCATAGCCCCTTTGCGGCCCTACTCTGGGGCCTATGAACGTGAATATTCTGGGCATTCCGATGGACCTGGGCGCGGGGCGGCGCGGCGTGGACATGGGTCCCTCGGCCCTGCGAAACGCCCACCTGGCCGCCGCGCTGCGGAACCTGGGGCATACGGTGCAGGACCTCGGCGACGTGGACGTGGCGCTGCCCGAGACGCTCGACAAGCACGCCAGCGCCGGGCTGGTGTTTCTGGACCCGATTCTGGAAGCCTGCCGCAGCGCGGCCCAGCGGCTCGCGGCGCTGCCGGAGGACGTGTTTCCCATCACGCTGGGGGGAGACCACTCGGTCAGCATGGGCACCGTGACCGGGAACGCGCTGCGCGGCGGGGGACCGGGGGAGCGCACCGGCCTGATCTGGGTGGACGCCCACACCGACTACAACACGCCCCAGAGCAGCCCCAGCGGGAACATCCACGGCATGCCCGTGGCGCACCTGACCGGTCTGGGCGACCCCAGGCTCGCGGACCTGGGCGGCGGCTGGACGCTGCGCCCCGAGGACATCGTGATGATCGGCATCCGCAGTGTGGACGCCTTCGAGCGCGACCTGCTGCGTGAGGCGGGTATCCAGGCATACACCATGAAGGAGGTGGACCAGCTCGGCATCACCCGCATCACCGAGGAGACGCTGGAGCGGCTCTCGGGCGTGAAGCGGCTGCACGTGTCCTTCGACGCCGACGCGCTCGACCCCGCCGTCGCGCCCGGCGTGGGCACCCCGGTCCCCGGCGGCCTGACCTACCGTGAGGGCCACCTGCTGATGGAACTGCTCAGCGAGTCGGGCCGCGTGACCAGCCTGGACATCGTGGAGGTGAACCCGGTGCTGGACACCCGCAACCAGACCGCCGAGGTGATGGTCGGCATGGCCGCCAGCCTGCTGGGCCAGCGCATCCTCTGAGGGGCGGAGGCGCGGCCCGCCTTCCGGCCTGAAATTGCGATCCAAACGGCTTTTCTGGCCCACCAATTTCCCATCTGTTCCCAGCAGAATAAGAAGACCCATGAACGCCACCCCGCGCCGCGCTCCGGCTTTCCGCCTGTCGGCCCACCGTGTGTCTCTTTTCGTCGCGGCCCTGTGGTCGGCAGGGCTGGGCGGTTCCGGGGCACTCGCCCAGGGCACGGGGCCGGTGGAGTCGGCCCAGGCAGCCGTGGCCGCGTCGCCCGCGCAGGCCATCTTCGATCAGGTGAATCTCCTGCTGCGGGACGCCTACGGCGGGCTGTCCACGGTGGACCGCGCGGCGCTGTCGCGGGAGTATCAGGGGCGGCTGAACGCCGTCTGTGCGCCCACGCCGGTCACCTGCCCGGTCGAGAAGGCCTACCCGGTGCTGGAGGCCGAACTCACGGCGCTGGGCGATGAGCACAGCTTCTTCGAGACGCCGGAAGACTTCCGGGACTTCGTGGCGAACGCCACCGGCGGCAACCGCAAACAGTTCGGGGTCAAGCTCGCGCAGCTCGACGGCCAGAACCGCGTCGTGCTGGAGGTCGTGCCGCAAAGTGCCGCCGAGGAGGCGGGGCTGGCGCGCGGCGACGTGCTGCTGACCCTGGACGGCCAGCCCTACACGTATGACGCGCTGCGGGACGCGCGGCTGGCGGGGCGCGGCATTACCCTGGGCGTGGACCGGGCCGGGCAGCCGCTGACGGTCAACCTGTCCTCGCGCGACAGCAGCACCCTCGACCTGCCCCGGCTGAGTTTCACCGGACCGCAGAACACGGTCGCGGTGCTGCGGATTCCCAGCTTCCTGCCCAGCGGCAGCGTCGCGCAGCGCATCCACGACCTGGTGGGCGAGGCGAGGCAGCGCGGCGTGCAGGGCATCATCGTGGACCTGCGGGGCAATCCGGGCGGCAGTCTGGCCGACTGCGACAGCGCCGTGAGCGCGTTTGTCCCCACCTTCACGCGGGTGGCGCGCACCGCCGACGGGGACCTGTCCACGCTGGTCCGGCAGGGCGTGCGCATGGAGAACGGGCGCAACGCCGGGGCTGTGCGGAACCCGCAACTGTGGACGGGGCCGCTGGCGGTGCTGGTCGATCAGAGCAGCGCCTCGTGCAGCGAGTTCTTTGCCTACGAGGTCCAGTACGCCGGGCGCGGCCCCGTGATTGGGGAGGCGACGGCGGGCGTGGGCAACACGGCCACGCGGGTCTTTCCGGTGGGCGAGGACGCCGCCGTGCAGCTCACGATCCTGCACTACACCAAGCCGGGCGGCCAGCCCTACCCGGTCCACGTGACCCCCGACCGGCTGCACGCCTCCAGCGAGGAAGACCTCCGGCAGCTCACGCGCGGACAGGACATTCTGCTGACGCTGGGCGTGCAGGCGCTCGCCACCGCGCCGACCCTCACGCAGGACCGCGCCCGACCCTGAAGCCGCGCGGCCCCGCGCCTCAGAGTCGCCGGGAGGGCCGGGCGGTGACCCAGCGCAGCACCAGGCCCAGCACGGCGGGCAGCGTGAACAGCAGCAGAAAGCCCGTCAGGTCGCTGTCTCCGATCACGTTGCCCAGGGGCCGGCCCAGCGCGGCGGCGAGCGGACTGCCCAGCCACGCCAGCGCCGTCCAGAGCCAGCCGTCCAGACCGCGCGCCTCCACGGCGTTTTCCAGCCAGCGCACGCCCAGCAGCCCCAGGGTTTGCAGGACCAGGGCGGGCAACAGCACCAGCACGGCCCGCGGCCCCTTTTCGGCCCGGCCCGCCAGAACGCCCAGCAGCAGCGGCCCCAGCACCGGCACCCAGCCCAGCAGCAGCGCGACCAGCAGCAGCATGAAGACGTTGACCCAGGCCATAGGAAAGTCTACCCCTGCCGCTCGGCCTCCTCGCGCGTGGGGACCTCCTTCAGCGCCCAGCGCAGGCCGAGCGCGGTGAGCAGCCCGACGCCCATCAGCGTGAGCCAGGGCAGCAGCGGCGTGCCGAGCCGCTCGCCCGCATCGAGCAGCAGGCCGCCCACCACGTTGCCGACCGCGCCGCCCAGACCCAGGCTGATGGCGCTGAAACCGAAGTAGCTGCCGGTCAGGCCCGGCGGGGCCAGCCGCGCCGTCAGCGTCTGCTGGGTGGGGTACACCAGCATGGTGCCCAGGCTGTACAGCGCCACGCAGGCCAGCAGTTGCCCAAAGGTCACCGCCAGGCCCATCAGGCCCAGGCTCAGGCCGACCGTCAGGACCGCCGCGACCAGGGCCACCCGCGTCCGCACCCGCGCCTCCACGAACTTCAGCAGCGGGTATTGCAGCACCACCGCCAGCCCCGCCGACAGCCCGTACAGCGGCCCGGTCGCCCCCGGCCCCGCCAGCGCCACCGCCTTGAGGGTCACCACCACGTTGAGCTGCGTGCTGAGCAGGAAATACCCCACCAGCACCAGCGTGAAGCGGCGGAAGCGGCGGTCCTGGGCGGCGATCTTCAGGCCCGAGAGGCCGCTGCCCACCGCGCGTTCGGGGCGCAGGTGCGGCAACGTCGCGGCCAGCAGCGCGCAGGCCAGCAGGTACACGCTGCCCGCCCCCAGCGCCGCCGTGCGGAAGCCCAGGCCGAGCAGCGCGGCCCCGATCAGCGGCCCCGTCACCATGCCCAGGTTGCCGGAAATGCTGGTCAGGCTGAACATCCGCGCCCGGTATTCGGGCCGGGTGACCGCCGTGATCGCCGCGTTCTTGGGCGCATCGAACAGGCCGCCGCCGATGCCCGCCAGCACCGACGCGGCCAGCAGGACCGGCAGCGTGTCCGCGAACCCCATCCACATGAAGCCCAGCGTGCGGATCAGGCACCCGGCCAGAATCAGCGGTTTCGGCCCGATCTGGTCGGCCCAGGCCCCGCCGAAGACGGTCAGCCCCTGCTGCGTCAGTTGCCGCAGGCCCAGCACCAGCCCCACGCTGGCTGCCGCCCACCCCCGCCCGTCCACGAAATGCACCGTCACCAGCGGAATGACCGCGAAAAACCCGCCCCACATCAGGAAGTTCGCCGCGATCAGGCCCAGCTGCGCGGGCGAGAGTCGGAAGGGAGGGGCAGCGGCAGGCACGGACACGGGAGAGAGGCTACACCCGGGGGAGGGGCAGGTGCCGTTGGCCTCCCTCTGTCCAGCGGGGCGCGCCGCTGGACAGGTCAGGTAGGCCAGTGGACGACCACAGAGATATGTAGGCATCTCTTTTTGCTCCTCGCCCTCAAGGGGGGAGGTCGGGGGGGGGTGAACGGGCAGGGCATCCCAGAAAGAGAGGGATGACCTTGCCCGTGGTCACCCACCAGGGGTGACCACCGCTCCAAAAAGGAGCAACCCCACGTGTTGAAGGCACGCAGGGGTCACTGAAAGATTGGTGCTCTTGCAGAGCTGAGCCACACGTTGGTCAAGCTCTCCCACCCCCCGCTGGGGGTTTTCTTCTGCTATCCCCCCACATGCACCACCGGGCGGCGGACATGCTCGGGTTCGGCCAGGCGCAGGACCTCGTGCGTGAGGGGCGGGATATCGCCCTCGCCCGCCAGCAGGAAGCGCAGGGCGTTGCCGGCGGGGCCTTTCTCGCTCCACTCGAAGTAGACGTGGGGCGGCACGCCGGTGCGGTCGCGGATGTGCAGCAGCACGGCGGCAATCGTGTTGGGCACGCTGTTGCCCCGCGCGCGCAGGATGGCGTAGCGCCCCACCTGCGCCCCCGTGACGGTCACGGTGTCGCTGAAGTTGCTGGGGTCGGTCACGGCCACTTCCAGAAACAGGGCCGGTTCACCCTGGGGCAGGTGGGTGTCCAGCCGCACTTCCAGTTCCTTGAAGCGGTACTCGCGGGTATTGCCGGCGTTCAGGCGGTTGGCGATAAAGCGCAGGGGCAGGCCGCGCCCCGCCGTCTCGCGCAGCAGGCGGGTAGCCTCCTCGTCGAAGTTGACCTGCTGCACGCGCAGCTCGGTCGAGCGGCTCACGCGCGAGGCCACGCTGATCACCAGAATCGCCGCCACGAAAATCAGGGCGATGTAGAGGCCCTGGGGCTGCCCCAGCATCGTGACGCTGATGGCGTAGATGAAAATGGCGCTGATGACGCCGAAAAAGAGGGACGCCGCCTTATGCCCCCGCTTCAGCTCGGTCAGGAAGACGGCCACTGCCGCCGAGGTCATCATCGCCAGCACGCCGGTCGCGTAGGCCCCGCCCTGCGCGTCCACGTTGGCGCGGAAAATCAGCGTGACCAGAAAACAGATGCCGATGAACAGCACCACCAGGGGCCGGGTGGCGCGGGTCCACTCGGGGGCCATGCCGTAGCGCGGCAGGAAGCGCGGCACGATGTTCAGCAGCCCCGTCATGGCGCTGGCCCCCGCGAACCACAGGATCAGGATGGTGCTGATGTCGTAGAGGGTGCCGAAGCCCTCGCCCATCAGCCGGTGCGCCAGGTAGGCCAGCGCACGCCCGTTCGCCTCGCCCGCCGGTTTGTTCACCGTCACCGTGGCCGAGCCGGGCGAGGTGGGCGTGACGGTCACCGCGAGGGGCACCGGGCCGCCCGCCGTCTGGGCCCGGACATTGAAGCTCTGCGGCCCGGCCGCGGTGCTGGCGGGCAGCTTCAGCGTGTAGAACTGCCGGGGGCTGTCCGGGTCGTCCAGCGGCACGTTCACGGCCGCGCTGCCCCGCGCGAGGTCGTTCAGGTTCACGCCGTGCGTGTAGGTGAGGGCGGGCCAGAAGGCCGCGGCGGGCGTCAGCGTGGTGCTCACCACCGACGAGGTGAGCAGCAGCGTACTCATGATCAGGGCGGCGGTGGTCAGCAGCTTGCGGGCATTCTGAATGCGGCCCAGCGGGCGCTCGGGGGTGTCGCCGGGGTTGCCCCGCACCAGCGGCATCACCAGCACGCCCGTCTCGAAGCCGCTCATGCCCAGCGCCAGCCGGGGAAACACCAGCAGCGCCGCGCCGATCAGCGCCAGCGGCGAGAAATAGGTGTGCCGCAGACCCGTCCACCAGTCGCCCACCACGCCGGGATGGGTGATGACCTCGGCCAGCCCGCGCCCGATCAGGACCACGTTCAGGCCCAGGTACAGCACCACCAGCGCCACCGCGATCCCGATAGCCTCCTGGAAGCCCTTGAGGAACACCGCGCCCAGCAGTGCCAGCAGCCCCAGCGTGATGACGACCTGCTTGCCGGCCAGCGCGTCCTTGAGAAAGGGATTCTCGACCAGGTGCGCCCCCGCGTCCGCCGCCGACAGGGTGATCGTGATCACGAAGCCCGTGGCGACAAAGCCCAGCAGCGCCAGCACCAGTAGCTTGCTGGGCCAGTAGGCCAACAACCGTTCGAGCATGCTCAGTGAGCCGTCCCCGTTGGGACTCTCGAAGGCGACCCGGCGGTACATCGGCAGGGCACCGAACAGCATCACGGCCACCAGCACCAGCGTGGCGATGGGCGAGAGCGCCCCCGCCGCCAGAAAGGCGATGCCCGGCGCGTAGCCCAGGCTGGAAAAGTAGTCCACGCCGGTCAGGCACATCACCTGCCACCAGGGGTGCTTGTGCTGCTGCGCCTGCGCCGCCTGCTCGCCCTCGTAAAAACCCTCGTGGTCGCTGGCGGGGGGTTCGGTTTCCAGAAACCAGCGGCTGAAGGCGTTGCGGTGCGAAAGAGGCTGCTCCGAAGAGGGCATTGGCGTAGCGTACTCCTCTCCCCCACCCGCCCACCTTTACCTTCCCGGCCCGGTTACCCTGTCTGTCATGGCCCCTGAACTCCTGACCCTCGCGCCGGGTGTGCACTTCCTGCCGGGCGCAGTCAACAGCGTGGTGCTGGAGGGCGGCCACGGCGGCGCGCTGCTGGTGGATACCGGTCTGGACGACGCCCAGGCGCGCAAACTGCTGCGGGCGCTGGCGGGCGCGGGGCTGCGGCCCACCGCCATCCTGAATACCCACAGCCACGCCGACCATCACGGCGGAAACGCCTTTATCCTGAACCGCTTCCCGGACCTGGAGGTCTTCGCGCCCCCGCTGGAAGCCGCGATCATCCGCCACCCCGTCCTCGAACCCCTGTCGCTGTTCGGGGCGCGGCCTCCCCGCGACCTCCAGACCAGATTCCTGCTCGCGCCGGCCAGCCCCGCCCGGCCCCTGCCGGACACTGGCCCCGTGCGCCTCGGCGGCGTGGAACTGGAGTTGCTGGAGGTATCCGGCCACGCGGCCCAGATGTACGCCGTGCGCGCCGGAGACGTGCTGTACGCCGCCGACGCCCTGTTCGGCCCGGACGCGCTGGCCAAGCACCCGCTGACCTTCTGTGCCGATGCCCGCCAGCAGAAGGAGGCCGCCGCCCGGCTGGGGACGCTGGAGGGGGTGCGTGTGGTGCTGCCCGGCCACGGCGACCCGGCGGACGACCTCGCCGGCCTGGTCGCGGTCAATCTGGCCGCCTACGACCGCACGACGCGGGCCGTGCTGGACGCGGTGCGGGCGGGCGCGGCCCCCATCGACGACCTGCTCGCCCGGGTGTGCGGCGCCCTGGGGGTGCAGATGGCGAATGCCGGGGCGGTGGTGCTGAACCGCGCAGTGCTAAGCGCCCACCTGACCGAGCTGCTGGAGGCGGGGGCCGTGAGCCTGACCGTGGAGGACAACCGCCTGCTGTTCCGCGCCTCGCCGCTGTCCGCCTGACACTCTCAGACGGATTCCGTCCCCTTCCTTTCCTTCCGGGACAGCGCCGGAAGTCCATCCATCTCCCGGAACCCGTCTTTCCTCCTTCTCGCGTCGTCGCGAACAGACGCCCATGAGGACGCTGCTCTTCCCGCTCGGATGGCATCACTCCGTCAACGATTCCATCGGCGTTCGTCTCAGGACTTGCGCCCACCGTACGTCCGGCGTTCGTGCCGCAGGGGCAACGCCCACCAGACGCCGAGCAGCAGGAGGGCGATCACGCCGGGAGCCAGCCAGCCGAAGGGGCCGGGCAGCACCTGCGCCGCCACCAGCCGGGTCGCCAGCACCAGCGCCAGCGAGATGAAGACCGCACCGAGCCGGACCAGGGTGGTGGTGACCCCCTTGAACTGTTCGGGGTGCCGCAGCGGGCGGCGCAGATAGTGGTGCAGGGCCGGGGCGCTGAGCAGGATCAGGCTGACCAGCGAGCAGAGGAACGTCGCGGCATACACCCAGCGTTCGGAGGTCGCCAGCGTCCCGAAACTGGCATTGAACGGCAGAATGATCAGGAAACTCGTGAGGACCTGCGCGCCCTGAAGCAGAATCCGCAGCTCGCCCAGCAGGGAAGGCAGTCTGTCGGTGTCCGGCGTCTCGGCCATGAGAGGCTCAGCATACCCACCCGGCTGCGCCCGCCACTCTGGGCCAAGCGTGAAGGAACCCCGTATGGGCACCTTTCCGGGGGCGGCGTAGCTTGGGCGCATGACACAGAAGAGCAAGGCAGCCCCCAAAACTGGCGGCAAGACGGGCGGGACGCGCAAGAAGGCCGACAACGACCAGACCTCCCAGGACTGGACCAGCCAGGAGCAGCTGAACCAGGAAACGGTCCAGGGCGTGCCCGCCGAGGGCGAGGCCAAGGCCGACGCCGCGCACCTGGACACGGTGAATAACCAGCTGGTGGACCATGGCTACCTCTCCGAGGAGGAGTTCGGCACCGTCAGTGAGACGCTGCAACGCAACCTCGCCACCACCATCAGCCTGTACCTGAAGTTCAAGAAGTACCACTGGGACATCCGGGGCCGCTTTTTCCGCGACCTGCACCTCGCCTACGACGAGTTCATCGCGGAAATCTTCCCCAGCATCGACGAGCAGGCCGAGCGGCTGGTGGCCCTGGGCGGCAGTCCCGTCGCCGCGCCCGCCGACATCGACCGCTTCAGCATCGTGCAGGTGCCCACCGAGACGGTCCGGGACGCCCGCACCCAGGTCGCCGATCTGGTAAACGACCTGACCCGCGTGGGCAAGGGCTACCGCGACGACTCGCAGACCGTGGACGAGGCCAACGACCCCGCCACCGCCGACATGTACAACGGCTACGCCGCCACCATCGACAAGATCCGCTGGATGCTGAATGCGATGATGGACGACGACCGGATGAACTGAGGCCGGAGAGCGGCGTGCAGAGGGCCAGAAGCGGAAAGGTCCTCTGCACGTTGCTCTCTCTTCTTTCCCAGAGGCCCCCATGTCCCCCAGGTTCGACTACACCCTCGATTACGCCCACCTCGACCTGCGCGCACACCCCGAGCTGTACCGGGTGGGTGTGGGGGAACAGGGGGTGCTGCTCGTGCAGCCCTACAAGGCTGAGCTTCTGCCCCACTGGCGCTTCGCCACCCCGGAGGCCGCCCGGGCGAGCAGCGAGACGATCTACGGCATGTTCCTCGCCTATCTCGGGGCCGGGGACTTCGTGGGGGCGGACATGGCCCGCAAGTTCCTCCAGATGGGGTTTACCCGCGCGCGGCGGTACGCCAACCACAAGGGCGGCAAGAAGTATGCCGGACCTGTTCCCGCAGACAAGAAGGGCCAGAGCGGTGCCCATGGCCGGCCCGAGCTGCCCCGCACCCCCGAGGACCCCGTCAAGGCCGAATCCGCCCGCATCTTCAAGGCGAAATGGGACGAGGCGGAAGCCGACGAGCGCTACGCCCGGCTGAAGAAAGAACACCAGGCCCGGTATGGGTAGAAAGCGGCGACCCCCTCGCCGGCCCGCGACGCCCCTGAGAGAAAAGCCTCTTTTCGGTCCAGAGGGTTTGACAAGCCCCGGTTCATCGTCTACCCTTGTGCGTGCAGTATTTTCGTCCGGGCGAGTTCTCTTCGCCGCGCAACTGCCCGCAAAACCCGCCAGTGTAGCTCAGGGGTAGAGCAACTGATTCGTAATCAGTAGGTCGTCGGTTCAAATCCGACCTCTGGCTCCAGAAGAAAAGTCCTCCAGTTCGTTCGGGAGGGCTTTTTTTATACCTGCCGTTACGGGTAGTGTTCAACGCCCTGCTGGGACTGGGCCGCACGGGGCGCAGTGGGATCAATTTTCCCCTGACTTTCCGTCCAAAGATGTTGTTCGTGGACAAGAGCGGCGGTGATTCGGGGTGCATGGCTTCAAGAACGCTTTGGGTGATCTACGGCTTCTGAACCGTGTTCAACAGCAACGCGGCGGGGAAGGCTCCCCTCCGGCATACCTTCCGAAGTTGTATTCAGCGCTCCACCTCTCAAGAAATGCAGACGGAAAACGAGGTGGAAAAGTCTGCCGGTACATATGGGCCATGCAGCCCCGAAGGTATGGTTGGGTCTGCGCCGGAACATAGAAAAAACCCCGCCTGAGACGGGGTTCTTCTTGGTGGCCAGGGCCGGACTTGAACCGGCGACCCAACGATTTTCAGTCGTTTGCTCTACCAGCTGAGCTACCTAGCCGAATGGCGGTCCGGACGGGATTTGAACCCGCGACCTACTGCGTGACAGGCAGTTATGCTAACCGCTACACTACCGGACCCCACTGGTACAATGTCGCCACAAAAAGCAGCGGGGTTAAGGATAGCCGCGTCCCTGCGCCTTGTCAACCTGGCCACACTTGAGACCCCAGGTCAGAACGGGACGGCGCGCGCACTCAGAACCGGGTTCGGCCGTGTGGGGTCGAGGAGCAATTCCAGATACTCACGGTCATGCAGGGCGTCGATCATGGCGAGACCCGCCTCCTCGTCGAGCAGGATGCCGCCCTCAAGCTGGGTATGGCCGTAGACACCAAAACTCAGGCCCGCCATCTGCACGTAGTCGGGGGTGTCGCGGAACCAGCGTTTGGCACTGGGGTCGGCATAGAACAGGTCGTCATAGTACGTGTGGGCGGGCAGCGGGGAAACGTGGGCGAACTGCACGGTGCCGACCCGCAGCTCACGCGGAAAGCCGTGCATCCAGACGCGCAGATGCTCGGGCAGATGCACGCCCCCATGCGCGGGGTCGAACTCCACATGAACCAGGCCGCCGCTGGTGCCCAGCACGTACCGGGGATCGAGCACCGCGTCGTCGTGGTTGCCCAGCAGAATATGAACGGCGTGGGGGGCAGCGGCCTGGTAGGCGCGCAGCCGCTCCAGGTGCCTCACCTGCTCGCGCGCGGCGAGAAAGAGGTGGTCACGGCTGCGTGGGTCGAAGCGGTCCAGGCCGGCCAGTCGGGCGTAATCCCGCTCGTTTTTCGGGTGGACCAGGTCACCGATCAGAATCACCTGGTACAGCCCCGCCTGCACGGGCGGCGTGGGGCGGAAGTCGGCGTCCGCACAGCTCGCCGCCCGCAAGGCCGACCACAGTCCGGCCCAGTCGGCATGAACGTCACCCACCGCGATGAACTTCTGCACGCGCCCTAGCCTTTCAAAATCGCCTGGAGTTCCTTGTAGATCGCGCGGCTTTCCTCCACCGTCTCGCCGTAGCCGCGCAGCAGCACCCGGGTGGCCTCACCGCCCTTTCCGGCGGCCTTGAGCTGCTCCAGGAGGTCCTCGATATGGCGGCGGGCCTTGTCCATCTGGGGGTCGCGGGGCGGCTCGGGGGGCAGGGGCGTGGGGCGGACAGCGGGCGCGGCCACCCCCTCGGCCTCGGCGTCCAATTCGGCGGTGTTGGGGCCGTCTTCCGGGTCGTACTCCACCCAACGCGCCTCGGGCGCCGGTACGCCGAAGAAGCGGGCGGCGTCGGCCAGGGCGCGCAGCTTGGCGTCCTGCAAGGTGTGGCCCGTCCCCACACCTTCGCGGGTCGCCCCCAGGACGTCCAGGCGGGCACGCACGACGGGCGGCGCCACGCTGTCGCAGGCCCAGGTCAGCGACCACCCCGGGTCCACGCGCTCCAGATGCAGGGCGAGCGCCTCCGGGGCGGGCGACAGGGTCACGCGGGCCTGGTCGCCGCGCACCTCGGCCACCGCCCAGGCGGTCAGGCTGGCACGCAGGGCCTCACGAATGCGGTCAGGGTCGGCCATATAGCCCCGAGTCTACCGGGCCGGGCCGCCACCGGTACGCGGCCCACACGCTGAGGCTTTCTTGACCCAACCGGACCCCGCGCCTCAGCCCCACCCGGCCGCCTGGAAGAACCGTGAGCGAACGGACCGACAGGCAGCGGGAGCGGCTGACAGACCAGCCGTTCGCGTCCATCGACCGGCAGGGCGGTCGCCCCCTGCCCATCCAGGACGGGGCACATGTGCGCAATGCCGCCGCCCGCATCGCCCAGACCAGCTTCGAGACTGCGGCAGCCAGACAGCAGGCGGCGGCCCAGAACCACGGCCTTGAACTGGGGGCCGACGATGCGGGGGTGAAGGCCGCCCACGGCCAGGGCTGAAGCGGGCCAGCCGCGAGCTTCAGTGGCGACCAGCGGTCAGGACCCTTGCCCTTCCAGCACCTGCCCCGGTTGGACCGGCCTCCTTTTCGCCTGCCTCACCTGACAGTTGTCATCCCGCCCACCTGACAGCCCCCACTGGGGAAGAGGCGCACCGGGGCGCACGCTGGGGGCATGAACGGAACGGCCATTGAACTGCGGGGGGTGGGCAAGACGTTTGGTCGGGTTCAGGCCCTCCACGACCTGAACCTGACCATCCGGGCCGGGGAACTCACCGCGCTGCTGGGGCCGAACGGCGCGGGCAAGACGACCGCCATCGGGCTGATGCTGGGCCTCTTGCAGCCGACGGCGGGGACCGTGCGTGTGCTGGGGGGCGACCCGCGCGAGGCACGCACGCGGACACAGGTGGGCGCGATGCCCCAGGAGAGCGCGCTGCCGGGGGCGCTGACGGTGCGCGAGGCCGTCACGCTGTTTGCGCGCATGTACCCCGCACCGCTCCCGGTGACAGAGGCACTGGCGCTGGCCGACCTGCTGCCGCTCGCGGGTCGCCGGGCGGGGGCGCTCTCGGGCGGGCAGGCGCGGCGGCTGGCCTTTGCGCTGGCGGTGGTGGGAAATCCGGCGGTGCTGTACCTGGACGAGCCGACGACCGGCATGGACGCCGGGAGCCGTCAGGCGTTCTGGGCGGCGGCAGAGCGCATGAAGGCTGCGGGCAGGACCATCCTGCTCACCACCCACTATCTGGAAGAAGCCGAACGGACCGCCGACCGCGTGATCGTGATGAACGCGGGCCACCTCCTGGCCGACGGGACGCCGGAGAGCCTGCGGGCGCGCGTCGCCACCTCCCGCGTGCGCTTCACGTCGGACCTCGTGCTGGCCGAACTGCGGCACCTGCCGGGCGTGGAGGCCGCCGGGGTGGACGAGCGGGGGCACGCGGCCCTGACCACCCGCACGCCCGAGGCCCTGGTCGCGGCGCTGGTGCAGTCCGGCACGCCCTTCCGCGAGCTGGAGGTCACGCGGGCCAGCCTGGAAGACGCCTTCCTGAGCCTGACGGCCCAGGCTTCCCCGGCGGCGGTGTCCGCATGACGGCCGCGCATCCGGCGCTGGTGCCGTCCCTGCTGGGCCTGACCTTCATGGGGCTGACGCTGCTGCGCCGCTTCCAGCGGTTCGCCACGCCCCAGGCACTGGACGGGCGGGGCCGCCTCCGCCTGAGCCGCCGCCCGGTCATCCTGCTGGTCCTCGCGGGGCTGGTGCTGCTTGCGCCGCACACGCTGGCGGGTTACGGCGCGGCGCTGCTGGGTGCGGTGAGCGGCGCAGGGCTGGCCCTCTGGTCGGCGCACCACACCCGCTTCGAGTACGGCGCGGACGGGTCCGCCACGCGCTATGTCCCCAATGCCTGGATCGGCGGCGGCGTGTTCCTGCTGTTCGTGCTGCGGCTGCTGTGGCGGCTGTGGCCCTTCCTGACCGGCCAGGTGCAGGGGGCGCCGGGGTTCGACCCCGCCGGCTTCGCGGGCGGCAGTCCGCTGACCACCGGCCTCTTTCTGGTGTTCGTGGCGTATCAGACGGCTTATTCCTGGCTGGTGCTGCGCGCGGCCCGCAAGCCCCGACTCGTCTGAAGTCCCCCGAGGAGGTTCCCCCATGACCACCCTGACCCCGACCGCTGCCGCCCCGACCCGCCGCGCTCCCGTGCCGCCCCTGCTGGCCGGACTCGTGCTGGCCGAACTGCGCCGACTGGTTCGCAACCCGATGTTCGCCATCGGCACGCTGGGCTTTCCCATCATGTTCTTCGCGCTGTTCGGGCTGCCCGCCGTCCATCAGACGACGGAGTCCGGGGCGAATGCCGGCCAGTACATCCTGGTCAGTTTCGGCACCTACTCGCTGCTGTCGGTGGCGATGTTCTCGTTCGGGGCGGCGGTGGCGACCGAGCGCATGGGCGGCTGGCTGCGGCTGCTGCGCGCCTCCCCGCTGCCCGCGCCGCTGTACCTGGCCGCGAAGATCATCGCCGCGCTGCTGTTCAGCGCCCTGAGCCTGTCGCTGCTGTCCCTGTTCGCGCACCTTGCGGGCGGCGTGACGTTTCCTGCGGGTACGGGGCTGCTGACCGGCCTCAAGCTGCTGCTGGGCATGATCCCGCTGATCGCGCTGGGCCTGTGCATCGGCTTTCTCGCCAGTCCGGCCAGCGCCAGCGTCCTGGCGAACATTCTCAGCGTGATCGTGTCCTTCGGGTCGGGGCTGTTCGTGCCGCTGGACCAGTTGCCGAAGTTCATGCAGGCGCTCGCGCCGTTCCTGCCCAGCTACCACCTCGCGCAGTTGGGCTGGAACGCCGTGAGCGGGCAGGCGCGCGGGGACGCCGTCCACTGGGTCTGGCTGGCCGGGTATACGCTGGTCTTCGGCCTGGTGGCGGCCTGGGCCTACCGCCGCGACGAGGCACGCGGGCAGTAGGCCGCCGCAGGCAGGAGGACGCGCATGAAGGGGTTCAGACCACGTATCACCGTCTGGGACGTGTTCCCGCTGTTGTGGCTGGTGTTCCTGGCCTTTCCGCTCATGGCCTTTTTCGGGGAGGCGCGCACCGCCGCGCAGGGGGCGCTGTTCTGGGGCGTGCTGGCGGGCTTTCTGGGACTGTACTGGCGGGTCTTCCTGCGGCCGGACCCGGAACGCTGGGCCTTGCCGGGGTGGGCATACACGCTGCTGGCCTACCTGGTGCTGTATCCGCTGATCGGCGGGACGGCGGGCACCTTTCTGGTCTACGGCGGCAGCCTGGTCGGCGTGCAGCCCCGCATTTCCCTGGCGCTCTGGCTGGCCCTCCTGAACAGTGCCGTCATGGCCCTGCCCTTCTGGACGGGGCAGTATCAGGGGGGTGACCTGGGCTGGCTGGTGCCGAACATGATCTTCACGCTGGTCGCTGCCTATGCCAACCACGCCAGCTACCGCCAGCGCGTCACCAGTCGCCGCCTCGCGCAGGTGCAGGCCGAAAAGGAGCTGCTGGCCGCCGACGCCGAACGCGAACGCATCGCGCGCGACCTGCACGACCTGCTGGGGCATACCCTCAGCGTCATCGTGCTGAAAAGCGAACTGGCCAGCAAACTGGCGGGGCGCGACCCGGCCCGCGCCGCACAGGAAATCCGCGAGGTGGAGCGCATCAGCCGCGACGCCCTCTCGGAGGTCCGGGCGGCAGTCAGCGGCTACCGGGGCAGCGGCCTGCGCTCGGAACTCGCCCGCGCGAAAGTGGCGCTGGACGCGGCGGGCGTGCGCCTGGACTACGGCGGCCAGCCCGGCCCCCTACCCCCGGCGGTGGAACACAGCATGGGCCTGCTGCTGCGCGAGGCCGTGACCAACGTGGTCCGCCACGCCCGCGCCAAGGAGTGCCGGGTGGCGATCACCCAGGAGGGCGGCGGCTACCGCCTGGACATCTCGGACGACGGCGTGGGCGGGGAGGCTCCGGAAGGCACCGGCCTGACCTCCATGCGTGAGCGGGTGCGTGCCCTGGGCGGCGAGTTCACGCGGGACGGGACGCGGGGAACGAGGCTGGTGGCCAGTTTCCCCGACACAGAGAGCCTGAGAGGCCCCCGCCCCCTGCCCGCCGCCCCCCCCGGCGGAACGTTGCCGGTCAGGCCGGTGGCGGGCGGGAGGCCCGAATGATCCGCGTCCTGCTGGCCGAGGACCAGACGCTGGTGCTGGGGGCGCTCGCGGCGCTGCTGTCGCTGGAAGATGACCTGGAGGTGGTGGGCACGGCGGCGGACGGCGCCTCGGCCCTGCGGCTGGCCGGCGACCTGCGCCCCGACGTGCTGGTGACCGATATCGAGATGCCGCGCCTGAGTGGGCTGGACCTGGCCGAGCGCCTGCGGGAGACGTGCCCGGAGGTCCGGGTAGTGATCGTGACGACCTTCGCCCGCGCCGGGTATCTGCGCCGCGCGCTGGACGTGGGGGCGCGCGGCTACCTCCTCAAGGACGCCCCCGCCGCCGACCTCGCGGACGCCATCCGCCGGGTCCAGGCCGGGGGCCGCGCGGTAGACGCGGGCCTCGCGGCGGAGGCGTGGGGGGACCGCAGCCCTCTGACCGACCGCGAGCGGCAGGTGCTGCGCGAGGCCGAGACGGGGGCCTCGACCGCCGACATCGCCCGCGCCCTGAAGCTCTCGGAGGGCACCGTGCGGAATTACCTGTCGGAGGCCATCGGGAAACTGGGGGCGCGGGGCCGGGTAGAGGCGGCGCGGCAGGCGCGGGAGCGGGGGTGGCTGTAGGGGGAGCGGTAGGCCGCTACAGCCGCACCCGCAACTCCCGCAGCCCCCGCAACGTGAAGTTCGGCAGGTAGGCGAGGGACTGCTCGGGGACGCCGTACTCTGGAAACCGGCCCAGGAAGCGCGTCAGGAAAATCGCCGCCTCCATCCGCGCGAGGCTCGCGCCCAGGCAGTAATGCGCCCCCGCCGCGAAACTCAGGTGGGTGCGGGCGTTCTCGCGGGCCAGGTTCAGGCGGT
Source organism: Deinococcus phoenicis (assembly GCF_000599865.1). Taxonomy (GTDB): domain Bacteria; phylum Deinococcota; class Deinococci; order Deinococcales; family Deinococcaceae; genus Deinococcus; species Deinococcus phoenicis. Next base: position 14,068 of record NZ_JHAC01000004.1, on the reverse strand, counting down.
GCGGGTCGTCATACACGCGTGGGTCGCGGTTCGCCCCGGCCAGGCTGAGGCCCAGGTGCAGCCCGGCGGGCAGCTCCACCCCGCCCAGCGTCAGGGGCGTGGTGGTGAAGCGCCCGGTCCCCTGCACGGGCGACACGAAGCGCAGCAGTTCCTCGACCGCGTTCGCGGCGCGGTGTTCGGGGTCCGCCGCCAGCCAGACGCGCTCCTGCGGCCACTCGTGCAGCGCGTGCAGGCTGCCGGAAATCAGGTTGCTGGTGGTCTCGTGCCCGGCGACCAGCAACAGCACGGCGTTGGCGAGCAGTTCCTCGCCGCTGAGCCGTCCGCCCCCTTCCTCGGGGCTGGCCTCCGCGGCGGCCAGGGCCGAGAGCAGGCCCGGCTGGGGGTGCGCGCGCAGGTCGTCGGCCAGGGTGCGGAAGTAGGCGCGCATGGCGGCGGCGTCGGCCTCCACCTGTGCCCAGCGTTCGAGGGTGACGTTGAGGCCGCCCAGCAGATCGGCCACACTGCCCGCCCAGGTCTTGAAGCGGTCGGCGTCGGTCCCTTGGAGGCCCAGCATCTGCACGATGACCGACACGGGGAGCGGCACGGCCAGGGCGCGCACGGCGTCCACCTCTCCCCCGCCCGCGCGGGCCTGCCGGGCCGCCCCGTCCAGCAGCTCATCGGTCAGCCCGGTGATGAACTCGCGGCTTTCCTCCAGCACACGCGGCGTGAACGCCCGCTGCGCCAGCGAACGCAGCCGGGTGTGCGAGGGGCCGTCGTGAAACAGCATCATCGGGGACATCAGCGCGTGACTGGCGGTGGCCTGGAAGGCGGGATCACCGTCGTACTTGCCCGTCCGGACGTGGGGACTTTTCAGGGCCGCAGCGACCTCCGCGTGCCCGCTCAGCAGGGCGAAGCCCGCGCCGGGGGCGTACAGCACGGGGGAAACGGCGCGCATCCGGTCCAGATACGCGGGCGGGTCGGCCAGGTGCGCGCCCTGCCAGTACCCTTGCAGCAGCGCGGCGGCGTCAGCGGCGGTCGCGGTCATGCTCCAGCCTACTCCCGGGGCGCGGGCCTGCTACCCTGCCCCCTATGTCGGCGGGCGTGGGGCGGCTGGTGGTGGGCGTCAGTGGCGGAAGCGGGATGCCTTACGCGTTGTCGGTGTTGCGGGCCCTCCGGGCGCTGGACGTGGAGACGCACCTGATCGTGAGCAGCGGGGCCAAGCGCGTGATGACGGCCGAGCGCGGCCCGCAACTCGCGGACCTGACCGCCCTCGCGCACGTCACCCACGATGACCGCGACCTCGCGGCCAGCGTCGCCAGCGGCAGCTTCCGGACCGGCGGGATGCTGATCGTGCCGTGCAGCGCCGGAACACTGGCGAAGGTGGCGGGCGGCTTTGCCGACAACCTGCTGGCCCGGGCCGCGCACGTCACCCTCAAGGAACGGCGGCGGCTGGTGCTGGTGCTGCGCGAAGACCCCCTCCCCCGCCCGATGCTGACCAACATGCTGGCCGCCCATGACGCGGGCGCGACCGTCATGACCGCCAGTCCCGGCTTCTACCACGCGCCGGACACGGTGGACGAACTGCTGCACTTCGTCACCGCCCGCGTGCTGGACCAGTTCGGGCTGGACGTGCCGGGCTTCCGGCGCTGGAAGGAAGAGGCGTCGTGACGGGCCTGTGCTTCCTGGCGGGCCGCACCGCCGCCCTGATTCCCGCCGCCGGGTCGGGCACCCGCCTGGGCCGGGGACCGAAAGCCTTCGTGGAGGTGGCGGGGAAAAGCCTGCTGGCCCGCAGCGTGGCGGCCCTCGCCCCGCTGGTGGACGAGGTGCTGGTGGCGCTCCCGGAGGGGTTGACCTTGCCGGAGGGCGTCCCCGCGCGCGCCATCGGGGGCGGCGCGACGCGGCAGGAAAGTGTGCGGCGCCTGCTGCGGGCGACCACGGCAGAGGTGGTTCTGGTGCATGATGCGGCGCGGCCTTTTCTGCCTGCGCAGGTGGTTCACGCGCTGCTGGAGGCCATTCCCGAGACGGGCGCGGCCACCGCCGCCCTGCCCGTCGCGGATACCCTGGTGCGGGGAGCGGCGGGCCGCTGGGCGGACCCCGTGGCCCGCGACGGCCTCTGGGCGGTGCAGACCCCGCAGGGCTTTCGCCGGGAAGTGCTGCTGCGGGCACACGCGGCGGCGCAGGCGGGAGGCCACACGGCCACGGACGACGCGGGGCTGGTCGCCCGGCTGGGCCTGCCCGTGACGCTGGTGCCCGGGGACGCGCGGCTGTTCAAGGTCACGGCCCCCGGCGACCTGGCCCTCGCGCAGGCGGTGGCCGCGATGTGGGATGCTGGGCGGGATGCCACCTGAGCGCCGAGGTGCCCGATGCCCCTAGACTCCCCGACCCGCACGCTTCCAGCCGCCGCCCCCGCCACCTATTTCGCCCCCGCCAAGGTCAACCTGGGCCTCAGCGTGCGCGGCCTGCGCGCCGACGGCTATCACGAGCTGCACTCGGTGATGGTGCCGCTGATGGTGGGTGACGAGCTGGACATCGCGCCCGCCGACACGCTGACGCTGCGGGTGGAGGGCGCGGACCTCCCCACCGACGAACGCAACCTGGTCTACCGGGCGGCGCGGGCCTATCTGGAGGCGGCGGGCGTGGGCGGCGGGGCCACGATCACCCTCCGCAAGCGGCTTCCGCTGGCGTCCGGCCTGGGCGGCGGCAGCAGCGACGCCGCGACCACGCTGATGGCCCTGGCGCGGCTGTACCCCTCAGGCGTGAACCTGGGGGCGCTGGCCCTGACGCTCGGCGCGGACGTGCCGTTTTTCCTGCTGGGACAGGCGGCGCTGGCGCAGGGCGTCGGGGAAGTGCTGACGCCGCTGCCGGTGCCGCGCGTGCCGCTGGTGCTGGTGAACCCCGGCGTGGAGGTCAGCGCCCGGGACGCCTACACCTGGCTGGACGAGGAGGAAGCCTTCACCCCCAAACTGGACGTGGAGGCCGTCCTCGCCGCGCTCACCGACGGGCGGGCCGTGCCGTACCTCAACGCCCTGGAAGGGCCGGTGGCGGCCCGCCACGCGCCGGTCCGCGAGACGCTGGCCGCCCTGTCCGGCGCGGGCCTGCGCTCGCCCCTGATGAGCGGCAGCGGGGCCACCTGCTTCGCCCTGGCCGCCAGCGACGATCAGGCCCACGACGCGGCCCGGACTCTCCAGAGCCGCCATCCGGGGTGGTGGGTGACGGCGACCTGCACGCTGTAGGGGCGGAAGGCAGCGGGCAGAAAAAGTTCTTTGCCCGCTGCCTTCCGCTCTCCGCACCCCTTCAGGGCTGGTACGTCTTCAGCACCCCGCCGAACCCGGCAGACAGCCCGGTGCGGTAGAACACCAGACTGATCGGCAGATTGCTGCCACTGGCGGGCACAAAGTCGATGTTCAGGCGGTCGGTGCGGGGCCGCCACAGCAGCACGGGCTGGTCGGGCGTGAGGGCATTGCCGCTGCGGGGCAGCTTGATGGTCTGGCTGATCGGCCCGTCCTCGACATTCATCGCGCCCCGGTAGAGGCCGCCGCGCGGGCTGAGGGCGACGGCGGTCCCGGCCACGCCGCTGACCTCCAGGTCGTACAGCACGCCGTAGTTGCCGCTGAGGCGCTGGGGGCGGCCCGTCAGCATGTCGGTGCCCGTGAGGGCGGGGTCCACCTGCCCGTCCCCGATCACGATGCGGGCGGGCAGGGTGCTCAGGTTCACGCGCAGCGACCGCACCGCGTTCGGGAAGGTGCCGCGCACGTGGCGGCCATCGGGCTGGAGGTAGGGCAGCTGCTGCACGACCTGCGCGGTGGGCGGCAGGGCGTCTTCCAGCATCACGAAGGTCAGCTCCACCCGGCCCGAGGTGATCAGGTCCTGCATCACGTTCACGCCGCTGCCCACGCCCAGCGTGGGGCTGGCATACACGGCGGCGCTCTGGCCGGGCGCGAGGGTCAGGACGTGCCCACCCGTGCTGGCGAAATAGTCCAGCAGCGTGACCTGACCCAGCAGGCCCTCGATGCGGGTGGGGGCCGTCTCGCCCAGACGCTCGGTGCGGACCTCGACGGCGCGGGCTTCGAGATTGCGGGCCAGGACATAGAGCCGCGCGGGCCGGCCGAGCGCGTTGAGATGGTACGCCAGCAGCCGCGCCCGCCCCGACACGCTGTCCTGATACAGCACGCCGCTCTGGGCCGGGGCTTCCGGGCTGTCACTGAACAGCAGCGGCGAGCTGGCGCTGGGCACCGCGAGCGCCGTCACGGCGGGGTAGCCGGTCACCAGCGGGTCGGGAAAACGGTCGCCGGGTTCGGCGTACTTCAGGGCGTAGCTCAGCGGCGTGTCCACCGCCGCCCCCTCCACCCGGATGGTGCGCGAAAAGGGCTGGCTCTGGAGGCCCCGGCTGTTGGTGACCTGAAGCGACACGGTATAGGTGCCCGGCTGAAAGTACACGTCCTGGCGGTTCGTCCACTTGCGGCTGACGATGTCCGCGCCGTCGGGGTCGAAGGGGTAGTCGGTAAAGATGACCCGCTCGCCGGGCGCATAGGTGGTCTTGTCGGTCGAGAAGCGCGCCTGCGGGGCCAGCGGATTGCCGCCCTCGCGCAGCGCCGTGAGGGTGAGGGTGCGGCCCCCCTCTTCCACCGTCAGGTTCGCGTTCAGCGCGTCGGCCAGCAACCGGACGTTGACGTACAGGGTGGTTCCGATCAGGAGGGCGCTCCCGTCGGGCTGCGCGGCACCGGCCAGAAAGGCGACGTTGCGGGCGGTGTCCACCGTCAGGCGGCCCAGCTGCACCTGCCCGCCCGCCTCGGTCAGCGTCTGGCCCAGCAGCGCCGCCGTCTCGCGCAGCGGCAGCAGGGTCCGGCCGTTCACCACACGCGGCGGGGCGAGGTACTGGGCCGCCTCGCCGTTCACGTAGGCGGCGGTCTGGTCGGGCGAGAACGAGAGCTGAACGGCCCCCAGGGCCGAGGCGGGCACGGCCGCCAGGCCGAGGGCCAGCGCGGCGAGCAGCGCCCGGCCACCGGCACGCCACCTTCGGCGGGCCGCACGGGACAGAACAACAGGCAGGGCGGGCACAGACATCCGTGAAGTATGCCCGCCCAACCTGACCGCTGTCTGCCCCCGGTTGTCCCTGTTCCGCCTGACGATGAAGGCGGCGTGAGGAGGCGGAGCTGGCCCGCCCCGTTGCTGCCGCCCTAGCCCCCTGTCCCCTCGCGCCGCCGCCACCTGGTCCGGCGCAGTTCCGCGCCGATGAACGCGGCGGTGTTCAGGGCGTAGGTCACGGCGAGCAGCGTCAGCAGGGCGGTGCGGGTGCCGGGCTGCGTGGGGTCGAGGGGCGTGCCGAAACGCGTCAGCCCGGCCAGCGGGGCCAGGCCCGCCAGGGCAGCGGCCCAGGCCAGCAGCAACACGCCGCCCCAGGCCCCTTCCAGCAGGGCGGTCCCCGGCAGCAGCAGCGCGGCCAGCCGGTAACCGGCCGGGCGGCCCTGCCGGGCGGCGCTGGCCGGGCGGGGGATCAGCAGCGACAGGGCCAGCAACGTCAGCAAGGCGAGGGCACCCAGGAAGGCCCACCCCAGCCGCACGCTGCCGGTCTGCACGCCCGGACCGGCCGCCGGGGTCAGGGCGGCGAGGGGATCGCGCAGGTCGCGGGCCAGCGTGACGCTGAGGTCGCCGTTCACCGCGCGGGCCAGACTGCGGTCGTCGGGGTAACACAGCCGGGGTTCCCCGGGCCGGTAGCTGCGCTGGAAGGCGCTGCCGGGAGTGCCCGGGTTCAGCCCCAGGTTGTAGGCGGCGGCGGTCAGATCGGGCCGGGCCGCCAGCGCGGCGCGGTACTGCTCGCGCGCCTGCGGGGCGTCGCCGCGTTCCTGCGCGATCACCCCCAGATTGTTCAGCGCGCAGGCGTCGCCGGGGGCGCGGGCGTAGCGGTCGCGGGCGGCGCTGTCGTCGCCGTCAAGCTGCGCGGCCAGCCCCGCCAGCAGCGCGGTATCGGGCGTGGGGCGCAGGTCCAGGTCGTCCAGGCGGGCCGCGTACCACCCCCCCCCGTAGGTGCCGATGTTCAGGGCGGGGGCGGCCAGCCGGGCGGCGGTGGTGTTGGCCCACTGCCACCCCACCACGCTGACGACCAGCCCGGCGGCCAGCGCCACCAGCCCCAGCCGCTCTCCCACGGGGGCGTACAGGACGGCGGCCCGGCGCATCCGGGCCAGCGGGTGCCGCAGCCAGGCGGCCCAGCGGCCTCCCAGCGGGCGGGTGTCCTCGCCCTGCACGCGCCAGGCCCGGACGGTCATGGCCAGCAGCGCCGCCCCCAGCGCCAGCAGCAGCGCCAGCGTGACCAGCCGCATGGCGTCGCGGACCCGGCGCGGCGCTTCCGGCCCCAGGTTGTAGAGCGTCCCGGCCCGCAGCCCACGGGCAAACTGCCGCCACTCCTCCGCCTCACCGCTGCGGCCCTGCGTGTCGAGCAGTTGCGCGTAGCGGAGGTACAGCGCCCCCCCACCCTCGAAGCGGGGATGCAGGTCGCGCAGGTAGCGCATCCACGCCTCTGCCCGCCCCAGGCGGCCCTGGTCGAGCAGCGTGCCCACGTACCCGCTGGGGTTCCCGTAGGCAAACAGCGCCTCCCGGCTCACGCTGACCTCGGGGTCGTAGCCGCGCGCGGCGGCGTCGCGGCGGGCACGGTCGAGCGCCAGATCGGCGGCGGCAGGGAACCCGCCGGCGTCCAGCGCCGCCGCCAGCTGCACCCAGACCGGAAAGGGCAAGTCATTGCCCAGCGTGCGCCGCAGCGCATTCAGGGCAGCGTAGCGGTCGCCGCCCCGCCCCGCCTGCTGCGCCTCCCGCAGCGTCAGGAAGGGATTGAGCGGGTCTTCCCGCGCCGCCCGGGCCAGGTCCTCCGGCGGCACCAGGCTGGCGGCCCGGGCCAGCCACCCGGTCACCTCCGGGTCAGGGGGAAAGACCACCCGTTCCTGCACGCGCCCGCCGCCCTGCGGGTCCCCCAGCGTGAAACGTTCGGTGTAGCCTTCGCCCCGCGTGCTGACCCGCAGCGTGCCGCCCGTCGCGTCGAGGGAGGTGACGGCTCCCGGCAGGTCGTAGCGGGCCTGCAAGGTTCCTGCTCCCCCCAGCGCGTACACCACCGGGCCGACCCCCAGATAGGTGGTCTTTCCCAGCGTGACCGGGCCGGTCAGGTCGCCCAGTGCGGCGGGGTAGCTGCGCGACCAGCGGAGGTTCGCGCCGTCCTCGTAGCGCAGCGTGCGGCCCTCCAGCACGGCGTCGGCCCCCGCTGTTCCCAGCAGGGCAGCCAACGTCACCAGCACCAGCCGCACCACGCAGCGCTCCGTCCGCCTCATGCGGGCCGCTTCTGTGCGGTCAGCAGGTGCAGGGCGCGCGCCGCCATCGCCGCGCCTCCCGCCAGCAGGTCGGGCAGGCCCCCGTAGCGCAGGGCCAGCAGCACGCCCAGCGGCACGGCCACAGCGGTGGCAAAGGGCACGGCATTCAGCCCCAGGCGGGCCTGCAAGGTCGCCCGGTAGAGGGGAATCAGCGCCAGTCCGGCGGCCAGCATCCCCGCCAGCGTGATCGGCGCGGCCACCAGCAGCGCCCCCATCAGCGGCGCGATGCCGCCCCCGCCCGCAAAGCCGAAGAACACCGGATAGCAGTGCCCCAGCACCACGAACAGGGTGGCCACCCAGGTGAAGTCCGGCGTGAGCCAGTGCGCCAGCAGCACGGCGGCCGCGCCCTTGAGGACGTCGCAGGCGGTGACCAGCAGCGCCGCTGCCAGCCCGTGCTGCCGGTAGGTCCCGCTCCCCCCGGGCAGGTCCCGGTCACGGATGTCCGCGCCGCGCGCGCGCGAGTACAGCACGCCCGCCACGAGGGAACCGAGCAGATACGAGGCGAGCGCGACCAGGAGGAGCATGTGCGCGCATTCTAGAGTGCCGGGCGGCCCCGGCGTGCGGCCAGGGCGCGGGCCTCCCCCGGGCTGGCGGCACTCTAGACTCCCGGCATGATGACGCCCCCACCCGCTCCCCTCTCGCGGACCGAACTGCGGCGCTACTCGCGGCAACTGCTGGTGCCCGAATGGCTGGAGGCGGGCGCGCAGGAACGGGTGCGGGCCGCCTCGGTGCTGGTGGTCGGCGCGGGGGGCCTGGGCGGCCCGGTGATCGCGCAGCTCGCCGGAGCCGGGACCGGGCGGCTGGTGATCGCCGACGACGACACGGTGGACCTCAGCAACCTGCACCGCCAGACCCTGTTCGGCCTGGCGGACGTGGGGCGGCCCAAGGCCGGGGTGGCCGCCGCGCGCGCGCAGGCCCTCAATCCCCACGTGCGGGTGGAGGTCGCGGCCCGGCTGACCGCCGACAACGCCGCCGAACTGGTCGGGGGGGTGGACCTCGTCGTGGACGCCACCGACAATTTCGGGACACGCTACAACCTGGCCGACGCCTGTCAGCGGGCGGGCCGCGAGTGGGTGTGGGGCGCGGCGAGCGGCACCAGCGGACTGGTCAGCGTCTTCGGGCCAGCCCTCGGCCTGCGCGACGTGTTCCCCGACCCCGGCGAGGCCGAGTCCTGCAACGAGGCGGGCGTGCTGGGGCCGCTGCCGAACGTGGTGGGCAGCGTCATGGCGCTGGAGGCCCTCAAGGTGCTGGGCGGCGTGGGAGAGGCCCTGCGGGGCCGGCTGTGGACCTTCGAGGCCCTGACCGGGCGCGTCCGCGTCCTGAACCTGAGGGGCGCGGCCAGGGAAGGCTGAGACTGCCGCCTGCCGTCCTCGCGGGGCCGGCGGGAGAACCGGGGAAAGCCCCCATCAGCGCACGTTTCCCGGCTGGCGTCCCGCCAAACGTGTGTTACTGTGCATTTGAGCCAACAACTCAGCTCGAATCCACCTCACGGAGGTCCATGCATGGCCAGAACGACCCAGTCTGCCGCTCCCAGGGGAACCGCCCGCCGCAACGCCGGAGACGCCGCCGCAGGAGCCGGACAGAGAGAAGGGGGCCGCGCCGACAGCGGCAAGATCGCCAAGACGCAGATCATCGAGCAGGTCGCTGAGCGCACCGGCCTGAGCCGCAAGCAGGCGGGCGAGGCCGTGGCGACCCTGCTGAACGCCGTCACGCAGGCCCTCCGCGAGGGCAAAAGCGTGGGCCTGCCGGGCCTGGGCACCCTCAGCGTCACGCCGACGGCGGCCCGCACCGGCGTGCGCCCCGGCACCAGCGAACGCATCCAGATTCCCGCAGGCAAGAAGATCCGGTTCAAGCTCGCCACCCCTCTCAAGGGCAGCCTCTAAGCCGCACCGTTCACAAGGGACTGTTTCTGAACGGGCCGCTCCAGGGGGGCGGCCTGCTGCCTGGACAGAGTTTGTAATCTGCCCTACCCGGAGGCGGGCGGGGGGCGGGTACGTTGAGCCTCACGATGAAAACCGTCCTGTGTCTCTCGCTGGCCGTGCTGGTTGGCAGCGCCGCCGCCAAACCCATCGTGGTGGGCAGCAAGCTCGACCCCGAGGCGCAGATTCTCGGTCAGATGATCGTCCTGACGCTGAAAAACGCCGGGCTGGAGGTCACCGACCGGACCAACCTGGGCGATACGGGCGTGAACCGCAAGGCGATCCTGGCGGGCGAGATCGACGTGTACCCGGAGTACACCGGGAACGCCGTGTACCTCTTTCCCCAGGCGAAAATCAGCGCGAAGGAGGCGGGCAATCCCGGCAAGATCTACGGCTACGCCCGGCAACTGGACCTGAAAAACGGCATCACCTGGCTGAAGCCCGCGAACGTGAACAACACCTGGGTGATCGCGGTGCCGCAGACGCTGGCGCAGGGCCAGAAGCTGAGCAGCGTGGCCGACCTCGCGCGGTACCTGAAGGGCGGCGGCAAGTTCAAGATCGCGGGTAGCCCCGAGTTCTTCAACCGCCCCGATACCATGCCCGCCTTCGAGGCCGCCTACGGCTTCAAGCTGCGGCCCGATCAGAAGCTGGTGCTGGCGGGCGCCACCCCGCCCCAGACGCAGCAGGCCGCCGCGAACGGCACCAGCGGCGTGAATGCCGCGATGGCCTACGGCACCGACGGCAGCCTGGCTGCGCTGAAGCTGGTGGCCCTGAAGGACCCCAAAGGCGCGCAGGCGGTGTACCAGCCCGCCCCGATCATCCGCACCTCTGTCCTGAAGGCCAATCCACAGATCACGGCGCTGCTGAACAGGGTGTTCGCGGGCCTGACCCAGACCACGTTGCAGGGGTTGAATGCCCAGGTCGCGCTGGAGGGCCGCACCGCGCAGGCCGTCGCCGAGGGCTACCTGAAGGGCAAAGGGCTGATCCGGTGACCTCTCCAGCAAAACTGGGCGCCTTCTTCCCGCGCTGGGACAAGCGCCTCGCGTGAGCGTTTCCGGCCAGCCGGGGGCCGGGGTCCGTGGGGCCTACGCCCCCTGGTCTGTTCCCGGCGGCACCGGCACCGTCCTGGTGCTGGCCACCCTGCCGATGCTGGCCGGCACGTTGCTGCCCTGGGTGCTGCTGCGCCCCAACCGGCTGGCCCCCGGTGACTCTCTGCGGCTGCCCCCTGCCCTGGTGGGGGCCGGCCTGCTGCTGGCCGCGCTGCCCCTCCTCACGGCCCGCCTGTTCCCGCGCCTGACCGGGCTGGCCGCCTCACTGGCCGTCGTCGCCGGCTTCTGGGCGCTGGGAACGCAAACCCAGGCGGCGGTGGCGGGCCAGGCCCCGTTTGCGCGGGCGAGTGCGGCAAGCGGGGTGTGGCTGTTTTGGCTGGGCGCGGGCATCGCAACGTATGGCGCGGGTCTTCTGACCCGGTCGCGCCCGGAGCGGTGGCTGGCGTGGGCCTGGGGGCCACCCGTCGCGGCGCTGTTCCTGTCCGGGCACCTGAACGCCTGGTCGGTGCTGATCGAGGGCCGCAGCGAGGGGCCGCGCTGGGTGCAGGAACTCGGGCAGCACCTGCGGCTGGTGGGAGAGGGGCTGGGCCTGGCCCTCCTGATCGGCGTGCCGCTGGCGGTGTGGGCCTCGGGCCGCGAGCGGGCGGCGGGCACCGTCCTGGGCGCCGCGAACGCGGTGCAGACCCTGCCCAGCCTCGCGCTGCTGGGCCTGCTGATCGCGCCGCTGTCAGCCCTGGCCAACGCCTTTCCCGCGCTCCGGGCACTGGGGATCAGCGGCATCGGGGTGGCCCCGGCCCTGACGGCCCTGACACTGTACGCACTGCTACCCATCCTGCGAAACGGTGTGGTCGCGCTGCGGGGCGTGCCGTCCGGGACCCTGGACGCCGCGCGGGGCATGGGCATGACCCCCGCGCAACTGTTCTGGCGCGTGCGGCTGCCGCTGGCCCTGCCCGTGTGGCTGAGCGGCGTCCGGCAGGCTGCCGTGCTGCTGGTCGGTGTGGCGGCGGTGGCGGCCCTGATCGGCGCGGGCGGGTTGGGCACCTACATCTTCAAGGGGCTGCAAAGCGCGGCCACCGACCTGATCCTGCTCGGCGCGGTGCCCGCCGCCCTCCTCGCCCTGGGGCTGGACGCGGCGCTGCGGGGGCTGGAACGGCTGCTGGGCAGGCACTTCGGGAGGGGGCCTTGATCGAACTGCAACATCTGGAGCGGCGCTACGGCGACGCCTACGCCGTCCGTGACCTGAACCTGAAGTTTCCGGAAGGCGAACTCACGGCGCTGCTCGGCCCCTCCGGCTGCGGCAAGACGACCACGCTGCGGATGATCAACCGCCTCACCGAACCGAGTGCGGGCCGCGTCCTGCTGGGGGGCCGCGACACCCGCGACCTCCGCCCGGAGGAGCTGCGCCGGGGTCTCGGGTACGTGATCCAGCAGATCGGCCTGTTCCCGCACCTCACGGTCGCGCAGAACGTGGCGACCGTTCCCGAACTGCTGGGCTGGGATCGCCGCCGAACCGCCCGGCGGGTGGACGACCTGCTGGAACTGGTGGGCCTCGATCCCGCCGTCTACCGGGCCAAGAAACCGGGCGAGCTGTCGGGCGGCCAGGCGCAGCGCGTGGGTGTGGCGCGTGCCCTCGCGGCGGACCCGCCCGTCCTGCTGATGGACGAGCCGTTCGGCGCCCTCGATCCCCTGGCCCGTGACCGCCTGCAAGACGCCTTCAAGGACATTCAGCAGCGCCTCAGAAAAACAGTCGTGCTGGTCACCCACGACATCGACGAGGCCCTGCGGCTGGGGGACCGGATCGCCCTGATGCATGCGGGCACGCTGGCCCAGTTCGGCACGCCGGACGACCTGATTCACCGCCCCGCCAGCCCCTTCGTGCGGCACTTCCTGGGCGAGGACGCCGTGCTGCGCCAGCTCGCGGGCCGCGCCGCCGCCGAGTTCGTCCGGCCCGGTGACCCCGCTGGCCTGCCCAGGATCGCGGACACGCTGGACGCCCGCAGCGCCCTGGGCGTCATGCTGCGCGAGGGTTCGGACGCCCTGGCCGTCCTGCGGGAGGGTGTTCCGCTGGGGGTGCTGCGCTGGGACGACCTGCGCGTCCGGGAAGCCCAGGCGCGGAAAGCCCAAGCGTGACCAGCGTGCCCGCCTCGCGCCGCCCCAGCCGCGTTCCCTGGGGCGTGATCGTGTGGCCCGCGCTGCTGGCCTTCTGCCTGCTGCCCGGCGTGCTCCCCCGGCTGGTGCAGCCCCTGACGGCGGGGGAACGCCTGACCTTCGAGCCGCCCCTCTGGCAACTGACGCTGACGCATCTGGGGCTGGTGCTGCTCGCCACTGGGGTGGTGCTGCTGATCGGCGTCCCCCTCGCGGTGGTGGTGACCCGCCCGGGCCGCGAAGCCCTGCGACACCTCACCGAAACCCTGGTCGGCCTGGGACAGACGGTGCCGACCTTCGCGGTCCTGGCGTTGGCCGTGCCCGCCCTGGGCTTCGGCTGGGCGCCCACGCTCCTGGGGCTGATCGTGTACGGGCTGGTCCCCGTGGTCAGCAACGGCGTCGCGGGCCTGCTGAGCGTGGAAGGGCACCTGCTGGACGCGGCACGCGGCATGGGGATGTCCCCGTGGCAACGGCTCCAGCGGGTCGAACTGCCGCTGGCCCTGCCCGTTCTGCTGGCGGGCGTGCGGACCAGCACGGTCTACAACGTCGGCACCGCAACGATCGGCGCGGCCCTGGGGGCCGGTGGGCTGGGGGCGCCGATCATCAATGGCCTCTCGCAACAGAACCCGGGTCTGGTGCTGGTCGGGGCCGTGCTGGCGGCCCTCCTGGCCCTGAGCCTGGATGCACTGCTGGGCCTGGTGGTCTCTTCCCCGCTCTCTCCAGCAGAGTGAAGGGCACCGGCCTCATCCCCACGTTTATTGTGATGGAGTTCTCATAGAGAGCTGCTAGGATGAGAATCATGCGGCCTGGACCTTCATCCGATGACCCCCGGCCCGCACTGGCCTTTTTGCCTGACCTTTCCCACCCCTGAGGTGTTACCGGCCCAGCCCTGCGCTGGGCCGCTGCTCATTTCAGTGGGAGAGGCTCCGGCCCGGCCCCACGCCGACCGTGGGACAGCGCCCGGTGGTCCTCTTTTCAGCCCGACTTGGCCCACCCCCTTGCACGGCCGCAGCAGAGGTGACCCCAGTGAAAAGCACTTCTTTCCGCCCCGGTGATCGCGTTGTCCTGCCTCCCTACGGGATCGGCGTGGTTAGGGGCACCTGCCAGCGCCCGGTCGCTGGGGAAACCCACGCCTACTATCAGGTGGACTTTCCCAACACGGCCAGCCGCGCCTTTGTCCCCGTGAGTGCCCCGCAGGGGACCGGGATGCGCGCCGCACTGACGACCGCCGACATGCCGAACCTGCTCAGGCGGCTCCAGATCAGCCGGGAACTGAACCTGCCCCGCCAGTGGGCCGCCCGGCACCGCCGCGTGACCGAGATTCTGGTCGGCGGCGACCCCTACGAACTGGCCACGCTGACCTGTGAGCTGCGCCGCTGGAACAATGAACGTGGCCTGCCTGACCTGGACCGTCAGGCGTTTCGCCGCGCCATCCGCCTCCTCGAACAGGAAGTCAGGGGTCTGGAAGACCAGTACGCCCAGGATGTCCAGCGCCTGCTCGACCATGCCTGGAACGAGACGCCCGCCTGAGGGCGAGAACCGGCAGCGGGCCGTGTCCAGAAGCCCAAACGCGCACACCCCCCGCGGGAGGCGGGGGGTGAAGGGGCAGGAGATGCAGGGGGTG
>NZ_JHAC01000003.1 GCF_000599865.1 Deinococcus phoenicis | reverse complement strand
GGCTGGTTTCAACGGTGTGGCTATACCCTCACCCGGCAACCCTTATGAGCGCCGTCCTAAGGGCCGCTGGCGAAAAAGCGCATGGTCAGGGGATCGGCATGCAGCCTGTGAAAGTCGGCGAGGTCTTCCGGCTCCCAGGTCGTGACGGTCAGGCGCGGGGTGGTCAGGATGACGCGGCGCATCCCCACCTCACCCCAGCATCTGCATTTCACTCAGCCCCGCCAGAAACTCCCGCTCCGGGTACTCCTCGCCGTCGAAGCCCCGGTCGCCCTCGGCAGGCGTCACACTGAGGCTGGCAAAGTCGAACAGGTCGCGGTCGAGCAGGTGGCTGGGCGTCACACGCGTCAGCGAGCGTAGCACGTTCTGGAGGCGGCCCGGGTGCGCCCGCTCCCAGCCTTCGAGCATCTCGCCCACGATCTTGCGCTGGAGGTTCTCCTGGCTGCCGCACAGGTTGCAGGGGATGATCGGGAAGCCCTTGGCCTCCGCATACCGCTGAATGCCGCTCTCCGCGAGATAGGCCAGGGGCCGGATCACCACGTTGGTGCCGTCGTCGGACTGCAACTTGGGCGGCATGGCCTTGAGGCGCGCGCCGAAGAACATGTTCATGAACAGCGTTTCGAGGATGTCGTCGCGGTGGTGGCCCAGCGCGATTTTCGTTGCGCCGATCTCGCGCGCGTGGCGGTACAGGATGCCCCGCCTCAGGCGGCTGCACAGCGCGCAGGTGGTCTTGCCCTCCGGCGTCTTCTCCTTGACGGTGGTATAGGTATCTTCCGTCAGGATGTCGAACTTCACGCCCAGCCGCGTCAGGTATTCCGGCAGGACGTGGGTGGGAAACCCCGGCTGGCCCTGGTCGAGGTTCACGGCGACCACCTCGAAGTCGATGGGCGCGCGCTTTTGCAGGTGCAGCAGGATATCCAGCAGCGTATAGCTGTCCTTGCCGCCGGAGAGGCAGACCATCACGCGGTCGCCCTCCCCAATCATGCGGTAGTCGGTGATGGCCTGGGCCGCGCCCTTGACGAGCGGCGCAAAGAGGGGCTGAAGCTCCGGCTTGTGGGCGTCCGGGCGGGGGGCCTGGGGGGTGGGGGCTGGCGTGTGGGTCATGGGGGCCTCGCTTCTATGGCTCTCCCGCCGGGGCGGGGCAGAGCGTCATGCTAGCGGCTTCCCGCCCGCTCCCGCGCCTCCCAGGCTCTCAATCCCGACACGATCAGAAAGGCCAGGACGACCATCAGGGTCCAGGCCAGCCATTTGGCGACGTGGACCGGGTGCCAGCCGCCCGCCTGGTGCGGGTATACCCAAGCGCCCAGCCCCGTCGCAGCGTTCTCGGCCAGGAACACGCCGCCGCCGATCAGGGCGAAGGAGAGGACCAGCGGCATCCCGTACCGCGCCGGCCCCACCGTGAACTCCACACGTGTGCGGCGGTACGCGAGCAGCAGCGCCGCCGTGATGCCGTATCTCAGGTCCGGCCCGACGTGGTGCGTGAAGAAGTTGAGGTAGGCCGCCGCCGCCAGCCCGGCCTGAACGCGCAGCGGCGGGGCCGCGCTCAGGGCCAGGTCGAATCTGCGCCACGCCTGCGCCATGTAGCTGCCGACGCTGGCGTACATGAAGCCCGCGTACAGCGGCACGCCCAGCACCTTGCTCAGCGCATCTTCCGGATAGGCCCAGCTGCCGTGCGCCACCTTGAAGGCTTCGAGCACAAAGCCCAGCGCGTGAAAGGCGAGGATCACGCCCGCCTCGCGCGGTGTCTCGAAACGGAGGGCGAGCAGCACCCCCTGTGCCAGCAGGCACCCCAGCAGCAGGAAGTCGTAGCGGCCCACCCCCCACGCCGCCAGCGGCAGCGCCCGCGACAGGGCCAGCAGCCCCACCACCGTGAAGGCGAAGGTGCAGCACGCCGCCTGTCCGCGCACGAAGCGCCCGAGTTGCGGCCAGAACCGCGCGGCCCGGCGGGGTGGGGCAGAGGTGAGCATGCCCCCCAGCCTTCCCCTTCCTGGCCCCCGGCGCGTCATGCTAAGGGGGGACGACCCGGGGCGGCCGGACCGGTAGCCTGGACGGCAAGATGCCTGCCTTCTTTCCCCCGACCGTGACCCGTGCCCCCAGCGGCCACATGAAAGGCCGCTAAAGTGAGAGCCATGCGGTTTTTCACTGGCCTGGGCGTGCTGCTGCTTCTCGGCGCGGCGGGCGCGGGCGGCCTGTGGTGGATGTGGGGGCGCGACCTGCCCAGCGTGCAGGACCTCGACGTGCTGGAACTCAGCGGCAAGACCCGCGTGTACGACCGCACGGGCGCGCTGGTCGGCACCCTGACGCCCAGTCTGGGCAGCGGCAACAGCGTGAACCGTGACCTGCTGAAGCTGAACGAGATCAGCCCCTGGCTGCAAAAGGCCATCGTGACCAGCGAGGACCGCCGCTTTTTCGAGCATCACGGCGTGGACTATCTCGGGATCGCGCGCGGCCTGATCAAGGGGCTGCTGAAAAACGACCTGGAGGGCGGCTCCTCCATCACGCAGCAGGTGGTCAAGAACACCTTGCTGGCCGACCTGCACAGCGCCCGCACGCCCGAGCGCAAGTTCAAGGAAGCCCTTCTGGCCTACCAGCTGGAGCGCAACTTCAACAAGGACCAGATTCTCAACGCCTACCTCAACGTCATCTACTGGGGCGACGGGGGCCGCAGCGACATCGTGGGGGCGGGGACGGCGGCGCAGGCGTATTTCCGGAAGAGTGCCGCCGACCTGAACCTCGCGGAAAGCGTGTACCTCACGACCATCGTGCCCGCGCCCAACAGCCGTTACAAGAACTTCAAGGCCTACCGCCCGCTGATGAAGGACCTGCTGGGCCGCATGGTGGAAGACGGCCGCATCACCCAGGCCGAGGCGGACGCGGCGTGGAAGACCCCGATCTACCCGGCGGGCTGGCGCATCGGCTGGAACGATGACGGCACCGTCCGCAGCGCCGTGCTGGAGAATCCGGCCCGCCTCCAGGAGAACATGCCGCCGCCCCCCATGCAGACGGCCTTTCATTACCTTCAGGCGGTCGAGCGCGAACTGATTCCCAAAATCGGGCGCAAGGCGCTGTTCGCGGGCGGCAAGGTCTACACCGGCCTGGACCTCCAGGCGCAGCAGGCCTCCGAGCGGGCCAGCCTGAATGCCCGGCTGCCCGACGGCGCGACGCTGGGGCTGGCACTGGTCAGCCCGAAAAACGGCGAGGTGCTGGCCCTGGTCGGCCAGAAGCTGACGGGCGGGCGGCCCCCGGACTGGAACAACGCCGTTCAGGCGCAGCGGCAGGTGGGCAGCTCCATCAAGCCGCTGCTGTACACCCTGGCGCTGGAAAAGGGCTGGAAGCAGAGCGACACGGTGCTGGACGCCCCCCTTCAGGGCGACTACCAGCCGCAGAACTACGACGGGCGCTGGACGGGCCGTTACGTCACCATGCGGTACGCGCTCGACCACAGCCTGAACCTCCCCACCGTCCGCATCGCGCAGGAGGTGGGGCTGGCCGACTTCGAGAAGAAGCTGCGCGAGCTGGGCCTCACGCCGCCCGAGGACGCGGGGCTGTCCCTGAGCATCGGCACGCTGGAGGCCAGCCCGCTTCAGATGGCCGCCGCCTACGCGCCCTTTGCCAACGGCGGCATCTATTACGCCCCCACGCTGGTCCGCCGGGTGGAGGACGACCGGGGGCAGACCCTGTATGCCCGGCCTGCGCCGCAGGGGAGGCGCGTGTGGGACGTGCGGACGGCCTGGCTGGGGCTGGACATGATTCGCGGTGTGGTGAACGACCTGACCGAGTACCAGGGCGGCCTCGCCACCCGCGCGCAGATTCCCGGGTGGGACGTGGGCGGCAAGACCGGCACCACCAACGACGTCAAGGACCTGTGGTTCGCCGGGGTCACGCCCGCCGTCGCTGGGGCCGTCTGGGTGGGCAAGCAGGCGGGCGGGGCGCTGCCGGGCTGGGCCTACAGCGGCGAGATTCCCACGCCCGTCTGGCAACAGGCGGTGGCGGGGGCATTGACGGGTCAGCCCCACCAGCCCTTTACCGAGCCGGGCGGCATCACCTCCCGCGTGGTGCGGCAGGTCGAGATGGCCTTCCGCGAGGAGGAAGCCGACCAGGAACAGGTGGCCCGCGACGGCAGCGGGGACGGCGGCGGCGGATTCTTCAGCCGCCGGGGCCGCGCGCCTGCCCCGCAGTCCGTCCCCGAGCCGCTCCCCCAGCCCGAGCCGGTGCAGCCCGACGCCGAGGCCCCCGCGCAGGAGATCCCGTCTCTGGAAGAACCGCTCGACTCCCTGCCTGCGGACCCTTCCTCCGTGGACCCGTTCCCGGGTGAGGGACCTGCGCAGGACCCCTCGGGTGTCTCGCCGAACGACAGCATGCCCCAGGAGGTCCCCCAGCAGGACAGCGGGGAGACGGCCACGCCCCCCGAGGCGCTGCCCGCCGATCCCGTCCCGGAGAACGGCCCCGCCGAAGCCCCGCCCTTCCCGGAACAGCCCCGGCAGGACGGTGGGGACCTGCCCCTGCCGCCCGAGGGCTTCTTTCAGAACGGCGCAGGCGACGCCGCTCCCCCTGCCTTCTGACTTACCCGTCCAGCGGAGTCAGTGTGAGGGTGCCCGTGGCGGCGGGGCCGTCGATGGTCAGCACCTCCAGGCGGCAGGGGAGATCGTCGCGGCCATGCTCGCGGCTCAGGTAGGTCAGGGCCGCGCGGTGCATCAGCGCCAGCTTGCGGGGCGTGACGCTCTCGGCGGCGCTGCCGTAGTGGTTGCTGCGGCGCTGGCGGACCTCGGTGAAGACCAGCACCTCGCCCTCACGAGTAATCAGGTCGATCTCGCCGCCCGGAATGCGGTAGTTGCGCGCCACGATCTCCCGCCCCAGCGAGGCGAGGTGGGCGGCGGCGCGGGCCTCGGCGTCGGCGCCCTTCACGTCCGCCCCTTCATGCCAGCCAGTTTTCCCAGCGGGTGAAGTCGGGCACCGCCCGCGCCGCGCCCGCCGCCAGCAGTACCTCCGCCGGGGCCGTGGTCGTGAGGGCCACCACCGTGCAGCCCGCCCCTGCTGCGCTGCGCACGCCGTTCACCGCGTCCTCGTGGGCGAGGCACTCGCGCGGGTCCAGGCCCAGCAGTGCCGCGCCCCGCTCAAACGGCTCGGGGTGCGGCTTGCCGCGCGTGACGTGCTCGCCCAGCACACGCGGCCCGAAGCGCCCGCCGAAGCCCAGCGCCTCCATGCCGAACGCGACGTTCACGGCGTCCGCGCTCGTGACCAGCGCGAAGGGAATGCCCCTGGCATCCAGGGCGTCCAGGTAGGCGCTCAGCCCCGCGACTTCCCGCAGCGCCCCGCGTGCCAGGTCGCGGTAGCGGCCCTCCTTCGCCTCGTGGAAGCGGAGGGTCAGCGCCTCGTCGGGGGCCGTGCCCGTCAGCCGCTCGATGATCTCGGGGTTGCGCCCGCCGTCCACCTTGGTGTCGAGATCATGTTCCGTGAGGTGCAGGCCCAGCAACTCGGCGGCGACCTCCTGCCAGGCCTGGCGGTGAAAGGCGTTGTTGGCCATCAGCACGCCGTCCATGTCGAACAGCACGCCGGCCGGACGGGTGGGGAGGGGCAGCGTCATGCCTCCTCATCCTGGCGCGGCTCCGGCCCGTGCCCCAGTTCGGCCAGCAGGTCGCGGTAAAGCCGGGCGGCGTCCCGGCGTACGTCGTCCAGCGTGGCGTCCTCCGGGGCGAGTTCCAGGGCCGTCTCCAGCGCCCCTTCCAGCACCGCCGCGTAGATCGGCCAGCGGCCAGCGGGCCGGCCGGCCTGGCCCTCCTCCCGCGCCTCCAGGGCCGCCAGCGCCGCTTCCGCCGCCACGCGCTCAGCGTCACGTTTGCTGCGGCCCTCGCCCTGGCCGAGGGTCAGGCCGCCTGCCGTGACGGTGACGTGAAAGACCCGGTCGTGGGCCGGGCCGTCCGCCGTCGCGTCGAAGGTGGGGGTGCCCAGGCCCAGCGTCAGCAGCCGCGCGATCAAGTCTCCCTTGGCATTCATGGCCCCAGCGTAGCGTGTGCCCCCTTCCCCGTCGTGCCCCAGACGGTATGCTCGGCTCCCGGAAAGCGCGCAGATCCAGGCCCCACCCCGGCGGCCCTGGCTTCCCCCTGCCGCGCCCCCGGAGGCCCCATGACCCAGACCGCCAATGCCGCCCCGCCCCCCAGCCCGGCCCGCCCGGAACGCCGCGTGGTGCTGGGCGTCCAGCACGCCATCGCCATGTTCGGCTCGACCGTGCTGGTGCCCATCCTGGTGGGCCTGTCGCCCAGCGTCGCGCTGTTCGGCGCGGGCCTCGCCACCCTGATCTTTCACCTGCTGACCGGGGGCCGCGTGCCGATCTTTTTGGGGTCGAGCTTCGCCTTCATCGCCCCGACCGCGCTGGTCGTGAAGGAGATGGGACCGGGCGCGGCGGCGGGCGGGCTGATCGCCGCCGGCCTGATGTACCTGCTGTTCAGCGGCCTGGTGAAACTGTTCGGCGTAGGGCGGCTGCTGCGCGTCTTTCCCCCGGTGGTGACCGGCCCCGTCATCATCGTGATCGGACTGGGGCTGTCGAACGTGGCGGTCGATCAGGCCAAGACGAACTGGTGGCTGGCGCTCGCCACGCTGGTCGCCGCCGTGATTGCCAGCGTCTTCGGACGCGGCCTCTTCCGCATGATTCCGATTCTGGTGGGTGTGGTGGTCGGCTACCTGGTCGCGCTCGCCACCGGGCAGATCGGGGCCGAGGCGCTGAACGCCATCCGCGCCGCGCCGCTGCTGGGCCTCCCCGACTTTCATGCCCCCGCGCTGGACTGGCGGGCGGTCGCCATCATCGCGCCGGTCGCCGTCGTGACCTTTATCGAGCATGTGGGGGACGTGATCGTGAACGGGCGGGTGGTCGGGCAGAACTTCCTGAAGAATCCCGGCCTCAGCCGCACCCTTTTTGCCGACGGCGTGGCGAATATGACCAGCGCCGCGCTGGGCGGCCCCGCCGCCACCACCTACGCCGAGAACACCGGCGTGCTGGCCCTGACGCGGGTGTACGACCCAGCCATCCTCCGCATCGGTGCCGTGTTTGCCATGCTGTTCGGCTGCTCGCCCAAGCTGGCCGCTGTCCTGAAAAGCCTGCCGCCGGGCGTGCTGGGCGGCGTCTCCATCCTGCTGTTCGGCATGATCGCCTCGGTGGGCATCCGCACCCTGGCCGAGGCGCGCATCGACTTCGCGCACTCGCGGAACCTGATTATCGTTTCTCTGATTCTGGTGCTGGGGCTGGGCGGAGCTGCCTTCCCGATTCATGCGGCGGGCACCACCCTGGAACTGCACGGGATGGCGCTGGCCGCCCTGGTCGGCATCGTGGCGAATCTGCTGCTGCCCGTGCAGAAGGCCGAGGTGGACGGGGAGGAAGAACCGGAGCGGGTGCTTCACTGAGGGCCGAAAAGAAGCGGGGCTGCTCCCTTTCACCGGAGCGGCCCCGCTTCTTGTTGCTCAGAACGTCACAGCACCCCGGCGTAAATCTGGTCCAGCGTGAGCGCGCGCCCCAGGCAGGGGAGGGGAATCTCACCCTGCCCCGCCAGTTCCTGAAGTTGCCACTGGCCCCCTTCGCGCTGGTAGGCGTACACACGCCGCTCGGCCTGCTCGACGATCAGGTACGTTTGCAGGCTGGGAAGACCCGTGTACATGGCGTACTTGCCCACCCGGTCGTTGCTGGCGGTGCTGCCGGACAGCACTTCGACGAGGAGGCAGGGGGCCGTTTTGGAGTACCTGTCCTGATCGTTCTGGTCGCAGACCAGCATCACGTCCGGGTAGAAGAAAGAGCTGCCGCCCTCGATAGCAAGCTTCATATCTGATTGGTATAGGCGGCACCCGGCACGCCTGGCATCTGCGTGCAGAGTGGCAACGATGTTGCTACTGATGAGGACATGTTCCTCACTGGCCCCCGCCTGAGCGTGCAGCGGATACACGAACCCGCCCACGTACTCGCGCTTGTAGGGGCTGGCCTCTTCCGTGCGCAGGTACTCTTCCACGCTCATCGCTTTGAAGGCGGGGTCGCTCATGCTGCATGGTACAGGGCAGAGCATCACCGCCGACCCTTCCTCCTGGCCTTCTGCCCCGCCACCGTCGCCTGCTTGAACTCCTTGCCCTGCAATTTGGCCTCGATGGCGCGAATCTGGTCACGCAGGCTGGCGGCCCGCTCGAAGTCCAGATCCTCCGACGCTTGCCACATGTCGAGTTCGAGGTCGGTGAGCTGCGCGGTCAGGGCGCCCGCGTCGTCGCCCAGTTCGGCGCTGCCTTCCGCCTCGGCCACCTCCTCGCCGCGAATCACGTTGCGGACGCCCTTGACCACCGTGGTCGGCGTGATGCCGTGTTCCTCGTTGTAGGCGAGCTGCTTCTCGCGGCGGCGGGCCGTTTCCTCGATGGCGGACTGCATGGCGGGAGTCACCGTGTCGCCGTAGAGAATCACCTCGCCGTTCACGTTGCGCGCCGCGCGGCCGATGGTCTGGATCAGCGCGCGCTCGCTTCTCAGGAAGCCCGGCTTGTCGGCATCCAGAATCGCCACCAGCGACACTTCCGGCAGGTCCAGCCCCTCGCGCAGCAGGTTGATGCCGATCAGCACGTCGTAATGCCCCAGCCGCAGGTCGCGGATAATGACCTGACGTTCCACGCTGTCGATGTCGGAGTGCATGTAGCGCGCCCGCACACCCTTTTCGAGCAGGTACTCCGTCAGGTCCTCACTCATGCGCTTGGTCAGGGTCGTGACCAGCACGCGCTCGCCCTTCGCCGCACGCTGGCGGATGCGGCCCAGCAGGTCGTCGATCTGCCCCTGGATGGGCTGGATGGAGACGGGCGGATCGACCAGCCCCGTCGGGCGGATGATCTGGTCGGCGGTGCTGTCGCTGACCTCGCGCTCGTAGGGGCCGGGCGTGGCCGAGACGAACACCATCTGCCCGGTCTTCTCCAGAAACTCCCCGAAGTTCAGCGGCCGGTTGTCCATCGCGCTGGGCAGGCGGAAACCGTAGTCCACCAGCGTCTGTTTGCGCGCCCGGTCGCCGTTCGCCATGCCGCCGATCTGCGGCACCGTCACGTGCGACTCGTCGATGAAGGTGATGAAGTCGTCGGGGAAGTAGTCCAGCATGGTGTACGGCGTGGCCCCCGGCGCGCGCCCGTCGATGTGCCGCGAATAGTTCTCGATGCCCGAGCAGTAGCCCAACACCTTGAGCATCTCCAGGTCGTAGAGGGTGCGCTCCTTGATGCGCTGCGCCTCCAGCAGCTTGCCCACCGACTTGAAGTAGTCGAGGCGCTGGTCGAGTTCCTCCTGAATCGTCACGATGGCCCGCTCGATGTTCCCGGCGCTGCTCACGTAGTGCTTGGCGGGGTAGACGATGGTGGCGTCCAGATCGCCCAGCTTGTCCCCGGTCAGCGGATGCACCACCTGAATGCGGTCCACGTCCTCGCCCCACAGTTCGATGCGGAGGGGCTGCTCGTCGTAACTCGGCCACACCTCCACGGTGTCGCCCTTCGCGCGGAAGCGGCCCGGCGCGAGTTCGATGTCGTTGCGCTCGTACTGCATGGTGACCAGGCGGCCCAGGATCTCGTCGCGGCCCACCTTCTCGCCCACCTTCAGGATCAGGTTCAGCGCGCGGTATTCGGCGGGGTCCCCCAGGCCGTAGATGCACGACACCGACGCCACCACGATGGTGTCGCGGCGCGTCAGCAGGCTGCGGGTGGTGGAGTGCCGCAGCCGCTCGATCTCCTGGTTGATCGCCGCGTCCTTCTCGATAAAGAGGTCCTTGCCGGGCACATACGCTTCGGGCTGGTAGTAATCGTAGTAGCTGATAAAGAACTCGACCGCCGCGTCGGGAAAGAACTCGCGGAACTCCGAGGCGAGCTGCGCGGTCAGGATCTTGTTGGGGGCCATGATGAGGGCGGGGCGGCCCGTTTCCTCGATGACCTTGGCCATGGAGTACGTGTTGTGGACGAAGAGGCCCCCGCGCCCGGTCAGGAATGTCTCGAAGCCGTCCACGCTGAAGTCGTAGACGTAGGGCGTCTGTGGCTGAACCTGCTCGCTGCGCGTGATGGGGGACCAGTGGACATCCGCCAGCCCGCTAAAGGCCGCGTCCTCAATGGTCAGGGCCGCGCAGATGCGCCGGAAAAGGGCCGCACCAGGTGCGCGAATCCCGCACTCGATAGCCGAGATCATGGTGCGGGTGCAGTCCGCCCGCTCCGCCACGTCCCGCTGGCTGAGGCCCGTGCGTTCCCGTTCGGCCAACAGCCTCGGCCCCACGCCGGGAATCAGGTCAACATTCGTGTTGCCCTGCCCAGCCTGTTCCACGGCGCTACGGAGCAACTTCTGCTTCCGCTCGCTCAGAAAGCCGATGTCGCTCTGGAAGTTCTGCAAGTTCTCCGCGCCGGAGATGGTCAGCTTGTGATACGTCCCATAAGTGCCGTCGGGCCGTTTCTTCTGCACCTCGCGCAGCCGTGCCCAGACGCCGAAGCGCAGCAGAGCCTCGGCCAGTTCTCCGGCCAGCCGTCCACTTGCCGTGACCGCTGTGACCGCGTTCTTTTCCACGCCGCCGTCGCCCTCGAAGTAGGCGCGCAGGAGACCCGCCAGGAATGCGTTCGGGAAGGCCGCAAAGTTCATCGGGAGGTGCTTGGTGTGGGCGTTTTTCCCCATCAGCCGCGAGAGCAACTCATGCCAGACGCGCCCGCCCAGCACGAAGTCCCCGTCCTTGCGGCGGAAGAAGTTGGCGTTCAGCGCCGTGAGCGCGGCTTCCAGTTGCCCCTGTACATCGGGATCACGGGTTGAAATCAGGGCGAACCGGGCCGCCGAATGCCCTTCAGCGAGGTACTGCCCCAGCAGCAGCGCCAGCGGTGCATTCAACGGCAGGGCGGCGGGAATATCGGCGGTTCGCGCGGAAACGCGGCTTTCTTCCAGCGTCATCAGCCTGCCCGCGACGGCTGCCCTGGCCCCCGCAATGTTCAAACGACCTGCTTTCTTGCTGTGGCGGATCGCGTGCAGCTTGCCTGATGGCTGGGGGTAATGTGCCGCTACCAGCTCGCGCCATTCGCTGTCCCGCTCGGCGGTATACGGCGCGGACACGTGAAAGGGCAGGCCGTCCAGCAGGTCTAGCGTGTTCAGATGCGTCAGCGTGTGCCCCGGTTCCGGCACGCAGCGCGGCACCGGGAGGGCGTCGCCCTCCTGCACGGCGTCGCCGTGAATCAGGTGGAGCTGCCCGCCGCGCAGCACCCACACGCTGTGGTCGGCAGTCACGGTCACGTCACGTCCGCAGGCAGTGGTGAGCTGATGCAGCGTTTCCGGCGTGCGGTGGCGGCTGAGGGCGGTCACGGCGCGCCATTCGACTTGGCCCGTTTCTGCGTCCCAGGCGAGGACGCGCATCGGCTCCAGCGGCGGCAGTTCCAGCGAGTCCTCGTCCTGCGCGGGTGTGCCGAACACGCCGTCAATCAGTTCACCGATGGGAAGTCGCTTCACCCGCCCCGCGACTTCCACGGTGACGGGTTCGTGCCAGGCGACGCTCTTGCCCGTCCCCGTCGCCCCCAGCAATGTCTGGAACCTGAGGCCCGACTCCAGCCCGTCCACCAGGCTGCGAATGGCGGTCGGCTGGTCCCCGGACGGTGTGAAGTCGGACTTGACCCGTAGCATCCCCATAGTTTACGCCCTGAACGTAAGGGGAAGGTAAGCGGGATGGCTCACCGGGGGCAATGGCTACGGCTTCAGGAGGTCCGCGCTGCCTGAGAAACGCAGGTGTCCCGCCGTCACGGGCTGACGCCCGCCTGTGCCCCCAGCGCCTCCTGCGCCACCCCCAGAAAGGCGCGGACGATCGGGCCACTGCCGACCGGGCCGCTCCCGCCCTCCTCGCGCCGCCAGACGGCCACGATGTCGATCAGGGGTGCGTCCTCCAGCGGGCGGTACACGACGCCGGGCAGCGAGAGGCGCTCGAAGAACGCGATGGGCAGAAAGACGCCCACACCCGCCGCGACGAGGGACAGCAGGGTGGGAATCTCGATGGCCTCCTGCACCACGTTCGGCGTGAAGCCTGCCGCGGCGCACCAACGCATCACCTGATCGAAATAGGTGGCGCGCAGGTGCCGGGGAAAGAACACGAAGCGTTCGTCACTCAGGTCCCCGATCTGCAAACGGCGTTTGCGGGCCAGCGGGTGTCCGGCGGGCAGGGCCGCCACCAGCGGTTGTCGCCAGAGGGGACGGGCGTCCAGCCCGGGATCGCGCACGGGCAGCAGCATCAGGCCCACGTCGATCTGCCCGCCGCGCAGCCCGGCTTCCTGTTCCTGGGCGGTCAGTTCGCGCAGGTCCACGCTGACGTTCGGGTACAGTTCCCGGAAGGCCCGCACGATTTCCGGCAGGCCCCCGAAGGCCAGGCCGCTCACGAAGCCCACCGTCAGCCGCCCGACCTCGCCCCGGGCGGCCCGGCGGGTCCGCTCCACCGTCTGCGCCGCCTGCGCCAGCGTCTCCCGCGCCCCCACCAGAAACTCGCGCCCCGCCGGAGTCAGCTGCACCCGCCGGGTGGTCCGCAGCACCAGCGGCACGCCCACCTCGTCTTCCAGGTTCTTGATGGAGTTGCTGAGGGCCTGCTGCACCACGAACACGCGCTCGGCCGCCCGCCCGAAGTGTTCCTCCTCGGCCAGCGCGATGAAATGTCGGAGGTGACGGAGTTCCATACGTGGGGTCCTTTCTGAGGGAGTGCGCGGTGCGCGGTACGCAGGACGCGGTGAGGGCGCCGAAGCTTTCCGGGCTTGAGCATTGGTGAGGAGGAGCGGCGTAGCCTCTTTTCCCCGCGCACCGCGCACTCCCTCCCGCATCCTTTCCTTCAGCCTGCCATACTCACCAGCGCGCGTGGTGAATCGCCTCATTTCGGCTGTTGGAAGGGGTCAATATGTGGGCATAGACTACGGCCATGACAAAACTGCCACCGCGCGCGGGCCTGCCCCCGCAGGAGCGTGACCAGCTCAACTCGGTAGAAACGCAGGAATGGCTGGATTCGCTCGCCTACGTGCTGGCGAACGCGGGCGACGACCGCGCCGCGCAACTGCTCGAAGACCTCGACCACTACGCCTACTTCCACGGCGCGCCGATCCTGTTCAAGCAGAACACGCCGTACATCAACACCATCGACGTGGACGCCCAGCCGGAGTATCCCGGCAATCTGGAGCTGGAACGCAAGATTCGTAACGCCGTCCGCTGGAACGCCGTGGCGATGGTGCTACGGGCCAACAAGCGGGCCGAGGGCATCGGCGGGCACCTCGCCACCTACGCCTCCTCGACCGAACTGTACGAGGTGGGCTTCAACCACTTCTTCCGGGGGCACGGGGCGGGGATGGACCGCGACCTGATCTTCTTCCAGGGCCACGCCAGCCCCGGCATCTACGCCCGCTCCTTCCTGGAGGGCCGCTTCAGCGAGGCGCAGATGAACAACTTCCGCCGGGAACTCAGCCCCGACGGCCCCGGCCTCTCCTCCTACCCGCACCCCTGGCTGATGCCCCGCTACTGGGAGTTCCCGACCGTCAGCATGGGCCTCGGCCCCATCCAGGCGATCTATCAGGCGCGCTACATCAAGTACCTCGAAAACCGGGGGCTGAAGCCTAAGGGCGACGCCAAGGTCTGGGCCTTCCTGGGCGACGGTGAGATCGACGAGCCGCAGAGCATCGGGGCGCTGCGTTTCGCCGCCTACGAGAACCTCGACAACATCGTCTTCGTGCTGAACGCGAACCTCCAGCGTCTCGACGGCCCGGTGCGCGCCAACTCCAAGGTGATTCAGGAGTTCGAGGCACTGTTCCGGGGCGCGGGCTGGAACGTCATCAAGGTCGTGTGGGACTCCAAGTGGGACGAGCTGCTCAGCAAGGACTACAACGGGGCCATCGTCAAGCGCTTCGAGGCGCTGGTGGACGGCGAGTCGCAGCGTTACGCGGCCTTCGGCGGCAAGGAGCTGCGTGAGAAGTTCTTCAACACGCCCGAACTCCAGGCGCTGATCGAGGGCTGGACCGACGCCGACCTCGAACTGCTCAACCGCGGCGGCCACGATGTCAAGAAGGTCTACGCCGCCTACGCTGCCGCCGTGAAGCACCAGGGCAGCCCCACCGTCATCATCGCCCGCACCGTGAAGGGCTACGGCCTGGGCGAGACGGCGCAGGCCCGCAACGTGGCCCACCAGGTCAAGAAGCTCGACTTCCACGCGATGAAGGACCTGCGCGACCTGCTGGAGCTGCCCCTGACCGACGAGCAGGTCGAGCACCTGGAGTACTACAACCCCGGTCCCGACAGCCCGGAGATCAAGTACATGTTGGAGCAGCGCCAGAAGCTGGGCGGCTTCGTGCCCGAGCGCATCGTGGACTACCCGCACCCCACCGTCCCGACCGGCGAGTTCTATGAGGAATTCGCGGCGGGCAGCAAGGGCCGCGCCGTCAGCACCACCATGGCCGCCGTGCAGATCATGAGCAAGCTGCTGCGCGACAAGGAGATCGGTAAGCTGATCGTGCCCATCGTGCCCGACGAGGCCCGCACCTTCGGCATGGACGCGCTGGTGCCGCGCATCGGCATCTACTCCCCACGCGGGCAGACCTACACCCCGGTCGATTCCGGCAGCCTGATGGTCTACAAGGAGGCCGTCAACGGCCAGATGCTCGAAGAGGGGCTGACGGAAGACGGCGCGATGTCCTCGTGGATCGCGGCCGCCACAGCCTACGCGAACCACGGCGTGCCCACCATTCCCTTCTACGTCTTCTACTCCATGTTCGGGATGCAGCGCATCGGGGACCTGGTGTGGGCCGCCGCCGACCAGCGCGCGCGCGGCTTCCTGTTCGGCGCGACGGCGGGCCGCACCACGCTGGCGGGCGAGGGGTTGCAGCACCAGGACGGCAACAGCCTCCTTCAGGCGTATGTGGTGCCCAACCTGAAGGTGTACGACCCGGCCTTCGCCTACGAACTCGCGGTGATCGTCGAAAGTGGCATCCAGCGCATGTACGTGGACGGCATCGACGAGTTCTACTACGTCACCATCGACAACGAGAACGAGGTGCAGCCGCCCATGCCCGAAGACGGGCGCAGCCATCAGGAAATCCACGACGGCATCCTCAAGGGCATGTACCGCTTCCAGGCCAGCGGAAACACGAAGGCCAAGCTCAAGGCACAGATTCTCGCCAGCGGCCCCGCGATGGGCGCGGCGCTCGAAGCCGTGCAGAAGCTCGAAGCCTACGGCGTGGCCGCCGACGTGTGGAGCGTGACCAGCTACAAGGAACTCCACCAGGACGCCCTGCTGACCCAGCGCCACAACATGCTGCACCCCACGGAAGAACCCCGCGTGAGCTACGTGGCGGGGCAGCTCAGCAAAGACAACGCCCCCGGCGTGCTGATCTCGGTCAGCGACTACGTGAAGCTGGGCGCGGACGGCCTGAACGGCCACCTCGACCGCAAGCTCTGGACGCTGGGCACCGACGGCTTCGGCCGCTCGGAAGACCGCCCCGAACTGCGCGACTTCTTCGAGGTGGACACCCGGCACGTGGTCCTCGCCACGCTCTACGCCCTCCAGCGTGACGGCAAGGTCAAGGGGGATGTGGTTGCCAAAGCCATTGCGGACCTCGGCATCTACCCGGAGCGCGAAGCGCCGGTCCTCCGCTGAGCGTGAGGGGTGAGGGGGTAGGCTGAGCTTGCCTCCGCCCCTCGCCCCCTGGCCCTTCTCCCTTCTTTCCAACAAGGAGCCAAGCATGGCTACGGAACTGAAACTGCCCGACGTGGGCGACAACATCGAGCAGGGCACCGTCGTGACGGTCCTCGTCAATCCCGGCGACCAGATCACGGAAGGGCAACCCATCATCGAGATCGAGACGGATAAGGCGGTCGTGGAGGTGCCCGCCAGTCAGGGCGGCACGGTCGAGGCCCTGAACGTGAAGGTGGGCGACAGCGTGGCGGTCGGCGGCACGATCCTGACGCTGGCGGGGGGCGCGGGTGCCCCGGCTGCCGGGCAGAACGCCGGTCCGGCGCCCGCCCCCGGCACCACCGTTCCCGAGGTCATCCCCGAGAGCACCACGGTGGCTCCCGACCCCGCCACCGCGAACCGGGTCGCGCAGGAGCAGCAGGCCGCGCAGAAAGCTCAGGCGGAACAGGGCGCGGGCAGCCAGCCGGCAACGGCCAGCGGCGGTGCCCAGGTCACCCTCCCCGATGTGGGCGACAACATCGAGCAGGGCACGGTCGTGACGGTGCTGGTCAACCCCGGCGACCAGATCACCGAGGGCCAGCCCGTCATCGAGATCGAGACGGACAAGGCGGTCGTCGAGGTGCCCGCCAACGCTGCCGGAACGGTGCAGGACGTGCGGGTGAAGGTCGGGGACAGCCTGAAGGTGGGCGGCGTGATCCTCACCCTCGGCGGACAGGGCGGCCAGCAGCCAGCGGCCAGCGGCCAGACGGGGACGGTGCAGGCCCCCGCGGCCGAGCCGGACAGCGCGCCTGTGGCCGCCGATCCGAACACGGCCAGCCGGGTCGCCCAGGGCCAGCACGAGGCGCAGAAGGCGCAGGCGTCCGGCACGACCACGGCCCCGACCGCGCCCACCCAGGCTCCCGGTGCCCAGCGCCCCTACGACACCCAGACCTATGACGGCCGCCCGGTGATTCCCGCCGCGCCCAGCGTGCGCCGCCTGGCCCGCGAGATCGGCGTGGACATCCATGACGTTCACGGCACCGGGATCGCCGGACGCATCAGCGAGGAGGACGTGCGCCGGACGGCGGGGACGCCCAGCGTGCAGGCTCCGAGTGTGCAGGCGCCGGCCGCCCAGGCTGCGCCCACCGCCGCTGCGGCACCCGCCGTGGCCGCCGCGCCCCTCCCCAACTTCGAGAAGTGGGGCACGGTGCGCCGCGAGGACATGAGCGGCATTCGCAAGGCGACGGTGCGCTCGATGACCGCTTCGTGGACCACCATCCCGATGGTCACGCACTTCGACAAGGCCGACGTGACCCGCATGGAAGAAGTCCGCAAAGCTTTCGGGGCGCGGGTGGAGAAGGCGGGCGGCAAGCTCACCATGACCCACATTCTGATGAAGGTCGTGGCGAACGCCCTGCGCAAGTTCCCCAAGTTCGGTGCGAGCCTCGACCTGGCGGCGCAGCAGGTGGTGTACAAGGACTACGTGAATCTCGGCGTGGCTGTGGATACCCCCCAGGGCCTGCTGGTGCCCGTCCTCAAGGACGCCGACCGCAAGAGCATCACCGAGATCGTGCTGGAGCTGAACGACCTGGCGGGCAAGGCGCGCGAGCGCAAGCTGAAGCCCGACGAGATGCAGGGCGCGACCTTCACCATCTCCAACCTCGGCGGGATCGGCGGCCACGCCTTCACGCCTATCGTGAACGCGCCCGAGGTGGCCATCCTGGGCGTGTCGCGCGGCGGAATGGAACCGGTCTGGAACAGGGAAACCGGGAGCTTCGAGCCGCGCAACATGCTGCCGCTCTCGCTGACCTACGACCACCGCCTGATCGACGGGGCTGACGCCGCCCGCTTTGTGCGCCACATCGCCGAGACGCTGGAAGATCCGTTCCTGATCTCGCTGTAATCACGTCCCCGGAGTCCGCCTGAGCAGGGCTCGCTGAGCAGGTCCGCCGGCCGGAGACTGAAAACCCGAAGGAAGCAGGCAAAAGCCCCCGCCCGTGTGGTGGGGGTGTTCTGCTGGCCCGGCATACCACAGAAGAAGCCGCCCTCCGGATGGAAAGCGGCGGGCGGGACAGCGGGCAATTACAGGCTGTTGTCGTTGTCCTCGGTGCCGGCCACCTCGGCCTTGATCTCGGGCGGCGTGCCGGGGAGGAGATCGCCGGGCTGCTCGCTGACGTGAGGCGGCCCCTGCTTGCTGGGCGGCGTGTAGCTG
This sequence comes from Deinococcus phoenicis, assembly GCF_000599865.1. Classification (GTDB taxonomy): domain Bacteria; phylum Deinococcota; class Deinococci; order Deinococcales; family Deinococcaceae; genus Deinococcus; species Deinococcus phoenicis. Next base: position 2,969 of record NZ_JHAC01000003.1, on the reverse strand, counting down.
CGGTTGGGGTCGGTGACCGCCAGTTCGGTTTCCTGGGCGGTCGCCATGCTGGAGGTCACGCCCATGCCGGCCGCCATGGGGGCCACCAGGTCCATCGGCGCGTTGCTGTTGATGCCCAGCCCCTCGACCGTCTGCGCGCCCGCGAACTCGGCTTGCTGGGGCGTGTGTTCCATGGCCACCGGATCGCGGGTGGCGAGGTGATCGAACTGCCCGGTGACTTCCTTGGGGTCCTGGACCTGTACCGGCTGATACTTGCCCTCGTCGGCGCTGCCCGTGCGGTCGTCGGCGGGGGTGGTCGTGTAGTGCTCCTCGTGGACATCCTTGGGGTCGGGCATCTGGTAACCCGTCTTGTAGTCGGGCGTGCGCGTCAGCTCGTTGATCTGCTCCCCATCCGCAGGCGCGTTGTCGGGCCGTCCGTCTCGTCGGTTGTCGGTCATGCTTCAGTCTCCCGCGTGGGCGCAGGCAGCACATTCCGGGTTTCTTCAGGGTCGTGCGGCGCGCCGCTCAGAATCGCCAGCAGGTGGGCGTGACCTTCCTCCTGGGCAAGTGCCGCCGCGTCCCGCCCGTCTTCGGTGGTGACTGCCGGGTCCGCGCCTGCCGCGAGCAGAGCGCCCACCAGGGCCACATTCCCGTTCTGCGCCGCGCTCATTAGGGGTGTGAAGCCGCCGTGCTGCGCCGCGTTCACGTCCGCGCCCGCCGCCAGCAGCCGCAGGGCCAGGTCGGTGTGGTTGCCAGCGACGGCGGAATGCAGTGGCTGGACCCGCATCGCATTCTCGCTCGCTCTGTTCACCTCCGCGCCGTGCGTCAGCAGTTCGGCGGCGGCCTCCTCCCGGCCAAAAAAGGCGGCCAGCCCGAGTGGCGTGAACCCGTCGGGGCTGGTGGCGTTCACGAGGTCGGGCTGGGCCTCCAGACGTTCACGCAGGGCGGCGAGTTCGCCGGTCGCGGCGGCCTCGAACACGCTCAGGGGTGCGCCCGCCTCCAGGAGCAGGCGCATGATCTCGGGCCGCTGATAGTACGTGGCGAACAGGACCGGGGAGAGGCCAGACGGGCTGACTGCCGTCAGCAGCCCTGGTTCGGCGTTCACGAGGAGCCGCACGCCCTCCAGATTGTTCGCGTGAATCGCCTGAAAGAGAGCCTGGGCAGCGTCTTCGGTCATGGGAACAGGGTACGTGGGAAAGGGGAGAGGACGGCGTCTCCCGCCTGCCGGTTGTGCCGCCTTAGCCGCGCGCCCGCACCACCATCGCGATGCCCATGCCGCCGCCGATGCACAGGCTGGCGACCCCGGTTTCCTTGCCCTCGCGCCGCAGGCTGTGGAGCAGCGTGACCAGCACCCGCGCGCCGCTCGCGCCGATGGGGTGCCCGAGCGCGATTGCGCCGCCGGTCAGGTTGACCTTCGCGGGGTCGGCCCCCAGGTCCCGCAGCACGGCGAGGCTCTGGGCGGCAAAGGCCTCGTTCAGCTCCAGCAGGTCCACGTCGGCCAGCGTCATGCCCGCCTTTTCCAGGGCGATGGGCACCGCCTTCGCCGGGCCGATGCCCATGATCTTCGGGTCCACGCCGATGGCCGCGTAGCTGGCAATCTCGGCCAGGACGGGCAGGCCGTTTGCGCGGGCGTACTCCTCGGTGGTCACGACCAGCATCGCCGCGCCGTCGTTCAGGCCGCTGGCGTTTCCGGCGGTCACGGTGCCGCCGTCCTTCTTGAAAGCGGGTTTGAGTTTGGCGAGGGCGTCCAGGCTGGTGGCGCGGGGATACTCGTCCTGCTCGAAAAGGGCCGGTCCCTTCCTGCCCGGCACCTCCACCGGCACGATCTCGTCCCGGAAGTGCCCGCCCTCGATGGCCCGCGCCGCCCGCTCCTGACTTTCGAGCGCGAAGGCGTCCTGTTCCTCGCGCGTGAGGTTCCACTGCGCGGCGATGTTCTCGGCGGTCATGCCCATGTGATAGTCGTTGAAGACGTCGGTCAGGCCGTCCACCAGAATCGAGTCGAGGGCCTGCGCGTGGCCCAGGCGGTAACCCTTGCGCGCGCCGGGCAGCAGATACGGCGCGCGGCTCATGCTCTCGGTGCCGCCCGCGAGGTAGAGCTTCCCGTCCCCCGCGCGCAGTCCCTGCACCGCACTGATGACCGCCTGGAGGCCGCTGCCGCACACCCGGTTCACCGTCAGGCCCGGGACGTGTTCGGCCAGCCCGGCCTTGATGGCGACCTGCCGCGCCACGTTCATGCCCTGCCCCGCCTGAAGCACGTTCCCCACGATCACGTCGGCCACGTCGTCGCCGTTCACGCCGTCCAGCACGGCTTTGGCAGCCGCCACGCCCAGGTCGGCGGCGCTCACCTCCGCCAGCGAACCGAGAAAGCTACCGATGGGCGTGCGCCGCGCCGCCGTGATGACCAGAGTTTCCATGCGCGCAGTCTAGCGGGGAGGGGCAGGGGCGCCGTGACACCCTGCGTCACCGTTTCCGGAACGCGGCCTGTCCTTTACGCTGCCCCCATGACTCGCCCCACGCCCGACCCCCGCCGCGCCTACCCGTACCATCACCCCACCCCGACCCGCTGGGCCGACAACGACGTGTACGGACACGTCAACAACGTCACCTACTACGCCTACTTCGACACCGCCGTGAATGCCTACCTCGCCGCGCGGGGGGCGCTGGACGTGCAGGCGGGTGCGGTCATCGGCCTGGTGGTGGAGACCGGCTGCGCCTTCTTCGCGCCTGCGGCGTTCCCGGAGAGGCTCGGCGTCGGGGTGCGGGTGGCGCACCTGGGGCGCAGCAGCGTGCGCTACGAGCTGGCGGTCTTCCGGGAAGGAGAGGAGGCGGCCTGCGCGCAGGGCCACTTCGTCCACGTGTACGTGGACCGGGAGACACGCCGCCCGGTAGAGCTGCCGGGGGTGCTGCGGGCCGCGCTGGAAGGGCTGCGGGTCTAGGACGGCGCTCATAAGGGTTGCCGGGTGAGGGTATAGCCACACCGTTGAAACCAG
>NZ_JHAC01000002.1:0-112500 GCF_000599865.1 Deinococcus phoenicis | reverse complement strand
CGGCGGCACGTCAGGGCGCAGCGGAGCGAACACCGGCCAGTGAATCGCGGCCAGCGTCTTCCTGGCCCGTTCGCGTGCCCGCCGGAAATAGTCCGCCGGGTCGTCATGGGCCGAGAAGTCCGTGACCGGGGGCAGCGGGAAACTGCTTCCCAGCCAGTCCGCGAAACTGGTCAGGCCCGCCAGACGCATGAAGGCGGCGGGGGAGAGGTCGGGGGCGGTGGGAACGGCGCCGTAACGCGCCCCGGTGCCCTTCGTCACCAGGCGGCAGAGTTCCTTGCGAACCTGTGCCCAGCGTTGGTCTCCCCGCTGCGTTTCCGGCAGGTCCAGCTCATGCTTGCCCACCCGGAACCCGTGGTGACAGCCCACGGCATCGGCCACCCGGCGGGCCAGGGGTTCCGGCCAGCCCAGCGCGGTCAGGAAGCCGGGCAACACGGCCTCCGACACCACCCCGTGCGGCGTCGCCCGGTTCGCTTGCAGCTCCGGGGCAAAGTCCAGCGCCCGGTCCACCTCCTGCCGGCCTCCCTCCCACAGCACCTGAAAAGCCGGGCTGCCCTTGCCGAGGTCATGCAGGGCCACCAGCGCGTAGAGCCAGGGCAACGCCTCCCCCTCCGGCAGGCCCAGGTCCTCCACGAACTGCGCCCGCGTGTGCGGCGGCTCCAGCGCCAGCAGCTCCGCCGCACACGCGGCCACATCGAGCAGGTGATTCAGCACGGGCAATTTGGCCCCCGGAGAACCGTCCGCATTCGTCCGGGGACTCTTGGCCCAGAGGGTACGGGCCGCCGCATTGATGGGATTGGGAGCAGGCATGCCTGGAGCGTAAAGGGCGGAGGCGTCAAATCGTGCCGCATCTGCGCACGCGAGGTCACCCGGGTCAACATTGACTTACATGTACTCAAAGAATCTGCCAAGCGTCATCATCTTTGAAAATCTGTGACACTTATGCGACAGCCGATTCTCAGAATGGAGTCGGAGGTGACTCTTGGATAGGTTTTCCCTGTTGGACAGGGATTGGGTTCCCGTCGTTTCCCTTGAAGATGAGCGCAAGTTCGTTTCATTGCGGCAATCGCTGGTCAACGCCGGGCAGTACCGCCGGATCGACGCGGGGCATCCCCTTCAGACCGCCGCCCTGTACCGCCTGCATCTGGCGCTGCTGCACCGGGCCTTGGAGGGACCAGGGGACGTGGAAACGTCGGCCCGCTGGTACCGGGACGGGTTTCCGGCGGACCGGCTGGAAGCGTACCTGGACCGCTATGCCGACCGCTTCGACCTGTTCGGCCCGCAGCCCTTTATGCAGGTGCCGGACCTGAACCCGGCAGAGGTCGGGGAGAACTTTCGCAGCCACTGGGTGCGGCTGAGCGCCGAGGAGGGCAGCCCGAACACCACCGCCCTCTACAACGTGGAGGCCCGGCCGGGTGGGGACCGTACCGATGCCCTGCTTCCCGCCCAGGCCGCACTGCGCCTGCTGGAACACCAGTCCTTTGCCCTGGGCGGCCTCATCAAGCGGTTCACCACGTCGTCCAAGGCCGCCCCCGTCGCCACCGCCGCGCTCTTTCTGGCGGAGGGGAGCAACCTGCACCAGACGCTCTGCCTGAACCTCGTGCCTTACCCGGGGGGACCGGCAGACACGCCCCCCTGGGAGCGGCCTCCCCTGACCGTGGCCGACATCCGCGCGATCTATGCCCCCGAGAAGGAGCTGTCGCGGGTGCCCGGCGGGTACGTGGGCCGCTACGCCTGGCTCAGCCGCAGCGTTCTGCTGCTGCCTGAGGAGGCGGGCACCCTGGTCCGCACGGTCGGCTTCGGCGCGGGCGAACCGCTGGACGGCCCCGGTGAGGGCACGGGGACCAACATCGACCCCATGGTCAGCCTGCGGCCCAGCCGCGACCCGAAGAACGAGCAGCCCTTTCCCTACAAACTGCGCCGTGACCGCCTGCTGTGGCGTGACATGAATGCCCTGCTGCCCGACGCCGCTGCCGAGAACGCGCAGGACGGCAAACTGAAGGTGCGCCCGGGCCGTCCCCCGGAGACGGTGAGCCATGCCCGCGCCGTGATGCTCGCGGTTCGCCGTGAGGCTGCCCCCCCGCCGGTTCCCCCGCCCCTCTCGCAGGACGAGGCCGAGGAGGCGTTCGTGCCCGAGGGGACGCCCGACGCCACAGCCGCGCACCCTGTCATTCCGGTCGTGGTATTCGGCCAGCTTACCGACCAGGGCAAGGCGTTTGCCATGCGGCAGGAGACCTACACGCTGCCTGAGGTGTTTCTCCAGGACCCCGGGAGGTTCCGGGACGATGTCAAGGAGGCTCTGGAGGACGCCGGAGTGGTGGGAGACGGCCTGCGGCAATCCGTGCGCTGGCTCGCCTCGGGCCTGCTGTCGAAGGGGGGCGAGCGTGAGCCGCACAAGGACGACGTGGGCAAGCTCGCCGCGCAGATTCCCGCCGAGCCGACGTACTGGGCGGGACTGGACACGCCCTTTCGCACTTTCCTGGCCGACCTCGACCGGTTGCCCCGGGGACAGGCCCGTGCCCGGTGGCGTTCGGCGCTCCGGCAGTCAGCCCACGCCGGGTGGCGAACGGCGCAGGAAGCGGCCGGCCTGAACGCGGTGGGCCTGCGCGCCGTGCAGAAGGCGGGGGGGCCGCTGGGCAAGGCTCTGGCCGCCATCACCACCCCGCAGGATCCGGAGACGACATGACGCAGACGACAGACGACCGCCCGGCCCGCTTCGTGGCCGAGCTGGCAAAGCTGGAACGCGGCCCGCTCGCACAACTGCGGCGCGGCTTGGGCGGCGAGGAGCGCGGCACCTACTGGCTGGAGAGCCTTTATGTCCGCAGCGGCTACGGCGAGGCGAAGGACTTCGAGAAAGCGGTCCTGCAACTGGTCGCGGGCCTGTATGCGCTGAAGCCGCAGGTCCGGCAGGACGAGGGGGACGGGGCAGAGGAGGAGACGCCGACCACCCCGGAGGCTGCCCAGAAGGAGGCTGCCCGGCAGGCCGGGAAAGCCCCCACCACCGGCACGCTGATGGGCCGGCTGTATCTCGCGCAGGGGGAGCGGCCCAGCACCGAGAAACGCTTTCTGGCGCTGCTGGACGCCGACCGCGACGGCCTGAACTACCAGATGCGGCAGACCGTGATGCTGCTCGCCACCGAAGACCTCTCGCCCGACTGGGCACGCCTCACCACCGACCTGCTGCGCTGGAGTGATCCCGTGCGGCGCACCTGGGCGCGGGACTTTTACCAGGAAATCAGCCGGGAGCCGAGAGAACCGGCCAGCCCTCCCGGTGCTGGCGATCGGGCTTCCGCACCGGCCGCACCCGCGCACCCGACCTCTCGCCCCCCCAGCACCCCAGGCGACGACCACGCCGACGGAGACACGTTATGAAAGCACTCCTCGAACTCCACTACCTTCAGAACTTCGCGCCCAGCAACCTCAATCGGGACGACACCGGCAGTCCGAAGGACGCTTTTTTCGGCGGCACGCGGCGGCTGCGGATCAGCTCGCAGAGCTTCAAGCGGGCGATGCGGCAGGATTTCGGCGCCCGGCAGATTCTGGAGCCTGCGGAACTGGGGCAGCGGACCAAGCGGGCGCATGAGGCGATTGCCGACCTGCTGAAGGCCGAGGGCCGGACTGAGGAGCAGTGCCGCGCCGCCGCCGAACTGGCCCTGGGTGGTCTGGGCCTGCCCGTCAAGGACGGCAAGAACCAGTATCTGTTGTTCCTGGGCCGCGACGAGTTGCAGCGAGTGGCCGACATTATCGGGGTGAACTGGGCCGAGTTCTCGGCGGCGGCTCCTGCGGCGGACGAGGGGGACGCCAGGAAGAAGAAGGCGAGCAAGAAGGCGACCCTCAGCGGCGACCTGGGCAAGCAACTGGCGGGCGCGCTGAACGGCAGCAAGGCCGTGGACGTGGCCCTCTTCGGGCGGATGCTGGCCGACCTGCCCGACAAGAACGCGGACGCGGCGGCGCAGGTCGCACACGCCCTCAGCACCCACGCGCTGCGCGAACGGCAGTACGACTTCTACACCGCCGTGGATGACCTCAAGCCGGACGACAATGCCGGGGCGGACATGCTGGGCACGGTGGAGTTCGCCAGCGCGACTGTCTACCGGTACGCCTGCCTCGATCTGGCCGGCCTGCTCAGGAACCTGCAAGGGGACCGTGACCTGCTGGAACGCGGCCTGCGCGCCTTCCTGTATGCCTCCATCTTCGCGGCGCCCACCGGCAAACAGAACACCTTCGCGGCGCACAACCTCCCGGGCCTGATGGTGCAGGTGGTCCGCCGGGACGCCTCGCCCCGCAACCTCGCCAACGCCTTCGAGAAGGGCGTCTCTGCCGAGCGCGGCGGCGGCTACATGCAGCCCAGCACCGAGGCGCTGGCCGGGGAGATGACGTGGCAGAACCGGGTGTTCGGGGACACGGGGCAGAGCCGGTATGTGGCGCGGCACGGGGGGCACGAGGTGTTCGGGCAGGAGATGGACAGCGTGGACGCCCTTATCGACGCGACGGTGGCGGACGCGCTGAGCAGTCTGGGGGCCTGAGGTGGCGACCCTGCTTCTGCGGCTGGCCGCCCCCATGCAGGCGTGGGGCACCCGCAGCCGCTTCGATGACCGCGACTCCGAGGCGGAACCGAGCCGGAGCGGTGTGCTGGGCCTGGCGGCGGCGGCCCTGGGCATCGACCGCGCCGAGCCGGTCGACCACCTCGCCCGCCTCGCCTTCGGCGTGCGTGTGGACCGCGAGGGGGTGGTGGGCACCGACTACCACACGGCCCAGTTGTCCCCCGGCTCCCCGAAGACCAGGACGGACGTGACCCGCCGCGCGTACCTCGCCGACGCGGCGTTCTGGGCCGGGCTGGAAGGTGACCCCGCCCTGCTGACGGACCTGCACGCCGCCCTGCGCAACCCGCACTGGCCCCTCTCGCTGGGCCGCAAGGCGTTCCAGCCCAGCCTGCCCGTCTTCGAGCGTCCGCCCCTGGACCTGCCGCTCTGGGAAACCCTGCTGATCGCCCCCAGCCTCCGCCGCCCGCCCCTGAGGGAGTGGGAGGAGAACACGGAGGACCTGCCCTACCGCCTCGTCCTCGACCGGGAGAGGGTGCCGGAACAGCTGCGGGCCGGGGCGTCTCCCTCCCGGCGGCAGGACGTGCCCGACGGTCCTTTCGCCGCCCGCCGCTACAGGGCGCGCGAGGTGCTGACGCTGACGCGATGCCTCACGCCCGAACCGGACCCGTTGCTGGGCCACCTGGAACTGGGGACCGCGTGACTGCGCCTCACGCTGCGCCCCACACGCCGCTGCACCTCTCCCGCCTGAGCCTGAATCCGGCCAGCGAGCAGGCGGCCCGGGACCGGCGCAGTCCCTACGCTCTTCACCAGACGCTCCGCTGGGCTTTCCCGGGGGCCGGGGTGGAAGGCGAGGCCCTCCCCGCCGGCGAGCGCATCCTCTGGCGTCTGGAAGAGCGCGCCCTGCTTGTCCAGAGCGTCACGGCTCCCGACTGGGGCGCCCTGAACGCCCGCTTTCCCGGGTATCTGGACCACTGGGACGTGGGCGTGCTGAACCTCGCGGGCGCCCTCCGGCCGGGTCGCCCCCTGCGCTTCCGCCTGCGCGCGAACGTGACGGTCCGGCGCCCGACCCTGCACGAGGGCGACGCCGCCCCCAAGAGCCGCCGCCACGCCCTGCGCGGGCCACACGAACAGCTGGGCTGGCTTGCCCGCCAGGGAGAACGCTGCGGCTTCGACCTGCAAGGCGCAGACATCACCCACAGCGGCACGCTGAAAACCCGCAAGGGCGGCGCCACCCTCACCCTCCACACCGTCACCTTCGAGGGTGTCCTGCGCGTCACGGACCCGGACGCCCTCACGGCGGCCGTCCAGGGTGGCCTGGGGCACGCCAAGGCGCTCGGCTGCGGCCTGCTGAGTCTCCTGCCCGCCTGAGCCGGACTCCGCTTCATTCCGGCAGAGTCGGTGCTTTTCCGACTCTGCGTCCCCGTCGCGGAAACCGGCTGCTCTCCTTCTCGCGTTCGCTCGGATTTCATCCTGGTTCGACAGGATTCAAGTCGGAGTGGGTAAGTCGCTGGCGGGTGATGATGCCATCATCACCCCGAGCGGAGCGAGAAGCCAAAAAGTGGCGGGTGGCGGAGGTGGAGCGCTTCCGGGTGCCGTTTCCCGGAAGGGCGGAACTGTAGCCGCCTGCCACTTATGAGGTGTTCCATGACCGACGTCCCTGCTTCCAATACCATCATCTGGCACAGACAGAACCTGCGCGAGCTTCCCAAGTTCCGCGACGGCACCACGTACCTTTACCTCGAACATACGCGGCTGGAACAGGACGGGCGGGGGGTGCGCGCCTATCACCCGGACGGCATGGTGATCCTGCCGGTCGCGAGCCTCAGCGTGTTGCTCCTCGGCCCCGGGTGCAGCGTCAGCCACGAGGCCGTCAAGGCGATGTCGGACACGGGGTGTTCGCTGCTGTGGGTGGGCGAGGGTGGGGTCCGCCTGTACGCGAGCGGCATCGGGGAGACGCGCAGCGCGGCGCGCCTTCAGCGGCAGGCCCGGCTCTGGGCCAACCCGCACAGCCGCCTGCGGGTGGTCCGGCAGATGTACACCCTGCGCTTTCCCGAAGGTCTGCCGGACAACCTGACCCTCCAGCAGATCCGGGGCCGCGAGGGTGCCCGCGTCCGGGACACCTATGCCCGGTACAGCAAGGCCCACGGCGTCAAATGGGACACCCGGCAGTACAGGGTGCAGGACTGGGACCGGGCCACGCCCCTCAACAAGGCGGTGAGCGCCGGGAATGCCTGCCTGTACGGCCTCGCCCACGCGGCCATCCTCGCCACCGGGTACAGTCCGGCCCTGGGCTTCGTCCACACCGGCAAGATGCTGTCTTTCGTGTACGACGTGGCCGACCTGTACAAGGTGGAGGTTGTCCTGCCCATCGCCTTCCGCGAGGCCGCCACGCCCGGCGACGACCTGGAACGCCGCGTCCGCACCGGCCTGCGCGACCATATGACGGGTCTGAAGCTGCTCGAACGCATGGCCGCCGACCTCCACCACCTCCTCGGCGGCGACGAACCCGACGCGGACGACCTCGCCCCCGGCGACCTCTGGGACCCCGAAGGCGACGTGCGCGGCGGGGTGAACCACGGATGATCGTCATGACGCTCGAAGCCGTGCCGCCCTCTCTGCGCGGCGAACTCAGCCGCTGGCTGCTGGAAGTCCAGCCCGGCGTGTATGTCGGCAACGCTTCCGCCCTCGTCCGCGACCTGCTGTGGGACAAGGTCGTGCAGCACGCCCGCACCGGCCGCTGCACCCAGCTCTACCGCGCGAACAACGAGCAGGGCTTTGCCGTCCGCATGCACGGCGACCCGAAACGCCGCGTCATTGAGTTGGACGGCTTTCAGCTTATTGCTGTCCGCAATGCCCGTCATGCAGAATTGGACCAGGAGTATGCCCCTCCCGAGGACGATGACAAATTGTGATCTGAATCCAGGGCTGCACGGGGGCCCTGGCAGGGGGTGAAGTGGGAGAAACATCGTGTTTCTGAAGTGTGTTCCCCACGTGGGTGGGGATGAACCGCGTTCAAGGGCACCGAGGCGGAACGGCAGCGCGTGTTCCCCACGTGGGTGGGGATGAACCGTCCCATACGCGGGCATGCGCGTTAATGGTTTGGTGTTCCCCACGTGGGTGGGGATGAACCGGCCCAGGCCCAGGCAGAGTTGAGCCTGCGGGGGTGTTCCCCACGTGGGTGGGGATGAACCGACCGCGCACGGACCGTGGGTGTAGAGCAGCGGTGTTCCCCACGTGGGTGGGGATGAACCGTCACTGCCGGGGAGGGAGGCAGTCATGGGAGTGTGTTCCCCACGTGGGTGGGGATGAACCGCGGGGATAGCCGGGCTTCTCGCCTGCCTTCACGTGTTCCCCACGTGGGTGGGGATGAACCGTGATCGGGCGGAAGTTGCCCCCCATTGAGGGGGTGTTCCCCACGTGGGTGGGGATGAACCGCGGGGATAGCCGGGCTTCTCGCCTGCCTTCACGTGTTCCCCACGTGGGTGGGGATGAACCGGCCATTAGCGCCAGCATTCGTGAGCGGGCCGGGTGTTCCCCACGTGGGTGGGGATGAACCGGCTTGCCCCGTCCTGCATGGCTTGGAGGATTCGTGTTCCCCACGTGGGTGGGGATGAACCGTTGTAGCTCACCTGCAGGGTGCGCGGGTCAAGGTGTTCCCCACGTGGGTGGGGATGAACCGTGCAGGGCGGCGTCCCTGGCCTGGAACAACTCGTGTTCCCCACGTGGGTGGGGATGAACCGCTGGCCCAGCGGGTGTTGCGGCTGAGGTTGGTGTGTTCCCCACGTGGGTGGGGATGAACCGCTATTTGCCGTGGCGCCCGCCTGGGGGCCGAAGTGTTCCCCACGTGGGTGGGGATGAACCGGCGTGGGAGGCATCACGCTCATGACGGTCCTGGTGTTCCCCACGTGGGTGGGGATGAACCGTCCCCGCCCATCACGCTGCTCTGGGGCGTCCTGTGTTCCCCACGTGGGTGGGGATGAACCGCGGTCCCAGGGCCAGCCTCGGCCCGGGCAATTGTGTTCCCCACGTGGGTGGGGATGAACCGTTGCCGACGAACTTGCTCAACTCCATGTGGGGGTGTTCCCCACGTGGGTGGGGATGAACCGCCTGACGCAGCAGCTCGACCAGTTCAAGGGGAGTGTTCCCCACGTGGGTGGGGATGAACCGACCGCCCCCAACGGAGCCACCTTCGAGCAGTTGTGTTCCCCACGTGGGTGGGGATGAACCGGCTGCCCAGCTCCCGCTTGAGGATGTGGGCGGGTGTTCCCCACGTGGGTGGGGATGAACCGCCCAGGCGGCTGTGACCTTCTCAGCCGGCGTTGTGTTCCCCACGTGGGTGGGGATGAACCGCCGCCGTCTTCCCCTTCCTTCAGGTGTTCGGGGTGTTCCCCACGTGGGTGGGGATGAACCGGCGACCTCGCGGGATACCTCAAGAGCCGCCGCGTGTTCCCCACGTGGGTGGGGATGAACCGCATCAGGCGGACGCCACCCAGCGCCTCCAGCAGTGTTCCCCACGTGGGTGGGGATGAACCGCCGAGGGGTTCCTGACGCAGCTGCGCCGCGAGGTGTTCCCCACGTGGGTGGGGATGAACCGCAGAACCAGAAGGCTCGTGAAGCGGGCTTTACGTGTTCCCCACGTGGGTGGGGATGAACCGATGTAGGACACGCTCTGGGGCGCGGGCTGGGTGTGTTCCCCACGTGGGTGGGGATGAACCGGCCCGAAAGGGGTTCAGGGTGCGGGGGCCACGGTGTTCCCCACGTGGGTGGGGATGAACCGCCTGTGTTCTGGTCAGGCTCTTACGCCATCGTGTGTTCCCCACGTGGGTGGGGATGAACCGCGGTGAAGCCGCCGACGTTCGGGACGTGGGGAGTGTTCCCCACGTGGGTGGGGATGAACCTAGGTTGTCCAGTCGCGCGTCTCGCCCAGGTACGTGTTCCCCACGTGGGTGGGGATGAACCGGCCAGCGCGGTTGCCGTCGCCTCCCGCACCTAGTGTTCCCCACGTGGGTGGGGATGAACCTTCACTCCATGGAAAAATTGCGATTCGACGAGGGTGTTCCCCACGTGGGTGGGGATGAACCGCCTGCGCCCCGACCCGCCCCGGCTCCCGCTGGGTGTTCCCCACGTGGGTGGGGATGAACCGGTCGTGGCCGCAGGGACCACGACTCCCCCAACGTGTTCCCCACGTGGGTGGGGATGAACCGGCCCAGGAACTCCGCACCGAAATCATCACCACGTGTTCCCCACGTGGGTGGGGATGAACCGGTCTCCCCTCCCCTGCCGGGGTGGCCCGCGCTGTGTTCCCCACGTGGGTGGGGATGAACCGTCGAGCTGTCGGAAACGGACACACCCGCCCTAGTGTTCCCCACGTGGGTGGGGATGAACCGCGGTGTCCCTGTCTCTTTTATTTACTGTGCGTGTGTTCCCCACGTGGGTGGGGATGAACCGCTGAAGAGCATCTCCGATGCCGCCGACCGCGAGTGTTCCCCACGTGGGTGGGGATGAACCGGCGATCCGCTCGGGTTCGGCCCCTGCGCAGTAGTGTTCCCCACGTGGGTGGGGATGAACCGTCTGGCCCGGGAGGTGACGACGATGGCCGTTCGTGTTCCCCACGTGGGTGGGGATGAACCGGTCGGGGAGGGGCTGAGCATCCTCCGGCGCCAGTGTTCCCCACGTGGGTGGGGATGAACCGGACCTTCGGCCGGTGGACTGCCCGCCCGGCACGTGTTCCCCACGTGGGTGGGGATGAACCGCCGAGAACGCGAATCGATTGAGCGGGAATTGGGTGTTCCCCACGTGGGTGGGGATGAACCGAGAGGCAGAGTCGCAGCGCCGCCCTGCCCTGTGTGTTCCCCACGTGGGTGGGGATGAACCGGCGACCTGCTGGAGACGGTGCGCCGGCGTTGCGTGTTCCCCACGTGGGTGGGGATGAACCGCCGTGTCGTGCTGGTCGCCTACGGCACGGCACGTGTTCCCCACGTGGGTGGGGATGAACCGGCGACATCCCGCTGGTCAAACTGGGCGTGTGGGTGTTCCCCACGTGGGTGGGGATGAACCGTACAGGGGGAGTTCGATCAGGCCCACCGGTGTGTGTTCCCCACGTGGGTGGGGATGAACCGGCGATCTCTACGCCGGCTTCAACCTCGACGCCGTGTTCCCCACGTGGGTGGGGATGAACCGTGACGGAAGCGCGACGCGTGCGCCTGGAGGAGGTGTTCCCCACGTGGGTGGGGATGAACCGGCGGCCTCGTACTCGGCGCGGGACCAGGGCGTGTGTTCCCCACGTGGGTGGGGATGAACCGGCGAGCGGCTTTGACTTCAACATCTGACACATGTGTTCCCCACGTGGGTGGGGATGAACCGCCCACAACGCTGCCCTCACAGTCCTGAATACTGTGTTCCCCACGTGGGTGGGGATGAACCGGCCACGGCCCTGCCCCGCACCTACCTCGGCGCGTGTTCCCCACGTGGGTGGGGATGAACCGGCACGAAAAAAGGCCCCCACCCCTCGACCTCGGTGTTCCCCACGTGGGTGGGGATGAACCGGCGAGGGGGGACGACGTTACCCACGAGGGTGTGTGTTCCCCACGTGGGTGGGGATGAACCGAACGCCCCTGGGATGAGAGCCAGGGGCACCTAGTGTTCCCCACGTGGGTGGGGATGAACCGTACGGGGAGGCGTCCGGCATGTGGGCCAGCAGGTGTTCCCCACGTGGGTGGGGATGAACCGCGCGTCGCCGCCTGCTGGAGGGCATCGGCGGCGTGTTCCCCACGTGGGTGGGGATGAACCGGCCGGCCCTCGCGCCGCCCGATGGTGGCCGCGGTGTTCCCCACGTGGGTGGGGATGAACCGTCCACGGCGCGGCCATCCACCTGCACGAAATCGTGTTCCCCACGTGGGTGGGGATGAACCGCCATCACCACACAGGGGAACAGACTCACTCTGGTGTTCCCCACGTGGGTGGGGATGAACCGTGCTGCGTGCCCTGATGCAGGCCAGCAAACCGGTGTTCCCCACGTGGGTGGGGATGAACCGGGCACCGCGTCGGCGGCCCCGCTCCAGCGCAGGTGTTCCCCACGTGGGTGGGGATGAACCGGCCCGGGAGGGCATGACCCTGACCCTAGACAAGTGTTCCCCACGTGGGTGGGGATGAACCGATGCGGTCCACGCCGAGGTACGCCGCGATCAGGTGTTCCCCACGTGGGTGGGGATGAACCGACGCTCCCCATCCTTGCCGGTGACTTCCAGCCGTGTTCCCCACGTGGGTGGGGATGAACCGTTCAGCTCCTTCATGATCGCGGCCGCTTCCTTGTGTTCCCCACGTGGGTGGGGATGAACCGAAGCCCTGGCCGCCGCGCAGGCGGGCCGCTTCGTGTTCCCCACGTGGGTGGGGATGAACCGCCCCCGGCCTGGAGGCGCGCATCGCGCAGACCGTGTTCCCCACGTGGGTGGGGATGAACCGCGGCGCACGCAGTCTCTAACGCCATCATTGCCGTGTTCCCCACGTGGGTGGGGATGAACCGTACCCACGGGCACTGCTGGCCTTCGAGGCCCTGTGTTCCCCACGTGGGTGGGGATGAACCGAAGCCCAGCTGCAGGATCTCTGCCGTAGGGGGGTGTTCCCCACGTGGGTGGGGATGAACCGACCTTGTAGTCCCCCTCGTCCATGCGGGTGTGGTGTTCCCCACGTGGGTGGGGATGAACCGGCGGCCACCCGGCCCCGGGTGGTGATGTCTGCGTGTTCCCCACGTGGGTGGGGATGAACCGCCCAGGCGGCGGCCCAGGACGGCCAGGAGGGCGTGTTCCCCACGTGGGTGGGGATGAACCGTCCGCCACCGCCTGGGCCAGCGGTTGCCCCAGGTGTTCCCCACGTGGGTGGGGATGAACCGGATCTTCTCCACCCGGGGCAGGCCGTCCAGGGGTGTTCCCCACGTGGGTGGGGATGAACCGGCGGCGGGCCGCCCCGGCCCCCGGCGCGGCTTGTGTTCCCCACGTGGGTGGGGATGAACCGCCCTGAAAGCATCGTTCCGGCGGAATGGTTTTGTGTTCCCCACGTGGGTGGGGATGAACCGACCTTCACCGGCATCGCGGCGTTGTTCGCAGGGTGTTCCCCACGTGGGTGGGGATGAACCGAGGGCGTGCAGGCCGCCCGCGCTGCTCTCGCTGTGTTCCCCACGTGGGTGGGGATGAACCGCCAGCGACCCGGCCACGGCGGGCCTGGACGTGGTGTTCCCCACGTGGGTGGGGATGAACCGGCTGCGACCGCCGTCATCACGCTGGACGGCAGTGTTCCCCACGTGGGTGGGGATGAACCGGCCAGAGCGGACGCGCCGCCCGCCTTCATCAGGTGTTCCCCACGTGGGTGGGGATGAACCGTCCCCCAGAAAACCGTTTGCCCCGGTCCTGGGGTGTTCCCCACGTGGGTGGGGATGAACCGGGCCGGGGGGGCCTCCCGCAATCACGAACTGGGTGTTCCCCACGTGGGTGGGGATGAACCGGGCGTCTGAGAAACACGTCTGGACTGTCTGTAGTGTTCCCCACGTGGGTGGGGATGAACCGACGGTCGGGGTCGTGACCTTCCACGGCGTCGTGTGTTCCCCACGTGGGTGGGGATGAACCGCGCAGCAGCAGGGCATAGAGGCCGGGCTGCAAGTGTTCCCCACGTGGGTGGGGATGAACCGGCGACGGCGGGGGTACCGTTGCGCCGGGCATAGTGTTCCCCACGTGGGTGGGGATGAACCGGCAGACGGCCACCCGGGCGGGGTGGCCGTGTCGTGTTCCCCACGTGGGTGGGGATGAACCGACGAGTTGCGGCTGTCGCAGCGGGTGACCCGTGTGTTCCCCACGTGGGTGGGGATGAACCGGTGCCGCCGCTGCGGTCACCGTACCCGTCCCGGTGTTCCCCACGTGGGTGGGGATGAACCGACCCCCGACCCCATCCCCCTGGCCCCCGTTGAGTGTTCCCCACGTGGGTGGGGATGAACCGTACGACGGTCAGATTCTGGACGCCAAGCTCGAGTGTTCCCCACGTGGGTGGGGATGAACCGCCCGCCGGGTGAAGGCGGGCATAGAGCAGGGGGTGTTCCCCACGTGGGTGGGGATGAACCGCAGGACCAACAGTAAATTTGAGGTTAGGAGCCGTGTTCCCCACGTGGGTGGGGATGAACCGTGGGCGTTGGTACAGGCCGGACACAGCGTCGTGGTGTTCCCCACGTGGGTGGGGATGAACCGGTCCGTTCAGAATCAGGGAGATACAGTAATGGGTGTTCCCCACGTGGGTGGGGATGAACCGCCCCCGGTGGCGCCGGTGGACGAGGTGGAGGTGTGTTCCCCACGTGGGTGGGGATGAACCGCGGACGGCCTCCGACCGCAGGCGCCGGAAACAGTGTTCCCCACGTGGGTGGGGATGAACCGTTCTTGTCGTCGGTCGCCTGATCGGCGACAACGTGTTCCCCACGTGGGTGGGGATGAACCGCCCGCGTGACCGCGCTGGAGAATCCCGCCCCAGTGTTCCCCACGTGGGTGGGGATGAACCGGCATGAGGGTTTGCCTGGATAAGACCTATGTGGTGTTCCCCACGTGGGTGGGGATGAACCGACGCGATCTGGATTCAGCGCTTTGCCAACCGGGTGTTCCCCACGTGGGTGGGGATGAACCGGCCAAGTTGCTGGGCAAGCTCCGCCGGGTCATGTGTTCCCCACGTGGGTGGGGATGAACCGATCGGCCCGCTGGAAATGAAGCTCACGGCTCCGTGTTCCCCACGTGGGTGGGGATGAACCGTCGCTCATCGTCAACGTCTTCTGGCCCGCCTGGTGTTCCCCACGTGGGTGGGGATGAACCGAAAAACGAGCTTGACCGGCGCAGCCGCGCTCTGTGTTCCCCACGTGGGTGGGGATGAACCGCCCCGCAGGGTGCCGGTGTACGCGGCGTGCGGGTGTTCCCCACGTGGGTGGGGATGAACCGGCCGACGCGGAGGCCAAGGCCAACCGCATCGTGTGTTCCCCACGTGGGTGGGGATGAACCGTACATCGGCCAGCGGGCCACCTACAAGTATTTGTGTTCCCCACGTGGGTGGGGATGAACCGTCACGCGCTTCACCCACCATGAAACCCTCACCGTGTTCCCCACGTGGGTGGGGATGAACCGCATGCACGGACACCTGAGGAAGCTGGGATGACGTGTTCCCCACGTGGGTGGGGATGAACCGTCCGCGAGGCGCTCGCCCGCCTCCCCTGGGGCGTGTTCCCCACGTGGGTGGGGATGAACCGTCCGCCGGGGCCAGGGGGAACCTAGCGGTCGGGTGTTCCCCACGTGGGTGGGGATGAACCGCTCGCGCAGGAGGCTATTCGCAACACCATCCGTGTTCCCCACGTGGGTGGGGATGAACCGCTGTCCCGCGCCGCTGGCGCCGGCCGTTCCAGGTGTTCCCCACGTGGGTGGGGATGAACCGGGCACCAACAACCCCCGACAGTGCTACCTCCAGTGTTCCCCACGTGGGTGGGGATGAACCGCACCCCCGCCGCCCGCGCCTTCACCCCCCACGGTGTTCCCCACGTGGGTGGGGATGAACCGACGACGGTCAACGTGCCGCCGCCGGAGATCGTGTGTTCCCCACGTGGGTGGGGATGAACCGGCTTCGCGCGTGACGCGGGCCACGTCATCCCGGTGTTCCCCACGTGGGTGGGGATGAACCGCGTTCAGGGGACACGGGTGACCTCCGGGACGGGTGTTCCCCACGTGGGTGGGGATGAACCGGCCTGGGCCGATTACGAAAAAGAAGCCCGGCGGTGTTCCCCACGTGGGTGGGGATGAACCGCCCGCCTCGGCGCGGGGGGCCGGTGCGGGCGGGTGTTCCCCACGTGGGTGGGGATGAACCGACCATTAGACCAATCAACTCCAGCAGCAGAGGGTGTTCCCCACGTGGGTGGGGATGAACCGGTGGCCGAGCCAGAAACGCCGAGCAGCGCCAGGTGTTCCCCACGTGGGTGGGGATGAACCGCAGAACGGCCCCCGCAGCGCGGCCCTGCTGTGGTGTTCCCCACGTGGGTGGGGATGAACCGGCGACAGGGACGGAAGTCGAGGCCCTGGGCAGGTGTTCCCCACGTGGGTGGGGATGAACCGACCTGCTTGGCCACCCCGAGGTCGTGGTGCAGGTGTTCCCCACGTGGGTGGGGATGAACCGCAGGAGCCGCTGCGCCTGGTGGTGATCGACTAGTGTTCCCCACGTGGGTGGGGATGAACCGACGATCATGACGCCGGGCGGGAAGGTGGACGGGTGTTCCCCACGTGGGTGGGGATGAACCGTCGTCCTCCCCCGGGGCCACGATGTCCCACCGGTGTTCCCCACGTGGGTGGGGATGAACCGGGTGTCCGCCAGGTGGACACCCCTGGCGGCACGTGTTCCCCACGTGGGTGGGGATGAACCGGCTCGCGCCCCGTTTTCGCCGTCCGGCCTCGAGTGTTCCCCACGTGGGTGGGGATGAACCGTGCATCGAGGACCCGGCCGCCCGCGTGGTGGCGTGTTCCCCACGTGGGTGGGGATGAACCGGAGTATCACGACTCCTTCCAGATCATCACGGCGTGTTCCCCACGTGGGTGGGGATGAACCGGCCAGCAGCTTTTTGCTGGACTCCTGCAACCCGTGTTCCCCACGTGGGTGGGGATGAACCGTCGGCCGTCATGACCCCGCCCTCGGTGTCGTAGTGTTCCCCACGTGGGTGGGGATGAACCGCTCCCCCGGCTGAGCTTCGTGGGCTTGCCGTTGTGTTCCCCACGTGGGTGGGGATGAACCGAAACATTTACTAATTACTTACTTTTCCGGGGAGTGTTCCCCACGTGGGTGGGGATGAACCGTCCGTGTAGCCGCGCGCCCGCACGAGGGTGATGTGTTCCCCACGTGGGTGGGGATGAACCGCGAATCCCGCACCCGACAAGCTCAAGGCCGCCGTGTTCCCCACGTGGGTGGGGATGAACCGTCGCCTCCGGTCCGACCAGCCGGTCCGTGATGGTGTTCCCCACGTGGGTGGGGATGAACCGCGGGCGAGCGCACGGCGCGGACGGCTGGCTTCGTGTTCCCCACGTGGGTGGGGATGAACCGGTCCGGCTCACCGTGGGGCCGCCAGAATCGGCGTGTTCCCCACGTGGGTGGGGATGAACCGGCGTGATTCATCAGGGCGGGTCAGGGGCAAGCGTGTTCCCCACGTGGGTGGGGATGAACCGGCTTTGTACACCGCCAGCACACGCTGCTGTACGTGTTCCCCACGTGGGTGGGGATGAACCGCCAGGCTGAGGCTCTGCCCCACCTTGCCCAGTGTGTTCCCCACGTGGGTGGGGATGAACCGTGGCGCTGCTCACCTATCCCCACCGCCGCCTGGTGTTCCCCACGTGGGTGGGGATGAACCGGCCACGCCCTTGATGCGCCGCAGCAGGCGGTCGTGTTCCCCACGTGGGTGGGGATGAACCGCTTGGCCCGCATGCACTAAGGCTCCCGGGAGCGTGTTCCCCACGTGGGTGGGGATGAACCGTTGTACTCGTCCGTGGCCTTCATGCCGAGCAAGTGTTCCCCACGTGGGTGGGGATGAACCGTCGTGTTTGCCTACGACAGCGGCACGACGAACGTGTTCCCCACGTGGGTGGGGATGAACCGGTCACTCCGAGTCCCACCGCCCTCTCAACGCCGTGTTCCCCACGTGGGTGGGGATGAACCGGCGTGCAGCAGCAGGCCCCGGTCCAGCTCGTGGTGTTCCCCACGTGGGTGGGGATGAACCGTCGGTGCGCGCGCTCTGGCAGACGGGGAAAGCGTGTTCCCCACGTGGGTGGGGATGAACCGCTCACGGCCTCCCCGACCACCTCGCCGCGCCCGTGTTCCCCACGTGGGTGGGGATGAACCGAAACTCGGCAACCGCCTCATTGAGCTGTTCAAGTGTTCCCCACGTGGGTGGGGATGAACCGAAAACGCCGCACTTCTGTCGGTCGCGCTGGGTGTGTTCCCCACGTGGGTGGGGATGAACCGTGCTGGCCCCGAAGGCCGAGAGCTTCGACGCCGTGTTCCCCACGTGGGTGGGGATGAACCGTCTTGGGGTCGGGCATCAGTGACAGGGGAGCCGTGTTCCCCACGTGGGTGGGGATGAACCGTGCAGGTGCAGGAGCGCGTGCATCAGGTCCTGGTGTTCCCCACGTGGGTGGGGATGAACCGCCGGGGAATGCACCTGCCCGGCCTGCGTGGCCGTGTTCCCCACGTGGGTGGGGATGAACCGGGCAGGATGCCCAGCGCGACCGTGCTCGCCAGGTGTTCCCCACGTGGGTGGGGATGAACCGACCGCGCCGCACCCGAACTGGGCAGCATACTGGTGTTCCCCACGTGGGTGGGGATGAACCTTCCCAGCGGCCCGTCTCGCTGACCCAGCGGGCGTGTTCCCCACGTGGGTGGGGATGAACCGCCGTTCACCCAGACGCTGGAGGAGCTGCGCGCGTGTTCCCCACGTGGGTGGGGATGAACCGCGGTGCACCAGCGCTTTCGTGTCGGCCAGCGCGTGTTCCCCACGTGGGTGGGGATGAACCGCACAGTGGGGGTGGGGCGGTTGTCGCGGCTCAGTGTTCCCCACGTGGGTGGGGATGAACCGGAATGGCTGGAGGCTGTCATCCAGTCCGTGCAGTGTTCCCCACGTGGGTGGGGATGAACCGGCGGCACCATCCGGCAGGCCGTCATCATCCTCGTGTTCCCCACGTGGGTGGGGATGAACCGATGCCTTCGCCGTTGGTGTTGGTGGTGTACTCGTGTTCCCCACGTGGGTGGGGATGAACCGGCGTGCCTGCTGCCCTGTGGGGTAGACAGCGGGTGTTCCCCACGTGGGTGGGGATGAACCGTTCGACGTGGATAACTACGCCAAGGCGTGCCTGTGTTCCCCACGTGGGTGGGGATGAACCGGCGTCAGGGACGTACATTGCCACTTCTGCCGAGTGTTCCCCACGTGGGTGGGGATGAACCGCACGCGAAAGAGCGTCAGGCCCTGATCGCGCGTGTTCCCCACGTGGGTGGGGATGAACCGGAAGACTGGCCCGGGGATTACGGTTCCCGGGCGTGTTCCCCACGTGGGTGGGGATGAACCGCCCAGCGCCTGGCCGCCGATTTTCCCCCACTTGTGTTCCCCACGTGGGTGGGGATGAACCGTCTTACATTGCTATCCAGCAAGACGCGCCCCTGTGTTCCCCACGTGGGTGGGGATGAACCGGAAGCGGCGCAGAATGCCGCTGCTGGCGTGAAGTGTTCCCCACGTGGGTGGGGATGAACCGCTGGGCAGCTGCGCGGGGGCGGCGGCAGTCAGGTGTTCCCCACGTGGGTGGGGATGAACCGTTCTACTTTCATCAGGGGTCTAACTGGTATTAGTGTTCCCCACGTGGGTGGGGATGAACCGGTGCCGTCCGCCTGCGCCACCGCCAGCCGTCCGTGTTCCCCACGTGGGTGGGGATGAACCGCGCGGCGAGCGCAACGGCCCCCGCGATAAACCGTGTTCCCCACGTGGGTGGGGATGAACCGGGCTTCACCGACGCCTGGAAAACGCACGACCCGTGTTCCCCACGTGGGTGGGGATGAACCGTACATCGCATGTACCTCAGAGGCAAGGCCAGCGTGTTCCCCACGTGGGTGGGGATGAACCGCAGGTGCAGTTCCAGCAGACGACCCGCGTGGAGTGTTCCCCACGTGGGTGGGGATGAACCGGTGGCGGGGAACCCCCTCCGGGGCCGCCCCGGGTGTTCCCCACGTGGGTGGGGATGAACCGTCGTTCTGGTGGGTGGGGGTGGCTCCGGCCAGGTGTTCCCCACGTGGGTGGGGATGAACCGCCGTCTGGGAGGCCCTTGAATCCATTCTCGGGGTGTTCCCCACGTGGGTGGGGATGAACCGTGGTGCCGCCAGCGTTCGTGTTCCGTCATCTCGTGTTCCCCACGTGGGTGGGGATGAACCGACTGCCGTCCCGATTCTTCTTCAGGACCGCCAGTGTTCCCCACGTGGGTGGGGATGAACCGTTGACCACCAGGCCGTCCAGGTCGTTGGCCGTGTGTTCCCCACGTGGGTGGGGATGAACCGTGTGGCCAGTCCACATCGTTCATGGACTGGGGGTGTTCCCCACGTGGGTGGGGATGAACCGCGCGCGGGCAGTAGACGCAGAATGATCCAGAGGTGTTCCCCACGTGGGTGGGGATGAACCGCCCTCACCGACACCGGGACGGCCTGGGGCCTGGTGTTCCCCACGTGGGTGGGGATGAACCGGGCCGGGGGGGCCGCCTGCAATCACGAACTGGGTGTTCCCCACGTGGGTGGGGATGAATCGGACTTGTCTGATGGAGATGCTGATTCCCTACCGTGTTCCCCACGTGGGTGGGGATGAACCGGCGAGCGCTGGCATGCCGAACGTCCGCCACGCGTGTTCCCCACGTGGGTGGGGATGAACCGAACTTAAGCTCGATCTCCCGGCCCCTCGTCGGGTGTTCCCCACGTGGGTGGGGATGAACCGCCCGATTCCACGGCTGCGGCGATGTCAGGTTTGTGTTCCCCACGTGGGTGGGGATGAACCGCGGTACGGCACGGAGGCTCTGCTGCTGGTCAAGTGTTCCCCACGTGGGTGGGGATGAACCTGCGGCGAGGACGATTACTGGAACAGCGCCTACGTGTTCCCCACGTGGGTGGGGATGAACCGGTGAGCTGCATCCGTGTCTCCCGGTGAGCGCGGTGTTCCCCACGTGGGTGGGGATGAACCGCTGCGAATCAGCGTCATGAGCGCCTGCTGTTTGTGTTCCCCACGTGGGTGGGGATGAACCGCGTCCACGCCCCCGGCGACCGTGAACCTGCCCGTGTTCCCCACGTGGGTGGGGATGAACCGACGCGGCGCTCGCCGTCCCGCCAGCGTTCATAGTGTTCCCCA
Organism: Deinococcus phoenicis; assembly: GCF_000599865.1. Taxonomy (GTDB): domain Bacteria; phylum Deinococcota; class Deinococci; order Deinococcales; family Deinococcaceae; genus Deinococcus; species Deinococcus phoenicis. Next base: position 92,040 of record NZ_JHAC01000002.1, on the reverse strand, counting down.
CGTGGGTGGGGATGAACCGGGGGTCGAGGCCCTGGTCAGGGTTTCGACGGTGTGTTCCCCACGTGGGTGGGGATGAACCGGAGGTGATGAACCCTGAGTATTCTGACCCGCGGTGTTCCCCACGTGGGTGGGGATGAACCGGCCCGCGAGCGCGCCCAGCACGTCCGGGACCTGTGTTCCCCACGTGGGTGGGGATGAACCGGCGAGCGCTGGCATGCCGAACGTCCGCCACGCGTGTTCCCCACGTGGGTGGGGATGAACCGGCGGATTTCTTCCTGGACCGCGCGCCCACCTTGTGTTCCCCACGTGGGTGGGGATGAACCGTTTCACCAGCCGCTCGTAGGCGGCCACAGCCTGTGTTCCCCACGTGGGTGGGGATGAACCGCCAGAGCAGGCTCAGCTCGGCGGTGATGGCGGGTGTTCCCCACGTGGGTGGGGATGAACCGCTCAACCCGCTGGTGACCGGCCTGGACGCCCCGTGTTCCCCACGTGGGTGGGGATGAACCGCCTCCCGGGAGTTCTATGCGCGGCGGACGGCGGTGTTCCCCACGTGGGTGGGGATGAACCGGCCCGCCGATGTGGGCGGGCCTTCCATTGCGTGTGTTCCCCATGTGGGTGGGGATGAACCGGTGGGCCAGGACGTGAATTACACGTTCCTCCGGTGTTCCCCACGTGGGTGGGGATGAACCGGTTATTCATCTGGGGATGTTATCGGGGAAGACGTGTTCCCCACGTGGGTGGGGATGAACCGGCCCGCCAGGACGGTATCAGGGGTCTGGGTAGGTGTTCCCCACGTGGGTGGGGATGAACCGCGCTGCTCGCGGAACTCGACCGGCGGGTGCGGGTGTTCCCCACGTGGGTGGGGATGAACCGCCTGGCACCTCGCGCACCGCAGCCGCCGCAGCGTGTTCCCCACGTGGGTGGGGATGAACCGGAGAACGTGCCGTTCATCTTCCTGGGCGAGGCGTGTTCCCCACGTGGGTGGGGATGAACCGTACCGCATCAGTTGAACACGATTCCCTTGTTCGTGTTCCCCACGTGGGTGGGGATGAACCGGGCGTGACCTACACGCCCGGCGAGACGTACCGGTGTTCCCCACGTGGGTGGGGATGAACCGACGCTCGACATGTCGCGGCGCAAATTATTCCCGTGTTCCCCACGTGGGTGGGGATGAACCGTTGACGGCGGGGAAGGGGATGCCGCGCACCTGGTGTTCCCCACGTGGGTGGGGATGAACCGATGGCCTCCGGGCAGGTCACGGCGGCGGACGCGTGTTCCCCACGTGGGTGGGGATGAACCGAAGACCAGGCCGGGATTGTCGGCGCGGCGGGCGTGTTCCCCACGTGGGTGGGGATGAACCGGTGCCGACGGCCAGCGCTTTCGCCTGCGTGAGGTGTTCCCCACGTGGGTGGGGATGAACCGAGCGGGTCGTGCGGCCCGACTGCACCGTCACCGTGTTCCCCACGTGGGTGGGGATGAACCGCGGTCCTGCAACTGGCCGCAGCGTTGGGGGATGTGTTCCCCACGTGGGTGGGGATGAACCGTGGTTCCCTCCGCCCTGGGAGCCGAGCTGCCGGTGTTCCCCACGTGGGTGGGGATGAACCGCCCACGGGCAGGCGGTGCCCCGACTTGCCCGCGTGTTCCCACGTGGGTGGGGATGAACCGCTGCCCGCGCGCTGGAGGCGCACGGCGTTCGCGTGTTCCCCACGTGGGTGGGGATGAACCGGGGCGGGGTGCGCCTGCCTCCTCGTTCCAGGGGTGTTCCCCACGTGGGTGGGGATGAACCGCCCGAGGGAACGGGCGCTCACGGTGTCGTTTCGTGTTCCCCACGTGGGTGGGGATGAACCGGCGACACAGCAGACCCGAGACAGAACACCCCCGTGTTCCCCAGGTGGGTGGGGATGAACCGGCGGCACGGCGGGACACCTGGCAGTCATGCGTGTGTTCCCCACGTGGGTGGGGATGAACCGACTGGGAAGGTGAATAGCAGAAGCCCCCGCCCGTGTTCCCCATGTGGGTGGGGATGAACCGCCTGTCCGCCCGCATTACCACCCGCCCAGGCGGCGTTCCCCACGTGCGTGGGGATGAACCGGGAGACAACGCAGCGGGGCTGGCGGCAGTTCAGTATTCCCCACATACCCGGGCAGAGTGGCCCTGCTTTTTCAGCCCTTCGAGCCTGGGAACGTTCTGCCCGCTTTCCGCGTATCTGCTGTTCTCCCCGTGTCGCCGATCACCTAGGCAGAAAAGTGACGCGCACCTGAACACGGGAGGGGCGTTTGCTAGACTGACGCGCTACGGCCCGGCTTTCCGCCGCTCTTTTTTCCAAGCAGCCCACAGCCGCCCCCGCACCCCAGGAGTACGCATGGCAGAACCGACCAGAGCACGTGCCCGCAGCAAGGTCCCCGCGTCCGGTACCCCGGTGACCGGTACCCCCGCGCCTGCGGATAGCCCAGAAGAGAGCAAGATCAAGACGCCGGCCCAGCCCCGCACCCGTACCCAGCCGCGTGCGGCCAAGACGGCGGTCACCGGTGAAACAGCCGCCCCAGCCAGGCCCGTGAAGGCCCCCGCCACGCCCAAGGCCAGCAAGGCCGCGCCCACCGGGGACGATCCCGCCCAGGAGGCAGCCCCCGCCAAGGCCGCACCGAAGAAAGCGGCTCCCAAGAAGGCGGCGGCCAAGACGGCCCCGGCCTCCCCCGAGGACAAGGCTCCAGCTGACGCCTCCCCCGCCAAGGCCGCGCCGGCCAGGAAATCTGCGGCCAAAGCTGCCGCTCCGGCCAAGCCCGCCAAGGTCGGGGCCGGGGCGGCCGACAAGCCCTACTACGCGCACCCCAGCATTCAGGAGATGTTGAAGGCGGGCCGCGCGGCGGGCGTGCTGTCCAGCGAGGAAATCGCGGCGGCCCTCTCGGTGGCTCTGGAAGCCAACGGGCTGGATCCCGAAAGCGCCGAGGCCTTCGAGGATATGCAGCTGTTCCTCGCCGGACAGGCCATTGAGGTGCAGGACCTCGACGAGGACGACCAGGACGACGAGACCGAGGAAGAGGGAGAAGGCACGGCGGCGGCCGCCGCGAATGACGACGAGGAGGAGAAGTACTTCGACGACATGCCGCGCGCCGTGTCCAACGACCCGGTTCGGCAGTACCTCCACGAGATCGGGCGGGTGCCGCTGCTGACGCTCGAAGAGGAGATCGCCCTCGCCCGCCGCATCGAGGAAGGCGAGGAGGCCCGCAAGCGCCTCGACGAGGAACCCGACCTCGAAGACCGCGCCCGCCGCCGCCTGATGCGCCAGATGGAAGACGGGGCCGCCGCGCGCCAGGGGCTGATCGAGGCCAACCTGCGTCTGGTCGTCTCCATCGCCAAGAAGTACACCGGGCGCGGCCTGGGCTTCCTCGACCTGATTCAGGAGGGCAACCAGGGCCTGATTCGCGCCGTCGAGAAGTTCGAGTACCGCCGCCGCTACAAGTTCTCCACCTACGCGACGTGGTGGATTCGTCAGGCGATCAACCGCGCGATTGCCGACCAGGCCCGCACCATCCGCATCCCGGTCCACATGGTCGAGACCATCAACAAGCTGACCCGCACCGCGCGGCAGCTTCAGCAGGAACTCTCGCGCGAGGCCACCTACGAGGAGATCGCCGAGGCGATGGGACCCGGCTGGGACGCCAACAAGGTCGAGGAGGTGCAGAAGGTCAGCCAGGAGCCGGTGTCGCTGGAAACCCCCATCGGTGACGAGAAGGACTCCTTCTACGGCGACTTCATCCCCGACGAGAACCTGGATTCCCCGGTGGACAACGCCGCCAAGACGCTGCTCTCGGAGGAGCTGGAAAAGGCCCTCTCCAAGCTCACCGAGCGTGAGGCCCTGGTCCTGAAGTTCCGCAAGGGTCTGGTCGATGGCCGCGAACACACGCTGGAAGAGGTCGGCCAGCGCTTCAGCGTGACCCGCGAGCGCATCCGCCAGATCGAGAACAAGGCGTTGCGCAAGCTCAAGTACCACGAGAGCCGCACCCGCAAGCTGCGCGACTTCCTCGATTGAGGCAGGGATGAAAGTGGGCGGTTCCTCCGGGGGCCGCTCATTTTTGCTTGATAGGTTGTGTTTGAGGTCGTAGGTTCGGCGTGCGGGCGCTCACGGCGGGAGATGGTGGCGGATTCGAGATCCGCATGGGTTTTCCCGCCCGACTGTTGATAAAAAGATGATTGACCGTCTTGGACTCTTCGGTTCCCGCTCTCCTCTCAACTTCCGCCCCCGTCCTTCGTGGCGGGGGTTTTTCGTTGGCCGGGTCTTGCCCAGATGTGGCATTGCCCGTTCTGGTCTTGCGCTAGCCTGGGGCATCGAAGGTTCTTCCTCCACGCCGACTGTTGCGCGTCGTCCCGCCGGATGGGACCGCTCCTGGCTGCTGGCCCTGGCCCCGCTGGTGGGCTTGGGCTGGCTGCCCTGGTGGGCGGTACTGGGCATGCTGCTGGCCCTGGCGCTGTCCCGGCCGGAAGGGGGTGCCCGGAGCGTGCGCGGGCCGCTGCTGCTGCTGGGTGCGGGCCTGGGGCTGCTGGTGCTGCTGCCCGGATTGCGGGGGCCGGAAGGCGCCGTGGCCTTTACGCAGCTGTTCGGCCGGGTGATGGGCGGCGCGGTGCTGGTGTTTCTGGCGGTGACGGCCCTGGAAGGTGGGCGCGCCGCCTGGGGAGCCGCGTGGCTGAGCGTGCTGCTGCTGCTCGGTGCCCTGTGGCCCGCCCAGGTGTCGTCGCCTGTCCTGGGCGCGGGGCTGCTGGCCCTTGTGCTGACGCTGCTGGGGGCGGTGGGCAACGAGAATCGCCCGTCCCTGCGGCTGGGTAACGCCGGGCGTGCCCTGCTGGGCGTGGGGGGCGCGGCGCTGCTGGGGGCGGCGCTGGTGGGGCTGCTGGCCTTCGCGGCGTGGCCCGCCCAGACTCCCGGTCAGCGTCCGGCGGCGGTTTCCGCGACCACCGGGCAGGCGCGGCCCAGCGGAGAACAGGCCGCCCATCCGGAGGTCTTCCCCGAGCGGGGGTTGCCCCCCGCGTCGGCGGCCACGTCGCCTGTCCTGGGGCCGCGCACGGTGCTGCCCGGCACGGATCTGGCGCTGCTGGGGGGCCTGTTGCTGGTGCTGGCGCTGCTGTTCACGGTGTTGCGTGGGCGGGTGGCCCGCTGGCGAGCCGGGACGCGTCCCCAGTGGTGGGAAATCGCCGCGCTGGCGGGCCTGCTGGTGACGGCCCTGCTGGTCGTCGCGTTTATCTTCGCGGCTCCCGGTGGCGGCAATGGGGGCGGAGGGGGGCTGGCGGGTGACGCGGCGGGAGACGCCGCCCGCACCGGGGGGACGGGAAGCCAGGCGGCGGACCAGCCCCCCACCAGAAATGCCGAGCTGCTGCGCTGGCTGAGCCTGATCTCCTTTGTCGTCCTGACCACGCTGGCGGGGCTGGTCTTCTGGCTGGGCCTGCGCCTGGGGCCGGACACCGGGGAGGGGGAGGAATCGGACTCCGCCCACGCCGACCCGGCTCCGGTCCCCGACAGCGCGGCCCTGCACCGCGTCCGGCTGGCCTACCGCGCGGCCCTGGCCTCACTGGCCGGGGCGGGCCTGGGGCGCGGCCAGGCCGAGACGCCCGCCGAACACGCCCGGCGCGCGGCGCGGGAGTTGCCCACGCTGGCCGGGCCGCTGGGCACGCTGGTCACGGCCTACGCCCCGGTGCGTTACGGGGGCCGCGTGTCCGACGAGGACGCCGACGCCGCCGAGCGGGCCGCGCAGGACATCACCACCCTCACCGCCGGGATTTCCCCCGGTCAGAGCCGCCCTGATCCGGCAGACACGGAAAGCGAGACACCATGACGAACGCAAAAGAAGGGGAACAGGGCCGCGTGCAGGGCTACGCCGCCCGCGTGCTGGAGAATGTCGCCCGCGTGCTGGTCGGCAAGGAGGACGTGACCCGGCTCGCGCTGGCGGGCGTGCTGGCGGGGGGCCACCTGCTGCTGGAGGACGCGCCCGGCACCGGCAAGACCATGCTGGCCCGCGCGCTGGCCGCCAGCCTGGGCCTGGGCTTTCGCCGGGTGCAGTTCACGCCCGACCTGCTGCCCGGGGACGTGACCGGCGTCAGCGTGTACCGCCCCGCCACGGGCGAGTTCGAGTTCGTGCCGGGGCCGATCTTCACGGGGCTGCTGCTGGCCGACGAGATCAACCGCGCCACCCCCAAGACCCAGTCGGCGCTGCTGGAGGCGATGGGTGAGGGGCAGGTCACCGAGTCGGGCGTCACCCACGTCCTGCCGCAACCCTTCGTGGTGATCGCCACCCAGAACCCCATCGAACACGAGGGGACCTACCGCCTGCCCGAAGCGCAGCTCGACCGCTTTCTGCTCAAGCTCTCGGTGGGCTATCCCACGCTGGAGGAAGAGGTGCGGATGCTGGCCCGGCTCCAGGGGGCGCACCCGATCGACACCCTCGGGCCGGTCGCTGGCCCCGCCGATCTGCTGGCGGCGCGGGCAGCGGTGCAGGCGGTGCGCGTGTCGGACGACCTGCGGCGCTACATGGCGGCCCTGAGCGCCCGGACGCGCTCGCACGCGCAGGTCGCGCTGGGGGGCGGGCCGCGCGCAAGCCTCGCGCTTCAGGGGGTCGCGCAGGCGCTCGCGGCGCTCGCGGGGCGGGGCTTCGTGTTGCCCGACGACGTGAAGGCCGCCGCCCCCGGCGTGCTGGCGCACCGCCTCACCCTCCGCATCGAGGCGCGTCTGGCGGGCACCCGCCCCGAAGAGGTCGTCGCGGACGTGCTGCGGCAGGAACCGGTGCCCGCCGACCCCGCTGCCGGCGGGCGCCTGCCCGGTGAACACGTTCCGGCAGGTGCCGCGCTCTGAACCTTCCCGCGCTGCTGCTCACGGTCCTGGCGCTGCTGGCCGCGCTGCTGGCGGCCTTTCTGGTGGCCCGCCGCCCCCCGCGTGTGACCCTGACCCGCGACTTCCCCGCGCAGGGGTTCGAGGGCACCCGCCTGCCGTATCAGGTGCGCGTCGTGGTCGAGTCGCGCTGGCCGCTGCGTGTGCTGGTCGAGGACCCCACGCCCCTGACGGTCGTGCCCGGCGAGCAGATCGTGGTGGGGGGGCTGACGGTGGGGCGCAGCGTCACCGAGCGGACCACGACCCTCACCCTGAACCGGCGGGGCGAGTACCGCTGGCCGGGCGGCAGCGTCCGCTGGGCCGATCCGCTGGGGCTGTTCTGGCACTCGGCCCCGCTGCCCCCGGCCAGCCAGCACGGCCCCGCGCGGCTGGAGGTCTACCCCGGCACCCACGGCCTGATTCTCCCCGACCTGCTGCGCCCGCTGCTCAGCGAGGGCACCCTCTCGCGCACGCTGGGGCTGGAAGACCCCATCAGCCTGCGGGGTGCGCGGCCCTACCTGACCGGGGATTCGCCCGGGCGCATCCACTGGCGGCTCTCGGCCCGCACGGGCACGCTGACGGTGCGCGAACTCGACCGCACCGCCGCGAGCAGCGTGACCGTCTTTCTGGACCTGAACGGTAGCGAGGTCTTCGTGGACAGCGCTGTGCGCCTCGCCAGCAGCCTGATTCAGGAGGCCCTGGCGCTGGACCTGCCCGTCAGTGTCGCCAGCAGCGCCGGGGCGACGCCGCCGGGGCGCACGCCCGAGAGCCTGCGGGTCGCCCTGGCCTTTCTGGCGGGGGCCGCCCCCGACCCCGCCCCGCCCCGGATTCCGCCTTCCCGCGCGGGCGGCAACCTGATCGTGCTGACGCAGCGGGCCGGTCCCGCGCTGGTCGAGCAGGCCATGCGCGCCCGCGCCACCGCCAGCCGGGTGGTGATCGCCGCCATTCCCGAGGGTTTTTACCTCGAACCCGGCGAGACGCCCCGCCGCCAGTGGGTCGGCGCGCCCGACACGGTGCGTGATCTGGAACGCCGCGCCGGGATTCTGGCCGAGGCGGGCGTGCTGGTGTACGTGCTGCGCGGCAACCAGAGCGTGCTGCGGCTGGGCGCGTAAGGGGAGGGGGAAGGCCGGCTCATCCGGCCACTCGGGAACGCTTGTAGGGTCGGGGCGAAGGAGGATGGAAGCATGACCAAACGTGACGACCAACAGTCCGGCCCCTCCGATGCGGCGCAGACCGCAGATCAGCCCACCAACGTGGACTTGCAGTTCATGGGGAAACGCGACTGGGAACGGGACCGGGACGCCAAGCTCGAAGCCCAGAACAGGGCACCCGGCGAGTACGAGGAACGCGGTTTCGACAAGCAGGACGTGGCCTCGAAAGACAGCATGATCACCAGCGACCCGGCCAGCACCACGCCCGGCGAGGAAACGTCCCTGAACACCAAAGAGGGCGGGGACTGAGCCAGCCTGCATTCGGGTGCTCTCTCTCCTGGAGGCAGGCCGTTCACCCCGGAGGCAGCAAGTCCGCTCAATCCCGCCTGTGGTGTGCAGAGGGGGCGGGTGGGACCTTTTGCTAAAGGGAAGCTCACGCCGCGCTCGGCGCACCCCTGCTAGCGTAGGAGCATGACCAAGCCAGGCGACGAGCAGAACGGCACCCCGAAGACCGAGGACGAGATCAGTAACGTGGACCTGCAATTCATGGGCCGCACCGACGAGCGCCGCGACGCCCTCAAGGATGCCCGCGCCGAGGCCCGCCTCGCCGACGAGTACGAGGAGCGCGGTCTGAACAAGCAGGATGTGGCCTCGGCGGGCAGCATGATCGCCAGCGACCCGGCCAGCAGCATTCCCGGCGACGAGAACTCGCTGAACACCAAAGACAGCGAGGTCTGAAGCAAGGTCAGGGCCAGCGGGGGAGAACCTCGCTGGCCCCCTTCTGTCATTTGCCCACGCAGAAATTGCGGAACACGGCGTCCACCACGTCCTCCTGCACGTCGCGGCCCGTCAGGTCGGCCAGCGCGCGCAGGGCTTCTTCCAGCTCGTAGCTGGCGAGGTCGTCGGGCAGGCGGCGGGCGGCCCGGATATGCGTCAGCGCCCGCCGCGCCGCATCGGCCTGCCGCTCGGTGGTCAGCCACGCCTCGCCTCGCGCCACGTCGCCCAGCAGGGCGGCTTGCAGCGCCTCTCGCAGTTCGGGGAGGCCCTGTCCAGTCACCGCGCTCACGCTGAGGGCGGCGGAGTCGGTCCAGGCGGGGGGAAGGTCGGCCTTGGTCCTCAGGCGCAGCAGGCGGGCTTCTTCCGGCCCCTCGGTGGGCAGGGCCTCGCGCGGCCCGCTGCCGTCCTCCAGGACCAGCACCAGATCGGCGGAGGCGGCGAGGCTCACGGCCTGCCGGACGCCCGCCGCCTCGACCTCGTCGCCCGTCTCGCGCAGGCCCGCCGTGTCCACCAGGGTGACGGGGACGCCCGCCAGCGACAGGTCCGCTTCGAGATAGTCGCGCGTGGTGCCCGGAATCGGCGTGACAATGCTGCGTTCATAGCCCAGCAGGGCATTCAGCAAGCTGCTTTTGCCCGCGTTGGGCCGGCCGATCAGCGCCAGCCGCGCGCCGCGTGTGGCGACCTGCCCGGCGCGGGCGGTGCCCACCAGCGCCTCCAACTCGGCCTCTGCGGCGGCCAGGGGTGCGGCGCGGTCCTCGTCGGGCACACCTTCTTCGGGGTAATCGAGCATGGCCTGGAGGGCGGCCAGCGTCCGGGTGACGTGGGCCGCGACCCGCCCGACCCGCTCGCCCAGCGCCCCCGACAGCCCCAGGGCGGCCTGCCGCCGCGCCGTGTCCGTTCCCGCATTGACCAGTTCCAGCACCGCCTCCGCCTGGGCGAGGTCCAGCCGACCGGCCAGATACGCCCGCAGGGTGAATTCACCGGGCCGGGCGGGCCGCGCGCCCAGTTCCAGCACCCGCGCCAGCACGCGCGTCAGCACGGCGGGGCTGCCGTGGGTCTGGAGTTCGGCCACGTCCTCGCCGGTGTAGCTGCGCGGCCCCCGGAACACCAGACACAGCCCCTCGTCCAGCACTTCACCGTCCCCGGCCACCAGTTGCCCGAACAGGAACCGGCCTGCGCGGGTGGCGCTGGGGCGGCGCTGGCCCCGGAACACCCCGTCGGCCACCCGCAGCGCGCCCGGACCGCTGACCCGCACGATGCCCACGCCCGCGCTGCCGGGGGCCGTGGCGATGGCGGCGATGGTGTCCGATAAGCCGGTGCGCGTCACGTCAGGCAGGGTAGCAGGGGAGGGCTGCCCAGAAGGGGCCGTTCTTTCCCGTCTTCACGTGTGATGGGAGTGTGATAGGGCTGTGACAGACATGCGGGCAGACTTGAACTCTCAACTGGAGGTTCAACCATGCGTTCACGTCCTGCCCGACGGACCGTCGCCCTTCTGTTTCTCGCCGCCGCGCTTCCCGCCGCCCAGGCCCGCACCCTGGCCGACGCCCGCACCAGCGGCACCCTGAAGATCGCCACCAGTGCCGACTTCGAGCCGTTCAATTTCCTGAAAGCCGGTTCGCCCACCGGGTTCGAGGTGGAGCTGGCAGAAGCGCTGGCCCGCCGCCTCGGTCTTCAGCCGCAGTGGGTGGTGCGGCCCTTCGACGGCCTGCTGCGTGACCTGGCCGAGCGTCCGCAGGAGATCGACCTGGTGATCGCGTCGCATGCCATCACCAGCACGCGCCAGCAAAGCGCCGACTTCAGCACGCCGCACTACTGCACCGGCGGCGTGATCCTGACCCGGGCGGGCGGTCCCCTGACCAGCAAGGCGCTCGCCGGAAAAAACCTCGGTGCGGAAGCGGGAAGCACGTACTTCGGCTTCCTCCGCAAACTCCCCTTTCAGAAAACGGTGCAGGTCTACCCCAGCAGCCAGGCCGCCATTCAGTCGGTCGCCACCGGACAGGTGGACGCCATCGTCACCGACCGTTTTGCCGCGCTGGGTGCCCTCAAGACCTATGCCAAGGCCAACCTGACGCTGGGCGACATCCTCTGGAAAGAGCAGGTGGGTATGGCCTTCGCCCGCGGGAATAGCGAGCTGCGCCAGGCCGTCAACGGTGCCTTGCAGCAACTCGTGCAGGACGGGACCTACGCCAAGCTGAGCCGCAAGTACTTCGGGCAGGACATCGGCTGCTGAAGGGGGGGAGGGGAGGGCTTCCGACCTTCCGGAGCGGAAGCTGTGAACCTCCCTTCTCTTCGAGGTGGGTGTCCTCCAGGCCGCCCCCGTGCTTTTGCGCGCTGCTGGACGCCCTGAACGTCAGACCGGAGGAGGCCACCTCTCCCGGTGCCTCCCCCGGCCTGGGTGGCGCGCTCCTGCCGGCCTGACCTAGGCCCCCTTCTTCCACTTTCCCTTGCTGCGGTTCCCCGGCCTGTTGCCGGGGGCAGCGGTGCGGGCGCGGATTTTCTCGTCGTCGTAGCGGAGCATCACGGCCAGGCGGGCGCGGCTGATGATGTGGTGGGGGTGCTTGGGCACGAAGGCCGTGACCACGTCGATGTGGCCGTCCCGCTGGTGCTCCACGACCGCATGGAGCGGGAGCGCCACGCCGCACGCCTCGAAATAGCCGCACACCAGCCAGCGGCGGTCCTCCGGATACACGGCCCGCACGCGCCCGGCCACGAGCACCTGAATGATGTCGTGTTCCAGAAAGCCCTCGGCGCGGGCGTGGCCGATGGCGTGGGGGCACAGGGTGTACTTGCCGTCATACACGGCGTCGCGCAGGCGGGCGTGGGCGCGGGCCAGCGAGTGGTCGGTGGTGTCGATGCCTGCCAGGTCGGCCTCGCGCTGCGCCTTGACGGGTTTGAGGTGCAGGTTCGCGGGCCGCGCCGGGGGCGGGGTGGGGGCGCGGCGGGCTTCCTTTTCCGCGCGGGCGAGCTGGGCACGCAGGGTCAGCAGGTCGTTGCCGGCCTGCTCGGGCCTGCGGCGGGTGCCGGGGTGGGTCTTGGTGGTGCTGGACGCAGCTGCTTTCGTCACGGCGGGCCTCCCATCGCTCACCTTCCCAGCTTCCTTTGTTCGGGGTGGGAAGGGCGGGTTGGCGCGCCTTCCTCTCCAAAAAGAAAAGGCCCCTCAAACACGGCTTCGTGTTCGTGGGGAGGAAGGCGGCGTACCCTGTTCAGGGCATAGATGGAGTGTAGCACGCACGGGGGCGGCGGCGGCGTGACGCGCCGGACAGACGCGGGCGCCCGTCCCTTTCTAGGCTGGGGGAGCTTCTCACAGATGTTCAGCCGCTGTCCCGGAGGTGCCCTTCATGATCCGCCCGATGCAAGCGACCGATGCGCCCGATGTTCTTGCCCTGCTGCACTGGATGGACGACGCCCCCGAACGGGAGGTCTTCGCCCCCGACGCCCGTGACGCCCTGGAACTGCGCGGCGAGTGCGAGGACCGTGTGTGCCTCGTCGCCGAGGGGGTGGACGGCGAGGTCCGCGCCTACTGCGCCCTTGCCCCCTTCCGCGACGGCCTCGCGCTGGAGGGGCCGCTGGGGACGGGGGACCTGCACACCCTGCTCGCCCGCGCGGTCGAACGGGCCGACGGCCTGCCCATCTATGCCTTCAGCGCGCGCGACAACCTCGCGGCGCGGGCGGCGCTGGAAGCGGCCGAGTTCACGCCCATGCACGCCACCGACTTTTACGAGGCGCGGGTGGCGGACCTGGCCCGTGCTGCGCGCATCCCCGGGGGCTACCGGGTCGAGGGCACCCTCGCGCCCGAGGCGTACCGCGCCCTGTACCGTGCCAGCGAGGACGGCTGGGCCGGCCGCCTGGAATGGACCGACGCGGAGATTCAGGCCCACTTCGCGCAGGGTGACGTGCGGCTGGTGGCGCTGCTGCGCGGCGGGCAACCGGTGGGCTTCGCGGAGCTGGAGCTGAATGCCGAGGCGGCCCGCGCCGACCTGACCTATCTGGCGGTGCATCCCGCCGAACGGGGGCAGGGGCATGGCCGGACCCTGCTGGCCCTGGCCGCTGCCGAGGCCGCCGCGTCCCCCGAACTCCGCACCCTGCGCGCCCGCGCCCACGACCACGCGCGGGCCGCCCGTGCGCTGTACGCCCACGCGGGCCTGGCCCACTGCCGCTCGGTCGTGACCTACCTGCGCGACGACACCGAGGGAGAAGCGTAGCGGGCGCGGGGCAGCGGCACAATCGCGGCCCCCGCCATGCCCTAGCTTTTCGGGTATGGGGAAAAGGGACCAGAATGCTGCCCACACGGCCTTCGTGACGCTGCGTGACCTGCCCGGCACGCGGGTCATGTTCTGGGTAGTGGAGGACTGCCCCTACTGCGGCGGGCGGCACTTTCACCCCGCCGGGAACCTGCGGAACGCCGACCCCGGCGAGCGCCTGGGCGAGCAGCCCGCCGCCTGCGACCCGGCGCGAACCTACGAACTGCTGCTCCCGCCCCGGCCGAAGAAGAAGGCCGGAAAACAGGAGCGCCGCAAGGAACGCCGGGAAGGCAAGCGCCGCGACATCGACGACGAGAACTGGTAACAGGCTGAATGGCTGAGGCGGGGGCAAGGGTTCCCGTCCCGCCTCAGTGCTGGTGTTCGCCCCCCATGTCCATTCCGTCCATACTCGCGGGGTCGCTGGCGGCGGGGGCGGGCAGAGGCCTGGCCCCCCGCGCGGCGAGCATCTGCGTCATCAACCGGATCTCGCCGGCCTGGGTGGCGGCAATCTGCCGGGCCAGGGTCCGTACCTCGGGCCGGATGCCCTTTCCCAGCACTGGCTCCACCATCGCCAGCGCGCCCTGGTGGTGGCGGATCATCAGTTGCAGAAAGAGGCGTTCGGCGTCTCTGGTCGGCAGGGTGTCCAGCGCCTTCAGCTCGGCGGGGGTCGCCATGCCCATGCTGCGGGCGTGGGCGGTGGTCATGCCCGGCCCGCCCCAGGGAAGGTGCCAGAGGGTCAGCCAGCCGCGCATCTGCCCGATCTGCTCCTGCTGCGAGAGCAGGATGTCCAGGGCGACACTTCTGAGCGTGCGGTCATGGCTGTCACGGTCGCGGATGCGGGTCGCCATGTCCACCGCCTGCGCGTGGTGCTGGCTCATCTCGCGCACGAAGCGCACCTCGGGGCTGCCCTCCTGCGGCAGGGCGTTGCGGGGGCTGAAGGCCAGCACCACGGCCATCAGCGCGGCCACGAGCAGGGCAATGGCCGCGAGCAGGGTAGAGCGGCGGGACATGCCCGGAGTATAGGAAGCGCCGGGCCAGGGCAGACGAATCAGGGCAGGCAGGTGGGGCCGCTACACTGGCCGGAATGACCGGTGACGTGGACACCTCCCGCCTGCTGGGCCTGGACGCGCTGCGGGACGCCCTGCTGGAAACCTGGCAGGGCGTCCGGGACGTGGTGGCCGGCTACGGCCCGAATGTCCTGCTGGCCCTGGGACTGACGCTGCTGTACGCGCTGCTGTTCTGGGGCGTGTCGAAAGTGGCGTTCGCGTTGCTGGGCCGCCTCGTTCACGTGGACGCGCATCCCATCGCGCGGCGCGTGCTGCGGACCGTCCTGCGCCTGACCTTCGGGCTGCTGGTGCTGCTGTCGGTCACGGCGCTGTTTCCGGCGCTGGGGCAGTGGAGCGGCGCGGTGTTCCGGGTGTATCTGCTGCTGCTGCTGCTGTACGTGGGGTGGGGCGTCATCCAGCGGTTTTTGCATGTCCAGACCGAGCAGTGGGAGCTGGACGCCAGCCTGCGGCTGCTGGTCGGCAACGTCGCCCGCGTGGTGTGGGTGCTGCTGGGCGTGTACCTCGTCTCCGCGCAGTTCGGCATCAATCTGCTGCCCATCCTGGGCGGCCTGGGTGTGGTGGGGCTGGCGGTGGGCTTTGCGGCCCAGGACATCCTCGCCAACCTGATCAGCGGCGTCACGCTGCTGCTGGACCGGCCCTTCCGCATCGGGGACTGGATTCGCACCGAGGCGCACGAGGGCCAGGTCACGCGCCTGACGCTGCGGACCACCCGCATCCGCACCCGCGACAACGAGCACGTGAGCATTCCCAACAAGGAGGTTGCGGGGGCCGTCGTGGAAAACCTCAGCAAGGGCGGCACGCTGCGCCTGAACGTGCCGGTGCCCCTGGCCTACCACGACCACGTGGAGCGTGCCCGCACGCTGCTGCTGGGCGTCCTGCCCGATTTTCCCGAGGTGCTGCCCGACCCCGCCCCCGCCGTGCTGGTGCAGGAACTGGAAGAAAGCCGGGTGCGGTTGCTGCTGCGCTTCTGGATCGGTGCCGACCATGTCGCCGGCTCCCCGGTCATCCGGATGCGGGTGCTGGAGGCCGCCAAGGAGGCCATGCAGGCGGCGGGCCTGGACGTGCCCTTCCCTCGCATGCGGGTGCAGCTCGGCGGGGTACCGTTGGAGAGGACGCCGCCGGGCCGGGGCGAGGAGCGGTAGTTGGAGGGCGGGAAGGGGACAGTGGCCCGTGGGAAAAGAGGCAGCGCACTGACCCCTCACCACAAACCACGGACCCGCCTTCCCCTACACTGCCTCTTTGATGAGCAGTCAAGACGCGGCAATCACGGTCATCGGCGCGGGCCTTGCGGGGTCGGAGGCGGCGCTGGCGGCGGCCAGACTCGGCGTGCGGGTGCGCCTCTATGAAATGCGTCCGGTCAGGATGACCCCCGCGCACCGAACCGGCGACTTTGCCGAGCTGGTGTGTTCCACCTCGCTGGGTGGCGAGGGCGAGATGCAGGCCAAGGGCCTCTTGCAAGCCGAACTCCGCAGCGTGGGCGGCGCGGTTGTGGGGGCCGCCGACGGCAGCCGCGTCCCGGCGGGCAACGCGCTGGCCGTGGACCGCGACGAGTTCAGCGCCCGCGTCACCCGGGCGGTCCGCGAGCACCCGCTGATCGAGGTCGTGGCGGGCGAGGTGGAGGCCGTGCCGGAGGGCCTCACCGTGATCGCCACCGGTCCGCTGACCTCCGACGCGCTGGCGCAGGACGTGGCGCGGCTGACCGGCAGCGAGCGCCTCAGCTTCTACGACGCCGCCGCACCGGTCCTGGCCGCCGAGAGCATCAATCTGGACGTGGCGTGGCGGGCCGGGCGTTATGACCAGAGTGCGGACTACATCAACTGCCCCTTCACGAAGGAAGAGTATCTGCGCTTTGTGGGGGCGCTGGAGCAGGCCCGTTCTCATACGCCCCACGACTGGGAAAAGCTGGAGTTCTTCGAGGGCTGCATGCCCATCGAGGAGATCGCCCGCCGGGGTGTGGACACCCCCCGCTTCGGCCCGATGTCCCCCAAGGGCCTGGACGACCCCCGCACCGGGCGCTGGCCCTACGCGGTCGCGCAGCTTCGCCAGGAGGACCGCGAGGGGCGGATGTGGTCGCTGGTCGGCTTCCAGACCGGCCTGAAGTGGGGCGACCAGAAGGCGGTTGTGAACCTGATCCCGGGACTGGAACAGGCCGAGATCGTCCGCTACGGCGTGATGCACCGCAACACGTACCTGAACGCCCCCGAGGTGCTGGACTCGACCCTGCAACTGCGCGCCGACCCGCAAAAGTTCGTCGCGGGCGTGCTGGCGGGCACCGAGGGGTATCTGGAATCGGCGGCTACCGGCTGGCTCGCCGGAACGAATGCCGCGCGGCTGGCGCTGGGCCTCCTGCCCCTCACGCCCCCCGCCGAGTCCATGCTGGGCGGGCTGGTGCGCTACCTCGCCTCCGCGAACCCCAGGGGTTTCCAGCCCATGAACGTGAACTGGGCGCTGGTGCCCGAACTGCCCGCCGAGCTGAACCCGAAGACCGGCAAGCCCCGCAAGCTGGGCAAGCGCGAGAAACGCCCGGTGATGTTCCGGCGCGGCCTGGAGGCTTTCATGGTCTGGGCCGGCCAGGACGCGGGGCTGGCCGTGACACCGCCCGCCGTGCCTGAGCCTGAAGCGGACGCCCTCCCCGTCCTGCGCTGAGTGCGGGTGGGGGTCCGGTCAGTTCCTGTGCTGATCTGAAGAATGGCCTCACTTTTCTCACGTCATGCCGCCCCAGGCCTCCCCCCTTTTTCCCCTATGGTGAGGAGGTGACAAAGCGTGGGGGGCGGACAGGTGTGGCAAACGGGGTGTTGATCTACGGCGCGGGGCGCAGTGGGCGCGGTGTGGCCCGCTTTCTGGCGCGGGAGGGTGTGGAGGCCGAGTGGCACGACGCGCGCCCGTCGGCAGAAGACGAGGCGCTGATGCAGGAGCTGGGGCTGGTGCGGGGCGACCCGGGCGGGACCTACCGGACGGTGGTGGCCGCGCCGGGTGTGCCCATCGACCACCCCGACCTGCTGGCCCTGGGGGCGCGGGGGGCGGAAATCATCGGGGAGGTCGCGCTGGCGGCCCGCCTGCGCCCGGAGCTGCCGCTGGTCGGCGTGACGGGCACGGCGGGCAAGGGCGGCACGACGGTCCTGATCGCCCACCTGCTGCGCGCGGCGGGCCTGAACGCCCGCGAGGGCGGCAACATCGACCCGCCCCTGCTGGACGTGGTGGACGGGGCCGAGGTGGCGGTCGTGGAACTGTCCAGCTTTCAGCTGGAGCGGGTGCCGGGGCTGCGGCTGCCCGTCGCGGTGGTCACCAATCTGGGCGTGGACCACCTGGACCGCCACCGCACGGTGGAGGCGTACCACGCCGCCAAGCTGAACATCACGGCGGGGCAGGCGGCGGGGGACGTGCTGGTCGTCCCGGCGGGGCTGGCCGTGCCCACGCGCGCGCAGGTGCGCCCCTTCCAGCCTGACCGCATCGCCCTGGCGGACGGGCGCGAGGTGCTGCCCGCCGAAAGGCTCCCGGAAGGGCTGCACCCCGCCAACGCCGCCGCCGCCGTTCTCGCCGCCGAGGCGTTGCTGACGCACCTGGGCCGCCCGGTGGAGATGGAGGTGCTGGCCCAGGGCCTGTGGACCGCCCGCCCGGTCGCCGGACGCTTCGAGACGGTCGCCCGCGTGGGCCAGGTCCGCTTTATCGAGGACAGCATCGCCACCCGGACGCTGGCGGTCGAGGCGGCCCTGACGCGCGCCCCGGCCCCGGTCGCCTGGCTGGTCGGCGGACGGGACAAGGGCGCGGACCTCGCCCCGCTGCGGGAAGCGGCGCGGGACCGGGTGAAGCGCGTGATCGCCTTCGGGGAGGACGGCGAGGCGCTGGCCCGTGCCCTGGGCCTGCCCTTCGAGGTGGTGACGGGCGCGGATGGGGACGCCGTGATGAGGGCCGCCGTCCGCGCGGGGTTGGAGGCGCTGGGCGGCCCGCAGGCCGGCGGGACGGTCCTGCTCGCGCCCATCGGCACCAGCTTCGACCTGTTCACGGACTACAAGGCGCGCGGCGCGAGCTTTGCCCGGGCCGCGCGCGCCCTGGCCGCAGAAGCGGCAGAGGTGCGGGCATGAGTGTTCAGCTGGTGATCGCACAGGTGCTGTTGCTCACGCTGGGGCTGCTGGGAGTGGCGACGGCCCGACCCGACCTGATTCTGGACCACGGCAGCAAGGCGCTGCTGGCCCTGGTCTTCACCTTCGCGGCGGCCCGCCTGCGCCCCCGGGCCTTCCTGAAAGTCGCCCCCTACTTCTGGGGCGTGACGCTGCTGCTGTTGCTGCTGACCCTCTTTATCGGGCACGGCACCGAGACGAGCGAGGGCACCAAGCGCTGG
Source organism: Deinococcus phoenicis (assembly GCF_000599865.1). Taxonomy (GTDB): domain Bacteria; phylum Deinococcota; class Deinococci; order Deinococcales; family Deinococcaceae; genus Deinococcus; species Deinococcus phoenicis. The sequence continues at coordinate 73,612 of NZ_JHAC01000002.1, read as the reverse complement.
CTGGAATTCGGCCCGGTCCGCTTTCAGCCGTCCGAACTCGCCAAGCTGGGGCTGGTGCTGCAACTGGCGTCCTTCTTCTCGCGCCGGGGCGTGCAGCACAAGCTGATCAGCGCCACTTTGATGATCATCTTCACGACCGCGCTGGTCATTCTGGAACCCGACCTGGGGTCCAGCGTCCTGATTTTCGGGCTGGGGATCATCCTGATGTACGCCGCCGGGGTCCGCATCACCAACATCACCGGGTTCGTGTTCGCGCTGGGGCTGATCGGCATTCCCTTCCTGGGCCGCTACCTGGAACGCCACAGCTACATCCTCGAACGCTTTTTCGGGCACGTGCAGCGCGGCGAGACGATGGAGGTCGGCCTCGACCAGATCGGCATGGCGCACCGCGACCTGAACTTCGGCGGGCTGTGGGGCCTTGGTCCGGACGGCCCCCGCTGGACCTATTTCGCGGCGCACACCGACATGGTGGTCGCCTCGGTGGGCTTCTCGACCGGGCTGCTGGGCGTCGCCATGCTGCTGTTCGCCTACTGGCTGATCGTGTCCACCGCCCTGCAAGTCTCGCAACTGGCCACCCGCGTCCGCCCGATGACGCCCGAGATCCACGGCGCGACCATCATGGCGACCGGCGCGATGTTCATGGTGGTGGGTCAGGCCTTCGTGAATCTGGCCGTCGCGGCGGGCATCTTTCCGGTGACCGGCGTGCCGCTCCCGCTGGTGAGCTACGGCTTTTCCTCGATGCTTACCATGAGCCTGGCCCTGGGCGTGATCCACAGCGCCATGCGCGAGGTGCGCCGCCACCTCCCGGCCCTCGAAGCGTCGCCGGACATGGTGCCGGTCGCGGCAGACTGACGCAGAAGGGGGAAAGCGGAAGGCAGATGGCTCCGGGAAGTTCCGGCCATCTGCCTTCTGCTTTCCCCTTACATGTTGTGCAGCACGTTCATGATGTCCCCGTCCTTCATCACGTACTCCTTGCCCTCGGTGCGCACCCAGCCCTTGCTCTTGGCGCTGGCCCAGCCGCCCGCCTCGACCATCTTGTCCCACTCGATCACCTCGGCGCGGATGAAGCCGCGCTCCAGGTCAGAGTGGATTTCTCCGGCGGCCTCGGGGGCCTTTTCGCCGCGGTGGATCGTCCAGGCGCGCACTTCCTTCTCGCCCGACGTGATGAAGGTGATCAGGCCCAGCGTCTCGTAGCCGACCTTCACGAGCTGGTCGAGGCCGCTTTCCTGCACGCCCAGGTCGGCCAGGAACTCGCGCGCCTCCTCCTCGGGCATCTCGGCCAGCTCGCCCTCGATCTGCGCGCTGATCTTTACGACCTGCGCGCCCTCGCGGGCAGCGTATTCACGCACCTGCTGCACGTAGCTGTTGTCTTCGGTCAGGTCGTTCTCGCCCACGTTCGCCACGTAGATCACGGGTTTGGTGGTGATCAGGCCGAAGTCCCTGGGCACGGGCGCGTCGTAGGTCCCGGCGCGGGCGGGCTTGCCCTCGCCCAGCACGGCCAGGATCTGCTCGGCCAGCGCCGCCTGTTCGCGGGCTTCCTTGTCGTTGCCCTTGGCCTTTTTCTGGAGGTTCGCCAGCCGCTTTTCCAGGCCCGCCAGGTCGGCCAGGATCAGCTCGGTGTTGATCGTCTCGATGTCGTCGACCGGGTCCACCCGCCCCGCCACGTGAATCACGTTGCCGTCCTCGAAGCAGCGGACCACGTGCGCGATGGCGTCCACCTCGCGAATGTTCGCCAGAAACTGATTGCCCAGGCCCTCGCCCTGGCTGGCGCCCTTGACCAGCCCCGCGATATCCACGAACTCCACGAAGGTCGGGATGATCGGCGGCACCCGCTCGCCCTTGGTAAACACCCGGCTCAGCGCGCTGAGGCGCTCGTCGGGCACGGTCACGCGGCCCACGTTCGGCTCGATGGTGGCAAAGGGATAGTTGGCGGCCAGCGCCCCCGCGCGCGTGATGGCGTTGAACAGTGTGCTTTTTCCGACGTTCGGCAGACCGACGATTCCAATTGAAAGTCCCATAACAACCTCTCTTTCCGCAGGCCCTCGCGGGCGCGGCAACCCTGTCAGTGTAGAGGATGTGACCCCGGCAGCGCCGTGCCCGGGTCCCGGGAGGTCAGCGGCCCAGCTGGTCGAACACCTCGCCGGGCACTTCCGGCAGGCACTCGAAGCCTGGCCGGGCAAAGAAATACCCCTGCATGTGCGTGATGCCCAGGGCCAGCAGGCAGCGGGCTTCCTCCACGGTTTCGATGCCCTCGGCGATCATCAGCAGGCCGGTTTCCCGCCCGAAGTGGGTCAGGTGCCGGATCAGGGCCTCGCGCCAGGCGTCCTGATGCACGCCCCGGACGATGCCCATATCCACCTTCAGCACGTCCGGACGCAGCGCCAGCAGCAGCCCGGCGGCGGCGTGGCCCGAGCCGTAGTCGTCGAGGGCCGTCGTTAAACCGTACGCCCGGTAGGTGTCGATGATGCGGCGCAGGTGGGCCTGATCGCCCACCTGCTCGTGTTCGGTGATCTCGAACATCAGCCGCTCCAGGGGAAAGCCGACCTCTTGCGCGGTGCGGAGCGTGGACCGCAGGCAGTTGGCCGGTTCGTACACGGCGTTCGGCAGCATGTTGATGGACAGCCGGGTCGGAAGGCCCTGGCGATGCAGCCCCAGCCGCGCCGCCGACCGCAGGGCCGTGACGCGGCAGGCCTGGTCGAAGTGATAGATGTCCCCGTCCCGCAACTGCTCGAAGACCCACCCGGCGGGCTGGCCCTCCGGCCCGCGCACCAGCGCCTCGTAGGCATAGATTTCACGCGCCTGGACATCGACGATCGGCTGAAAGGCCATGGCGAGCGCCAGCGGGCGTTCCGGCGGAGTCCGGCAGGTCTGGCAGGCTCCTGGGATGGTGGACATACCGCCACAGTATGCCAGCGCCTCTTACAGCCCAGACACAGCCAGCCCAGACACAGCCGGCCCCGACCTGTGCCGACGCGCCCCGCCGGGGGAGGGCGGACGTGGGGGTGCTACCCTCGCCCCGTGTCCCGCTCCGCGCCCCTGGCCGCCCTGACCCGCCTCCCGCTGGCGGGGCGGTACGGGCTGCTGGTGTCCGGCCTCTTTCTGTACGGCCTGAGCCTGCGCCTGATGCTCGACGCGCGGGTGGGCCTGGCCCCCTGGGAAGCCTTTCACCTGGGCGTGACCCGGCAGCTGCCCCTCAGCATCGGCCTGGTCAGCATCCTGACGGGCGTGCTGGTCGCGGCCTTCACGGCGCTGCGGCTGCGCGAGCGCATCGGGCCGGGCACCGTCATCAACGTGCTGCTGATCGGCCTGTTTCTGGACCTGCTGGGGCCGCTGGTCCCCGATCCCGCCTCGCTGCCTGCCCGCTGGGTGCAGTTCGTGCTGGGGGTGGCGCTGCTGGGCCTGGCGACCGGCACCTATGTCGCCGCAGGGCTGGGGGCGGGACCGCGCGACGGGCTGGTGCTGGGCCTCAGCCGGGTCACCGGCTGGCCGGTGGCGCGGGTCCGCACCGGCACCGAACTGCTCGTGCTGGGGCTGGGGTGGTTGCTGGGCGGGCTGGTGGGGTGGGGCACGCTGGTCTTTGCGCTGGGCAGCGGCCCGGCGATGAGCGTGGGGCTGGGCCTGTACGGGCTGGGCCGGGGGGGCAACCGGGAGACGGCTCCAGTCCCGGTTCAGCCCGCGCGCTAGCCTGCGCCCATGACGGCCCCCATCCCACTCCGCGAGGGCGGCAGCCTGTATGACCGCATCGGCCCGGAAGCGCTCGCGGCCCTGGTCACGCGCTTCTATACCCGCGTCGCCGCCGACTCCGACCTCGCGCCCATCTTTCCCACCGACCTCACCCTGACCGCCGAGAAGCAGCTCGCCTTCCTGACCGGGTTTCTGGGGGGACCGCCGCTGTACCACCAGCGTTTCGGGCACCCGCGCCTGCGTGCCCGGCACCTGCCGCACCCCATCACGCCCACGCGGGGCCGCGCCTGGCTGGCCTGCATGAATGCGGCGCTGCGCGAGACGCCCGAAATCGCGGAGGCCGACGCCCGCGAACTGTACGCGGCACTGGCCCGGGTCGCGGCGCACATGGTGAACACGCTGGAGGACCCTTCCCCGGAGGCCGCCGAACCTGGACAGCTTTTTTCAATTGACTAGCAGTGTGGGGGCGGGGGGTGAACCTCTTTCCTACACTGGCGCAATGACTTCACCCCAACGCAGCATTGATGACCTCCGCTCGGAAGTCGATGCCATTAACCGCGACCTGCTCACCCTGCTCTCGAAACGCGGCGAAGTGGTCGCGCAGATCGGGCGCGCCAAGTCGATGGAAGGCCGTCCCCAGCACTACGACCCCGCCCGTGAGGAACAGCAGTTCCGCGAACTGGAGCGCCTGAACCCCGGCCCCTTCACGAACGCCGCCGTCAAGGCCATCTTCAAGGAGATCTTCAAGGCCAGCCTGGACCTCGAGGAGAGCAACGACAAAAAGCAGCTCCTGGTGTCGCGCAAGGTCAAGCCCGACGACACCATGCTGGACATTGACGGGGTGCAGATCGGCGGGGGTGCGCCGCCCGTGATCATCGCCGGGCCTTGCTCCATCGAGTCCGGCGAGCAGATGGAGGAAACCGCGCGCTACCTGTCCGGAAAGGGCGTGCGGATTCTGCGCGGCGGTGCCTACAAGCCCCGCACCAGCCCCTACGGCTTCCAGGGCATGGGCGTGGACGGCCTGATTATCGGCGGGCGGGCGGCGCGCGAGAACGGCATGCTCTTCGTGACCGAGGTGATGGACACCCGCGACGTGGAGGTCGTGGCCGAGCACGCCGACATCCTGCAGGTGGGCGCACGCAACATGCATAACTTCGCCCTGCTGCGCGAGGTGGGTCGCGCGCGCCGCCCGGTGCTGCTCAAGCGCGGCCTCAGCGCCACCATCGAGGAATGGCTCTACGCCGCCGAATACATCCTCTCGGAAGGCAACCCGGAAGTGATTCTGTGTGAGCGCGGCATCCGCACCTTCGAGAAGTGGACGCGCAACACGCTCGACCTCTCGGCGGTGGCCCTCGCCAAGCAGGAAACGCACCTGCCCGTCATCGTGGACGTGACGCACGCCGCCGGACGCCGGGACCTGCTGATTCCGCTCGCCAAGGCCGCGCTCGCCGTCGGCGCGGACGGCATTCACGTCGAGGTCCACCCTAGCCCCGCCACGGCGCTCAGCGACAACGAACAGCAACTCGACTTCGCCGGGTACGACCGCTTTGCCGAGGCGCTCGCCCCGCTGCTGAAGGTGCCCGCGCGGGTCTGAGACGAACTCCGATTGACGCGTTGACATTGAAGTGTTGACGGGGTGATTCAATCCAGGTGGACGCGAGAAGGAATCGGACGGAAGCCGTCTGACCTCGCGGCTCCACCGAGAGCAGCAGTCAACATCCCAGCCCGGGCCGATCACGAGACGGCCCGGGCTGGCCCGCTGTTTACCGCCCCCCGAAGGCGGGCAGCAGCGCCGGTTCCTGCTGGGTGGCGTAGCCGCGCGTCAGCAGGCGCAGCCCTTCGGGCGTGGGCAGAATCAGCACCTCGGCCAGACGGCCTCCGGTAGGCCGCAGCCCCTCGCCCGCCGGGGTCTGCACGGTCCGGGCGTCCTCCCCCGCGAGGCTGCGGGCGCTGAACTGGGGGGCTTGCACCCGCATGTCCCAGGCGAGCGTGCGGGCGTCGCCGTCATAGCGCACCGTGACGGCCCCGGCGGGGAGGGGCGGGCGGCTCTGCCACACCACCCGGCGCAGGCCGCCCCCGGTCCGCTCCCGCACGTCGGCCCGGGCGTCGTAGCTGCCGCTGGCCGTGAACAGCACGCGGGCCGTCAGGTCGGGTTCCGCGCGGGGGCCGCAGCCGGTCAGCCCCGGACCCAGCAGCGCGGCGAGCATCAGGACGGCGGCGGGCAGGCGGTTCATGGCCTGCACGATACGCCCGGAGTCGGCGCGAAATGGGGGGGCGGTGTGCGAGCATGGCGGGCGTGGTTCCCCTGGCCGCCCACCTTGCCCTGCTCGTGACCGCCGCGCTGCTGGCCCTGCTGCTGCTGCTGGGCCTGAGGTTGCAGGTGGGCGGGCGGCGCGGTGCCCCGGGGGCACGGCTGGCCCGCTGGCCGCACCATGCTCTGTTTTTCGCGGTGTGCGTGGGGGTGCTGCTCTCGGCGGGCCTCAGCGCGTGGGCGGGCGCGCGGGGCTGGGCGCTGCTGCCCGCGCTGGCCCTGCTGCTGCTGATGCCGCGCACCCGGCCCGGACGGGCGGACCACTGGCGGCTGGCGCTGGTATGTGCGGCGGCGTTCGGGCTGGGCCTGTGGGGGGCCTGGTAGGTCGGGGCCGGGGGAAGCGGCCTCTTTCAGCGCAGCGGTGCTACGGCCACGAAGGCCAAGTGGGGGTCGCCCGCCGGGTCGTCGTAGCGGTCCAGCAGCGCGCCCAGCTCGCGCATGAACTCGCGGGCGCGGCCCTGGGTCAGCCGCAGCGTCCGGCCGTCCCGCAGCCAGGGCCGCTCCATCGCCAGGGGAGCGGCCGCCGCCGCGCCGTCCAGACTCAGGTCGTGGGCGATCCGCCCGGACGGCAGCCGCGTGACCAGATAGCCCAGGCGCGGCGACTGCGCGCCGCAGAGGCGCGCCAGCGAACGCGCAATCAGGCGATTGGGTTCCTCCACCGCCCTCATCAGCAGGTCTTCGAGGGTCAGGGCGTCCGTCACGTGAAAGGGGACGAAGAAGTCCTCGCCCGTCACCCGGTAGTGTTTGATGGCCCGCCCCGCCCGCCGCTCCTCGCCGCTGACGTGCAGCAGGCCCAGGGCCACCAGCCTCTGCACCTGGCGCAGCAGGGTATTCGGTTTCAGACCCAGCGCCCGCGCCGCCTGCGTCACGGTGGCCCCTGAGCCGAAAAAGGGCTTCAGCACCCGGCGCGCGTCGGGGTCGAGCAGCAGCTGGGCCGCCGCCGCGCTCCTGACGACCACCGGTTCGTGCGCCTGGGCGCTGCATGATGGGCCGCTGTCCATGTCACCCAGCTTAGGCTTACCGTCGGGGTATGCGACATCTTGCGCTGGTGCTGGTGGCGGCCCTGGGAGCGGGCGACGTGGGCGAGGCCGCGCAGGCCCAACCGAGACAGGCCCAGCCCGGACTGGTCACGTTCCGGGCCGCCGACGGCCTGCCCGTCGCGGCGCAGTACCGGCCCGGCCCAGCGGGTGCGCCCCTGATCCTGCTGTTTCACCAGGCCGACAGCAACAAGAGCGAGTACCGTGAGGTCACGCCGCGGCTGAACCGGGCGGGGTTCGGCACGCTCGCGGTCGATGCCCGCAGCGGCCACGCCACCCAGGCCGGAGACGAACGGAACCTGACTGCCGAGGCCTACGAGAAAAAGACCGGGACCACGGCGGGGTTCGAGCAGGCGTATCCCGACCTGGAGGCGGCCCTGAAGTGGGCCAAAGCCGCGGCGCCGGGCCGCAGGGTGCTGGTGCTGGGCAGCAGCTACAGCGCCAATCTGGTGTTCCGGCTGGCCGCCGAGCATCCGCAGGACGTGCGGGCCGTGATGGCGTTCTCGCCCACCCCTGAGGACAGCGTGCTGAAGGCCGCGCCCCGCGTGAAGGTGCCCGTCTTCGTGACCTCCGCCGGCTCGGCCACTGAGATCGAGGCGGCCCGCGCCGTCCTGCGGGCGGTGGCGAGTCCGCAAAAAACGCAGTTCGTGCCGCGCGCGGGACCGCATGGCGCCTCGGCCCTGACCTCGCTGGGCAATGCCGCCCCGGAGCCGTACTGGCAGGCGCTGCTGGCCTTTCTGTCCTCCCTGCGCTAACCCCCGGCCTGCTAGCCTGCCCGCGTGAACCCTTCCCAAGTCCCGCTGATCGAGGGGATACTGGCCCGCCGCACCACCAACGGTCCCTTTCTGCCGGACCCGGTCCGCCGCGAACACCAGCATCTGCTGATGCGGGTGGCGCAGGCGGCCCCCAGCCACTTCAACAGCCAGCCCTGGCGCTTCGTGCTGGTCGAGCAGCCCCAGACCATCGCCCAGGTGGCCGACATCTCCGGCGCGAGCATGACCGAGCTGATCGAGGCGGGCGTGTTCTTCGAGCGCTACCGCCGCTACTTCCGCTTCAGTGCGGCCGAGATGGACGCCCGGCGCGACGGCATTCATATCGACCACCTGCCGGGACCGCTGCGGCCCTTCACGCGGCAGGTCTTTTCGGACGCCGGCCTGAAACTGATGCGGCAGCTCGGCGTGCCGAAGAAACTGGGCGAGGACAACCGCAGGCTGGTCGCGGGCAGTCCGCTGCTGCTGGCCGCGCTGCTGGACCGCACCGAGTACCGCCCCGGCGAACTCAGCGGCTTTTACAGCGTGTTCGGCCTGGGCGCGGCCATCGAGAACATCTGGAACACGGTCGGCGCACTGGGCATGGGCATCCAGTTCATCAGCACGCCGATGGAGTTGCCGCACCGCTGGCAGGCGATCCGCGACCTGCTGCGCGTGCCCGACGACCTCGAACTGATGGCCGTGTACCGCCTGGGCTACCTGCCGGAAGGCGAGAAACGCCCCACCATCGACTGGAGCAGCCGTCACCGCAAACGGCTGGGGCAGTTCGTGAGCCGCGAGACCTGCGATGTGCCGGAGGTCGAGGGCTGAGGGTGGCGCAGGGACTGGCGCTGGCCGCGTTGGCATGCAGACTGGGGAGTTGGGCGGGGGAAAGTCGGACGATGCTGCGCGCTTCGCTGAAGGTGGAGCGCACAGGGAACACGCTGTTCTATCGGTATTTCCTGGAGAACGCCACGAACCGGCCCTTTGTGGCGGCGCACGCGTGTCTGCTCGACCTGTGGCTGGTGAATGCGGCAGGACAGGAAGTGCGGCATTCCCCTTCTCCAGATGCCGCCTGCCAGGCGAGGTACGTGACGATCCGCGTCGCCCCGCATGCCAGGGCCGCCGTGTTGCGGAACAGGCTGGAATGGAACCTGGCGGAGCTGCCTGCCGGAACCTACGGGGTGAAGTCGAGATGGCAACTGTTTCATGTGGCGGACGGGTTTCCGAAGACGCCGTTCGTGGTTTGGAGTGCCCCCTTCTCCCTGCCGGGCGGCCACAGATGAAGGGACGCTGTAGTGCTCTCGCTTCGCCCCGCCACCCTTCCCTCACAGCCGGGCCGTCAGAATGCGCGGTGGAGGAGAGGACATGACCAACATCACCACCCTGAACGCGGCCCAGAGCGGCACCTTCGCCATCGGCGGCGACCTGATGGTCAACCGCCTGGGCTTCGGCGCGATGCGGATTACCGGTGAAGGTATCTGGGGCGATCCGGCGGACGTGGACGGCGCGCTCGCCACCCTGCGCCGCCTGCCCGAACTCGGCGTCAACCTGATCGACACCGCCGACTCTTACGGCCCCGCCGTCAGCGAGGAACTGATCCGCGAGGCGCTGCACCCCTACGACACGGTGGTCATTGCCACCAAGGGCGGCCTGACCCGCACCGGGCCGAACGTCTGGCCGCCGTGTGGCCGCCCGGAATACCTGATTCAGCAGGCGGAGCTGTCGCGCCGCCGCCTGGGTGTGGACCGCATCGACCTGTGGCAACTGCACCGCATCGACCCGCAGGTGCCCCGCGACGAGCAGTTCGGTGCCGTCCGCGAGCTGATGGACCGGGGCGTGATCCGCCACGCGGGCCTCAGCGAGGTGACCACCGAGGAGATCGAGGCCGCCCGCCGCGTGTTCCCGGTGGCGACCGTTCAGAACCTCTACAACCTGGTCAACCGCAAGTCCGAGGCCGTACTGGACTACTGCGGGCGTGAGGGGATCGGGTTCCTGCCCTGGTTCCCGCTCGCGGCGGGCAGCCTGGCGCGGGACGGCAGCGTGCTGGCTGACGTGGCCGCCCGGCTGGGGGCCAGCCCCTCGCAAGTGGCGCTCGCCTGGGTGCTGCGGCGCAGCTCCGTGATGCTGCCCATTCCCGGCACCGGCAAGGTGCGGCACCTGGAGGAAAACGTGGCCGCTGCCGCCCTGCACCTCACCGACGAGGACTTCCGCGCGCTGGACGCGGTGGGGCGCGAGGAATGGGAGCGGCAGCAAGCCCCGCAGGACTGAGGGCCGCCGGGGGACCCGCTGGGGGTGGGGCCGCCGCCCCGCCATCCTGGCTTTTGCGGAGGTCCATGTTTCCGGAGGTAAAGGAAGCGTCAGGTCCACCGTGCCTTCCCGCACGGTGTGCCGGGGGGAAGGGGAGAGAATGCCCCATGCTTTCTGACCCCGTCGTGCGTTCCCTGGTCACCGGGAACCCGCCCTACCGCGCCCCGCAGGCCGAGGTGCGCGAGGCGGCCCGCACCCTCTTTCCGCGCATGGCGGCCCGCGCCCACATGCTCGACGTGTTCGACAACGCCCTGATCGAGTCGCGCGCGCTGGCCCGCCCGCTGGAGTGGTATCAGCAAGAACGTGGGTTCGGGGAGAAGAACGCCGTCTTCGTCGAGGAAGCGCGCGCCCTGACCCTGCGCCTGGCGCGCGAGGCCCTGGCGCGGGCCGAGGTGGCGCCCGCCGACGTGGACGCCGTCGTGGTGGTGAACACCAGCGGCATCAGTGCCCCCAGCCTGGACGCTTACCTGATCGGCGCGCTGGGCCTCAACCGCCACGCGGCGCGGCTGCCGGTGTGGGGCCTGGGCTGTGCGGGGGGTGCGGCGGGCCTCGCGCGGGCAGCGGACTTGGTTCGGGCGGGGCACCGGCGGGTGCTGTACGTGGCGGTCGAGCTGTGCAGCGTGACCCTGGTGGCGGGCGACGAGTCCAAGAGCAACTTCGTGGGCACGGCGCTCTTCTCGGACGGCGGCGCGGCGCTGGTCGTGACGGCTCCCGACGTGCCCGGCCCGCCCCCGCTGCTGGCCCTGCACGGCAGCTTTTCCACCCTGATCGAGGATTCTGAGGACATCATGGGCTGGGACGTGATCGACGACGGCCTCAAGGTCCGCTTTTCCCGCGATATCCCCACCCTGGTGCGCTCGATGATGCAGGAAAACGTCACCGAGGCCGTCACCGGGCAGGGCTGGTCACGCGGGGACATCGGGACGTTCGTCGTTCATCCCGGCGGCGCGAAGGTGGTTTCCGCCTACGAGGAAGCGCTGGGCCTGCCGGAAGGGGCGCTGGACGCCAGCCGCCGCGTGCTGGCCGCACATGGCAACATGAGCAGCGTGACCGTGCTGTTCGTGCTGGAGGAAGTGCTGAAGCTCCGACCCTCCGGGCGCGGCCTGCTCAGCGCGATGGGACCGGGCTTCAGCGCCGAGCACGTGCTGATCGAGTTTCCCGGAACATGAAGCGCAAGGGGGCGGGGCCTGCGTGGCCTCCGCCCCCTGCCCCTTGCGGGGTCAGCTGCCCTGCTCGCCGTCCACCGTCTTGTCGGGGCTGGTGGTGGCCCCGCTGGCCGGGAGGCCCTCCCCCATACCGCCGTAGGTGCTGGGGTTGCGGTCCTGGGCACCGGTGACGCTCTGATCGCCGGGCTGGTCATCGGCCGTGACCGCCGTTCCCGCCCCGGCGTCCCGGTTGCTGTCGCTGGTCTGGTCCCAGTAACGGTCCTGCTTGCCCTGGCTGGGGGTCTTCTCGCCGCCCGTGTCCCAGTTGGCGTTGGTCTGCACCTGTTCCTGCGGCACGTTGTCCTGCGGTCCGGTTCCGGGGTTGCCCTCGCTCATGTCGGCTCCTCTGGGCGCTCAGCGGCGCTGGTTCTGCGGCTGGAGAGCGTCGTGCTCGCCGGTCACATCTTTGGGCGTCTGCTCCACCTGCCGGGCCTTCTCGGCCATGCCGGGCCGCTGCACGTCCTTGATGTCGCTGAGATCGTCGGTGTCCTTGGCACCGCCCTGCGGGCTGCGGTCCTGCGGCGGCTGGGGCTTGTCCTCACTCATAGGTGAACCTCCCTGAACGGTGGGATTTGAGGTTTCAGCCTACCCTCCCGCGAGGTGGGAGAAGGGTTGGGGAAGGGCGGAGAGGCTTTAGGAATCGCCCCTCACACCCGGAAGCGCAGCAGCCGCAGCCCCATGAACACCACGAATACCGTGCCGCCCTCGTGCGCCAGGACGCCCAGCGGCAGCGGCACCCGGCCCGCCACCGCCAGCGGCGCGATCAGCAGGATCACCCCGAAGGCGAAGGTCAGATTCAGCGTGACCGTGCGCCGCGCCGCCCTCGCCAGCCGCACCGCTCCCGCCAGCTTCTCCAGGTCGTTTTGCATCAGCACCACGTCGGCGCTCTCGATGGCGACGTCGGTGCCGCTGGCGACCGCCACGCCCAGGTCGGCGCGGGCCAGGGCGGGCGCGTCGTTCACGCCGTCGCCCACCATCGCGGCGGGTGCGGGCAGCTCCCCGATGATCCGCAATTTGTCTTCCGGCAGTAGCTCGGCGTGCGTCTCGTTCACGCCGACCTCGCGGGCCACCGTCTCGGCCACCTCGCGCCGGTCGCCGGTCAGCATCACCAGATGGGGCACGCCGCTGCCTCGCAGCCGGGCAAGGGCCTGGCCGATGCCGGGGCGCAGGGCATCGGCCACCCCGAGCACGCCCAGCACACGCGGCCCCCGCCCCACGATCACGCTGCTGCTGCCCCGGCGGGCCAGTTCGTCCAGCGCGGTTTCCTGCGCGGCGGTCAGTCCGGCTCCTTCCCGCGCCGCCAGGCGGCGGTTTCCGGCCCAGGCCCGCTCGCCGTCCGGGGTCAGCGCCACGATGCCGTGGCCGGGGACCGCCTGTGCGTCCGTCAGCGGCAGCGGGGCCAGCCCGCGCACCTGCGCCGCCGTCACGACGGCCCGCGCGATGGGATGTTCGCTGTGGGCCTCCAGCCCGGCGGCCAGGGTCAGAGCGGCGCGTTCGTCGTCCGCCACCACCTCCGTCAGCGTCATCTGCGCCTGCGTCAGCGTGCCGGTCTTGTCGAAGGCCACGGTCTGCACGTGAGAGAGCGCCTCCAGCGCGGCGCTGCTCTTGAACAGCACCCCGGCGCGGGCGGCGGCGGCCATCGCGCTGAGCATCACGGCGGGCGTGGAGATCACCACCGCGCAGGGGCTGGCGACCACCATGAAGGAGATCGCGCGGTACCACGCGGTATCGGCGGGCAGGCCGAAGGCGTACCGCAGCCCCAGGAACACGGCGGGCACACTCAGCAGCACCAGCGTCGCGTAGGGGCTTTCCCACTTCTCGCCCAGCGTCTCCGCGCGGCTTTTCTGGGTCTGGGCCTGCTCCATCAGGGCCACCAGCCGCGCCAGCGTGCTTTCCCCGGCGGGCCGCAGCACCTCGGCCTCCACGCTGCCGTTCAGGTTCACGGTGCCGCTGGCGAGGGCCGCGCCGGGCGCCTTGTCCACCGGCACGCTCTCCCCGGTGATGGGCGACTCGTCCACGCTGGTCTGGCCCCGCACCACCCGGGCGTCGGCGGCGATCCGCTCGCCGGGCCGCACCACCAGCTGGTCCCCGACGCGGATGTCGTTCAGCGCGCACCACCGCTCCACACCGTCCCGGCGCACGGTGGCTCCCTGGGGGTTGAGGTTCATCAGCGCCTGGACCGCGCCCCTGGTCCGGCCCAGCGCCCAGTCCTGGAGGGTATTGCTCAGGCTGAACAGAAACAGCAGCACCGCGCCGTCCGCCGCCTGCCCGATGCTGGCCGCCGCCAGCGCCGCGAGGACCATCAGCAGGTCCACGTCCAGCTTGCGCTCGTGCGTCAGCGTGTGCAGGGCTTCCCGCGCGGCGGGCACGCCCCCGGCCAGATACGCCAGGGCAAAGCCACCCCAGGCCAGGGCCGGACTGCCGAGCAAGTGCTGGCCCACCAGCCCCAGCCCCAGTCCCACCAGGGTCAGGGCCGTCAGCAGCATGGCCCGGCGCAGGCCGGGGTCGGGTCGAAAGCGGGCGGAGGCCGGTGCCTCCTGCCGGGGAGAGGTCAGGGGAAGGGTCATGGGGCCTCCGGGGTCAGGGCGAATGGGGCTTCATCATTGCTTATTGCGAATGATTCTCAATAAGCGCAGTCTACCCTGTCCATGCCCCCAACTCAACGCCGCATCCCGGGCGGAACAGTGGGAATACCGGGTCCGGCTCAACCCGGTCCGGCCCGCACCTCGCTGAGCGGCAGGTCGTGTTCCAGCGCCAGCGCCAGCCAGTAGGCGGTGGGGTGTGCCCGCACGGCGGCCTCCGGGTCGGGGCCGGTCAGGGCCAGCCACCGCCGCGCGAAATGCTCTTCCAGGGCGGCGAGGGCGACCGTCCCGTCCGCAGTGGCGTACAGGCGGTAGACCGGGGACGCGCCCGACAGCAGCCCGCCGGGAGCGGTCAGCCCGTGCCGCAGCGGGAGGGCGGCCCGGTTCGCCGCGTCCGCCAGGCCCACCACCCGCTCCCGTTCCTGTCCCCCGCGCTCCCGCCCCAGCAGCAGGGCCAGGGCCGCCGCGTAGGCATCGCGTCCCCCCAGAATGTCGGCCAGCAGCGTGCGCGGCATGGTGGGCCGGGTCGGGTCCAGCAGGCCCGCCTCAGCCTGATAGGTCAGGTCGTGGCCGGGTGTATTCGGGTCCCGGGAATCGCCCACGATCAGGACGCGGCAGAGCCGGGGATACGCGGCCTCCAGCGCCGGGCCGTCCAGCCCCAGCCGGGCCAGGGCCGCCGGACGGCTGCTGGTCAGCAGCAGGTCCGTGCCCGCCAGCAAGGCGTGTAGCGCTGCGTGGCCCCCCGGCGTCTTGAGGTCGAGGGTGTGCAGCGCCACGTCCCGCGTCAGCGCCGCGTACCACTGCGGCGCGAACTGCTCGAAGGGGTCCCCGCCGGGCGGCTGAATCTTCACCAACCGCGCGCCGTCGTCCCGCAGCGCGGCGGCAGCCAGCGGGCCGGGCAGGTTCAGCGCGAGACTCAGGACCGTCAGACCATGCAGGGGACCGGGCATGGCTCCCATCCTGAACCAGAAGCAGGCCGGCGGGGCCATGCTGAGCCTGAAGGGGCCGTGGGAGCCCCCCGCATTTGTTGTCCCCAAAGTGGTAACGGCGTGCCTCGGGCAGTAACGGGGTGCGCCCAGCGCGGGGCGGCTTATGATAGACGCATCAACCCCGCCGACGCGGGTTGCCCCTGCGGGGCAAGGAGGAACCCAGACATGGCGATGAACCTGTTCGGTGCGCGCGACACGCTCACCACCAAAGCCGGCCAGACCCTGTATTACTACAACCTCAACAAGCTCCAGGAGCAGGGGACCGACATCAGCCGCCTGCCCTTCAGCGTGAAGGTGCTGCTCGAAAGCGTGCTGCGCGAGGCCAACGACTACGACGTGCGTCAGGAAGACGTGCGCGCCGTGGCAGGCTGGAAGCCCGTCAACGAGGAGATCGAGATTCCCTTCAAGCCCGCCCGCGTGATCCTTCAGGACTTCACCGGCGTGCCCGCCGTCGTGGACCTCGCGGCGATGAGAAGCGCGATGGTGGCCCTGGGCGGCGACCCCAACAAGATCAACCCCCTGATTCCGGTGGACCTCGTGATCGACCACTCGGTGCAGGTGGACGAGTTCGGCACCGACTTTGCGCTCGCCAACAACATGGCGCTGGAGTTCGAGCGCAACCGCGAACGCTACGAGTTCCTGCGCTGGGGCCAGCAGGCCTTCGACAACTTCGGCGTGGTGCCGCCCGCCTCGGGGATCGTCCACCAGGTCAACCTCGAATATCTCGCCAAAGGCGTGCAGAGTCGCCCCGAGGACGACGGTGTGGTCGTGTACCCCGACAGCCTCGTCGGCACCGACTCCCACACCACCATGATCAACGGCCTGGGCATCGTGGGCTGGGGCGTCGGCGGTATCGAGGCCGAGGCCGTGATGCTGGGCCAGCCCATCTACATGCTGATGCCCGAAGTCATCGGCTTCAAGATCACGGGCGCGATGCCCGGCGGCGCGACCGCGACCGACCTCGCGCTGCGCGTGACCGAGATGCTGCGCCAGAAGGGCGTGGTGGGCAAGTTCGTGGAGTTCTACGGCGCGGGCCTTTCCAACATGACCCTCCCCGACCGCGCGACCATCGCCAACATGGCCCCCGAGTACGGCGCGACGATGGGCTTTTTCCCGGTCGACGACGAGGCGCTGCGTTACCTGCGCCGCACGGGCCGCCTGGAAGACGAGATCGAGCTGGTCGAGGCGTATTACAAGGCCCAAGGCATGTTCCGCACCGACGAGACGCCCGACCCGGTCTTTACCGACACCATCGAACTCGACCTCTCGACCATCGTGCCCAGCCTCGCCGGTCCCAAGCGCCCGCAGGACCGCGTGAACCTCACGGACATGCACACCGTCTTTGCCGAGGCGCTGACGGCCCCCATCAAGGCGCGCGGTTTCGAGCTGCCCGCGGACCAACTGGACGCCCAGGGCACCATCGGCGGCACCGACATCCGGATCGGACACGGCGCGGTGACGCTGGCCTCGATCACCTCCTGCACCAACACCTCCAACCCCAGCGTGCTGATCGCGGCGGGTCTGGTCGCCAAGAAGGCCGTGGAGAAGGGCCTGAAGCCCAAGCCCTGGGTCAAGACCTCGCTGGCCCCCGGCAGCCGCGTGGTGACCGAGTATCTGGAAAACGCGGGCCTCCAGACCTACCTCGACCAGATCGGCTTCAACACGGTGGGTTACGGCTGCATGACCTGCATCGGCAACTCCGGCCCGCTGCCCGAACCTGTCGTGCAGGCGATTCAGGAAGGCGACCTGGTGGCCGCGTCGGTGCTGTCGGGCAACCGCAACTTCGAGGGCCGCGTGAACCCCCACATCAAGGCGAACTACCTCGCCTCGCCGCCCCTGGTCGTGGCCTACGCCCTGGCCGGGACCGTCGTGAACGACATCGTGAACGACCCCATCGCCACTGACGCGGACGGCCAGCCCGTGTACCTGCGCGACCTGTGGCCCACCAGCGCCGAAATCCAGACCATCATGGACCAGGCCATCAACGCCGAGATGTTCCGGCGCGTCTACGACGGCATCGAGAAGAGCAATGCCGACTGGAACGCCATTCCGGTCAGCGAGGGCGCGCTGTACAACTGGAACCCCGAATCCACCTACATCCAGAACCCGCCCTTCTTCGAGAATCTGGCGGGCGGCCCCAGCGACATTGTGAGCATCGAGGGCGCGCGCGCGCTGGTCAAGGTCGGTGACTCGGTGACCACTGACCACATCAGCCCGGCCGGGTCGTTCAAGTCCGATACCCCCGCCGGCAAGTACCTGCTGGAGCGCGGCATTGCGCCCAAGGACTTCAACTCCTACGGCAGCCGAAGGGGCAACGACCGCATCATGACGCGCGGCACCTTTGCCAACATCCGCCTCAAAAACCAGCTCGCGCCCGGCACCGAGGGCGGCTTCACCACCGACTACACGGACGGCCAGGTGACCTCCATCTTCGACGCGGCCCAGAACTACAAGGCGCAGAACATCCCGCTCCTCGTCTTTGCAGGCAAGGACTACGGCATGGGGTCGTCACGTGACTGGGCCGCCAAGGGCACCTTCCTGCTGGGCGTGAAGGCGGTCGTGGCCGAGAGCTTCGAGCGCATCCACCGCTCCAACCTCGTCGGCATGGGCGTGCTTCCCCTCCAGTACAAGAACGGCGACACCGCCGACAGCCTGGGCATCGTGGGTGACGAGATGTTCGATGTCCTGCTGCCCCAGGACCTGAAGCCCCGTCAGGACGTGACGCTGCGCGTGACCGGCAAGGACGGCCAGAGCCGCGACGTCACTGTGCAGTGCCGCATCGACACGCCGGTCGAGATCGACTACTACAAGAACGGCGGCATCCTCCAGACCGTGCTGCGGAGCATCATGGAGCGCAGCCAGGGTGAAGTGAAGGCGTAAGCCTGACGCCCCGCAAAAGCAGGAAGGGCCACCCAGTCTGCCGGGTGGCCCTTCCCCTTTGTTGGGCGGCTAGAGCGTGATACCCGCGTAGACGGGTTCAGCGAGAGGGGAATGGTCAGGCAGGGCAACGTCACCTCGTCCTGCACGGCTTCCACGGTCCAGTCGTGGGGAAGACGCCTGTACAGTTCGGCGGCCCGGTTTTCACTGTCCACGAGCAGGTAGCCCTGAAGGCTCGGCAGGCTCAGGTAGTCCTGCGCCTTGTAGGTCATGTCCACCTGCCGCGTGGACTGGCTCAGGATTTCCACGACCAGGCAGGGGCGGGTCTCGGCCTGGCTCAGGTTCTCGTGCGGTTCACAGACCACGACGATATCGGGGTAACAGTAACGGAGCTGTCCGGGGCGACTGACCCGCACTTTCATAGCACTCGAGTAGGACCAGCAGTCCTGCCCTCTGGCCGCGGGAATAAGGACAGCCTGAATGTTGGTGGCGATGCGGTTGTGCGGCAGGCTCGCTCCGGCCTGGGCTTAGACGAAGCCGTCCACGTCTCCCGCCTGACCGGGCTGGTTTCCTCGGTGCGGAGGTAGTCTTCCTCGCTGATTTTGCGCAGCAAGGGGTCGCTCATGCCTTCATGCTACGCGCCCCGTCCCCAAAGGAAACGCGGCCCCAGCCGTCGCCGAAACCGCGTCCCCCGACCTCCCGGACCTCTACTCCCGCCGCACCCGCTCGGGCGCGAGTTCGGCCTTGGGCGTGAGCAGGCCGTGCAGCAGCAGGCCGAACACGACCAGCATATGCAGGGCCAGCAGGCCGAACAGGGCCGCGCCGGGCTGCACGGCGTGGCCGTACGCGCCGACGAGCTGAAACAGGATCAGCGTGAGCAGCACGCGCGAGCGCCGGTCGGGAAAACGCAGATAGGCATAGGTGCCGCCGATCATGCTGAACAGCAGGGGGAGGGCCAGGGCATTGAGCATTTCTTGGCTCATATCTCATTTTTACGGGAGCGGGCCGGGGACAAATGTGCTGTGCCCCAGACAGGGGGAGGAGCGCCGCACCCAGCCTACAGCCGGTACCGCTCCAGTCTGGCCGGGTCAAGGGAGGCATGCCGCAGGCCAGCCACATCGAGCCAGCCGTCCTGAAAGGTGATGGGCCGGTCCAGCAGATCGTCTTGCAGCTTCAGCACGAAGCTGAGTTCGCACGGCTCGGTGACCTCCGACTGTGTAGACAGCAGGGCGGCATGCAGGGTGCCGAGGCCGGTGCTGGCCTGCGAGCCGACCATGCCGCGTTTGCCGTGGGCGGCGGCGGTCCGCAGCATGGCGAGGCCGTCGGTAAAGCCGTTGCGGGCCGTCTTCACGTTCAGGATGTCGAAGGTGCCGAAGCCCAGTTCGCGGACGAGGTCGGCGGGCGTGAAACAGGAGTCGTCCGCGACGATGGGGAGGAGGCCCCGCGCGTGCAGGTCGGCCCTGGCCCGCAGGTCCCGCACGGGCAGCGGTTCCTCGACGTAGGTCAGGCCTGCGTCCCGCATGGCGGCGAGGGCGGCGGGGGCCGTCTCCGGCGTCAGCGTCTCGTTGCTGTCGGCATAGAGCTGGACCTCGTTCCCGAAGGCGCGGTGCAGGTCCCGGATCACCGCGAGGTCGCGGGCATGGTCGCGGCCCACCTTCACTTTCAGGCAGCGCACCCCCGCCCCGACCACCCGCTCGGCCTCCGCGAGCATTCCGGCGGGAGTGCCGATTCCCAGGATGAAGCTGACACGCACCCGGGGGTTCGGGCCGAGCAGCGTGTCCCACAGCGTGAGGCCCTGGGCGCGGGCACGGGCGTCGTGCAGCGCCATATCGAGTGCCCCGCGTCCGGTGTGGTTGTTCGCCACGCTGTTGCGGCCCCGGTTCAGGGCGGCCTCGTCCGTGATCGCCAGGCCCCTGAGCGCGGGTTCGAGGTGCCGCAGGATGGCGACCACGCTGGCCTGCGTCTCGCCGTAGATCGTGGGGCGCGGCGTGGCCTCCGCGAGGCCGACCGTTCCATCGTCGAGCGTGACCTTGACCAGGACGTGTTCGGCGGCGCTCAGGGCGCTGTGGGCACCCCAGGCGAGCGTGCCCTGGAGGGGAAGGCGGTAGGGGACGCCCTCGATCCGCGCGACCCTGGGTGCGCTCATGCCCACGCCTGGGTGGCGGCGGCCACCTGCCCGGGCGAGAGGGTGACCGTGTCGAGCAGCAGCGCGCGTTGCCGGGGCAGCGTACCCAGAAAGGCCGCCGCCGCGTCCGGGTCGTAATGCTGGCGCTCGGTCACCACGATCCGGGTCTTGGCGAGGATGTCGGTGGGCGCGTGTCCCTCCGCCTCCAGCGCCGCGAGGGCACCGAGGTCGGCGGGCGTGAACACTTTGTCCACGCCGGGGAGGGTGTCCAGTTGTGCGCGTAAACTTCCCGCCGCCGCCGTCCCCCGCACCCGGTCGAAGGTATCCGCCCGGCCCAGCAGGCGGCGCACCCGGACCGTGTCCGGCGCGTGCAGGGCCACGAACCGCCAGGCGGGAAAGGTGTCCGCCGCGTACTGCACCTCGGCCAGCCCGCGCAGCCCGTCGAAGAGAGGCCGCTCGCCCCAGTACCCGGTGTCTGCCGTCAGGGTGCCCAGCGCGTGGGCCATGCCCCCCGGATGCTGCTCCCGGTAGCGGGCCGTGAGCCGGAAGCGTTCGGCGCGGTCGGTGACCGGGCCACCGGCCAGCGGCAGGATCATCACCTGATCGGTGACCTCGCGGCGGTCGGGCAGCACCCGGGCCTGCGGACTGGCCGCGCGCAGGGCCCCGAGCGCGGTGCTTTTGCCCACGCCCGTCACGCCCACCAGCACGGTCAGGGGCAGGTCCGCCAGCCGCGCCTGGTGCGGGCCTCGCGGGGGAGCGGCATACAGGTGATCCAGCGGCAGGGTCATGCCTGGAGTCTAGGACGAGCGGCTGCCTTAAGGCTGGCGCAAGGTTCAGTCAACCCGGGGTGAGCAGGCGGGCCTCACATTCAGCCGGGGGCCTTTCTAGACTGAAAAGTGGAGGAATACTGATGGCTCGATTGCAAGGCAACGGGGGCGGCGGAGGCCGGACAGCGGTCCTCATCATCTTGATTCTGGTGGTGCTGTTCTTGCTGCTCTATTTCCTGTACCTCAAGCCCCGGGGTCTGCTCAATCTGGGGTTCTGAGCGGGCGGTGGGCCGCGCCTCTGTGGGGTGAGGTCCACGGAAGTTCTTCGCCCGCCCCCCTTTCCTGAGAACGCTGAACACCCTCATTCCCAGGTCCATTTTTCTGTTGTTCCCGCCTGCGCCGAGGGCGCGCGGCCCCACCCCCATCCCTGAACGGAGAATCCCCATGATCAAAGGCAAGGAACTGCTCGGACGCAATATCGTGGCCATCGATACGGGCGAGCGCGTGGAGAGCGTACACGACCTGATTTTCGACCACCAGGCCAACCAGTTGCTGGGCCTGCTGGTGGACGAGGGCGGCTGGTTCCGCGCGGCGCGGGTGGTGCCCTTCGAGGCCGTCCGTTCGTTCGGTGAGGACGCGATCATGGTCGACAGCGCCGCTTCGGTCACCACCACCCGCGAGGACGGGCGGCTGGCCGAGGTGCTGGATTCCAAGACCAGCCTGATCGGCCTGACGCTGCTGACCACCGAGGGCGAGAACCTCGGCAAGATCGCAGACGTGTATTTCGACGAACAGACGGGCCAGGTCGAGGGCTACGAGGCGACCGGCGGCCTGTTCAGCGACATGAGCAGTGGCCGGACCTTTGTGCCCGCCCCCGAAGCCGTGCAGATCGGCGAGGACGCGGCCATCGTGCCGGTGAGCGTCGCGGCGGCCATGCAGGAGCAGGAGCCGGGCGGCCTGAAGGGCGCGGTGCAGTCGGCGGGGCAGAGCCTCAGCGGGGTCTACCAGAACGCCGCCGACAGCGTGAAGCAGGGTTACGAGAACATTGCCGAGGCCACCAAGGACCGCCAGCGGGAATACGTGGTCGGCAAGACGGCGGGCGGCGACATCACCCTGGAGGACGGGACCGTGATCGTCCACCAGGGGGACACCATCACCGCCGCGCAGGCCGAGCGCGCCGAGCAGGCGGGCAAGCTGACGGCGCTCGCCACCGCCGCGACCGGTGGGGTCCTCGGTGAGGCGTACGGCAACGTCCGCGACCGGGTGCAGGGCAGCGTGGACGACCTGCGGGGGGCCACCGCCGAGCGCCAGAAGGAGTACGTGGTGGGCAAGACCGCCGCAAACGACGTGACCGCCGAGATGGCCGACGGCGTCAGCGAGGTGATTGTCCACAAGGGCAGCACCATCACCACGTTCCAGGCCGAGCGCGCCGAGCAGGCCGGGAAGCTGGGCGCGCTCGTGGCGGCGGCGACGGGCGGGGCCATTGGGGACAGCGTGCAGGAGATCCGCGAGCGGCAGGGTCTCGACCCGAACAGTCTGGAAGCCACCATCGGCCGCCGCGTGAAGACCGACGTGCGTGCCCCCGGGGGCAGCCTGGTCGCCGCGCAGGGGCAGATCGTCACCCCGGCCATCGCCGAGCGTGCCCGGCACCTGAACGTGGACCAGGCGCTGATCGCGGCCACCACCGGCGGCACTGCGGCGGGGGGAACGCCGGGGGCGAGCGCCGCCCTCGCCGGGGGGGTCGCCAGCGTCAGCGAGGGCGCCAGCAACCTGCTCGACCGCGCCAAGGCCTGGTTCAGTGACAAGCGTGACGAAGCCGGGCAGGCCCTGGAACAGCGGCAGGAGGAGATGCAGGAACAGCGTATCCGCGACGCCCTGGGCCGCCCGGTCACCCGCGTGATCCTGGCCCCGGACGACAGCATCATCCTGAACGTCGGCGAGATCATCACCCACAAGGCGATCGACGCCGCCCGCTCGGGCAATGTGCTGGACATCCTGCTCGACAGCGTGAGCAAGGAGACGGTGACGATCGACCCCCTCGCCGCCCGCCCCCACGAAACGGGAAGCGCCGCCCTGGAAGGTCAGCCCGACCTGACCCCGGAAGCCGAGCAGGAGCAGCCCGCCGCCAGCCGGATCATCACCGATCCCCAGGCGCCCAAGACCCAGAGCTGAGGACAAAGCGGAACAGGGCGGGCCTTCCGAAGGTGGAAGGCCCGCCCCGTGTCTTCAGGGCTAATTTCTGAAAATCACTTCCTCCCGCCCGAACGAGCGCAGCGCCAGCAGTCCGACCAGCAGCGCGCCGATCAGGTTCGCGGCGATGGCGGTCAGGGCGTGCCCGGTGCTCAGGTTGCCGCGCACCGTGTCGAGAATGGCGACCATGCTGCCGAACAGCGGCAGGGCGTAGATGCCGCTGCTCAGGGTCAGGAAGTCGCTGAATTGCAGCATCACGGCGGGAAAGACGATCAGCAGGCTCAGGGGCGTGACGTAGGTCTGCGCCTCCTTGTAGCTGCGCGCGTAGATGCTCAGGGCGATCAGGACGGCGCTGATCAGCAGTGCGGCGCTGACGACCGTGCCCAGCAGGGCCAGCGCGCTTCCGGGGGTCAGCGTGAGCTGGCCGCCGAACGCCTGCGTGAGTTCGGCGGGCGTGTCGCCGCGTGCCAGCACCGCCCGCATCACCACGCCGCTCAGCAAAAAGCCCAGCACGCTGAACAGGGCCGTCGTGAGGGCCGTGACGGTGGTGGCGAGCAGCTTCCCGGCCACGACCTCGCTGCGGCGCACCGGGGACACCAGCAGGCTTTCCAGGGTGCCGCGTTCCTTCTCGCCCGCCGTCGCGTCCAGCGCGGTCGCCATCGCCCCCGTCAGGATGAAGTTCAGCATCAGCAGCGGAATCAGGAAGGCGAGCTGCCCGCTGCGCCGCTCCTGCTCGGGGCTGGCGTCGATGGGGGCGAGGGTGACCGGCGTCAGGGTCTGCGCGCCCAGGCCCAGCGTCCCCAGGCGCTGCACGGCCAGCTCCCGGTTGTACGCCTCGACCGTGGACTGCACCTTGGCAAATGCGCCCGTCTGCGCGCGCAGGTTTCCCAGCTTGGCGTAGACCTCCAGGGTGCCCGTTCCGTCCCCCGCGCGGCGCGGCAGGGGAGAGGGGGCACGCAGCGCGGCGTCCACGTCCCCGGACTGCACGGCGGCCTTCGGGTCGGTCACGGGGACGAGCCTCACCCCGGCGCGGGTGACGGTCCCGTCCGGCGTCTTCTCGTCGCGGGTGAGCGCCGCGCGCAGCGACTCGGGCAGCGTGCCCACCACCCCCACCTGCTGCCGTTCCTGCGCCTGGCCGCCTATGAACTTGCCCAACAGCAGCGGCAGGCCCAGCGTGAACAGCGGAATCAGCAGCAGCGGAATCAGGATGGTGCTGGTAAGGGTGCGCCGGTCGCGCAGCGTGGAAAGCAGGTCGCGCGAGGCCACCCGCCAGATGTAGTCAGGACGCATGCCTGACCCCCTCACCGCGCACCAGGGCAAAAAAGGCCCGTTCCAGATTCCGTTCGCCCGTCTGCGCCAGGATCTCCGGGATGGTGCCGACCGTCACCAGCGCGCCTTCGTGCAGAATCGCCACCCGGTCGCAGACTTCCTCGGCTTCGCTCATGACGTGGGTGGAATAGAGGGTCAGCTTGCCGGGCTGCCGGGCCGCCGCCACGAAGTCCAGCAGCGTGCGCCGCGCGAAGATGTCCAGGCCGCTGGCCGCCTCGTCCAGAATCAACACCTGGGGATCGTGGATGACGGCGCGCGCGATCACCACCTTCTGTTTCATGCCGGTGCTGTACTCCCCCGCGCGGGTGTCCAGCGTGCGGCCCAGGTCCAGGGCGGCGTCCAGTTCGGCAATCCGTGCGTCGGCCTGCGTGCGCGTCAGCCCGTACAGGCCGGCGAAGGAGCGCAGCACTTCCCGCCCCGTCAGCCGTGCGGGCAGGCCCATGCCGCCGTTCACCACGCCGATCGCCCGCCGGACCGCCTCCGGTTCGCGCCCCACGTCGTGTCCGGCCAGCACCGCCGTGCCCGCAGAAGGTTGCAGCAGCGTGGCGATGATCCGCAGCAGCGTGGTTTTTCCGGCCCCATTCGGACCGAGCAGGCCGAACACCTCGCCCTCTGGGGCGCCCAGGGTCACGTCCCGCAGCGCCGCGTGTTTGCCGTAGGTCTTGCTCAGGTTCCGTAGTTCCAGCATGGTGCCTCCCAGGGAGCGGGTACGGGAGTCGGGGCCAAAACGTTGCCGCCGACCGGGTCGGCCCCGTATGGCCTGCCCCCGGGTCTACCCATAAAGGCAGCCCGGCTCACGGTGAGGCGCCCCGCGACCGTTTACCATGGGCCACCTTTTCGGCCACGCGGTTTCCCTGGCTCGCCTCTTTTCCGTGCTGTCCCTGCTGCGCTGTCCCTTCTACCTGTGCGGCGCCCTCTTGACAAAGATCAACCCGGCATCAGTGACCTCATGCAACCAGCATGAGAATCTGTCACAATAGGAAAGTTGCGCCTAGTAGCGCACTTGTACCGAGTTCACGCCCTGACCGCAGCGGTCCTCCCCTTGGATGTCATCTGGCCGCTCTGGTTGTTCGGAGGATAGCGCATGTTCAACCCCCCCACCCTCGAAGATCTGCAAGAAACCCGCCGCGCCAATGAGAAGCTGGTTCTCAAGGCGCTGGAAAGCAAGCCCGAATGGGTCGAGACCGAACTCGCCAAGACGACCGGCCTGGCCCTGTCGCACCTGCGCGCCGCCCTCGCCAGCCTGCTGGACCAGGGGCGCGTGCGCCGTCTGCCCGGCACCGGCACCCGCGCCGTGTATGGCCTGGCCGATCCCGGTCTGGCCGATGTGCCCGCCACGCCCCTGACCGAGGACGCCAGGAAGGTCCGCGACTACCTCGAAGGCCGGGCCGACAGTGCGCTGTACATGAGCGAGCAGCTGCGCATGACCCGTGAAGACGTGATGCGCGCGCTGTCGCTGCTGAACGCGCACGGCATGGTCACCTGCACTTTCGTGGGCAGCCTGGTGATTTTCCGCCTCAAGGAAACGCAGGCCCTCGGCCAGGAACAGGCCCCGGCGGCCAGCGGCAAGAAAAAGCAGGTCGCGTAAGCCTCACGGCGCGCCTCTCCCCATTGTTCTGGTCCCCCTCTGCGGGGGCCTTTTTGTTAGGCCGCCTGTCTGGGGGCCACTTTTCCTGGCTCCGTTGCCCTGGCCCAGTCGTCTGACCGGCCCCTTACACCCCCTCTGCTATCCTGAGCTTCATGAAGCTGGTTCTCGCCGTGATTCAGGATGCCGACGCCGCCGCCCTCGTGCGCGTGCTGTCCGAGAACGCCTTCGAGGTCACCAAGCTGGCCAGCACCGGCGGTTTTCTGCGCGAGGGCAACACCACCCTGATGATCGGGGTCTCCGACGAGCGGCTCGCGGAGCTGAAACGCCACGTGCAGCAGACCTGCCGGACCCGCACCCGCCTGGTGTCCCCCAGCGTCCCGATGGGCGAGCAGGGCGAGGGCCTGGCCGCCGACCCGGTGGAGGTCGCGGTGGGCGGCGCGGTGATGTTCGTGATGGGCGTGCAGGAGTTCGTCAAGGTCTGAGGGGGAAAGAGAGGAGGGGTAGACGATGTCCCAGCCGCATAAGCCCCTGCCCGGCCTGTCGCTGGGCGGCCAGCCGGTGCCGGTGCTCGGTCAGGGCACCTGGATGATGGGGGAACGCCCGGAGCACTACCGCGAAGAACTGCGCGCCTTGCAGACCGGGCTGGACCTCGGCCTGACGCTGATCGACACGGCGGAGATGTACGGCGACGGCGCTTCGGAACGCCTGGTGGGGGAAGCCATCCGGGGCCGCCGCGACGAGGTGTTTCTGGTCAGCAAGGTGCTGCCGGGCCATGCCAGCCGGCAGGGCACCGTGCGGGCCTGCCACCGGAGCCTCGGGTGGCTGGGCACGGACCACCTCGACCTCTACCTGCTGCACTGGCGCGGCGCGGTGCCGCTGGAAGAAACAGTCGCGGCGCTCGAAGACCTCCGGGCGTCCGGTGACATTCGCGCCTGGGGGGTCAGCAACTTCGGCCCGGACGATCTGCGCGACCTGGACCGGGTCACGGGCGGCGGGCAGCCCGCGACCAACCAGGTGCTCTACAACCTCACGCGGCGGGGGATCGAGTTTGACCTGTTGCCGCAGAGTCAGGCGCGCGGGCTGCCGCTGATGGCGTACTCGCCGGTGGAGCAGGGGCGGTTGCTGCGGCAGCCCGCCTTGCAGGACGTCGCGCGGCGGCACGGGGCCACGCCCGCCCAGGTGGCGCTCGCCTGGGTGCTGCGGCAACCGGGCGTGATCGCCATTCCCAAAGCCGCCCGTGAGGCGCATGTCCGCGAGAACCGCGCGGCGCTGGCCGTGCAGCTCAGCGGGGAAGACCTCGCGCAGCTCGACCGGGCCTTTCCCGCGCCGACAGGGCCGGTGCCGCTGGAAATGCTGTGAGGCCCGGCGCGCCGGCCCTGCGCCTTTCCGGCTACTTCACGCCCAGCGCCGCCAGTTCTTCCCGGAGCTGGGCGGCGTTCTGGTACCGGACGGCGTGCATCCCCACCGAGCGCGCGGCCTCGGCGTTCTGCGGGCGGTCGTCGATCATGACGGCCTCATCGGCGCGGACATGGGCGAGGTCCAGCCCCAGGCGGTACATCGCCGGGTTGGGCTTCAGCACGCCCAGATAGCAGGAGGTGAAAAAGCCCAGCAGAAAGTCGCTGAGGGTGTAGGTCCGGACGCGATATTCGTTCAGGTCGCGGCCCTCGTTGTTCAGGGCGTACATGCGCCAGCGCTGGCCCAGGTCACGCGCGTAGGCCAGCGTGTCCGCCTGCGGCTGGCTCTCGGCCTCCATCGCGGCCCGGAAGTCGCCGGGCGTGAAGTCGCGGGGCGTGTGGAAAACCGTCTGCTCCATGTACTCCGCCAGACTCATGCGGCCCCGTTCCAGTTCGGGCGCGGCCAGCTTGTGCCGCTCGGCAAAGTCGGTGGCGTCCAGGCCGAAGCGGGCGGACGTGGTGGCCCGCTGCTCCCGGTCCCAGCCGTTGGTGAGCAGCACGCCGCCGATATCCCAGAACACCGCACGAATCGTCATGCCTGAAGGTACCCCGGCGCCGCCAGAGAACGCCCCCTTGCCTGAACAGGTGTCCAGTCAGGTGGGCGCTCGGCCGGGCCGTTCAGGCGTCCGGGCCACCGTCCGCGAGGTGCAGGCGTTCGGCCAGGGCCATCAGCGGGGGACGGTCCTCCTCGGGCAGGGCGCGGGCGTAGTTCTCGACCTCGGCGGCGATGGGCGGGATGGACACGGCGGCTTCGGTCAGCTGGCGGGCCTCCAGCAGTTCGGCCACCTTGCCGAGCTGGGCGGCCAGCATGTCGGTGAGGGGCTGACCCGCCAGAGCGGCCTGGGTCGCCCGCAGCCGGGGCACCGCGACGCCGGGATCGATGTTCCGCACGCCGCCGGTCAGCAGCGCGAGGGTGGATGCAAGTTGTTCGTTCACTCTGGAACCTCCGCCGCCCAGCAGACTGCACCCCTGCCGGGTGGACGGTAGGCGTCCCCCCCGTCTGAAGAGGGCCTCAAGGTCAGGTGGTGCGCGGGGTCACTTCGTGTCGTACCAGTTCGGTCCGGTGCCGACCTCCACCGCCAGGGGCACGCTCAGCTGCGCCGCGCCCTCCATCACCTCGCGGGTCAGGCGGGCCACCTCGTCGGCCTTTTCACTGGGGGCCTCGATCAGCAGTTCATCGTGGACTTGCAGCAGGAGCCGTGCGCCCAGCGCGTCGAGTTCGTCCGCCAGGCGCACCATCGCGATCTTGATGATGTCGGCGGCGGTGCCCTGAATTGGCATGTTGTAGGCCAGCCGCTCGCCCGCCTCGCGGAGCGTGCGGTTCTGTGCCTTCAGCTCGGGCACGTAGCGGCGGCGGCCATACAGCGTTTCCACGTAGCCGTGTTCGCGCCCGAATTCCAGCGTCTGGTCGATATAACGGCGAATACCGGGGTAGGTGCTGAAGTACACCTCGATAAAGCCGGTGGCCTCGGCATAGGGAATCCCCAGGTCGTTGCTGAGCCGGTGGGCGCTCATGCCGTACAGCACGCCGAAATTGACGGTCTTGGCCGCGCGGCGTTGGTTGGGCGTGATGCCCGTTTCCTCCAGCCCCAGCACCTGCGCGGCGGTGCGGCGGTGGATGTCCGCGCCCTCCTGAAAGGCCTGCTGCATCAGCTCGTCGCCCGCGATGTGGGCCAGCAGCCGCAGCTCGATCTGGGAATAGTCGGCGCTGATCAGGCAGAAGCCCTCGTCCGCGATAAAGCCCTTGCGAATCTCGCGGCCCAGTTCCGAGCGGATCGGGATGTTCTGGAGGTTGGGATTCAGGCTGCTGAGGCGGCCCGTGGCGGCGGTCGTCTGGTTGAAGGTGGTGTGCAGCCGCCCGGTGCGCGGGTTCACCAGGTTGGGGAGGGGATCGAGGTAGGTGCCACGCAGCTTTTCCAGCTCGCGGTATTCCAGCAGCGCGGGGATGATGGGATGCTCGTCGCGCAGCGGTTCGAGGGCACTGACGGCGGTGCTGCGCTTGCCGGTCAGCTTGGTCTTCTTGCCGCTGGCGAGGCCCAGTTCGTCGTACAGCACGGCTTCGAGCTGGTCGCGGCTGCGGATACTGAATTCACGGCCCGCGTGCCGGTGAATCTCGGCCTCCAGCGTGGCGATGCGGCCCGCCGTGGCCTCCGACAGCCCCCGCAGATAGGCGCTGTCGAGCCGTACGCCGCGCACCTCCATGCGCTTCAGGACGCCTGCGAGCGGCTTTTCCATGTCCTCGTACAGCTTTCGGCGGGCGCCGTCGAGCTGCGGGGGCAGCTCCGCGAGGAGGCGGTGCGTGATGGCCGCGCGGGTCGCGGCGTCGTCCGGCCAGGCCGCGCGCAGGTAGCGTTCCGCGACGACCGGCATGTTGGTGTTCGCCGGGTCGAGCAGGTAGGCGACCAGCAACGGGTCCTCGCCCGGCTCGATCTGGGTGCCGCGCACGCTGAGGTGGGCCGCCAGGGCCTTCGCCCCCGCCGCCGTCACCGTCCGCTGCCCGATGAACTCCGCCTCGTTGACGATGGGGGGGAACAGGGCCGCCTGACGCTCGGCGGCCTTCTGCGCAGCCTTCGCGGCTTTCTCGGCGGCCTTCTGCTCCGCCTTGCTGGGCTTTTTCGGGGCCTCGTCCGCCTCCGGGTCAGTGAACAGCGGTCCGCCCGGCGCGGCGGCATCCAGCACGGCGACCGCGCCGGCGGTGCTTCCGGCGCGTTCCTCCACCGGGGCCACGCGCGCCACCTGTCCGTCGAAGGTGGCCGCCGCGATCAGGTCGGCGGTCAGGTCGTCCTCACGCGACAGGACGTAGCCCCAGGTCACGTCTCCAGCGGGGGTACGCCACTCCGCGAGCTGGGGGGTCTGGACGGCGTCAGCGGTGGAGCTGGGCGCGCTGGCCGCCTCCGCACCGGCGTCGGTCTGCCCCTGCGTCAGCGTCAGCACGTCGCGCTTCAGCGAGGCGAGTTCCAGCTCGTCCAGCAGGGCTTCCAGCCGGGCGGGATCGCCCGCGCCGCGCCGCGCCCCCAGTTCCACCTTCAGCGGCAGGTCCGTCACCATGCAGGACAGCTCGCGGCTGAACAGCACGTCCGCCTCGGAGGCCAGCAGCTTCTCGCGGGTGCCCTTCGGTTCCAGCGTGCCCGCCCGCGCGGCGTCCAGCACGGCGTCCAGCGTCCCGTATTCCTGAAGGAGCTTGGCCGCCGTCTTCGGCCCGATGCCCTTCGCGCCGGGGATGTTGTCGCTGGCGTCGCCGGTGAGCGCGCGGTAGTCCACCCACTGCCGCACGGTCACGCCGTACTTGGCGAGCACCTCCTCCGGGCCGATCAGGGAAAAGTCGCTGCTCAGCACGCGCACGTGGTCGTCGAGCAGCTGGTAGGCGTCGCGGTCGCTGGTCACGATGCGGACCTGAAAGCCCTTCCCCTCCGCCATCTTGGTGAGGGTGGCGATCACGTCGTCGGCTTCGAAGCCGGGTTCCTCCAGCCGGGGCCAGCCCAGCGCGTCCACGATCTCCCGGACGCGGTTGATCTGCGCGGGCAGGTCGTCGGGCGTCTGGGCGCGGCCCGACTTGTAGCCGCCGTACTGCTCGTGCCGGAAGGTCTTGACCGGTGGGTCGAACACCACGATCACCTGATTGGCCGCCTGCCTCGCGAGCCGCAGCGTGTGCCGCAAAAAGCCCAGGATCGCGTGCGTGGCCTCGCCCTTGCTGTTGTGCAGCGGCGGCAGCGCGAAGTAGGAGCGGTACGCCAGCGCGTGCCCGTCGATCAGCACCAGCGTGTCGGGAGAGGGGGCAGTCATGCGGGCATTCTACTGTGGGCGTAACGTGCCGCCCGGGGAGGCAGCGAGCGGCACGGCAAGAGCAGGGAACCGGGCATCTTTCGCCTCGGCTCCCTGCTCTGTGTCGGTGTGGGGGTGTCAGGCCCTCAGGGGTTGATGATGCCGTCGGGCGTAATCAGGCGCTCCTTGATCTCCACGCCGAGAGACTGGGCGGCCACGTTGGGAATGGTGTAGGCGTCGGCGGCGGCGTAGTTCACGGTGTAGCCCAGGTCGGCCAGCGCGCCCAGGGTGATCTTGCTCATGGGCATTCCGCCCCGGCTGGCGAAGCCGGTCATCAGTTCGGACTGGAAGACCGATTCCTTCCAGTGGCCGCACTTGGTCCCCGCGCCGTACTGGTCCTCGACCGGCACGCCCGCCGCCTGCCCATTCAGGTTCTTGTACTCGCGCAGGCCGTTGGTGCCGCTGTACTGCACCTTGGTGGCGCTGGTGCAGGGTGAGGCGTTGGCGCTCAGGAACTTGCTCCACAGCGTCCCGATGCCCAGCACGTGGCCCATCTCGTGCAGAATCACGCCCTGAAGGGTGCCGTTGGCCTCCATGCTGGCCAGGTCGGCAGAGTCGAACTGCATCTCGCCCCACAGCGGGAGCGTGCCGCCCGAGCGGGCCTGACGCGGTCCGGCCTGCCCCAGGATCTGACCGGGGCCGTCGATGTCGGCGCCGCTGGCGACAATCGCCACGTCGTCCACGGTGATGGTCTGGCCGGTGGAGATCCGCACGTTCGCCACGTCGGGCAGACCCGCGGCGATCACCTGCGACCAGCGGTTGGCGGCGCTGGTGAAGGCGGCCTTCTGCCCCTCGGTCAGGTTGCTGTTCGCCGGGAAGATCACCGTGATGTTGAAGGTGTCGGCGCCGGGCGTGGGGGTGGGCGTCGGAGTGGGGGTCGGGGTCGGTGTGGGCGTCGGCGTGGGCGCGGTGACGGTCGCCGTCAGACTGGCCTTTTTGGTGGCGTTCTGGACACTGGTCGCGGTGATGGTGGCGCTCCCCGCCGCCACGCCGGTCACGCGGCCCGTGCCGTCCACCGTGGCGACGCCGGTGTTGCTGCTGCTCCAGGTCACGGCCTGGCTGACGCTGCCGCTGCCCTGCACGGTAGCCGTGACGGTCTTGCTGGTGCCGGGCGTCAGGCTCACGCTGCTGGCGCTCAGGGTCACGCCGCTGACCGTGGCGGTCGTCCCGCCCGTCACCGTGACCCGCATCTCGGCGACGGTGCCGTTCGTGAACGCGCGCACATAGGCCGTACCGTTCGACACGCCGGTCACCGTGAAGACACCGCTGGCCGCCGAGGTCACGCGGGCAACCGCCGGGTTGGTGCTGCTCCAGGTGGCCCCGGCCGTATAGGTCCCGCTGACACTCTCGCCCACCGTCAGGCTGAGGTTGTAGCCGTCGTACCGGTAGTTGCTGGTCTGGGTCAGCGGGATGCTGGCGCTGGGCGTACCGGTGGGGTTGGCGCTGCCGCTCTCGCTGGGCTGGCTGGTCCCGCACGCCACCAGGCCGAGCGTGAGGGCGAGGGTCAGACCGAGGGCACTTTTCACATTCTTCATGCGTCTCCTTGCTGGACAAGAGCAACCCACTGCCGCGAGCGGAAGGCTGCATTGTGGCTGTGAGGTAAAGATAAGATGAAGCTTGGCTTTAATTATAAGGCCTTTATGAGCAGTCGTGAATAGGTCTCATCATTTTTTCTGAAAACCTCACCTTTGCCTCTTGGAAGAATGAGCTTTCTCACAGAAGTTTTATGGGGTTTTTTACAGTCAAAAGGCTTCTGTCTCTCTCCAAGCTGTCTGGAAAGGCATTTTTGTTAATGTGGCCTGCGACACGAAAGCCAGACTCATAAAAAGTCCGCCCCGGTCCTGAGTTGTCTAGACAAAGATGCGGAGCGCCGAGGGCTGTTCCTTCCCGGCAAGAGGGGGAGGAACAGCCGCTCTCGTTCGTGTTCTTAGGACAGCAGGGAATGCGGACCCGGAAAGGCCTGCGACTCCGAACGCCTCGCTCTTAGGCTCCGACCTGTCCCCGGGCCTCGACCACGCCTGCCAGGGTCCGAGCGATCTCGTGGATCTCGGCCTCGTCGGGTCCCTCGACCATCACGCGAATCAGGTTCTCGGTGCCGCTGGGGCGCAGGTTCACGCGGCCTCTGCCGCTCAGGCGGGCCTCGGCGGCGCTGACGGCCAGTTGAACCTGGGCATCACGGGCAATGGCCTTTTTGTCGGCCACGCGCACGTTCACCAGGGTCTGGGGAAACATCACCAGCTCGTCGTACAGGGCGTCAAGGGTCGTGCCGAGCTGCCGCATCGCGCTCAGGGTCAGCAGGGCCGTCAGCACGCCGTCTCCGGTGGGGGCCACGTCGAGAAACAGCAAGTGGCCGCTCTGCTCGCCGCCCAGCGTGAGGCCCTGCTGATGCAGCCGCTCATGCACGTAGCGGTCACCGACGGCGGTCCGCTCCAGCGGAATCCCCGCCTCGCGCAGCTTCACTTCCAGCGCCATGTTCGCCATGATCGTCGTCACGACGGCGCGGTCCTGGCGGGCACGGGCGTTCAGCAACAGCATGTGGTCGCCCTGCACCACGTGGCCGCGCGAGTCCACGAACAGCGCGCGGTCGGCGTCGCCGTCGAAGGCCACGCCCAGATCGTAGTTGCCCTCCCGCACGATCTGCTGGAGGTGATCCAGGTGCGTGCTGCCGCAGCCCCGGTTGATGTTGCGCCCGTCGGGCGTGGTGTAGATCGCGAACACGTCCGCCCCCGCCGCCTGAAAGACCTTCGGCCCCACCCGGTAGGCCGCGCCGTTCGCGCAGTCCAGCGCCACCTTCAACCCGGTCAGGTCGGGCGCGTGTTCGCGCAGGAAATCCACGTACAGCCGCTCGGCTTCCGTGTAGTTGGTGACCGACCCCAGGTCCACGCCGGTCACCGGGGCAAAGGTCGGCACGGCGTCGATGGCGGCCTCGATCTCCAGTTCGGTCGCGTCGCTGAGCTTCTGGCCGTCCCGCCCGAAGAACTTGATGCCGTTGTCCTGGTACGGATTGTGCGAGGCGCTGATGACCACGCCCGCGTCGGCCCCGAGCTGCCGCGTGAGGTAACTGACGCCCGGGGTGGGCAGCACGCCCACGTGGATCACGGTCACGCCCCGGCTGGTCAGGCCCGCCGCCAGCGCCGCTTCCAGCATGTCGCCGCTTCTGCGGGTGTCCTTGCCGATCACCACGCTGGCCCGCCCACTTTGCCGCTTCAGGACCTCGCCCGCCGCCGCGCCGAGGTCCATCACCCAGGCGGCGGTCAGGGGAAACTCGCCCGCAACGGCACGGACGCCGTCCGTCCCGAAATACTTCCGTTCACTCATGATGGGGGCCATCATACCCGCGTGAGTGTGATGTGCATGATGCTCATGAGGCAGGGTCGGGGAACCCGCAGGGCCGTTCCCCCGTACCCGGGGACATGAGTGGATTTTCCGGCGGTTCCTTCTCGTTCAGCCACAGCCGAAGTCACGGTCGCGGGCGCTTTCGTGGGCGCTCCGGCTCCCGCGGCCACAGTTACAGCCACAGCAGTGGGCGCGGGACGGGCTTTCTGGGGGGCGTGCTGGGCCACAGCCACAGCAGCGGGCACCGGGGGCAGTACGGGCGCGGCGGGCATTACCGGCAGGTGGCGCACCGCCGGGGCGGCTGCCTGGGGGCCTTGCTGGCCGGCGCGGCGCTCGCGGGCGGTTCGGTCGCCGGGGTGCTCTCGCTGCTCGCTTGACGCGGGCGCGGCTGGCGGACTGGTGGGACATGCTGGCGGGGCGGGGGCCTGCCCTTTCTGCCCCCATCTGGCCGCGTGACCTCCGCGCGGCCTTTCCCGGCCCCCGCCGCCGCGTAGAAGCGTGGGTGGGCGAGGGGGCCGCCTTTGCCCGCTACGCGACCGCGCACGGCCCCCTCTTTCTGAAGTACCTCCCGGCGGGCTGGCGGGACGAACGCGCCTTTCGCCGCCTGGCGCGTGAGGCGGTCTACCTGCGCGACCTCGCGCCGCTGTCGCCCGTGCCCCACGCGCCGCTGCGGCACCTGGCCCTGGACCCCGGCCCCCCTGGCCGGCGGCACTTTCGCGCGCATCTCGTCACCCGTGACCTGACCGACGAAACGACCGGCTGGGGCGCGTTCCAGACCGGCGCCGGGCGGGAGGCGGCCTTGCGGGAGGTCGCGCGCCTGCTGGCCCGGCACCACGCCTTCTGGCTGAACCGCCCGGAACTGCGGGGCGAATGGGGCTGGGATGCGCAGCGGGCCGTCCGGCGAGCACAGCGCGCCGCCACTGCGCCGGCTTCCGGCGGCACGTCCCCCCAGGGCCGCGCCGTGGAAGAGGCCGCCCGCCTGCTTCCGACGCTGCTGGAGCAGACGCAGGGCCTGACGCTCGCGCATGGGGATATTCACGCCGGGCAGGTGCTGTGGCCCACGACAGGCGGCCCGCCCGTCCTGATCGACTACGGTCAGGCACACGCCGCCCCGCTGGGTGAGGACCTCGCCCACCTGCTGTACGTGCGGCTGGACGCGGCGGACCGTGCCCGCCTCGGTCCCGGCGTGCGGGAAGCGTACCGGGCGGAACTCGCGGCGCACGGGCATCCCCTCACGCCGCCCCGACTTGCCGCCGAGGAACGCGCGGGCCTGGCCCTGAACCTGCTGTCAACCACGCGGCAGGCCCGCCGGGGGGGCGGCAGTGGCGTGCGGGAGGCGCTGCGGCGGGTGGCGGAGGCGTGGGGCGAGGCGGAAGGCCTCAGCCCTTAGGCGTTTCCGTCCCCAGGCCCAGAAACTGCCGGTACCGCTCCACTTCCGCCTCCACCCCTCTTTTCAGGGCCGCCGTCTCGCGCACGCCGGGCACGAACCCCACGTCCGTGAGCAGTTCGCCGCCCGCCACCTTCAGGTTCGCCCAGCCCACGGCGCGCTCGGCCTGAAAGACCGGCAGGGCGTAGTAGCCGAACTGCCGTTTTTCGGCGGGCGTGTACGCCTCGAAGCGGTAGGTCCAGCCGTGCAGGTGGGTGAAGCGGCGGCGGTCCCAGACCAGCGGATCGAACGGTCCGACAATCCGCACGCCACGTGGCCCGGCGCGGGTCTCCGGGTCCCATTCGGCGGGCCAGACGTAGCGCACACCGTCCACCTTCGCGCCGGTCAATTCCTCCCGCAGCGCCGTCCGGTAGGCCCCCCGTAGCGCGCCGCGCAGGTGCGGCAGCCCGAAGTGCGAGAGGCCCACGAGGTAGCCCAGGCTGGCCTCGGGCAGCGGGCCGTAGAGCGCGGCCAGCAGATGCACCGCGCCGCGCACCCGCTCGGCATCGGTCAGGGGCGAGGCGTGCAGGGTGTCCAGATGCGGGGCCGGACCGTACAGCCGCACGCCCCCCACCCGCCGCGTCACCCGCACCTCGCCCCGGCGGTGCAGCGCGTCCAGCGCCCGCGTCGTGGCCGCCGACTGCCCGCCCCAGGCGTTCACCACCCGGCCCCGGCCCACCGCCGCCGCCACTTCACGCGGATGGAGTTCTGCCTGGGCCTGCACCAGCGCGCGCACCTCGGCCAGCAGCCCCGGGTGTTCGCGCTCCACGCGCGTCTCGCCCGGTTCGCGCGGATGCAGCAGCGCTTGCACCTGCCGCGTCACGAAGCCGTAGTTCGGAAGCATGTCCTCCTCGGCGTTCAGCGTGGGGTAGAGCCGTTCCAGGTCGCCCGCCCGGTAGCCGCGCACCCGCCCCATCAGCGTGAGGTCCTGTGCCCGCGCCGGGGCACGAATGGGGTCGGCCTGCACGAAGCCCATCCGGTCCAGCGCCCCCTGAAGCGTGGGTTGCCTGTCCAGCGTGCGGAGGGCGAAGGCGCGCAGGGCGGCGGGCGTCAGGGGCGCGGGATGGTCGGGCATGGGGGGAGGGTAGCGTGGGGAAGCCGTCAGCTTTCCGCCGTCGGCCGGTCCACCGCCAGCAGGTCCATGCTCGGCACCGCCGGCGACACCCAGGGATTGCCGCGCAACACGAAACGCCAGGGCAGATTCCGGCCTTCCCGGATGCCGATCCGGGCCGTGACCGTCACCGCCTCGTCGGGGAGGGGCGGTTCGGGGGGCAGGAGGTGCAGGCCCGGGCTGTCCACGCGCATTCCCGACACCTCCAGCGGATTCAGGCCCAGCGCATAGACGAGCCTGGCGGGGCCGCTGGTAAGGTCGCGTTCGCGGGTCACGGGGCGGTGCGTGAGCATGGTGCCCAGGCCGCTCAGGGGTTCCAGCGCGCGAATCAGCACGCTGGCCGAGACGCCCTCCTCGCGGCAGGAGACTTGCAGCAGCGGGTGACCATGCGCGGTCCAGAAGAGCCAGTGGCCCGCCGGAATCGCCATCCCGGCGCTGCGGGCGGCGTGAAAGCGTCCGGCGGTGCAGGCGGGGTCGCGCGGGCAGTCGTACGCTTCGGCCTCCACCACGCGGCCCGAGAGCACCTCACCGCCCGGAAGGACACGCACCAGCGTGCCGCCCAGCAGTTCGCGGGCCACCTTCACGGGGTCGCGGTCAAAGAAGGCGGGGGAGAGGGGCGTGGGCATAGGCCAGAGCCTAGCGCCGCTGCCCTGGCTGCCGGGGAAGAGGAAAGCTCCCAGAAGTGGGGGAGCAGTCCACCAGAAGGGTGCGGCCAGTCGCCCTGGCTTTGCCCCCTGCATCCCAGGCCAGCCGAGGCCAGGAGGCCAAACAGCAGCAGGCAAACCCTGTGGGCAGTGAGGGTGTCCGGTCCAGCAGCAAAACCAGGCTGAGGCCGACCATGCCCAGGCCCAGCAGCCCTCAACGGCGGCCCAGCTCGAACCTGATGGACCGCGCCGCGTAGCCCAGGGGTGCTGTTCGCGCCTGGCTCAACTGGCGGCTGGCCCACGGGGTTCACACCCCCGAAGATGAAGGAACTTTTATACTTCTCACCCGTGCGCCTGCTGTCCCTGTTCCTGACTCTGCTTTCCCTGCTGGCCCTGACCCTGCCTTCCCCGGCGCGGGCGGGCAACCTGACGCTCGTGTATCACCAGATTGGCCAGCAGGGCGGCGTGACGTTGGGCATGCCGGCCGAGACGTTGCGGCGGCGCGTGCTGAACCTGCGGGCGCAGGGCTACCTGTTCGTGACCAGCAGCGAGGTGCTGACCTATCCGCACCCCGTGAAGACCGCTTCCCTCCGGTTCGACGACGGCTTCGAGAGCATCTACCGCGTCGCCTTTCCGGTGCTGCGCGAGCTGGGCGTGCGCGCCACCGTCTACCCGATTCTGGACCTGATCGGCCAACCCGGCCACATGACGCAGGCCCAGCTGGACGAATTGCGCGCTGCCGGGTGGGAGATCGGCTCGCATACCCGCACGCACGCGGCGCTGATCGATCTGGCCCCCCGCCGCCTCGCCTGGGAACTTGGTCCGGGTGAGGCGGCCCTGCCCTGCGTGGCCTACCCCTTCTACCTGCAAGACGCGCGGGTGCGGCGGGCCGCCCGGCAGAGCTTCACGTGTGGCGCGGGGGGCGCGTTCGGGGTGCGGGGCGAGCCGTACGCCCTCCCCGGCCCGCTCGCCTCCCCCTGGGACGACTGGCTGCTGCCGCTGCGGGCGGGGGCCGGGCTAGACCTGCGGGTGCCGGTGCTGCTGGGGCTGGGCGGCAACGTCCTGCTGGGCGCACCCGGCGCGGCGCAGGCTGCCCCGCCCCTCTGGAATCCCGCCGCCTTCGAGCTGGTGGGGTCGGGGGCACTGAGCCTCGGCTGGCAGGGCGGCGTGCGCGACACGCGGCTGTTGGTCCGGCAGGGGAGCCTCATGCTGGGGCTGAACTTCCTGCGGGGCCGGGAGACCTACGGCGGCGCGACCCTGGCCTATAACCTCGCCCCGGTCACGCTGGCCATGGGGTACGGCACGCGCGGCCCCGTGGCCGGTGTGGCCGTCGCGCTGGGCGGCTACGGCGAGGTCTGGGGCCGGTATCTGGACGGCTCGTCGGCGGTCGGTGCGGAACTGATTCCCCTGAACTACCTGCGGCTCAAGGCGGAATATACCCTGGCCCCGGCAGGCGCGCTGCGGGGCGAGGCGCAATACGCCCTGCCCGTGCTGCCCGGCGAGGGCCGCCCCGTGCGCGTGCTGCTGGGCTATGACCGGGGCTGGTACGCGGGCGGCACCCTGCGGCTGGGGGCCAATTCCGCCTCGCTGACCTCCCGGCTGGACCGCCTGAGCTTTGGCGTGCGGGTGCAGACGTTGTGGTGAGGGGTCATACCGACTTGCTCTGATTCCAGAACATCCGGGCACAACACCGGATGTTCTTCCATCGCCGCCAGCCGGTATTTTCTTATTCTCGCTCCGCTCGGGTTCGTCTTCGACTCACCTTAAGTTCGTATCAGGCCTTGCGCCGGTTCCGGAACACGGCCAGGAGAAGCCCGCCGAGGAAAAGAAGCAGCGCCCCACGGTCAACCGAGCTGGGGCGGCGGCCATCCACGAGGCCGAACGTGTGGCGGGCGACCACCTGCACCACCTGGCAAACAAGCACGACCACCACGGGGAACAGGGGGAGAAGACGACCGTCCCGCCGCGAACGCCACAGCAGCCACCAGCCAGCGAGGATGGGGGCGAGGGTCAGCCCCATGAAGACGAATCTCAGCGCGTCAGGTCCGGACTGGAAGGCCAACGCGGCCACCAGGAACATTCCCGCGAAGGTCATGAAGACCAGCATCAGGACGGGCAGCCCCACGCTGGGTGCTGGTCCACGCAGATCGCCTGTGTTCACGCCGCAGTCTTCCGGCGTCACGCCTCAGCTTACGGTCCCCAGCAACCCGCCCTCGTAGATCCGGCGGATGGTCGCCTCGATGTCCGGTTCGCGGACGGTCACGTCCCGCACGGGTGCGTGCGCGGTCGCCAGGGCAATGGGGCGGGCCGCCGCGCCGGTAAAGGCGTAGGTGACGCGCGGGCCTTCGCTGCTCACGAGCTTCAGGCCGGGTACCCGGGGGTCGGCGGGCGGGGCCTCGAAGTCCACCACCAGTTCCCGCGCGCTGCCGAAGCGGGCCTGCAAGTCGGGCAGGTTCCCGTCGTACAGCAGCGCCCCATGGTCGATAATCATCACCCGCCGGGCCAGGCGCTCCACGTCGGTCAGGTCGTGGGTGGTGAGCAGCACCGTCACCTCCCGTTCGGCGTTCACATGCGCCACGAACTGGCGGATGCGCTCCCTGGCGACCACGTCCAGTCCCACCGTCGGCTCGTCCAGAAAGAGCAGGTCCGGGTCGTGCAGCAGCGCCGCCGCGAGGTCGGCCCGCATCCGCTGCCCCAGCGAGAGCGCGCGGGCAGGGGTGCCCAGGAACGGCCCCAGGTCCAGCAGAGCCGTGAACGCCTTCAGGTTTTCCCGGAAGCGGTCGGGGGGAACGCGGTACACGTCGCGCAGCAGGTCCAGCGAGTCGCGCACCGGCAGGTCCCACCACAGCGTCGTCCGCTGGCCGAACACCGCACCCAGCCGCCCCACATACCGCCGCCGGTCCCGCCAGGGCACCAGCCCCCCGACCTCTACTCGCCCGGACGTGGGCACCAGCAGCCCCGTCAGCACCTTGATGGTGGTGCTTTTGCCCGCGCCGTTCGGCCCCAGGTAGCCCACCACCTCGCCCCGCGCGACCCGGAAACTCACGTCCCGCACCGCCTCCACCGTGCGCCGCTGGCCGCGCAGCAATCCGCCCGAGCGGGTCTGGAAGGACTTGTGGAGGTGCTCGACTTCGATCATGGGAACTCCTTCAGAGGGGCTGTGGGCTGCCGCATTGTGGGCTGTGGGCTAGAGGAAAGGCGGCGCGACCTACGACCCGGTGCCGTGATACCGCCGCACCCCCACCCGCCAGAAGGCGAACGCGGCGGCGAGCAGCAGCGGGCCGACCAGGGGGGAGAGGCCGGCGGCCCAACCCGGCAGGCCGTCGGGCAGGGGCCGGCCCAGCACGTGCAGCACGGGAAAGTAGCTCAGGAAGGCGGCGGGGATCAGGAAAGTGAAGGTCTTGCGGAGCCATTCGCCGTAGATGCTCATGGGGTAGGAGATCAGGGTGCGCCCGCCGTAGGTCAGCACGTTCATCGCCTCCACGCTCTCCACAGTCCAGAAGGTGAGGGTGCCGCCCACCACGAACAGGCCGCCGAAAAAGGCGACCATGCCCAGGACGCTGCCGGCCAGCAGCACCACGTCTCCCACGCTCCAGGCCACGTCCACCCGCGAGACGCCGTAAGCGACGATGCCTGCCGCCAGGACCACCCGCGTGAGGCGGCGCAGCGCGAAGTCCGAGCCGAACACCTGCACGGGCAGCGGCACGGGCCGCAGCAGAAAGGTGCTGAAACTGCCGCTGCGGACGTGCGCGCTGAGGTTCGGTGCGTCGAAGCCCCCGAAGCCGAGGTCCATCAGCACGAAGGCCAGTTCGGCCAGGCCGTACAGCAGCGCCACTTCCCCCAGGGTCCAGCCCCCCAGCGCGCCAAAACGCGGCAGCACCAGCACGAACGCCGCGAACTCGGCTCCCGTGACCAGCGCCGCCGCCAGCGCGTCGAGCGCGAAGGCCGTGCGGTAGACCAGTTGCGAGCGAATCTGTGCGCCCAGCAGCCGGAAATACAGGCGCAGCAGATAGAGGGCAGGGAGCGGGCGGCTGCCCTGCCTACCCACCCGCCACCTCCAGCCGCCGCAGGCCCCGCGCCAGCACCAGCCGTGCCAGGCCCAGCAGAACCAGCGTCCAGGCGGCCTGCACCCCCAGCACGCGCAGGACCTGTGTG
Organism: Deinococcus phoenicis; assembly: GCF_000599865.1. Classification (GTDB taxonomy): domain Bacteria; phylum Deinococcota; class Deinococci; order Deinococcales; family Deinococcaceae; genus Deinococcus; species Deinococcus phoenicis. Next base: position 31,921 of record NZ_JHAC01000002.1, on the reverse strand, counting down.
CCGCTGACGTGGCCCAGCCACAGCTCGACGGTGCTGTTCATCATGCTGGGAAAGGGCGTCCAGGCCAGCAGGCTCTGGAACCAGGCGGGAAAGAAGGCGAGCGGCATCAGGAAGCCGCAGGCCAGGCCCATCAGTGCCCAGGCAAAGCGCCCGATGCCGACCGCGTCCGGGGACCAGAAGGCCGCGCCGTTCACCAGAAAGCGGAAGGCGAAGCCGCAGGCCCAGGCCAGCCCCGCGCTGAGGAGCGTCAGCCCCCAGCCCGCCGCGCCTTCCGGGAGCTTCAGGCCCCACAGCAGGGCATACAGCGTCAGAATGGTCACGCCGCGCAGCAGAAACTGTGCCGCCGCCCGGCCCGCGTCCTGCGCCATCCAGAACCCCAGGAAGCTGTGTGGGCGCAGCAGTTCGGTGACGATCTCGCCCCGGTGGACGGTGCGCATCAGGTCGTACCAGCCGAACAGGCTGAAGGCCGCCAGGAAGGCCTGAGTCAGGCCGGTGTAGGTCACGGCGTCGGCGGGGGTATACCCGGCCACCTGGGGTTTCAGCCCGAACAGCGCGAGCAGCACGGCCACCCGCAGCGCCCCGAAAAACAGGTTGGTCAGCAAGCCCCAGAACGTCGCCGCCGGGTAGGCGAACTGCCGCCGGAAACTCAGCCGGGCCGCCGCGCAGTATAGGCGCGCGTTGATCCCAGCCGCCTGCCCCAGCAGGCCCCACCTCAGAAGTGCCGCATTCAAGAGTCCTCCCCTTCTCCAGTTGCCGAACCGGGAAGGGGAAGGATACGTGGGGTGTCCAGCCCGGCACATGCGCCGGATGGCGGAGGGCCGGCGCGGCAAAGGTCAGGGAACCCTCAATGCCCGCCCGGTCCCCCCGCTCACCGCAGCCCCTTAGGCTGAGAACCGAACTTCCGTTTTCATCCCCCCACTCAGTCCCAGGAGGACCTCACCATGATGGACATCTTCAACATGCTCGGCGGCATGGGCCAGGCGCAGCAGACGATCAGTAGCCAGCTCGGCACCACGCCGCAACAGACGGAGGCCGCACTGGAAGCCGCTGTGCCCCTGCTCCTCAGCGGACTGACCCGCAACGCACAGGACCCTGACGGGGCGCAGGCCCTGGCGGGCGCGCTGGACCAGCATGACGGTCAGGCCCTGGGCCTGTTCGGGCAGGGGCAGGTGCCGGACGTGCAGGACGGCCAGAAGATTCTGGGGCACGTGTTCGGCAACCAGCAGCAGGCCGCCGCGAATGCCGTGAGCCGCCGCGCGGGCATCGACCCGCAACTGGCCCTCCAGATTCTCTCGATGGTCGCGCCGCTGGTGCTGGGGTACCTCAGCCACCGCAGGCAGGGCCAGGCCGGCGGGCAGATGGGTGGCCAGATAGGGGGACAGATGGGCAGCCAGACGGGCGGTCTGGGTGGCATCGATATGGGCAGCATCCTCGGGGGCATCCTGGGCGGGGGCGGCCTGGGGGGCATGCTGGGGGGCAGCCGTTCGCAACCCCAGGCTCAGACGCAGGGCGGCGGCCTGGGCGGTGGCTCGGTTCTGCCCGGCTATCCCCAGACGGCCGGGATGCAGAACCCGGTCGGTCAGCCGGGCCACGCCGGGACGGGCCAGATGGGCAACCTGGGCGGAATGGTCGGCACGCTGAACAACGTGCTCGACCGCGATGGTGACGGCAATGCCCTCAACGACCTGATCGGTATGTTCGGCGGACGGCGGAGGTAAGGGGAGCCGTCCGCTTTCAAGCGCAAGGAGGGCCGCCCGGGGTGTTGGGGCGGCCCTTTCCACTTCACCCTTCAGTTGCTACGGGGACGGCCTCCAGCCTCTCGCGGGAGTAGGGTCTGTACCCCTTGGGTGTCCCGGTCTGTTCCCCGTCGAACAGGCTGGTCGTGAGGTAGCGCGCGCCCGTGTCCACGGCGATGGTCGCCACCCGCTTTCCGGGGCCGAGGCGGCGGGCCACCTCCAGCGCGGCCCAGACCATCGCGCCGCTGCTCATGCCCACGAAGATCCCCTCCTCGCGGGCCAGGCGGCGGGCCAGAGGGTAGGCGTCCTCCTCCCAGACGGGGATCACCTCGTCGATCACGCTGCGGTCGAGGTTGTCCGGGATGAAGCCCGGCCCCATGCCCTGAAAGCCGTGTTCGCCGCGCTCGCCGCCCGAGAGGACGTTGCTGCGGGCGGGTTCCACCGCCACCACGCGCACGTCCGGGTCCTGCCGTTTGAGGTACCGGCCCACGCCGCTGATGGTGCCGCCGGTGCCCGTTCCGTACACAAAGGCGTCGATCCGCCCGTCCATCTGCTCCCACAGCTCGGGGCCGGTGGTGCGTTCGTGCGCGGCGGGGTTGGCGGGGTTGGTGAACTGGCCCAGCATCACCGCGCCCTGCTCCTGCTCGATGCGCTGCGCCTCCTCGATGGCGGCCAGCATCCGGCGTTCGGGATCGGTCAGGACAAGCTGCGCACCGTAGGCGGTCAGGGTGCGTTTGCGTTCCTCGCTCATCTGGGCGGGCATGCACAGGATGAGCCGGTAACCCCGGGCCGCCGCGACCTGCGCCAGCCCGATCCCGGTGTTGCCGCTGGTCGGCTCCACGATGGTGCCGCCCGGCAACAGGGCGCCCCGCCGCTCGGCGTCCTCGACCAGCCCCAGGGCCGTGCGGTCCTTGATGCTGCCGCCCGGGTTCTGGCCTTCGAGTTTCACGAACACGTCCGCCATGCCCGGTTCGACCACCCGCCGCAGCTGCACGAGCGGCGTGTTTCCTACGAGTGCGTCAATCATCCCGGAAGTGTAAATCCGTGCCGCCGCCCACACCGCGACCGACCCTAGAATGCGCCCCGTGCGCCTGGCCCTGATCGCTGACATCCACGGAAACGCCGACGCCCTGCGCGCCGTGCTGGCCGACGCGGACGCGCAGGGCGCAGAGCGCGTCATCGTGAACGGCGACGTGGTGAACCGGGGGCCGGATTCGGTGGAGGCCCTCTCGCTGCTGCTTGCCCGGGACGACGTGGCCTTTACGCTGGGCAACCACGACGACCTGCTGCACCTCTGGCACACCCGCAGCGACACGCTGCCCGGCGACTGGTTCACCGACCCCTTCTGGGGCGCGACCGACTGGAGCGCCGCGCAGCTTGACCGCGCGGGCCTGCTGCATGTGCCGCAGGACTGGCCGATGACCCTCACGCTGACCGGGCCTGCACTGCCTGGCGTGCGGATCGCGCACGGCACCCCCGCCCACTACCGCGAGAGCCTCAGCGAACGGACTGACCCGGCCCGGGTGGCCGAGCTGGCGGGCGGTGCGGGTGTGCTGGTCGGTTCGCACATCCACCGTCCGGCGCAGGCCACGCGTGGGGAGGTGCTGGTGCTGAACACCGGGGCGGTCGGTGCGCCCGCCAACGGCGACCCGCGTGCCCAGTACCTCCTGCTAACCGCCACGCCCGCCGGGTGGGTGCCCGAGTTCCGCGCCGTGCCCTACGACCGCTCGGGCGTCCTGCGCCGCTTCGAGACCAGCGGCCTGCTGACCACCGGCCTGAGCGCCGAGATCTTCCGCGACGAGATTCGCACGGCCCGCAGCCTCTACACCCCCTACTGGTCCTGGACCGAGGCCCACGGCCAGCCCCGCGACGCCCGCACCTGGGCCGCCTTTCAGCGTCAGCACCTGCTGCCCCGGGCCTGATCCCGGCCTGCACGGGTGAACGGGCCTGGGCCTCCGTCGCCGCAGGGTCAGGGGCATAGAAAAACCGCCCGCACGGGGCGGACGGTTCCGGGGCTGGCGCTGCTCAGCGCGCGGGGGGCATCAGGACGGTGTCGATCTCATAGAGGGTCCCGTTGCCCGTGTCGATGGCCGAGCCGGGTGCGATGATCGCGGTGCCGATCATGGTGCGCTCGGGGCTGGCCGAACGCGTGAGCGTCAGTGCGCCGCCCTGCACGCTGTTCAGCTGCGGGCTGCTGGCCAGCGCGGTGCCGGTGATGCGGCCCGAAACCACGTGGTACAGCAGCAGGTCTTTCAGGCGGGCCGGATCGGCCGAGAGGGCCGTCAGGTCGGCGGGGGCCACCTTCGCGAAGGCGTCGTTGGTCGGCGCAAAGAGGGTGTATTCCCCGGTGGCGAGCGTGTCGGCCAGTCCCGCCTGCTGCACCAGCTGGGCCAGCGTGGTGAAGCGCGGGTTGGTGGCGATCAGCGAGGCCAGCGTGGTGTTGTCGCCCGACGTGGGCGTGGTGCTGGTGCTGCTGCCCGTGGTGGGGGCAGTCGCCGTGGTGGTGGTCGTTGTCGTGGTCGTCCCGGTGGTCCCGGTCGTCGCCGTTCCAGCCGCAGGTGTGGCGGTGGTGGCGGGGGTGGTCGTCGTGGGGGCCGCCGTGGTGGTGGTCGTCGTCGTGGTCGCGGTTGTGGCGGTGGTGGCCGTTCCGCTCGTGTCTGCCGCAGTGGTGGCCGGAGCGGCTTCCACGGTGGTGGGGGCGGGCAGCGTCAGGCCGGGGGGCATCAGCACCTGGTTGATCACGTAGATGGTGCCGTTGCTGGCCGTGGTGATCGGGTCACCCACGGTGGCCGTGCCGATCATCTGCGTGCTGCCGTTCATGCTGACGGGCAGCGCGCCGCCCTCGACGGCGTTGAGGGCCGTGCCGCTGCCGAGCTGCTCGGCGGTCACGCGGCCCTGCACCACGTGATAGGACAGCACCTGCTTGAGAACGTCGGGGTTGGCCTCCAGCGTCGCCAGGGTGTCGGCGGGCAGGGCGTCGAACGCCTCGTTGGTCGGGGCAAAGATGGTGTACTCGCCGCTCATCAGCATTTCGGTGAGGCCCGCATCGCTGAGCAGCCCGCGCAGCGTGCTGAAGCGGTCGTCGTCGGCGATCACGTCATAGAGCGTGTTCGCTTCGGCCGCCGTTTCGGTGGTGGTCGCGGCGGTGGTGTCGGTCGCCGTTCCGGTGGTCGCGGTGGACATATCGGTGGTGGCCGTGGACGTGTCGGTCGTGGCCGTCGCCGTGGTGTCCGTCGTCGTTGTGGTCGTTGTGGTCGTATCCGTGGTCGCGGACGTGTCCGTGGTGGTCGCGGCGGTGGTATCGGTCGCCGTCCCCGTGGTGGTCGTGGTCGCCGTGCTGGTCATGCCGGTGTTCATCGTCGCGCCGCTGAGCGGAAGGGCAGGAATGCGGGTCACGTCGGTGGCGGCGGGCGCCATCGGCGCAGCAGGAGCCGCCGGTGCGGCCGTGACAGGTGCAGGTGCCGCAGGCATCGCGGGCGCGGTGCCCGCCATGGTGGGCGGCATCAGGACCGCGTCGACCACGTGGATCACGCCGTTGCAGGCCTGGATGTCGGTGCGCGTCACGTTCGCGTTGTTGATCATCACGCGATTGCCGCTCATGCGAACGGCCAGGTTGGCCCCCTGGGCCGTCTTGACGTTTTGCAGGCTCTTGACCTGGCTGGAGGTGACCTTGCCGGGGACCACGTGGTACAGCAGCACGCTTCCCAGCATGTCCGGGTCGTTGAGCACCTGGGCCAGGGTGTCGCTGGGGACCTTGGCAAAGGCCGCGTTGGTGGGTGCGAACACCGTGTACTGGCCCCCCATCAACGTCTGGCTGAGACCCGCCGCCTGCACGGCCGTGAGCAGCGTGCTGAACTGGGGATCGGTCGTGATGATCTGCGCGATGCTGCGGCAGGTCGCGGGCGTGCTGGGCCGGGCCACGGGCGCACCTGCGCCGCCGGCCAGGGCAGGCGTGGCGAGCATCAGGCTAAGCGTGATCAAGCTGGTCTGCTTCTTCATGAAATCACCTCTGGGTGGAACTGTCCGCCTTCCAATGTTCACCACCTCCGTACAAAAAGCAACTTCGGGAGCGATTCAGACAGAACGTCTAAACGAAGGACCGGACGGCTTTTGGCCTCGTCTCATGAGAATCTCAGGCTGCTCGCGTTCCGGTGCCCGTTGCGGTCCTGAAGGGGCGCTCCCGGGATGGGGCTGGGGAGAGGAGTCCTGTCTCTCTCCTCCCTTTTCCCATAGGCAAAAAGGCAGCCCTCCTTCCGAATGGCTGCCCTTCAGGACGGCGCTTCCTGCCAGAAAGCGCCCCTCCCCCCGCTACTTTCCGAAATACTCCGGCAGGTCGGCTTCGGTGATCAGCACCTCGCGCGGTTTGCTGCCCTGGTGCTTGGAGACGATGCCCATGGCTTCGAGCATGTCCATCAGCTTGCCTGCGCGGGCGTGCCCGACCGAGAGGCGGCGTTGCAATCTCGACACGCTGCCCTGGCCCTCCTCGATACAGATCAGGGCGGCCTGGCGCAGGTGCGGGTCGGAAAAGTCCATATTGCCCTTGTCGAGCGTCGGGCCGCTCGCCTCGACGGTGCCGTCGAAGTCCGAGCCGTACTGCTCGACGAAAGCGTCGTCGAAGACCTGCCGCCGCAGCTCGTCGGTGATGCGCGCGGACTCGACCTCGGAGATGTACGGCCCCTGGAGACGCAGCGGCTTGATCAGGCCGGGCTGGTAGAACAGCATGTCGCCCATGCCGGTCAGGCGCTCGGCCCCCACGCTGTCGAGAATGGTGCGCGAGTCGTGGCTGGAGCTGACCGCGAAGGCGATGCGGGCGGGCACGTTCACCTTGATCAGCGAGGTCAGGATGTCCACGCTGGGCCGCTGGGTGGCGAGGACCAGGTGCATCCCGGTCGCGCGGGCCATCTGCGCCAGGCGCATGATCGCCGACTCGACCTCCTTGGGCGAGGTGATCATCAGGTCGGCCAGCTCGTCGATGATGATCACGAGGTGCGGGAGTTCGGCTTCATTCACCTGGCGCATCTTGGCGTTGAACTGCTCCAGGTTCTTCGCGCCGACTTGGCTCATCATCTTGTAGCGGCGCTCCATGTGCGCGACCGCCCCCAGCAGCACGCCCGCCGCGTCCATCGGGTTGGTCACCACCGGGCGCACCAGATGCGGAATGCCGTCGTAGGGCGTGAGTTCCACCATCTTGGGATCCACCATCAGAAACCGCAGCTCGCCAGGCAGGTAGCGGTACAGCAGGGAGGTGATCAGCGTGTTCACGCACACCGACTTGCCCGAACCGGTGCTGCCCGCGATCAGGAGGTGCGGCATCTTGGCGAGGTCCCCGACCATCAGTTCGCCGTCGATGCTCTTGCCCAGGATGATCGGCAGCCGGGCGCGCGAACTCCGGAAGCTGGGGGCCGCCGCCGCCTGGTGGAAGGTGACCGGCTCGCGGTCCACGTTCGGCACTTCCAGGCCGATCACGCTTTTGCCGGGCACCGGGGCCTCCACGCGCACGCCGCCCACCGCCAGCGCCCGCGCGAGGTCGTTGGAGAGAGAAGCGATCCGGCTGATCTTCTCGCCGGGGGCCGGTTCGATCTCGTAGCGCGTGACGGTCGGCCCGCGCGCGAAATCCACCACCTTCGCCTGGAGGTTGAAGTGCCGCAGCGTCTGGTCGATCACCGCCGCCCGCTGCCGTGCGGCCACATCAAGCTGCGCGGTGTTGAGGGCCGCCGCCGGCACCGGGTCGAGCAGGTCGTACCCCGGCAGCGCCAGATCCACGGCCCCCTGAGTGGGGCGGCGGCGTTCCGGCTGCGCGCTTTCCCAGGGGGCGGCGTCCTCCTGCGCCCGGTCCTTCTGCGTCTCCAACGTGGCTTGGGCCGCCGGTCGGGCCGGGGTGCTGGCCTGCCCGCCGCCCGCCCCGGGCGGGGCTTCGGGCCGGGGCATGACGGCGGTCAGGACCGTGGTGGAGGAGGGGAGAGGGAGGCCGCCCGGCTCCTCTGGCGGCTGCGGCGGGTCCTGGGGAAACGTTCCCGTGAAGTCGAAATCGAGGGTCGGCGCGGGGCCGGCGTCCTCGGCGGTGGGCATGACGTGGGTCTGGACGGCCATCGCCTGCGCCCGTTCCAGCGCCTCCTTCTGCGCGCGGTCGAGGCGGGCGCGCCATTCCTCCTGCGCGGCCAGCGTGCCTTCGGGGTCGGCCGCCAGGGCCTCGGCCAGGGCGGCGGCCAGTTCGGTCGGGGCGCGGTCGAACGCCGCCGCGAGGTCCGGCCAGCCGGGGTAGTGCCGCTCGCGTGCCCGCCAGGCCGTGAAGTCCTCGGCCAGTTCCCGCCAGGCCCGCTCGCGCTCGCGTCGGGCGGGCAGTTCGCGCGTCAGGATGCCCGCGTCGGCTTTTGCCAGCGCCTTTTCGGCGGCCTGCCGCTCGCGCTCCAGCTTCCCGGCCCGCTGCGCGAGGCGTTGCAGGTCGGTGATCATGACCCGCCGCAGGCGCTCCACCGCGCCGCTGGCGAGCGTGCTGGGCAGTTCCACCCGCAACTCGTGCCGCCCAGCCCGCACATCGTTCGCGGCGGTCTCGGCGTCCGCCCCTGCGGCGGGGGCTTCGGCGGCCACGGCCTCCCGCAGGTCACGCGCGGCGTGGGCCACGAAGGTCGCCGTGACCTCGCGCCAGCCGGCCAGGTCGCGCTCCAGGGCCTTGAGGCCGGCCTCGTCCAGAGAACGCAACTCGCGCCCGGCGGCGCGGACCTCTCCCTGCTGCGCCTTCAGGTCGCGGTCTTCCGGGTAGAGCTTGCGCAGCAACTCCAGGTCGCGGGTGTGGGCCGCCAGGGCCTGCCGCACCGGAATCCGGGTGCGCGCCGAGTCGCGTCCGTCCTGCCGCGCCTCGATGGCCCCCTGTACCTGGGAGGTCGCGCCGCCCAGCAGCACGCTCAGGCCCCGGAAAAAAGTCTTGAGCAGCGTGAAGCCCGGATAGCGCAGCATGATTTCCAGCCCCAGCGTGAGGGTGACCAGCGGGAGCAGCGCCGCCGCGTAGCTCAGGCCCCCCGTCAGCGGGGCCATCAGGCGGGCCGCGCCCTCGCCCGCCGCGCCCGGCACGAAGACCTCGTGCAGCGCCAGCAGCGACGCCACCACCAGCACGCCACCCAGCACCCGGCGGGTCAGGCCCGCGAGGTCGCGGCCCAGGAACACCAGCACGCCGTAGGCCACCGGAATGACCGGCAGCAGGTACGCGCCCCACCCCAGCCAGCCGGTCAGGGCCGCGTGCGCCTGGGTCATGAAGCCGCCGTCCGCGAATTGGGGCAGGATCAGGGTGACCGCCAGGAAGATGCCCAGCGCGAACAGCACCAGCCCCAGCGCCTCCCCATCGAAGCGGTTGACGGGTGGAGCCACCTTTGCACGAGCCTTCGCCATGGTGTCCAGTGTACCTGAAGAGCTGAGCGCCCAGGGCCTGTGATTCCGCGCCCAGCGCGGTTTTCTCAGAATTCCCGTCCCGCCTGCCCCCGCCTGCGCCGCGGGGTATCCGGCTGCCCGCGCGCCGCGTGATAATGGCCGCGTGGCCCTGATTCTGCCGCCCGTCCTGCTGGACGCCCTGTGGGCGCACGCCGAGCGTGACGCGCCCCGCGAATGTGTGGGGGCGCTCGGCGGGCATGTGGACGTGGACGCCGGTGGGGCGGAGGCGGTCGCCCTCTATCCCCTCGCCAACCTGTCGCCCGACCCCGAGCGCACCTACCTGGCCGACCCCGGCCACCTGCTGCGCGCCCTGCGGGCCATGGAAGCGGGCGGGTTGACGCTGGTGGCCCTGTACCACAGCCACCCGCGCGGCCCGGCGTGGCCCAGCCCCACGGATACCCGCCTCGCCGCGTACCCCGTCCCCTACGTGATCGCCGACCTCCGCACGCGCACGCTCCAGGCGTACCGTCTGCCCGAGGGAACGCCGGTGCCGCTGAACGGAGAAGGCCGCCGTGCCTGAGCCGGGGATCCACGCGCTGCACGGCTTTATCGGCCTCGGCAAGACCACCTTCGCGCGGCACCTGGAGCGCACGCTTCCGGGAATGCGCTTCACGCCGGACGAGTGGATGGTCGCCCTGTACGGCCCGGACCCGCCCGAGGGCCTCTTTCCGGTGTCTTTCGCCCGCGTGATGGCCGTGATGGAGGCGCAGTGGACCCGCGCCCTGGAACTCGGTGTCCCGGTGATTCTGGATCATGGCTTCTGGACCCGCGCGGGCCGGGATGCCCTGCGCGCGAAGGCTGCTGCTCTGAACGTTCCCCTCACGCTGTACGCGCTGACATTGCCGGAGGAGGAGGCGTTGCGGCGGGTGCGGCAGCGCAACCTGGAAGCGGGCGCGCTCTTTATCACAAGCGAGACGTTTGCGCTGTTCCGGGCGCGCTTTGAGCCGCTGGGGGCGGATGAGGCGGCGGCGGTTGTGGAAGGGTGAGGCGTGCTCCCTCCTCAGGGCAGGCGCGCCAGCCGGTCCACGAGCAGCTCGAAGAAGGCCGCGTCCTCCACGCCGACCGCCACCTGCACGTTCGCGGGCTGCTCCGTCACGCCGTACACGTCGCACACCGTCCGCCCGAAGTTCAGGCCTTCCTGTGTCTCGACCTGCACGTTCATGGCCTGCATCTGGAAGAGGTCGGGGCGAATGACGGCGGCGACCGCGACCGGATCATGGAGTGCGCCGCCCGGGAGGCTATACCGCTGACGGTATACGGCGGCATAGAAGGTCAGCAGTTCGGCACTGACGGCCCCGGCGCGGTTGCCCAGCCCCCGCAGGCGCTCCATGCGCTCGGGCGTGGCGATGGCCTGCATGGTCACGTTCAGGCCGAACATCCGCAGGGGCGCGCCGGACTCCAGCACGATCCTGACGGCGTGGGGGTCGGCCAGCGCGTTGAACTCGGCGGCGGGGGTCCGGTTGCCCTGGCCGGTGCTGCCGCCCATCCACACGACCTCGCGCAGCAGGCCAGGCAGGTCGGGGGCCAGCCGGAAAGCCAGCGCCACGTTGGTCAGTGGCCCGGTGGCGACCAGCGTGACCTCGTGCGGGCGGGCGCGGACGGTGCGGATAAGGAAGTCGACCGCGTGTTCCGCTTCCGGCGCGCGGACGGGGTCGGGCAGGCCGGAGGCGGGCAACCCGCTGTCACCATGCACCTGCGCGGCGGTCATGGCCGGGCGAACCAGTGGGCGGTCGGCCCCGGCGTACACCGGCACCTGCGCGCCCACCGCCCCTGCCAGCGCCAACGTAACCCCCGCGTTGTGCGTGGTGAGGTCCAGGCCCACGTTCCCGTGGACGGTCGTCACGCCCAGCACCTGCACGTCCTCGGGGCTGCCCAGCGCGAGCAGCCAGGCAATCGCGTCGTCGAGGCCGGGATCGCCGTCCAGAATCACGGGCAGGCCAGGAGAGGGACGGGCAGAGGAGGTCATGGCGGGCATTCTAAGTAGCTGGCGGGTGATGATGCCATCATCACCCCGAGCGGAGCGAGAAGCCAAAAAGTGGCGGGTGGCGGAGGTGGAGCGCTTCCGGGTGTCGTTTCCCGGAAGGGCGGAACTGTAGCCGCCTGCCACTTAGGCGTCCCGCTCCCGGTAGCCGTGGGGCGGGACGCTGGCCATGGGCACGTCCAGCAGGTTGAAGGTGCCGCGCGTGAAGTGCGTGACCGCGCCGCCGAAGCTCTCAGTCAGGGTCCGTGGACGGTCGGGCCTGCTGACCCGCAGGCTGGCCCGCAACAGGTCCAGCCCCTCCGGGTCCAGCAGCGCCAGCGGGTCGCTGCTCGCGCGCAGGCCGCCCACCGTGTCCAGCAGGCCCAGCAGGGTGTGGCGTTCGGTCCGGCTGAGCAGGCTGAGTTCCCGCCGGGCGATCATCACGTCGGGGTCGGGCTGATACCAGGCGTGCTGGTACCAGCGCGAGAGGCTGGTGTGGACGGCGTTGCGCGCGCTCGGCCCGGAGGCGTCCCCCAGCCACAGGCGGCGGGATTCGTCGTCCCAGAGGGGGGCCACGTCCGGCCCGGTCCGCATGGCGTCCACCAGGCCGATGCTGGCGGCCAGCGGCGCGCCGCAGCCCAGCAGGAAGGCGTCCTCACCGGCTCCCTCCCGCAGCGCTGTCAACGCGTTCCGGTAGGCCTGCGCCCGGCCCACGCCGGGGTCGTGGCGCACGCCGGGCAGCGCTGCACCGTACAGAAAATCCAGCTTGAGGTACGGATAGCCCCACCCCCGCACCGTGGCCGTCAGGTTCCGCAGCCAGTCCAGCACCTCTGGGCGTGTGGTATCCAGCGCAAAATACGGCCCGCCCCAGTTGTGGCCGACCGGGAGGGGCCGCCCATCCTGGCCTCGCAGCATCCAGCCCGGGTGGTCGCGGAACAGCCGCGAGGTGGGCGAGGCGAGAAAGGGCGCGAGCCACAGCCCCGGCGTGAAGCCCAGGTCCCGGAGCCGCCCGGGCAGGTCGCGGGCATGGCCGCCGAAGTGCGCGCCCGGTTCCAGCCAGTCGCCCAGGTCGGCATGGAAGCCGTCGTCGAGCTGGAACACGTCGAAGGGGAGGTCCAGCCTGCGGGCCAGCCGCGCGTTGTCCACCACGGCGTCCAGCGTTACCTGCCGGTAATACGCGTACCAGGAACACCAGACCCGCAGCGGCGCGGGCGTCCGGGCGTTCATCCGGCGGCCCAGTTCTGCGCTCAGGCGCTCGACGGTGCCGATCACGTCGGGCGTTTCCTTCCAGGCGACCTCCACGGGTGGCCCCTCGGGCGTGCAGGTCACGCGCACGGCATCACCCTCCGCGCGGGCTTCCCAGTGGGTGAAGGTGTGCGCGGCGTCCAGCGCGCAGCCCACCCAGCCGCCCCCATCCGGGCGAATCAGGGCGATCAGGGTATGGCTGCGCCACACGCCCGCCTCGCCGCTGGGCAAAAAGGCCGGGTCGTGCCCCTGCTGATGGCGCCAGGGCATCAGCGGCACCGACGGACGGTCCGTCAGGGGGCGCAGTTCCGCCTCACTCCACGACTGGTAGCCGCTCACCAGCACGCGCAGGTCGGCGGGTGGGCGGTCCAGCGTCCACTCGGTCACGCTTCAGCCTCCCACATCTGGCCCGTGCAGGCTGCGCCGTGAACTTCACTTCACGCCCGGCACATGCGCCCCGGCCCGGCTGCGCCTACGCTGCCTGCCATGACCGGACGCCGCGACGAAGAACAGACGGATGTGCCGCTGCCCCAGCGCAGCACCGATTCCGAGAGTGCCACCCAGCCGACCTTTCCCACACCGCAGCAGCAGCGGGTGGTGCAGGACAGCCCCGGCACACCGGGCGTAGAGCTGGAAGGCGGCAGCCTGCTGGACGACCAGGGCAACTACAAGCGCGACGACAATCTGGTGGACCCCCTCGACTGAGGGATGAACGGAGCAAGGCGAGCGCCCCACAACGATGTGTGTGGGGCGCTCGCCTCAGATGGGGTTGCCGGACTTCAGCGGACGTCCATCAGTTCCACGTCGAAGACCAGGGTGGCGTTGGGCGGAATCACGCCGGGCACACCCGCTGCCCCGTAGGCGAGGTGGCCGGGAATGGTCAGACGTGCCTTGTCGCCCACCCGCAACTGCGCGATGCCCTGATCCCAGCCGGGAATCACGTAGCCCACGCCCAGCGGAAACTCGATGGGTTCGCCCCGGTCACGGCTGGAGTCGAACTTCTGCCCGTTTTCCAGCGTGCCGGTGTAATGCACGCGCACCATCTTGCCCGCCTGGGCGGGCGTGCCGTTGCCCTCGTGGTACTTGTCGACGACCAATTCCTGTCCAGTCATGCGGCCCAGCGTAAACCCGCCCTCCGCTGTTCCCCCAGAATCTGAAGCCCCGGTGAAGGTCGCCTGAGTTGTCGGGGCGGCTGCTACCATACGCCGCGTGACGCTCCCACCCACCGCTCACCGCCGCGACCCTGGCGGGTTCCGGGCTTTCTGGCGGGTCTGGGTGCTGGGGGCGCTGCTCCCGGTCTGGCTGGTCACGACCTTCGGGGCGACCCTCGCCCGGGTGGACGGGAACAGCATGAATCCCACCCTGCACAGCGGTGACCTGCTGCTGCTGCTGAAATATCCGCGCTGGCTGCGCGCCTGGGGCCTGCCTACGTCTTACCCCCGCCGGGGCGACCTGCTGATCTTCAAGGCCCCGGCGGACAGCCCGTACAGCTACGAGACGCTGCTGGGTGTGCGGCACCGGCCCTACAACGTCAAGCGTGTGCTGGCCCTCCCCGGCGACACGGTCGCCATCGTGGGGGGGCGCGTCACCGTGAACGGGCGACCTCTGGCCGAGAGCTACGTGAATGACGGCGTGCTGAGCGACCAGCCGCCCCAGCGCGTTCCGCCCGGCAGGGTCTGGGTGCAGGGCGACAACCGCTTGGTGGGCGAAAGCCTGGATTCACGTGCCTACGGTCCGGTGGACCTGCGTGACGCCGCCGGTCCCGCCAACGTGCGGTTGTGGCCGAATCCGGGACGGGTGGGCGGCTGAGGAAAAACGGTTACGCTTCCGGCAACCGTTCGCCCGCCCGCACCGGCCCCTCCAGCCAGTTCTCGCGCGGCGGCAGGGGACAGGTCCAGCCCTCGCCATACGCGCAGTAGGGGTGATAGGCGAGGTTGAAGTCGAGCTGCACGGCCAGGCCCTCCGGCGTCTGCGTCAGCGGCGCGTCGAGGTAGCGCCCCGCCCCATAGGTTTCCGTCCCGCCCGTCGCGTCGCGGAAGGGGACGAAGACGCGCGCCGGGGCCTCGTCGCCGGGAGGGGCATACAGGGTGAGGGTCTGCGGCCCACCCGGAAGATCGACCGTCGCCGTGCCGAAGCGGGCCATCACGCGCGTCTCGCCGCTGTTCGTGCCCAGGGGAACTTCCGCGCCGTCCGCCCGCTCGACCGGGACCGTGAACGCCCAGGCCACGTCGGGCGGGTAGTAGCTCAGGCCCCGAAAACGGGTCAGCGTCTCTCCCGACAGCGGCCCGCGTCCCGCCGCGAAGTGGTCGTCCTTGCGCCGCCGGAAGTCGAGGAGGGCCTCTGCGTGGCCTGCGTCTGTGTGGCCCGCGCCGCTCACCAGTCCACTTCCAGGCGCTCGCCCGCGTATTCCACCACGTCACCCCGCCGCAGCTTCTTGCGCCGCCGCGTCTCCACCACGCCGTTGAGCCGCACCTCGCCGCCCTGCACCCGGAACTTCGCCTCACCGCCCGTCTCGACCAGCCCGCGCAGCTTCAGGAAGTCTTGCAGGTCGATGGTGTCGCGCTCGGCGGGCTGTTCGGGAGGGGTCATGGGTACAGGGTAGCGCCTGGAGTGCCGACAGCGCTGTCTGAGGGTCGAACACGTCTGACCGTCCAACAGCCTGGGGGAAGTGTCCCCCGCAGCGTCAGACCGTTTGACCGTTGGACCGGGCCGCAGGCCCCCTCAGGGCCGGTACTGCGTGCTGAACAGGCGCAGGTCGGCATCGTCCACCCGGCGGTCCTGATTGAGGTCCCCGACGGTCACGCCGGTCTTGCCGTAGTTGTTCATCAGCAGGGCCAGGTCGGTCAGGTCGATCCGGCCGTCGCCGTTCAGGTCTGCGCCGCTGAGGCGCACGCGGGCGGCGGCGGTCGTCCATTCCTTCAGCCCGAGTTCCTGGGCGAGGGCGTCGCGGACCGCCTGCACCAGCGGCACCGGCCCCTGCGGATTGAACTCGATGCGGCGCTCACCCCCCACGTTGAGGGTCCGGGCCACCACATCCGGGCTGAAGGGCACGGCGGTGGCCCCGCTGCCGCCCAGGGTCAGCACGGGGCCGCCGCTGGTGTCCAGCGTGAGCGGCGTCTCCTTGGTGCTGATCGCCGCCAGCGCCGCCTGCACGGCCCGGGTGAGGTCCGCCCCCTGGGGACGGAACTTGACGGTGGCCCCCTGCGCGCCGCCTAGCAGGAGGGTGAAGGCCAGTAGCAGCCCCGTCCGGCGCTTCATTTCGCCTCCCGTGCCGCACGCAGCACGTCGCGGAACTTCGCCGGGTCCGTCAGGGGATTGTCCGGGGTCGGGGCGGGGGCTGGGCTGGTCGCAGTGGCGGGTGTCGTGGTGGCGGTGGCCGCGCTGGTGCCGGGGGCCGGGGTGGGGGCCGTGGGGCCGGTCGTCGGAACGGGGGTGGCGGTGCCTGGAGTGGACGAACCTGGAGTGGGCGTCGCCGGGGTGGGAGGCGTCGTGGAGTTGGGCAGCGCGGGGCTGGCCGTCGCGCCTGTCGCCGTGCCAGTGCTGGTGCCGGCGGTCTCACCCAGGCGTGTTACCTTCCCGTTTTCAACCGGGTAGAGGCCCTGGTTGAAGCCCACGATGGGGCTGTCCAGTCGCTGGCTGTACAGCAGCAGAAAGGCTTCCTGTCCCGTGCGGAGCTGCGGCAGACCTTCCACACCGCTCAGCAGATACAGCACGGGCTGACCGTCGCGCTGCGGCAGACTGGCGGCGTCTCCGGCAATGGTTTCGGTGATGGTCAGCGGATACACCAGCCACGAGACTTCCCCTTCTTTCACGGTGCTGGACGTGCCGAGTTTGGCCCGCACGATCACGTCCGCCTTTTTCGCCTGCTGCGCGAGCGTGAGGGTGGGCGCGGTCGTCGCCTGGGCCGTCAGCGCGGCGGTGCCCAGGGCCAGCGCCGCCAGCAGAGTGCTGCCCCGCCTCACGAAGGGCCTCCAGGGGTGGACGGGGCCGGTGTGACGGGGGTCGGGGCAGCCGGGGTGCCCGGATTCGCCGGGTCGGTCGGGGACGTGGCCGGCGTGCCTGTGCCCGGCGTCGTTTCCGGCGCAGTGGAGGGAGCCGGCGGCGTTGTGGTGGGGGTGCCCGCAGGCGTCGCAGGTGTGGCCGGGGTCGCGGCTGGAGTCGGGGTCGCCGCAGGCGTGCTGGGCGCGGCGTTGGCGGGCGCTGCCGGCGCGGGCGGCTTGACCAGCTCGGGCAACTTCACCTCCGCGAGCATCTTGCCTTCGCCGTCACGGGCCTCGAAGGCGAAGCGGGCCGCGTCGAGGGTGACCACCCGCTGGGGTTTCAGGCTGACCAGCGCCACGCGCGCCCCCGAACGCGGCACGGCCTTGAAGCCCACGTCCACCGTCAGGGTGCGCCCCGCCTGTTTCCAGAACAGCACGCCCCCCGCGTCGGCGGGCTGCACGCGCGTGACGGCCACGCCTTCCGGCAGGTCCCAGGTCACCCGCGCGGCCCGCACCGTCCGGGGGGCGGTGATGTTCAGCGGAATCCGCGTCTCACCGCGCAGCTCGCCGGCAGGCAGTTGCGGTTTCAGGGCCAGCGGCGGCAGCTCGTTCACGTTCAGCGTGTACTCCTGCACCTTGCTGCTGAGATTCGCGTCGGACGCCTCCAGCGTGAACCTGTAGGTGCCCGCCCGGGTGGGGGTGCCGATCACATGCAGGTTGCGCAGGCTGAGGCCGGGGGGCAGGTCCCCCGACGTGACCCGTACGCCGTACGGCCCCGCGCCGCCCGCGACCGTCACGGCCGCGTCGTAGGGTTCCGCGAGGTAGCCGACGGGCATGGTCGTCGTCGTGAAATACAGGGCGTCCTTGACACTGGTCGTGCCGCTGGTGCTGGCAGGATTGCTGCCGCAGGAGACGAGCAGCACGGAGGCGGCCAGCAGCGCCCCTCCGGGAAAGGCTTGTCGCATACCCGGCAGTCTAGCGGCCTCTCATGAGGGAGGCAGCCCTTAGCGGGTGGCCCGGGGGGAGAGCACCCAAAGTGGCTGGCCCCCCGGCGCTAGACTCCCTCCCATGACCACCACCGAACGCCTCCCCGCCCTGCCCGCCGCCGGCGAGCGGCTGGGCCGTTACACCGTCGAGCGCGTGGAAGACCTGCCGGAGATGCAGGGCACGCTGGTGCTGTTGCGCCACGACCTCGGCGCGCGGCACGCGCACGTCGCCCGCAACGACGACAACCTCGCCTTCGGCGTAACCTTTCCGACCGTTCCGCAGGACAGCACGGGTGTGGCGCACATCCTCGAACACGTCGTGCTGATGGGCAGCCAGAAATATCCGGTGGCCGACCCCTTCTTCGCGATGATTCCGCGCTCGCTGAACACCTTCATGAACGCGATGACGGCGAGCGACTGGACCACCTACCCCTTTTCCACCCGCAACGAGAAGGACTTCTACAACCTGCTGGGCGTGTACCTCGACGCGGCCTTCTTTCCCCTCCTGCGCTACGAGAGCTTCCGCCAGGACGGCCACCGCTTCGAGTTCGAGACGCCCGACGATCCCTCCACGCCCCTCAAGCTCCAGGGCGTCGTCTACAACGAGATGAAGGGCGGCATGGCCTCGCCCGGTTCGGTGATGTGGCGGGCATTCGGCAAGGCGCTGTATCCGGACCTCACCTACGCCAACAACAGCGGCGGCTCGCCCGAGGACATCCCCAACCTCACCTATGAGGGGCTGCGGGCCTTTCACGCGGCGCACTACCACCCCAGCAACGCCTTTTTCTACACCTACGGCAACCTCGACCTGACCCGCGTGCTGGAGGAGATCGGGGCGCAGGTGATGTCCAGGTTCGGCCCGCAGACGCTGGACGTGAGCATCCCCGACCAGCCGGACTTCGCGGAACCCCGCCGGGTGGACGTGACCTACCCCGGCAGCGACGTGGAGCGCGGCGGGCAGGTCAGCGTGGCCTGGAAGCTGGGCCACACCACCGACCCCGACGGGCACCTGCGCTGGAGCGTGCTGAGTGACGTGCTGCTGGGAAATCCCGCCGCGCCCCTCACCCGGCCCCTGATCGAGTCGGGGATCGGCAGCGCGCTGGCCGACCTCTCCGGCTACCGCGACGACTTCCGCGAGGGCGCCTTCGCGGCGGGCCTCAAGGGGCTGAGCGCAGGCAAGGCGGCGGAGGTGCAGGCGCTGGTGCTGGACACGCTGGCGGCCATCGCCGAAGGCGGCATCGACCCCGAGCTGATCGAGAGCAGCCTGCACCAGTTCGAGATCGGCCAGCGCGAGGTGTCCAACAGCGGCTACCCCTACGGCCTGCAAATGATGTTCCGCCTGCTGGGGCCGTGGCTCTACGGCGGCGACCCGGTGACGGGCCTGCGCCTGGACGCCGAACTGGAGCGCCTGCGCGCCGACCTGGAGGCCGGGCCGGTCTTCGAGCCGATGATCCGGACGGAGCTGCTGGACAACCCCCACCGCGTCACGCTGGTGCTGGCCCCCGACCCCGACCTCGCCGCGCGGACCGAGCAGGCCGAGCGCGAACTGGTGGAGCGCCTGAGCGCAGACTTCACCGACGAGGACCGCGCCCGCATCGTCCGCGAGAGCCTGCAACTCCAGTCCCTCCAGGGGCAGGAGAGCAGCCCCGACGTGCTGCCCACCCTGACCCTGGCCGACGTGCCCCCGACCGTCCAGCGCGTGCCCTACACCACCGAGGAGGCGGGCCGCGCGCTGATCGGCCGCGTGCCCCAGCCCACCGGGGGCCTGACGTATCTGGACGTCCAGGTGAGGCTGCCCGTCCTTCCCGCCGACCTGCTGGACACGCTGCCGCTGTACGCCTACGCCGTCACCCGCAGCGGCGCGGCCGGACAGGATTCCCGGGCGCTGGCCCGCCGTATCGAGGCCGTGACGGGCGGCGTGAGTGCGAGCGTCGGCGTGGGCGGGAAGCCCGACGACCTGGACACCCTGCGCCTGTCCCTGACCTTCAGCGGCAAGGCGCTGGCCCGCAACGGCGAGGCGCTGGTGGGCGTGCTGCACGACCTGATCAAAGCGCCCGAGTTCACCCGCGAGCGGCTGGAGCAACTGCTCAAGCAGCGCCTGGCGGGCCTCAAGGCCAGCGTGGTGAACGCCGGAAACGCCTACGCCGAGCGTCTGGCCGCCGCACAGGTCAGCCCCGCTGGGTTTGTAGAGGAACACTTCAGTGGCCTGAGCGCCCTGGACTACCTCAAGAGCATCGTGGAGGGCGACGAGTTGGACGCCCTGCTGGAGCGCCTGAACCGGGTCCGCGAGCTGCTCTTGCAGGGGCGGCCCCTGCTGTGCCTCACCGCGACCGAGGACGACCTGAGCCTCGATCTCACGCCGGTCACGCGCGAGTTTACCGGGGACGCGCCGGTCGGCCATCCCAACCCCGGCATCCTCGCGGGCGGCCCGCAGGCCCGCATCACCGACTCGCCGGTCGCCTTCAACGCGGTCGCCTTCCGCACCGTGCCCTACACGCACGCCGACAGCCCGGCGCTGCTGGTGCTTTCCCGCCTGCTCCGCAGCGAGTACCTGCTCAAGGAAATCCGCGAGAAGGGCGGTGCATACGGCGGCGGCGCGGCCTTCGATGCCCGCGCGGGCGTGTTCAGCCTCAGCTCCTACCGCGACCCGCACATCACGCGCACCTACGAGGTCTTCCGCGCCGTCCGCTCGTTCCTCGACACGGAACTCGGCGAGCGCGAGCTGACCGAGGCCATCCTGGGGGCCAGCAAGACCCTCGATCCCCTCACCAGCCCCGACACGGCGGGCCGCCTGCGCTTCTACGGCGATCAGGCCGGGTACACACCCGAGGTGCAGGAGGCGTACAAGGCCCGGCTTCTGAAAGTCACACTGGACGACCTCAAGCGCGTCACCGACACCTGGCTGACCGAAGGCCGCGCCGGGTACGCCCTCGTTGCGGGGCGCGATCCGAACGCCGAGACGGAGGCGCTGGGGCTGCGGTTCGAGGTGCAGGCGATCTAGATCGTGGGGCGTGGGTTGGAGGAGAAAAAGAGGGGTGGGCGGCTTGGGAAGCGTCTCCCACCCTGTCTTTTCCCACAGGCCACACCCTGCAACCCCTCACATGAGTGCTTTCACATCTCCCTCGCATGACGCTTGCCGACACTCTGAGCATGAAGCGACTTGGGACAGTCCTGCTGCTGGCGGCCCTGATGGGCGGCGCAGCAGGGGCGGAGCGGTTCGGCGTGCAGGCTGGGGTGACGGCGGGTGGCGGGAATCTGGGCCTGCATGCGGGCGCCTACGGCCGGGTGGCGGGCTTCGGCCCCGTACAGACCGAAGTGCGCGGCACCCTGGAGACCTCGCTGCGGGGGCAAGGTGGCTTGTGGGTAGGCGCGGACGCGCTGCTGAGCGTGAATCTGCTTCTGCTGCGGCCCTATGCGGGCGTGGGCGTCACGGTGCCGCTCGGCTCCGTCAGCAGCACGTCCCTGCACACCACCCTGGGCGCACGCTTCGGCCTGCCCGGCCCCCTCGACGGCTTTGCTGAGGGCAACTTCGGGCGGCAGAACGTGTACCGGGCGGGGGTGCTGTTCCGGTTCTGAGGGTCTGCCAGTGGCAGGAGAGAAAAGAGGGGTGGGCGGCGCGGCGTGCGTCTCCCACCTTCCTCTTTTCCCACAGCCCACTCACCCCCGGTGATACGGTTCCCCCGCGCTGATGGTCGCCGCGCGGTACAGCGCTTCGAGCAGCACGATCATGGCGAGGTCGTGCGGCAGCGTGAGCTGGCCGAGGCTCCAGAGCCGGTGCGCCCTGGACCGCAGGTCGTCCGTGTGCCCCTCTGGGCCGCCGATGGCGAAGCCGAGTTCGCCGGTGCCGCCGAGGGCCTGGGCGTCCAGATAGGCGCTGAGATTCTCGCTGCTGAACTGGCCGCCGCGTGGGTCGAGCAGGACCAGCGGGGTGCGCCCCGCCGCCCTCGCCACCGCTTCGGATTCCTGCGCCTGCGTTTTGCCGGCCACGCGCGTCACCTGCACCTTGTGATAACGCCGCAGCCGTTTCTCGTACTCGTCCCACCCGGTGCGGGCATAGGCGAGTTTCGGTTCGCCGACGGTGATCAGGTGCAGGCGCATGGGAGGGAGGATAGAGGGTAAGGGCTGTGGGAAAAAGCCGGGTGGGAGGCGGAGGGGGCGTCTCCCACCCGGCTTTTCTTGCCTGCACCTTCCATCCTACAGCCCACACGCTAAACTGTTCCCCATGCTCGCCTTCCTGCCGGAGCTACGGTGAATTACGCGGCGACGCTGGCGGTGCTGGTGGTGCTGGCCTTCTGCTTTCCGCTGACGGTGCGGCTGGGCGTGCAGCTCGGGGTGCCGGAGGTCTACAGCGCGTCGGTGCTGGGGGCGCTGCTGACCTTTGCGCTGGCCACCTATCTGGTGCGCTGGCAGGTCAACCGCCACCGGGCCACGCTGGCACGCCTGGAAGCGGCGCGGGCGCAGATCGTGGCCGACCCGGAAAATCCCCGCGCGTACTTCGTGGGCGGCGAACACCTCGGGACGATCCTGCTGCGGCTGGACCGGCGGCGCGAGGCGTCGGAGGTCATCGACCGCTACGCCCGGCTGGGGGGTGCCCGCGAGAGCGAGATCGTGGCGCTGCGTGAAGCCCTCTCCAGTGCGGAGCGGCGGCAGCGTCATGCCCAGGGACGGGAAGCGTGAGCCGGAGCAGGGTGAACCGGCGGTCCGGATCCCCCCGGCGCGCCTCCCCGGCAGCGGCGCGTGGCGTTGGGCATAGAGTGGGGGGCATATGAGGGCCTACAAGGGCATCGTGGAGGACGGCGTGGTCGTGCTGATCGGGGCGCGGCTTCCCGAGGGGACGGTCGTGACCGTGACGGTCGGTGAGGCCGAACTGCTGCGCGCACGCATCACCAGCGCCCTGAATCGCCCCCGCAAGGTCCGCATTCGCCTCAAGCCCACACCGGGCCTGGTGGCCGAGGCGGTGCCCGCCCTGGGCGGGCTGGGCAATGGGGGCAATGATTAGGAGCGGACGGGTGGCTGAGCACTGGTCCGGCGGAGGGCGTCCGTGACCGCCGGGCCTGCCTCCCCGCACGTCTGGCTGGTCCCGACCCCGGTGGGCAATCTGGGCGATATCACCCTCCGGGCGGTGGAGGTGCTGCGCGTGGCGGACGCCGTCGCCTGCGAGGACACGCGGCGCACGGGCCTGCTGCTGGCGCATCTGGGCATCAGCCGTCCGCTGGTGCGTCTGGACGCGCACACCATGCACCGGGCGCCGCAGGTGCTGGAGCAGCACCCCCGCCTGGCCTACGTCAGCGACGCGGGCACGCCGGGCATCAGTGACCCCGGCGCGGAGCTGGTGCGGGCGGCGGTGGCCGCCGACATCCCGGTGGAGGTGCTGCCGGGCGCCACCGCCTTTGTTCCGGCGCTGGTGCTGTCGGGCCTGCCGAATGCCCGCTTCACCTTCGAGGGCTTTCTGCCCCGGTCGGGCCGCGAGCGCAAGGAGCGCCTTGCCGCCGTCGCCGCCCGCCCCGAGACGACCGTGCTGTACGAGAGTCCGCACCGCCTCGCCGCCACCCTCACCGATCTCGCCGGAGTCTGCGGCGAGACGAGGGAAGCCAGCGTCACGCGCGAACTCTCCAAGAAGTTCGAGGAGACGGCCCGGGGAACACTCACCGGCCTCGCCGCCCGCTTCGGGGCTGGGGTGCGCGGCGAGATCGTGGTGGTCGTCGCGGGCCGCGCGGTGGGCGAGGCTGTCCCCGGCGAGGAGGAACCCGACTATGCGGCCCTGGCGCAGACCTGGGCGGGCGAGGGCCGGGGCGCGCGGGAAATCCGGGAATTGCTGACCGCCCGGGGTTTGCGTAAGAATGACGCTTATGCGTTGGCCCTTCAGGTCACGCAGGACGCCTGATCCGGATTCCGTCCAGTTCCCGAACTTCGTCCCGGTTCCTGCTCGCCGCCGCTCGGCGTTGAAGCCCCCCGCGAGAGCGTTCCAGCGGAACCCGCCTGGCCCTCCAAGCCCTCTGCCCGAGGAGTTTCCCCGTGACCGATATCCCCCACCTGACCGAACACCCCAACCCCGCCGGGATCAAGCGCCTGGCCGTCCTGACCAGCGGCGGCGACGCGCCCGGCATGAACGCCGCCATCCGCGCGGTCGTCCGCACCGCGACCCATCAGGGGGTCGAGGTCGTGGGCGTGCGCCGGGGGTTTTCCGGCCTGCACCGAGGCGACCTGCGGTTGATCGGGCCACGCGACGTGGCCAACACCATCCAGCGCGGCGGCACGGTTCTCCTGACCGCCCGTTCGCACACCTGGCGCACCCCTGAGGGCCGCGCGAAAGGCGCGCAGTACCTCCGCGAGTGGGGGGTGGACGGCCTGATCGTGATCGGCGGCGACGGCAGCTTTCACGGCGCGCACCTCCTGCAACAGGAACACGGCATTCCGGTGGTGGGCATTCCCGGCACCATCGACAACGACCTGTACGGCACCGACCACACCATCGGGTACTTCACGGCGGTCGAGACGGCGCTGGACGCGGTGGACAAGCTGCGCGACACCGGGGCCAGCCACGAGCGCATCTTCGTGATCGAGGTGATGGGCCGCCACGCCGGGCACATCGCCCTGGAGGTGGCCGTGGCTGGGGGGGCCGAGGAAGTCTTCATCCCCGAGGACCCCAAGCCCGTGGACGGCGTCGTGCAGATCGTGAAGGACAGCGTGGCGAAGGGCAAGGCCAGCTCCATCATCATCGTGGCCGAGGGCTATCCGGGCGGCGCGCTGGGCGTGGCCGGGGCCATCGAGGCCGGGACCGGGCTGGAAACGCGCGTCAGCATCCTGGGCCACATCCAGCGCGGCGGCTCGCCGGTCAGCAGTGACCGTGTGCTGGCGAGCCGTTTGGGTGAGGCCGCCGTGTACGCCCTGATGGACGGCCGCAGTGACGTGATGGTCGGGCGAACCAACGGCGAGATCAGCCTCACGCCCCTGCCGGAAACCTGGGACCGCCGCAAGGACGTGAGCCGCGACCTGTACAGCTGCGCCAAGACCTTGAGCGTGTAGGCGGCCGCGCCCTCCCCGGATGCGCCGCCTGCCCGCCCTCTCGCTCGCCTTTGCCCTCCTGGCCCTCGCCTGGGGCCTGCTGGCCCGCGCCCGCTCGGAGACGTGGTGGTGGGTGGCGGGCCTGGACAGTGTGCCCCCGCAACTCCTGCTCCCCGTGCCGCTGGGGCTGGCCTGGGCGGCCCTGAGGCGAAAGCGGTGGGGCTGGGCGGCGTGGAACATCGCGGCAGCCCTGGTCTTCACGGTCTTGCAGGTCGGCTTCGTGCTGCCCCGTGTGCCTCCGGGAAAGGGAGCGAACGGGATTTCCCTGCGCGTGCTGTCTCTGAATGCGGACTTCGCGGGTGCGGACCCGCTGCGGCTGGCCGCCCTTGCCCGGCGCGAGCGGGCAGACCTCCTGACCCTTCAGGAAGCCCTGGACCATGACCGGCAGGCGGGCTACGAGACGCGGGTGCGGGCGGCCTTTCCTGGCTGGACCCTCACCCGGCACGACGAGCTGCTGACGCTCTCCCGGCGGCCCGTCCTGAAGTCGCGGGCCTTGACCTTTCCGCATTCGCCGCACGCGGTTCTCGTGACGACCGTGCGGGTCGCCGGGCAGACGGTGACGGTGGTCAACACCCACCTTCCCACGCTGGGCCTCCTGCCCGGTGCCAGTGATACCCGGCTGCGGCGTTCCCTGCCGCAGCGGGTGGCCCGCCGGCTCGCGGCGCGGCGCGACTTCGTGGGGGTGGTCCAGGGCGTCCTGCGAACGGCGCCCGGCCCCGTGATCCTGGCGGGCGACCTGAACGCCCCGCCGCGCGGTGAACTGCACCGGCGGCTGCGTGCCCTCGGCCTGACCGACGCCTTTCCGGCCGTCGGGGTGGGCTTCGGCTTCACGCACCACGCCCGCTTCGGGCATTCGCGCATTGACTTTCTCTGGACGGCCGGAGCCGCCGCCGAACGGTCCACCCCGCTCCCCGACGTGCTGAGCGACCACCGCGCCCTGCTGACCGAGTTGCGGCTCCCCACTCCCGGAAAGGTGTCAGCACCCGGAAAAGTCCCAGCGCCCTGAAAGGCGGGAGGGGCCGCGAGCAGCTGCCCCGACCCCTCTTATCCCCTGTGGTTGTTACTCGCGCCCGACGTTTCTTAGGAAGGCGGGAATGTCGTAGTCCTTGGGGTCGTAGCTGCTGCCCTGGCCGCGCACGGGCCGCACGATGGTGTCGATGCTGGTGCCCCGGCTGCCCGGCTTGCCCAGGCTCAGCCCGGTCGGGAAGGTGCCCTCGCCAAAGCCGGTGGCGATCACGGTCACGCGCACCTCGTCCCCGGCGGCCTCGTCGGGCGTGATGCCGAAGAGGATGTCGGGGTCCTCGAAGCCGGTGGCCTCGCGGATCTTTTCCACGATCTCGTTGGCGTCGGTCATCGAGAGGTCGTAGCCGCCCGTCACGTTGATCAGGATGCGGCGGGCACCCTCGATGCCGCGTTCGAGCAGCGGGGAGTGGATCGCGCTCATGGCGGCTTCTTCGGCCACCTTCTCGCCCCGGCCCGCGCCGATGCCCATCAGCACCGTGCCCGAGTTGGAGAGCATGTTGCGCACGTCCGCAAAGTCGAGGTTGATCATGCCTTCCACGTTGATCACGTCGCTGATGCCCTTGACGCCGTAGTACAGCACGCGGTCGGCGATCAGGAACGCCTCACGGAAGGAGACCTTCTTGTCCACGGCGGTCAGCAACTTCTCGTTGTTCACCACGATCATGCCGTCCACGCGCTCGGTGAGCTTATTGATGCCCTCTTCAGCCACGCGCTGGCGCTTGGGTCCCTCGAACTTGAAGGGCCGGGTCACGATGGCGACCGTCAGAATGCCCATCTCGCGGGCGATCTCGGCCACGACCGGCGCGCTGCCGGTGCCGGTGCCGCCGCCCATGCCCGCCGTGATGAACAGCATGTCGGTGCCGTCCAGGTACTCCTTGATCCGCTCGCGGTCCTCCAGGGCGGCCTTTTCACCCACCTCGGGGTCCGCCCCGGCGCCCAGGCCGCGCGTCAGGCGGTCCCCGAGCTGAATGCGGACCTCGGCGTGGCTCTTGGCGAGCACCTGCGCGTCGGTGTTCCCGGCGACGAACTCGACGCCCTCGAGTCCCGATTCGATCATGCGGTTCACGGCATTGTTCCCCGCCCCACCCAAGCCAATCACGCGAATTCTGGCCGCTTGCATCATGTCTCCTTAGGAAGCGGCCTGCCTCTGGTGGCGGCCACTGTCATGCGCTGTAGTTTAACCGAGTTCAAGGCCAGGACCTGCCGGAACTGGCCGGGAAGAGGGGAGAAGGCCGTGGCCTTGACCGCCCGTTCCCTCACAGCCAGTCTTTGAAGATGCCGCGCACGCGGTCCATGAAGCTGCTGCCCTTGTCGTCCTTGTCCTTTTTGGGAGCGGCTACGGCAGGTGTGACCACCGTGACCTCGGGCTGGCCGCCCTGGCCTGCGCTGCCCTGTGCTCCGCCGCTCTGTGTCCCGCCCTGGGGCGCGCTGCCCTTGCCGCCGGTCGTGGCCGGTGTGGGGGCGGGTGCCGCTTCCGGCTCGTCGCGGAAGACCGAGAGGGGCACCTTGCCGTCCTGCCCGATGCCGTACAGCACCAGGCCGACCCCGGTCGAGTGCGCGGGGCCGCTCACGATGTCGGTCAGGCCGCCGATACCGCGCGGACGGCCCAGCCGCACCGGCAGCCGGAAGCGGTCGCGGGCGAGTTCGGGGATGCCGCGCAGCAGGCTCGCGCCGCCGGTCAGCACCACGCCCTGCGCCACCAGTTCCACCGGCCCGAGGGCCTGGTCGATCTCGTCGCGGACCAGGCCGAAAATCTCGGAGAGGCGCGGCTTGATGATGCGCGAGAGTTCGAAGGCGCTGATGGCGTGGGTGCTGCCGTTCGCGCTGGTGATCTCCAACGTGAGGTCGGGGTCGGCCAGTTCGGGCACCGCCGCGCCGTACTTGCGCTTGACGTTCTCGGCCTCCTCGTGCGGAATCTTGAGGATCTGCGCGAGGTCGGCCGTGACGTGTTCGCCGCCGATGGGAATGCAGGCCGAGTGCGCCAGATTCCCGCGCTTGAACACGCCCACGTCGGTGGTGCCGCCGCCCATGTCGATCACGATGACCGTCTGCGACTGCTCGGCGGCTTCCAGCGTGGCGAGGCCCGAGGCCAGGGCCTGGAGCACGAAGCCCTCGACCTTCAGCCCCGCCTCCTGCACGCAGCGGCGCAGGTTCAGCAGCGGCCCGGCGGTCCCGGCCACGATATGCACGTCCACTTCCAGCCGCACGCCGTGCATCCCGACCGGGTTCTTGATGCCTTCCTGGCCGTCCACGACGTATTCCTGCGGCAGCGTGTGGATGATCTCCAGGTTGGGGTCCAGCGGCACGGCCCGCGCGTTCTCGATGGCGCGGTCCACGTCCGCCTGGGTGATTTCCTGATTGCGCCGGATCGCGGCCAGACCGTGGCTGGTGATGGCCTTGGCGTGGTTGCCCGCGACCGACACGAACACGCTGCCGACCCGCACGCCGCTGACGCGCTCGGCGTTCTGCACCGACTGGCGGATGGCGTGGGTGGCGCGCTCCAGATTCACGACGGCGCCGCGCTTCATGCCCTCGCTGGGCACGCTGCCTTCACCGATGATGTCGACGGTCCCGTTCGGCGCGACCTCGCCGATGACGGTGGTGATTTTGGTGGTGCCGATATCCAGCCCCACGATGATCGGGTTGTCCTTCATTACTGGACGCTCACCCCCCAGGGGTAGATGTGGATTTGCTTGCTGGGAAATTGCACGATGGCCCCAGCATACTTCAGCAGATTCTTGAGGTCGCCGCTCCAGACCGTCCCGCCCGCCGTTTTCGCCGTGATGCCGGAAGGCGTATAGGCGACCGACTGGACATTGTACTGCCCCAGGGCGCGCGCGACGAACAGGGCGTCGCGCAGCCGGTCCGGTCCCCAGCCGCTCAGCAGCGGCAGCGTGTCCGGCAGGCGCGCGCCGGGCAGCACCGTCCCGTCCTCGGCCAGGGCCACCACGCTCCCGTCGGGGCGCTGCCAGCGCGCGAACGGCACGCGCTCCACCACCCGCACGTCCACCGCGTCCGGGAAGCGCCGCGTGACCACCGCCGACTGCACCCAGGGGCTGTGCGCGAGGCCCTGCGCCCGCCACGCGCCGTAGTACGGCCACGAGAAGCCCGGCGTCAGCCCCGCCAGTTGCCGCACCTGCGCCTCCGGGAGCTGGTGGTTGCCCCCGATAGTCACGCTGCGGACCGGCAACGCGAACCAGCTCGCGGCCAGCAACCCGGCCACCAGCACGGCCCCCAGGCTCCACCACAGCCGGCGGCGGTTGATCCGGGACCGCCGGCCCCGGGGGAGGGGGGGCGCGCCCTCCGGGGAAACTTCGGGGGCCGGGACCTCGGGGGAGAGGTCGGGGGAGACGGGGGTGGGTTCCGGCGCGGGAGGAACGGCAGTGATCCGGCGGTTCCTGACGCGCGGCTCAGGGTCGGTCATGGGGCCTATCCTGTCATCAAATCGGGCGCAGCGGGAGAGAGCGGCCAGGCCGCCCGGGTTCCCCTCAGTCCTGCCCGGGCCACAGTTCGTATTCCAGTTCCAGCGGCACGCCGACGCGCTCCCGGATCAACCGCAGCAGGGCGTGCACGTCCGCGCTGCTGGCCCCGCCCAGGTTCACGATGAAGTTGGCGTGTTCGGGGGCGATCATGGCATTCCCGACGCGGGTGCCCTTCAGCCCGGCCTCGTCGATCAGTCGGCCCGCCGAGACGCCGCCGGGATTCTTGAAGGCGCACCCCGGCGTCTTCATCTTGGGCTGGCCCTTGCGCGCGACGTCGGCAAAGTCCATCTTGGCCAGCACCGCCTCCGGCGCGGCGCGGCGCAGCTTCAGGCGCACGCGCGAGACCACGTGGCCCCGGGGAATGCCGCTCTGACGGTAGCCCCAGCTCAGCTGTGCGGGCGTGACCTGCCGCCTTCCCTCCGGGGTCACGATCTCCAGGGTGTGCAGGCCGTCGAACATCTCGCCGAAGCGGGTGCCCGCGTTCATCCAGACCGCGCCGCCGACCTGGGCGGGAATGCCGACCGTGCCTTCCAGGTTGGACAGCCCCAGCTTTTGCAGCTTGCGAATCAATCCGGGGAGGGGCACGCCGCCGCCCACCCAGCCGGTCACGACCGTTTCGGCGTCGCTGAGGGCGGGGTCGGGCGTCAGGTCGGCCACCGCCAGCGGGCCGGTCAGGCGCAAAACCCGCTCGGGCACGCCCTCGTCGGCGATGACGAGGTTGCTGCCGCCGCCCAGGATGCGGTACGGGGCCTCCAGCGCCTCCGCGAGCTGCTCCGCGTGGCCGACGAACCACACCTCGGCCTCGCCGCCCACGCCCAGGGTGGTGAAGCGGGCCAGGGGCAGGCGCTCCACCCGCGCCCCCGTGCGGCTGACGGTCCCGGGGAGGGCGGTCACGCGCTCACTCCGGCCAGTTCGCGCGAAAGCTTCCACACGTCGCCCGCACCCATCGTCACGATGATGTCGCCCGCGCCGGCCGTCTCGCGCAGGTAGCGCACGACCTCCGCGCGGTCGGGCAGGTAGCGCACGCCCGCGTGCCCGTTTTGCACCATGCGGCCACTCACCAGCGTGGCGTGAATGCCGGGAATGGGCGTCTCGGAGGCGGCGGCGATGTCCAGCAGCAGCACCTCGTCGGCGGCCATCAGTGCGTCGGCGAGGCGGGGCCAGGACTGCTGGGTGCGCAGGTAGCGGTGGGGCTGGAAGACCACCCGCACCCGGCGGCCGGTCTGCCGCGCGGCCTGCACCGCCGCCGCGACCTTGGTGGCGTTGTGGGCATAGTCGTCGATGACCAGGGCGCCGTTCAGTTCCCCGATGCGCTGCCAGCGGCGGCCCGGCCCCCGGAAAGCGGCCAGCGCGGCGGCGGCGGCCCCGAAGTTCCCGCCGTACAGGTCGGTCACGGCCAGGGCCGCCAGCGCATTGAGCACGTTGTGGGTGCCCGGCAGGCCCACGCGGGCCTCGCCCAGCGGCTCCCCCCGCTTCAGCACGGTGAAGGTCGTGCCGTCCGCGTCGGGGCGCAGGTTCACCGCGCGGTAGTCGGCCCCCTCCGACTGGCCGTAGCTCAGGCGTTCGGGTGCCCCGGCGCACAGCGCCTCCAGCCCCGGCCAGTCGGCGCAGAACAGCACCCGCCGCGCCTGGCCCACGAAGCGCGCGAAGCCCGCGTGCTGCTCCTCGACCGTCTCCCAGTAGGTCGCCTGGTTGCCGCCCACGTGGTCGTCCTCGGCGTTCGTGAAGACGGCGGTCTCGCAGTGCAGGGCCGCGAAGGCCCGGTCGGACTCGTCCACCTCGGCCACGAAAGGCCCGCTGCCGACGCGCGCGTTGCTGCCGAACTCGGGCACGATGCCGCCCACGAAGGCCGCCGGGTCCAGCCCCGCGCCCTGCATGGCGACCGCGATCATCGAGGTGGTGGTGGTCTTGCCGTGCGTGCCGATCACGCCGACCGAGGGCGAGGCGCGCAGCAGTTCGTCCAGCAGGGTCATGCGGGGCCGGACCTCCACCCCGGCGGCCCGCGCGGCGGCCAGTTCGGGGTGGTCCTTGGGCACCGCCTCGGAGGCGATCAGCACGTCCACGCCCACCACGTGCGCGGCGTCATGGCCGACCGCGACTGCGATCCCTTCCCGTTCCAGCTGCTCGGTGAGTTCGGAGGTCTGGGCGTCGCACCCGCTGACCCGCACGCCCCGCGCCGCGAGCAGCCGCGCGAAGGCGCTCACGCCGATGCCGCCGATGCCCATCAGGTGGTAGTGCGGCGGCGGGGACGGCGGGCAGGAGGACGGCGGGGCCGGGGAAGCGGGGGAGGGGGGAGGGGAATCAGTCATGGTGGAAGGGGTCCGGGGGCACGCGCGCTCGGCGGAACAAGGCCCGCCCTCAGCGCAGGTGCCGCTCCACGAGGTCCGCGAAACGGCCCGCCGCCCCGGCGGGCGAGCGCGAGCAGGCCGCCTCCCGCATCGCGGCGCGCGTGCCAGGCACCGCACACTCTAGCACCGCCCCGCCCAGCTTCCCGGCCAGATCGGCCTGCTCGACCACCCGCCCCGCCCCGGCCTCCTGCACGCTGAGCGCGTTGTGGAACTGGTGGTTTTCCGCCGACTCGGGCAGCGGCACCATCACCAGCGGGATGCCGTGGAAGGCCGCCTCGGCCAGCGTGCCCGTCCCCGCGCGGGTGATCGCCAGGTCGGAGGCCGACCACGCCGCCACCGCGTCGGTGTACCCGACCGGCCTGTACCAGGGCAGGTCCGCGACACGCGGGGCCACCTCCTCCAGCCAGCGCGGCCCGGTGGAGTGGAGCACCTGCACCGGCCCCTCCGGCGAGCGCCCTTCCGGTCCAAAAATCTCGCGCAGGATGTCGGGCACGGCGTTGTTCAGGGCCAGCGACCCCTGCGAGCCGCCCATGATCAAGAGGGTCAGCGGGCCGTCCCGCAGGCCCAGCCGCGCCAGGGCTTCCGCGCGGGGCAGGCGCTGTTCACGCACGGGCATGCCGACCATCGTCGCCTTGCTTTCGGGCAGGCCGATGACTTTCGGGTAGGCCGTCCCC
>NZ_JHAC01000001.1 GCF_000599865.1 Deinococcus phoenicis | reverse complement strand
CCAGCGCCGCTGCGGCCACACCCGCCAGCGCCAGCGTTTGCGTCCGGCCGGGGCGGGGTGCGGGCGGCAGCGCGTCCAGGCCCCGCAGGGCCAGCGCCGTCCGGCGTTCCAGATCGGGGCGCCGCGGCTCGTCCTCCAGCGTGGTGAGTTCGGCGTACAGCCGGTCACGTTCCGCCGTCAGGCGCTCCCGTTCGGCCCTGTCCGGGTCGGCCGGGGCCGAGGCCCGCAGCGGCTCCAGCACCAGCCACAGCGACGCCAGCAGGATCAGCGCCAGCAGCACCAGGCTCAGGCTCATGCCTGGCCCCCATCCCGGGTGCCGGACGGCCGCGCCCGCTCCTGCCCGGTGTGGCGCTGCACTTCCGCGAGGTAGGGGTCGAAGGGGTCCTCGGTCACGGGCATGACCGCCGCCTCACCCACCGGGCGTCGGCGGTGCAGAAAGCCCCACAGCACGGCCCCGCCCGCGGCCAGCGCGGCGAGCGGTGCCCCCCACAGCAGCAGGTTGCTGCCTTCCTTGGGTGGATCGAGCAGCACGAAATTACCGTAGCGCGCCGCGAAATAGGCATAGATCTCGCGGTCGCTGCGCCCCGCCGCCACCTGCCCCCGCACGTCCCGCAGCATCTCGCGGCTGATGTCGTTGGTGCTCTCGGTGATCGGCACGCCCGTGCAGATCGGGCAGCGCAGGTTGTTGCCCAGACGCTCGGCGCGGGATTCCTGCGCCGGGCTGAGCGCCAGGGCCGCCGAGAGCAGCAGGCAGGCGGCGGCAGGCAGCAGGCGGGGGACCGCCGACGGCTCCCTCACAGCCCCGCCACACCGATCTTCTTCAGCCCCACGTTCAGCCGCTCGCGGGTCAGTCCGCCCCGGTCCACGTGCTGCACGACGCCCTGCGGGTCGATGAAGAAGGTTTCGGGAATGCCCGCCACGCCGTAGTTGATGCCGGTCCTGATCCCGGGGTCCCGCAGACTGGGATAGGCCAGGGCGTAGTCGCGGATAAAGTCGCGGGCATTCTGCTCGTTCGTCTCCTGAAACAGCACGCCGACGACCGCCAGGCCCTGCCCCGCGCTCTGCCGGGTGCTGAGTTCGCGGAACAGCGGCGCTTCCTCGCGGCACGGCCCGCACCACGACGCCCAGAAGTTCAGCACGACCGGGCGGCCCTTCAGCGCGGCGAGGCTGACCGGGGTCCCGTCCAGACTGGTCAGCGTGAACTGGGGCGCAGGTTTGCCCACCAGCGGCCCGCCGTCGGTGGCGTTGTGCGAGGGGCTGAGCAGGGCCGCGCCCAGCACCGCGACGAGCGCGGCGGCGATCAAGGGGGGCAGCAGCCGCCGCCACAGCGGGGCCGGGGCAGACGTCTTGGGAGTGGAAGGAATCTCAGTCATAGGTCCTCTCGCTTGCTTCGCGGCCTCAATCGGTCGCCGGAGCCGTCCGCAGGGCCGGGACCCGCGCCGTCGCCCGGCGGGGGGGCACCAGCGTCAGGCCCGCGCCCAGCACCACGATCAGCGTGCCCCACCAGATCCACGACACCAGCGGACTCTCGATCAATCGCACGCTGGCCCATCTGCCCTGCGGATCAAAGGCGGTCACGACCAGATACGTGTCGCCCAGCACGCCGTAGCGCACCGCTGGCGCGGGAAAGGCCGTGCCCCCCGCCTGCACGTAGGTGTTCATCCGCGCCTCGAAGGGCTGTCCGTCGATCAGAACGCGAGCCACCGCCGACTGCCCGTAAGGTCTGGCGTCGCGCCGCGTGCCTTGCAGCGCCAGCGTCTCGTTCAGGAGATGGACGGGGGCCGCACTGGCATTCAGCGTGGCCTGCGCGTCCCGCCGGTATGTTCCCGAAAAGGCGATGCCCAGCGCCACGACAATCAGCCCGACGTGCGCCAGATACGCGCCGTACCGCCGGGGTTGCTCGCGCACCAGACCGCCCAGCCCGCCGCCCCGCTGCTTCACGGCTCTGGCGGTCAACAGGCCCAATCCGGCGAGGTTGTATGCAGCCAGCGCCACCGTCCCCAGCACACCCCAGGCCCGCACGCCCAGCACCAGGGCCACCAGCGCCGCGCCCAGCCCCGCCAGCAGCAGGGGCCGCAGCGCCCGCCAGAAACTCTGCCCGTCCGCCCGTCGCCAGGGCAGCAGCGGCCCCACGCCCATCAGCAGCAGCAGGCCCAGCCCCAGCGGAATGGCAAAGGCGTTGTAGAAGGCCGGACCCACCGAGGCGTCCCGCCGTCCCTGCACCGCCTCCACCACCGTCGGAAACAGCGTGCCGACCAGCACCATCACCGCGAAGACCAGAAAAAGCCAGTTGCCCGCCAGGAAGGCGCCCTCACGGCTGATCGGCGCGGGCGGATCGGCCTCGTCGCGCAGGTGGGGGGCGCGCCAGGCGGCCAGCCCGATGCCCAGGATCAGCAAAAAGGCCAGGAAGCCCAGGAACACCGGCCCCACCGGTCCCCCCGCGAAAGCGTGGACGCTCTGCACGATCCCGGAGCGGTTCAGGAAGGTGCCCAGCACGGTACTCGCATAGGCCAGCACGATCAGCCACACGTTCCACGACCGCATCAGCCCGCGCCGTTCCTGAATCTGGATGCTGTGCAGGAAGGCCGTGACCAGCAGCCAGGGAATGAAGGACGCATTCTCCACCGGGTCCCAGGCCCAGTAGCCGCCCCAGCCCAGCGTCTCGTAGCTCCACCAGCCGCCCGCCACGATCGCGGCGGTCAGAAAGGCCCAGGCCAGCAGCGTCCAGCGCCGCGTCACCACGACCCAGTGGTCCGATAAGCGGCCCGTGACCAGCGCGGCCACCGCGTAGGCAAACGGCACGCTGAGGCCCACGAACCCCAGATACAGCAGGACCGGGTGAACGGCCATCATCCAGTGGTTTTGCAGGGCGGGATTCGGCCCGGCCCCGTCGGCGGGAATCTGCGCCAGCGGCGTGAAGGGGCTGGCAATGCTCGCGCACACCCCCACGAAGAACAGCAGGCTGACGAACATCGCCCCCAGCGCCCAGGGCCGCAGCGCGTCGCGCCGCACCGTCAGGCTGAGAATGAAGGCGTAGCCGGCCAGCAGCCACGCCCACAGCAGAATGCTGCCTTCCAGCGCGCCCCACAGACTCGTCACCTTGACCCAGGTCGGGGAGGTCCGCATGGAATGTTCGGCCACGTACCGCACGCTGAAGTCGTCGCGCAGCAGGGCCACCATCAAGGTCAGAGTGGCGAGGCTCACCAGCGCGAAGACGGCCCAGACCGCCCGGCGCGCCGCCTCGGTCGCCCGGGTGTCGGCCCGCAGCCCGCCCACCACCGCCAGCCACGTTCCGCCCAGCGTGAAGGCCAGCGCCGCCAGCAGCGCGAGTTGTCCCAGCGCCCCCAGTCCGCTTGCCTGAAAGGAGATCAGGTTCAGCATGGCCCGCGCCTCATCACTCGCTCTGCTTCAGCAGGTCCTTGAGTTCGGCCTGTGTCTGGGGCACGTGGTATTCCTCGCTGTGTTTCACAACGAGTTCGGTGGCGTGGAAGGTGTTGCCCTGAAACTCGCCGCGCACCACCACGCCCTGGTTTTCCTTGAAGAGGTCGCTGACGGCGCCCTGGTACTGCACCGGAAAGGTCGCGCCGCCGTCCGTCACGTCGAACTTCAGGTTCAAGGTCTGCGGGTTGTACTGCACCGCCTTCACCAGCCCGCCGATACGCAGCGGGCGGCCTTCCAGCTCCGAGCGCTGCTGGAGGTACTCGGTGGGCGTCACGAAGTATTCCAGGCTCTTACCCAGGTTCCCGAAGGCGATAAAGGCGGTCAGCGCCACCAGCGCCACCACGCCCAGCACGACCGGCAACGGGCTCCGCCTGCGCCGTCTGGCCCGGGGCAGGGGGGCGGTGGGCGTCATTCGCGGTCCTCCTCACGCAGGGCGCGCAGTCTCAGCCACATCCAGGCCAGATACGCGCCCAGCAGCACGAAGGTCACCACGTACACCACGGCCACGTACCCGGCATATTTATCCACGCGCCACCTCCAGCCCGTTCAGTTCGTCCATCAGTTCGCGTTCCTCGCGCGCGTCCTCGCGGGCCGCCAGGATGCCCCGCACACGCAGCAGGTAGAAGTACAGCAGCGTAAAGGCGACGGTCCCCACCAGCA
This sequence comes from Deinococcus phoenicis, assembly GCF_000599865.1. Classification (GTDB taxonomy): domain Bacteria; phylum Deinococcota; class Deinococci; order Deinococcales; family Deinococcaceae; genus Deinococcus; species Deinococcus phoenicis. Next base: position 55,232 of record NZ_JHAC01000001.1, on the reverse strand, counting down.
GCACCCAGCCGTAGATCGGGGCCGCCTCGAAACTGGGTTTGCCCAGCAGCCGCAGCGTCTGGGTCTGGTGAACGCCGCGCCACCATTCCACCGCCATGTAGTTGACCGGCACGTACAGCGTGCCCACCAGCCCGATCACCGCCGCCACCCGCGCCCGGCGCTCGGGGTCGTCCATCAGGCTGCGAATCAGCAGGTAACCGCCGTAGACGACCAGACTCAGCGCCGTGGTGGTCAGCCGGGCGTCCCACACCCAGTACGCGCCCCAGGTCGGCTTGGCCCACAGCATCCCGCCCACGATGGTGGAGAGGGTAAACAGCACCCCGATCTCGGCGCTGCTCATCGCCAGGCGGTCCCAGCGCCTCTGCCGGGTCAGCAGGTACAGCAGCCCGAACAGACCTGTGCCGCCGTAGGCCAGGTAACTCAGCCACGCGCTCGGCACATGCACGAACATCAGCCGCACCAGGGACCCCTGATTTTGATCCAGCGGTGCGCGCAGGCCCAGCACTGCCGCTATCCCCAGGGCCAGCAGGGTCGCGGCCCCCAGCAGCGTCGTCACGCGGTCTTGTCTCATGTCAAACCCCATTCTGACCCGTCCTGGCCCCCCAGACCGTGATGCCCGGACCGTGGGGGGGCGCGGGACTTCGTTCGCGCGCAGCATCCCGCCCGGGCCGGGCCGGGACAAGTGCGAGTGTCCCCGCTGGCGTGCGCGGGGGGCGGGCGGCTGCTACGGTGAAGGGGCCAACGCCCTGTTCCTGTTCTTATCTGAGATTCTGTCCCGGAGGTCTGCCCCATGAAGCGTTCCCGTGTCCTGCCCCTGCTGGCCCTCGCCGCCCTGTCCGCCGCGCTGCTGGCGGCCTGCGCCCCCTCGGCCTCCGCGCCTGCCGCCCCCGTGCCTCTGCCCGACCCGGCCACGTACCGCCCCGCCGACGCCCCCGTGCCGGTCCCCGACGTGGGCGAGGTGGGCCGCTGGATGATCACCAAGGACCTCGTGCCCGCCACCTGGCTGGGTGAGAAGGTGGGGGGGCGGACCCTGCGCGAGCCGGTCAACGTGATTTTTGTGGACCGCGCCGCGCGCACGCCCGAGGAAGCCCGCGAGCGCCTCCTCGCCGCGATGACCGCCGCCGGGTATGGCCCGAAGGGCGGCCACAGCACCGGCTACTGGGGCGAGGTCGGGGGCCGCCTGTATCCCATGCTCCCCACCGGGCCGGGCGAGGCGTTCAGCGACGGGCCGTTCTGGGTGCCCAACAACCACGGGCGGATTTTCGGCCCGGTGCCGCTGGCAAGCGGGTACGCCTTTACCGGAGCCTTCAGCCTGGAGGGGATTCGCCTGCTGCCCCGCCCCGGCCATCCCTACCGGAGCTTTCAGGGGGCGCGCGAAGACCTGGCCGACAAGCTGAACAGCCGCAGTGCGTACAAGCGCGCGGGGTACGTGGACCTGGGGTCGCGGCTGGAGACGCCCGGCGAGACGACCGGGGACCACGACGGGCGGGCGGTGCTGCTGGTGGCGGGCGGCGCGTAGTCCGGGAAGCGGGGTGCCCTCAAGTATAGATCAGGCACCCCCGCTCCTCCAGCTGGCGAAAGGCGGGGGGGAGGGACGACAGCCGGTTCCAGCGCACGTCCAGCTTCTCCAGCTGGGGCAGAAAGGCCAACCCCTCTGGCAGCGTCGTCAGGTTGTTGGCCCGCAGGTCCAGAAAGCGCAGCCCCTCCAGACCGGCCAGTGAGGCGGGCAGAGCGGTGAGGGCATTGAAGCGCAGGTCCAGTTCGGCCAGGGCCGGGAGCTTTCCCACCTCTTCCGGGAGGGCCGTGAGCCGGTTGCTTTGCAGCATCAGCCGGTTCAGCCGGGTGCAGCCGCCCAACTCGGCCGGCAGGCGTTCCAGCTCGTTCTTCATGACGTGCAGTTCCCGCAGTTCCTTCAGGTCGCCCAGGCTGCCGGGCAGAAACGTGAGGGCATTGTTGTAGGCGCGGAACTCCACCAGCTGCTCCAGCTCCCCCAGCCACTCCGGCAGGGCCGTGAAGGCATTGTCCGTGACGTTGAGGTAGGCCAGCGAACGCAGCTGCCGCAGCGATTCCGGCAGGCTCGTGAGGCGGTTGTGGCTGAGATACAGGAACTTCAGCCCCGTCAGGCGGGTAAACACCTCGGGAAGACAGTGCAGCTCGTTGTGGCCCAGGTCCAGCATCCGCAGCGCGGTCAGCCGTCCCAGCCCGTCCGGGAGTTCGGCCAGCCGGTTGGCGGAGAGATTCAGGGTGGTCAGCCGCGTGAAGTCCCACAGCCAGTCCGGCAGGTCGCGCAGGTCGTTGTCGTACACGCTCAGGACCCGGACTTCCTGACCGTGCCGCAGGAGGTCCGGCAGGGAAGACAGGCGGCAACTGTTCAGGTTGAGCTGGGCGGGGGGCGGCTCCGGGCGGCCTTCAAGCGCCGTCAACAACTCAAGTCCCTGTCTTCCCGCCGCATGTTGGTGGTTCATACGCCACTGGAGCGGGGGCTTCCCGCTTTACCCCTCCACCGCGAAGGGAAACAGCAGCGTTGCCAGAATCACCGTTCCCACGTCGAACGCGGCCAGGAACACCACCCAGGTCGTCACCTCGGGCGTCCAGCCGCCTGTCAGCAGCAGGCTGGTGGCCTTGACGGTGGCGATCACGACCGGCACCAGAATGGGGAAGGCCAGGGCTGGAAGCAGCGCTTCCCGTGCCCGCAGGCTCACGGTGATGGAGCCGTAAAAGGTCGTCCCCGCCGCAAAGCCCACCACGCCCAACACGGTGAGCAGGGCCAGCGCTGGCCAGGGCACCGCCCGTCCCGCGCCCGCCGCGCCGAACAGGATCAGGCCCGCCGGCAGCGTGAACGCCGCGACCAGCAGCAGCGGCCCCAGCACGCCCAGCAATTTGCCCACGTACAGCGCCCCGTGCGGCCCCGGATAGAGCGTCAGTTGCTCCAGCGCCCCGGCCTCCTGCTCCTGCGCGAAGGCCCTTTGCGCCCCCACCGCGGCCGCGAGTGCGAGCGCCGTCCACACCGCTCCCGCCGCCACCCCCGCTGCCTGTGCGGGCGCGCGCGCTGCCCCGTCCCCACCCAGCGCGAGGCCGAGGACCAGCAGCACCAGCCCGGCGAAAAAAGCGGTCGCCAGCAGCGTGTCCCGCGTGCGCCCGACGACCCGCAGATCCTTGAGGGCGAGGATGAGGACGGAGTTCATGCGTGGCCTTTCGGGGGGTGTGGGCTGTGGGCTGTGCTATGGGTTGTGGGTTGCCGGGAAAGAGAGAGGCCCACGACCCTCACGCCTCTTCCAGCTTTCCGCCTGCCAGCCGCAGCGCGCGGGGAGCCACCTGCCGCGCGAGGTGCGGTTCGTGCGCGGCGACCACCAGTGTCACGCCCCGCGTGCTGAGGTCGCCCAGCAAGTCCAAAGTGAGTGCCCGGCCCGCGTCATCCAGATTGGCGAACGGCTCATCCACCAGCGTCACGGGGCGGGCCAGCAGATGCGCCCGCGCGAGGGCCAACCGCTTGCGCATACCCGCCGACAGGAAACGGACCCGGCGGTTTGCGGCCCGCTCCAGCCCCACCCGCCGCAGCGCCCCCGTCACGTCCCCGCGCTGCCCGTGCATCTTCAGCGCGAAGTCGAGATTCTCCGCCCCCGTCAGGTCGGGGTAAAGCCCCGCGTCCACCGGCATCAGGTGAATGCAGTCACGCACCGCTCGCCCGTCCCGCAGGTCGAACCCCAGCACCCGTCCCTCGCCGCGTGTGGGCCGCAGCCCCGACGCCAGCAGCCGCAACAGGGTGGTTTTGCCCGCCCCGTTCTCGCCCAGGAGCGTCACGCCCTGGCCGGCGGGCACGTCCAGGGTCACGCCGCGCAGGATGACCTCACGGCCCAGTCTCAGCCAGATGTCGCGGAGCTGGAGGGCGTGGGCGGTGCGTGGCGCGCGGCCTTGGTGCGGGGTGGCCTCGGTTAGTTCCTGCTCGGTCTGTTCCTGCCCCCTCATACCCTCAGCCACGCGGGCATCACCTCATAAAAAAACGTCGCCAGCCGCGTGAACTGGCCGGTCAACATCAGCGCGCCGACCAGGACCAGAATCGCCCCACCGACCTTTTCAAAAATGCCCGCATAGCGGTTCAGGCGGCGGAAGTTCAGGCGGTCCCACAGCAGCGCGGCCAGCAGGAACGGCACGGCCAGGCCCAGGGTGTACGCGGCGAGCAGGCCCACGCCCGTGCCCAGGCTCGCGCTGCTCGCGGCCAGCCCCAGGATGCTGCCCAGCGCCGGACCGAGGCAGGGACTCCAGCCGAAGGCAAAGGCCGCTCCCAGGGCAACCGGGCCGTATCCCCCGGCATCGGCCAGCGCGCGCGTGTCGCGCATCAGCACCGGCAGGCGAACCACGCCCAGCATCACCAGCCCGAAGAAGAGGATCAGCACTGCCGCCACCCGCCCCAGCAGAATCTTGTGCGGCGCGAGCAGTGCGCCCAGGCTGCTTGCCGTCGCCCCCAGCGCGATAAACACCAGCGCAAAGCCCAGGATGAAGCCCAGCGCCCGCACCACCGGTGCCCGCGCGCCGCCGATCACGCCCAGGTAACTGGGAAGAAGCGGCAGCACGCACGGGCTGAGGAAGGAAATCAGGCCCGCGAGAAAAGCCACCGTGACGGACGGGGCACCGGAGGGGGCAAACATGCGGGGAGTCTAGCGGAGGGAGGGGAGGCGGGCCGGGGCGCGCGTCCCCTGCTGCTCGTCCCCTGGAACTATTGCCCGCCCCGCTTTGGGGTACGGTACGACGATGCTGACCTTGCAGGGGAAATACCACGTCGCACAGAACAAACGATTGACCATCTTCGCCGAACCCCGCGCGCAGCAGGCCGGCACGCTCGACGAGGACATCCAGGCGCTGCGTGAAGCCTGCGAAGCTGCGGGGGGCTGCTGCGACGTGCATGTTCTGACCCAGCACGGCCTGATGCGCGGCACCCTGACCGAGAAGAAGCCCAAGAAGTTCAACCTGTGGCAGTTCGAGGGCCACCTGTCGTTCCCACCCCGCGCCTGAGGTCCCAGCGCGCGCCCGGTCACCCCGAGGCCAGATTAAGGCTAGGGGAGGTCGTCCGCCGGTTCGTCGGCGGCCAGACCACCCTCGTTTACCCAGGCGTTCAGGGCGGTGCCTTCGGTCCGGGGCGTCACGTGCTGACGCAGGCGGCCCATCAGGTCCGACAGGTGAACGCGGGTGATCTGGAGGGTTACTTTCCCGTTCAGGTACAGTGGGTTGAGCGTGTGGACGTTGACCCGTTCGATATCCCTGAGCAGCACGGTGAACCTCCGGCCACTTTTCTCGAAACGGACCCGGTCGGTCGTGCCGGGCATCCAGCGGAGCGTGACGGTAGACGATGGAGACATAGGGACCTCTGTTTCAGGGACGCGGCGCAGGGAAGCGAACGCAGCGGCGGTTCCCACTGAGCTTCTCACGGCCCGGTGCCGTGTGGGTGACGTTGCTTTGATGTTCCGCACAGACTCCTGCCCTCAAGCCGGCCTCAGTTCTGGAGACGCCCCAGCAGGACACCCGCGACGGCCTTGCGCGCCCCTTCCAGATAGGGAAGCGCGGCGGCACCCACTGAGGTAAATCTCGGCCTGCATCAGGCCCACGTCCAGGGCTTCCTCCATAGCGCTGCCGGATCACCCTGATCGCAGGGGACGGGAAGAGGAAGGGCGCCCCGCCCCGGGCGAACCTGCGGCCGTTCGCTGCGGAAAGACGTCCAGCGCCGTCATTGTCCCCAGAATCACCTCGCTGATGGCCTGCCGGGGCATTTCCGAGCCGTCGTGCGACGCGAGGAGGGCCGCGTTCAGTCTCGCCTGGAACACGTACCCGCCTGGGCCAGCTGGCCCGGCACAGGTCCAGGAGAACTCCACCCCCTGCGCCTCCAGCCGGTCCAGTGCGGCGCACAGACCTGGGGTCACCCGTTCACGCCACCCACCGCGAAGGGCAAGCGCCTGTACATCCTTCAAGCTATGCCCTGGGTCACCCGGCGAGGGAAGGATTTACGGCCCACTCGTGGTGATCCGCCGGGCAGGCTGAGGACCGTCGATCAGGCCGGGGCAGGCTTTCGTCACCAGTGCGGTGCGAGGGCTTCCCATCACCCGCCTGCCTCTGCCCTCTACGAAGGAGCGGGGCCGCTTCCCCGAAGTTCAGCGGCCCCGCTCTGTCCGTGTCTAGAATCAGTCCGTCACGGCCCCCCGCGCCGCACTGCTCACCACCCGCGCGTACTTCGCCAGCACGCCCCGCTTGTAACGCGGTTCCGGCGCGATCCACGCGGCCCGGCGGCGTTCCAGTTCCGCCTCGTCCACATGGAGCGTCAGTTCGCAGGTTTCGGCGTTCAGTTCGATGGTGTCGCCCTCCTGCACCAGCGCGATGGGGCCACCCACGTAGGCTTCGGGGGCGACGTGGCCGACGACCAGGCCGTAGGTGCCTCCCGAAAAACGCCCATCGGTGATCAGGCCCACGCTGTCGCCCAGGCCCTTGCCGATAATGGCGCTGGTAGGCGAGAGCATCTCGCGCATGCCGGGGCCACCCTTCGGTCCCTCGTAGCGGATCACCAGCACGTCCCCGGCGCGAATCTGGTCACCCATGATGGCCGCCATGCACTCCTCTTCCGAGTCGAAGACGCGGGCGGGACCGGTGATCTTGATGAATTTCAGGCCGCTGATCTTGGCGACGCTGCCCTCAGGGGCCAGGTTCCCGCGCAGGATGGCCAGGTGCCCCTGCTGGTAAAGCGGCTGCTCGAAGGGCAGGATCACGTCCTGGCCAGGGTTGGGCTGGTCCGGCTCGTCCGCCAGGTTCTCGGCCACCGTCTTGCCGGTCACGGTGAGGCAGTCGCCGTGCAGCAGGCCCGCCGAGAGCAGCATCTTCATCACGCGGGGAATACCGCCGACCTCGTGCAGATCGGTGGCGACGTACCTGCCGCTGGGCTTGAGGTCACAGAAGACCGGCGTGCGTTCGCGGATACGCTCGAAGTCGGCCAGGGTGAGGTCGATCTCGCAGGCGTGGGCAATCGCCATCAGGTGCAGCACCGCATTCGTGGAGCCGCCGACCGCCATGACCACCGTGATGGCGTTCTCGAAGGCTTCTTTCGTCAGGATGTCGAGGGGCCGGATGTCCTGCTCGATCAGCCCGATCAGGGCGCGGGCGCTGTCGGCGGCAGAGACGGCCTTCTCGGCGTCCACGGCGCTCATGGTGGAGGAGTGCGGCAGGCTCATGCCCATCGCCTCGAAGGCGCTGCTCATGGTGTTGGCGGTGTACATGCCGCCGCAGGAGCCGTTGCCGGGACAGGCCCGCTTCTCGATTTGCTCGAAGTCCTCGCGGCTCATCTTGCCCGCGCCGTACGCCCCGACCGCCTCGAACACGCTGACGATGGTGAGGTCTTTGCCGTCGTAGTGGCCGGGCTTGATGGTGCCGCCATAGACGAAGATGGCCGGGATGTTGAGCCGGGCAATCCCGATCATCGCGCCGGGCATGTTCTTGTCGCAGCCGCCCACCACGATCACGCCGTCGTGCGACTGCCCGCGCGAGACGGTCTCGATGGAGTCCGCGATCACTTCACGGCTGACCAGGCTGCACTTCATGCCCTCGGTGCCCATGCTGATGCCGTCGGACACGGTGATGGTGCCGTAGATCTGGGGCATCGCGCCGCCCTCGTGAATCGCGCCCGTGATATGGTCCGCCAGCTCGCCCAGCCCGTTGTTGCAGGGCGTGATGTTGCTCTGGGCGTGCGCCACACCGATGATGGCCTTCTCGAAGTCGCCGTCCTGAAAACCCACTGCCCGGAGCATTGCGCGGTTGGGGGCGCGCTCGTCGCCCTGCGTGATGTGGTGGCTGTTCCAGTTCAGCTTGCGCTTGGTGCGGGTGTCGGTCATGCCTCAAGGTAGGGGAAAGACGCGGGGGAGAGCGTGGGGTGACTCAGACAGGCGAGGATGGGTGGGTGAAGGTGTTCCCGGTCCTCGCCCTCGCCCTGTCCCTCGCGGCCTGTGCCCCGCGTGACCCGGCAGCCCATGAGACATCCCTGACCGACGAGGAGCAGCGTGAGGGACGCAAGGTCGCCTTTATCGTGCCTGTCCCGAAAGGGGCACAGGGCGTAGCTTATGGGGTCTCCAGCGGCCTGTACTCTGTCTCCCCTCTGCCTGACGAGGCTCACCGCCGGGGAAGGCTGCGCGTGACCGTCGGCACGGATTCGCAACGGTGCCTCCCGCAGCAACTTCAGGTCGGGTTGGGAATGACGGGGTTCTGCGTGTCGCTCCCCGCAGAGGGCTTCTCGGGCTGGTCCCTGGAAGGCGGCCTCACCGGTTTGAACCTCTGGGCACCGCTGTACGTGATCGTCCCCGGCCAAAGGCCAGGTTCCGGCGAGCCGCCCGAGCTGCCCGCCCGCTCCCGCTGGGAGGTGGCCGCCGTCGCCTTGACCACCACGGACGGCGAGGAGAGCGTGCCTCCCGGCCTCCCCGAACCGTCTTCCGTCCTTGCCGCCCTGGACGAGAACGGGCACCTCCGCCAGCCCTGACCCAAAGACCTGACCCAAAGAGAGGAGGCGTCTTCCACCCGGAAGCCGCCCCCTCTTTTCCTGCCTCGGGCGAAGAGCCAGAAGCCAGGCGCTGCTCTTACGCCTTGACTGGCGCCCCACCCTTGCGCTTGTCCTTCCATTCCTCCAGGTACACCACCATCGGCGCGACGATGAAGATCGAGGAGTAGGTGCCGACCAGAATGCCGATCAGCAGGATCAGCGAGAAGTCGCGCAGCACCGGGCCACCGAAGATCAGCAGGCTGACCAGCGGCAGCATGGTGCTGATCGAGGTCATCACCGTGCGCGAAAGGGTCTGGTTGATCGACGTGTTCACGATCTCGCGGTAGGGCCGCCCGCGCATCTCGCGCAGGTTCTCGCGGATGCGGTCGGACACGATGATCGAATCGTTCAGCGAGTAGCCGATCAGGGTGAGCAGCGCCGCCACGCTGGCAATCGAGAACTCCAGCCCCAGCAGGCTGAAGAGGCCCATCGCGATCGCCACGTCGTGAATCGCGGCCAGGATGCTGCCCAGGCCCATGATGAAGTCGAAGCGGAAGCCCACGTACACCAGGATCAGGCCCAGGCCCAGCAGCACGGCATAGACCGTCTTTTGCGTCAGCTCCTGCCCGACGGCGGGGCCGACCGTTTCGCTGGACAGCACCTCGCCGCCCGGGAGTTTGGCGATGGCGGTCCCCAGGCGCTGCGACTCGGCGGCGGTCAGTTCGGGCACCTTCACCGTGTACTGCGTGCCACTGATCCCGGGAATCACGTCACGCTGGATGGTGGCGCTCTGCGGCGTGACCTTGGGCAGGCCCGCGCCCGTCACGGCCTCCCGCACCTGCTCGGTGGTGGTCGCGGCGCTCGCGCGGATGGTCTGGGTGGTGCCGGAGGTGAAGTCCACGCCGTAGTTCAGGCCCTTGGTGCCCACGATCAGGCTGCCCGCCAGCGCCAGCACCACGCTGATGGAGGTCACGATGGGCGCGGCCTTCATGAAGTTGATGTTGGTGTGCGGGATGCGGGTGGGCGCACTGGCATTCGGCTTACGCTGCGCCAGCACCTGAAGGCCCCACTTGGCGAACACCAGGTTCGAGAAGGTCGACGCGATCACGCCGATAATCAGGGTGACGGCGAAGCCCTTCACCGGGCCGGTCGAGTAGTTGTAGAGCGCCAGCGCCGAGAGCAGGTGCGAGGCGTTCACGTCCACGATCGCGGCGGTGGAGTGCTGGTAGCCCGCGCCGATGGCGTTCTTCAGGCCCTTGCCCCGCTGCATCTCTTCCTTGATGCGCTCGAAGGAGATCACGTTGCCGTCCACGGCGGCGCCGATGGTCAGCACCAGCCCCGCGATGCCTGGCAGCGTGAGGGTCGCCCCGAAGCCGCCCAGCAGGCCCAGGATCAGGACGCTGGAAAACAGCAGGCCGAGGGCGGCCACCAGCCCGAACCAGAAGCCGTAGTACAGGAAGAGCATCCCGAACACCAGCCCGATGCCGACCAGCGCGGCAATCGCGCCGCTGCGGATGGCGTCGGCGCCCAGCGTCGGCCCGATGGCGCGTTCGGCCTCGGTCTTGATCTTGATGGGCAGCGCGCCGGATTTGAGCACCAGCGCGAGCTGGCTGGCCTCCTCGGCGCTGAAGTTGCCGCTGATCTGCACGTCCCGGAAGAGGCGCTGCTGGATGGTCGCCACCGACTGGATCTGATCGTCGAGCACGACCGCCATCAACCGCCCGACGTTCTTGCCGGTAAAGTCCCCGAAGGTCTGCGCGCCCTTGTCGGTGGTCTGGAAGGTGACCACCCAGCGACCTGTGGTGGAGTCGGTCGCGGAGGACGCGTTGGCGATCACTTCACCCGTCGCCTGCACCGGCCCCAGGTCCGAGAGCTTGTAGCCGCCGGTCTGGGGCTTTTGCTGCGCCAGGGTGGGGTCGGGTTGCGCGCCGGAGTTCACGATGCGGAACTCCAGCCGCGCCGTCTGCCCGATGATCTCGCGGGCACGGTTCTGCACGGCGGGGGTCGCGCCGGGAATCTCCACGACCACGCGCTTGCCGCCCGAGACGGTCACGGTCGGCTCGGCCACGCCCAGCGCGTTGATGCGGTTCTCGATCACGGTCTTGACCCGGTCGAGTTCGTCGCGGGTGGCGGTGCCGCTCTCGGGCGCGAGTTCGATCCTGAGGCCGCCCTTGAGGTCGAGGCCCAGCGTCATGAACTGGAACTGGTCATTCCACAGTGACAGGGGCGTTTTGGAGTGGTCCCAGGGCCGCCAGATATACAGCAGGCTGGCGAGCAGCGTCAGCAGCAGCAGCAGCCCCGTCCAGGGGTTGGGTTTGCTGGCGCTGGGGGCCGCGCGCCGGGGGGGCGGGCGACGGTTCCGGTTGCGGTTCGGATTGTTGTAGGTCACGGGTGAACTCCAGGGAAGACGAAGGACAGAAGGCAGAGAGCTGAGGCTGAGGGCAGAGGGGCGGCTCTCCTCAGCCTCCGTCCGTCTGCCGCCGACCCAGCAGGGCCAGGCTGCGCGGCAGGACGGGGGAGGTCCAGGCCAGGAGCGGTGCCGGGGCCACGCCGCGCAGGCTGGGCAGCCGGAACGGTTCCGGCGGCGTGGCGGCCAGCACTGCGGGACCGGGTGACGGCTGCGGCGCGGGCCGCGCTTCCGGCAGGGCCGGGGCCACGCTGCCCGCCGTCATCCGCGCGCCCGGGTCGGTCACCTGGGGGTGGTGTCCCAGCAGCACGGCCAGCACCGACAGCAGTGTCAGCATCCCCGGCCACGCCAGCAGGCGCGACCACCGGGGGGGCGTCACGTGGGCATGGACGGAGGGAAGCTCGGGCCTGGGCATGAGGAAAAGCCGCGCACGCGCTGTCGGACAGCCGGAAGAAAAGCTACGTGCGGAAGCGCCACAGGATAGCAGAGCGCCGTGAGGACGGAGGCCGCCCGCGCCGCGCCGTTAGCCCCCGTTTAACCGTGTCCCCGCACCCTGACCCTGTGCCTGTGTCTTCTTGCCCGGGCACCCCAGGAGCGTGATGCATGACTGATTCCAGAAAGAAGACCCGCCCGGCCCTGCTCGCCCTTGCCGCTGCCCTCCCCCTCACGGCGGGCCTGGTGTTCGCGGCAGGGACGTCGGCCACGAACCCCCAGCCCCCCCAGCGTGTGCAACCGGCCCAGCCGGGGCAGACCGGGGCGCAACCGGCCCAGACCCGCCCTCAAGCGCAGACCCGCACCCACTACGCGGACGTGTTTCTTCAGAAGCTCGCCGCACAGCTCGGCATCAGTGTGGACCGCCTCCGGGCCGCCGCGACCAGCGCCGGAAACGCCACCATCGACCAGGGGGTGCAGGCCGGGGACATTCCCCAGGACCGCGCCGCCGACCTCAAGGCCAGGATGAAGGACGCCCCGCTGAACTTCGGTTTCGGCGGCAGGCACGGGCGCGGCGGCCCTGGCGCGGGGCCGGTGGGCGAACGCGGCCCGCGCACGGGTGCCGGTGGTCCGGCCCTGACGGCAGCGGTGGCCCAGGCCCTCGGCCTCAGTGAGCAGGCGCTGCGGCAACAGCTTCAGCAGGGGCAGACGGTCGCCCAGATCGCGCAGGCCAGGGGCGTGGGCACCCAGACCGTGCGGAATGCTGCGCTCGCCGCGCTCAAGACCCAACTCGCCGCCCAGGTGCAGGCTGGTCGCCTCACCCAGGCCCAGGCCGACCAGATGCTGGCCCGCGCCCAGGCGGATGCGAACTTCGGCCTGGAGTTTGGACGTGGCGGACGCGGCGGGCATGACCGTGACGGTCAGAATGGACCGCGTGGCCTCAGCCAGTCCGGCGACCAGGGCACCTGAACCCGGCCAAAGAGAGAGGGGCGGCCCCCAAGCTGGGAAGCTGCCCCTCTCTTTTTGCTGCTTGCTTACGGCTGAAAGCCGACCGCTCGCCTTACGCCTGCTCGACTTCCACCATCTCGCTGGCCTCGATGATGTCGCCTTCCTGCACGTCGTTCCAGTCGAGGTTGATGCCGCACTCGTAGCCGGTCTGCACCTCGCGCACGTCGTCCTTGAAGCGCTTGAGGCCCACGACGGTGCCCTCGTACACGACCTGCTTGCCGCGCGTGACCTTGGCCTTCGCGTTGCGGCGGAACATGCCGTCGGTGACGTACGACCCCGCGATGTTGCCGCTCTTGGGGTGCTTGATCACCATGCGGACCTCGGCGCGGCCTAGGTAGCGTTCCTCGAAGACGGGTTCGAGGTTGCCCTTGATCAGCCGGTCCACCTCGTCGATCAGTTCGTAGATGATGCGGAAGCTCTTCAGCTCGATGTCCTTGTTCTCCGCGATCTTCTTCACGCCGCCCGCCGCCGTCACGTTGAAGCACAGGATGGTCGCCTCGGCGGTGGAGGCCAGCAGCACGTCACCCTCGGTGGGCGACCCGATGCCCGCGAGCAGCACATTCAGCTTCACGTCCTCGGTTTCCTTCTTGGCGAGGATGCCCTGGATGGCTTCCAGGCTGCCCTGGGTGTCGGCGCGCAGGATCAGATTCACCGTGCGGGTCTCGCCCAGCGGCCCCATCATCTCTTCCAGGGTCCTCTTGCGCTGGACGCGAGCGTTCTCAGCGTCGCGGCGGTCGCTGGCGCGCTGCGCGATCACCTCGCGGGCCGCGTGCTCGTTCTTGGCGCTGAGGACCGTCTCGCCGCTGGCCGGGGCCTCGGAAAAGCCCAGGACCTGCACCGGGGTGCTGGGTCCGGCTTCCTTGATGCGTCCGCCGCCACTGTCGGTCATCGCCTTGATCTTGCCGTAGTTCTCGCCCACGACCAGGAAGTCCCCGACGTGCAGTGTGCCTTCCTGCACCATCACGGTCGCCAGCACGCCCGCCTGACGGTCCACGCGGCTCTCGATAATCACGCCGCTGAAGTTGCCCTTGGGATCGGCCCGCAGGTCTTCGAGTTCGGCGGTCAGGCTGATGTATTCCAGCAGGTCTTCCACGCCCTCGCCGGTCTTGGCGCTGACGGGCACCACGACCAGGTCGCCGCCGTACTCCTCGGGCACCAGGTTGAGCTGCGTCAGGTCGGTCTTGACGCGCTCGGGGTCGGCCTGCGGCAAGTCCACCTTGTTGATGGCGATCAGCATGGGCACCTTGGCCGCCTGCGCGTGCGCGATGGCCTCGCGCGTCTGGGGCATCAGGCTGTCGTCGGCGGCGATCACGATGATGGCGATGTCGGCCACATTCGCCCCGCGCGCGCGGATGGTCGTGAAGGCCTCGTGGCCCGGCGTGTCGATGAAGACGATCTTGCCCTTGCTCGTTTTGGCCTCGAAGGCCCCGACGTGCTGGGTGATGCCGCCCGCTTCCTTGGCGGCCACCTTGGTCTTGCGGATGTAGTCCAGCAGGCTGGTTTTCCCGTGGTCCACGTGGCCCATGATCGTCACGACCGGGGCGCGGTGCGGCGTCTCGGGCGCGGCAGGAGCCGCCACTTCCGGCTCACGCTCGGCGGTGGCGGTCGCGGCCGACTGCGGGGCCGCCGCACTCTGGGCCTCGGTCTGCGCGGTCTGCGTGCTCTGGGGCTGGGCACTCTGGTTCTGGGCAGGAGCCGCGTCAGTGGTGGCTGCCGCGCCGCCCGCCGCTTCCTCTTCCAGAATCTGCTTGATGAGTTCGACCGTGTCTTCCTCGATGGTGCTGCTCACACTCTTGTACGAGACGCCCAGGCCGTCGAGAATCTCCAGCATTTTCGCGTTGTCTACGCCAAGGTCCTTGGCGAGGGTATAGATCCGAACTTTCGACATACTCACCTCCGGTGAGGCCCCCGGGCCGACCAGCCCCGAAAGGGAGGAGCGGTGGGGGCAGGGATCAGGTTGTCATGGGCTGATCCGTGGTTGTGTTCTGTGTGTCGGAATGGGGGGAGTCGGGTTCATGGCTTGCAGCGCGGCGCTGACCGCCGGGGCGTCTCCCCGGAAGGCCCGCCGCAGCCGCTTTTCCTGCCAGCACCCGGGCGAGTCGGCGCACACGTAGGCCCCCCGGCCCGTCCGGTCGCCGGGCAGGACCCGCCAGCCGTCCGCCGTCCGCGTCAGGCGCACGAACTCGCCCTGGGGCCGTTTGCGGCGGCAGGCGACGCAGGTGCGCTCCGGAACGTACCGGGAGGGGGTGGCAGGTGCGGCCGTCAAACGGGCTTACTCCTGCTCGTCGTCCGGGCTGGCGGTCGCCACCGACTTGCTGTCCTTGAACAGCGCGTCGAAGGCCGAGGCGGCGGCGCTGCTGGGTTCGCGGCCCTCCTGCTCGTCCTGCATGGCCTGCTGCATGGCGGCGTCGAGGTCGCTGACCGCCGCCGTCTCGCGCAAGTCGATCTTGAAGCCGGTCAGTTTGGCGGCCAGCCGCACGTTCTGCCCGCCCTTGCCGATGGCCAGCGAGAGCTGGTCGGGCGTGACCGTCACGGTCGCCTCGCGGATGTCGGGCTGCGCCTCGATCAGACCCACCTTGGCGGGCGACAGCGCGTTGCGGATGAAGTCCCGGGTATTGGCGTCCCAGAGGATCACGTCCACGCGCTCGCGGCCGAGTTCGCCGGTCACGGCCTGGATGCGGTTCCCGCGGTGCCCGATGCAGGCCCCGATGGGGTCCACGTTGCTGTTGTGGCTGAACACCGCGACCTTGGAGCGCTGCCCCGCCTCGCGCGCGATGGCCTTGACCTCCACGATGCCGTTGGCGACCTCGGGGATTTCCTGCCGCAGCAGGTAGTCGAGCAGCCGCTCGTCGGCCCGGCTGGCCAGGATGGTCGGCCCCTTGGGCGTCTTGCGAACTTCCTTGAGGTAGATCTTGACGCGGTTGCCGGGCACCAGCTTCTCGCCGGGAATCTGCTCGCGGGGGGGCAAGATCGCCTCGCCCGCGCCGAGTTCGACGAACCAGTTGCCCTTGTTGTCGCTGCGGACCACCTGCGCGGTGAGCACTTGCCCCTCGCGGTCCTTGTACTCGTTGAAGACCACGTTGCGCTCTGTCTCGCGCATCTTCTGCGTCAGGGTCTGCTTGGCGGCCTGGAGCGCGATGCGCGAGAACTTCTCGCGGTCCACCGGAAACTCCATCTCCATGCCGATCTCCACGCCGGGGTCGAGTTCGAGCGCGTCGGCCAGCGAGATCTGAAGATTCTCGTCCTCGACCTTCTCGACGACCTCGCGCACGATCAGCACTTCGAGTTCGCCGCTGCCGGGGTCGAGGTGGACCTCGACGCGGCGGTCGGGTTCCACGTTGCGGGTGTAGGCCTGCGCCAGCGACTGCTCGAAGGCCTCGATCAGCTGCATCTCGTTGATGTTGCGGGCCTGCGCGACTTCACGCAGCGCGTCCGCGAAATTGAATTCACCTTGGGTCATCCCACTCTTCCTTCCTGTTGTCTGAATTGCCCGTTGAGGGGTCAGCGGTGCCGGTCCGGAAACTCGGCGAGGTTGCCCTGAAACGTGCCGACCATGAGGGTCACGTCGCCCTGGCCTTCCACGTCGAAGGTGACCTGCTCGCCTGCCACGGCCTTGATCGGCGCGGTAAAGGCGTGGCCCTCGCCCCGCACGCGCGCCTTGAGGCCCAGCATGCGCTCGAAGTGCCGAGCGCGCGTCAGAGGCCGCTTGGCGCCCGGCGATTCCAGCTCCAGGCGGTACTCGCCCGCGATAGGGTCGGTGCGGTCGAACTCCGCGCCGACCGCGCGGCTGGCGGTTTCCAGGTCCTCGACGGTCACGGGCTGCTCGTCCAGGCGGTCCATGCGAATCACGACGATAGGCCTGCGGCCCGGGTTCTGCACCTGCACGTCCAGCACCTCGAAGCCCAGGGGCCGCAGGACACCGTCCGCGAGGGTCTGCAAGTTGCCGGATGGTGTATGGGTTGAATTGTGAACTGCGTTGTTATTCATATTGTGGGCCGCTGACACGCGGGCCGGAAACCACCCCCTCCACGAAAAAAGGTGGGGCAAAGCTCCCACCTCGGTCCGAGGATTTACTGCCGCAGTATACCGCAACCGTGCGCCCCGGCGGGGAAAGGCATCACAAAAGCGCGGGGTGGGGCCAGGAGGGCGGCGGGCCGACCTCCCCAGGTGGCTGAACATGCGGCGGCCTGTGAAGCCGGAATCAGTTGGCGGGTGTGTCGCTGCCCAGCCGCACGGTCACGTCCGCGCCGGGTATGCCGCCCTGCTGCGTGACCTGACCGTGGCCCACGTCGCGCAGCACGGTGGCCGCCGCCTTCCCCGACACGGTGGTGGAGGCGGCGGCGCGGGCTTCCTCGGCGATCCGCACGTCCTGATAGCCCAGCTCCTCCAGGTGCGCCTTGAGGCGGCGGGCGCTGCCGTCGGGGGCGGCGGTGTTCACGACCGCGACGGTCAGGGCGCGCGGGTCGTTCGGGTCGCGGAACTGCTCGTGGATCAGGGTGTGCAGCGCGGCGCGGTCGGGCAACCAGGTGCCGCCGCCGCCGAACGTGCCGGGAACGGTGTGCATGTTGACCTTCAGGCCACTCAGCGCCGCGCCGAGAAGCGCGCCCACCTCCGTCCGCGTCAGGTCGGACTTGGTGTTCTGATGGATGGCCCCCACCATCGCGGGGAGCCGCCACCAGTTCAGGGGGCTTTTCGACCGGCCCACCAGCGCGGTCAGGTACGACTGCTGCCGCGCCACCCGCCCGATATCGCCCAGGCCGTCGTGGCGAAAGCGCAAAAAGCCCTCGGCCTGCTGCCCGCTGAGGTGCTGACGGCCCGGCTGAAGGTCGATGTGCAGGTGCCCGGCATTGTCGTCGTACTTCATGCGCTGCGGCACGTCCAGCGTCACGCCGCCCGCCGCGTCGGTCAGGGCACGCAGCGCGTTGAGCGACAGCAGCGTGTAGGCGTCCACCCGCACTCCCGTCAGGTCCTGCACCGCCTCCACCAGCAGGTCCGGGCCACCCTTCACGTTGGCCCCGTTGATCTTGCCCCAGCCGGAGCCGGGCAGATTCACCCAGGTGTCGCGCGGAATGCTCAGCAGGTTGGCCGTGCCGTCGGGCCGGAACTGCGCCAGCATGATGGTGTCGGTCCGCTGGCTGTAATCCTCGGGGGTCGCCGGATAGGGCCATACGGCTGCGGTCTCGTCGTAATGCACGTCCACACCCGCCAGCAGCACGGTGACGGGACCGTCCGCCTTGCGGGGCAGCGCGCCGTAGCGGGCCAGCGCGGGAAAGGCGGGAGCAGAGAGGGCGGTCAGGCCCGCGAGAATGACCAGAATCGGAACGACAGCACGGCGGCGCACGCGGCGAGTGTAGCGGGCGCGCAGATGAGGCACAATCACGCGCCGCCGTTCCCCTGCGGAGAGAGCCGGTCTGGGCGGGGCGTCATACGGTTTCCGTCCAATCCGTTCTCAAATCGGGAAAGCGCCGATTCGGTAACGCCTTTCCCGGCAACCGTTTCTTTCCGGCTCGCTCCGCTCGGGTTGAACAATTTTTGTCACTGTTCAACCGGAATTCGTATCAGGGCACACGCGGGCCGGGCCGTGGCGGCCCCTCCGGCCCGGTGCCCAGCAGGGCGGCCCCCAGGCTCGCGTAGCCCACCTCGTCGGAGGGGGGGTGCGTCAGCCCCGCGCGGGCATCGCGCAGCAGGCGGGCCAGCGGCAGCGCCGGTGTTAGGGCCGCGCCCCCCGCCGTCCGCAGGGCGAGGTCGGTCGCGCCCACGGCGGCATTGGTCGCGTGCGCCTTCGCGGCGGCCAGCGCGGGCACCGAGTCTGCCGTGGGGGCCGCGTCCCAGGTCCGGGCGGCCCCGGCCAGCAGCGCGCGGGCGGCGTGCAGGTCGGCGGCCATCCGCCCCACGTGTTCCTGTACGCGCGGCAGCCGGGCAATCGGCTGGCCCAGGGCCGTCGGCACCCGTTCCCGCGCGTAGCCGATCAGGGCTTCCAGGGCCGCGAAGCCGACGCCCAGATACGTCGCGGCGATGGCGGTCCAGAACCACGCGCTGCTGGCCGGGTGGGCGGGCGAGGGCGGCGCGGCGTGGTCGCCCGGCACCCGGACGCCCCTGAAGGTCACGTCATGGCTGCCGCTGCTGCGCAGGGCGAGGGCGCCGGCCCATGTCGACTCGGTCCCCACGCCCGGCGCGTCCATCGGCACCAGGAGGCGCAGGACCTGCCCGCCCGGGGTCGCCGCCGTGACCAGCGCCAGGTTCAGCGCGTGGGCACCGGTGGCCCAGGTCTTGCGGCCCGTGACCCGCCAGCCGTCCCCGTCCGGCGTGGCGGTGGTCCGGGGCAGACCCCCGCGCGAGGGGCTACCCAGTTCCGGTTCGCTCGCCAGGGCGTTGACCAGCCGGCCCTCCACGCTGGCCTGCGCCAGGGCTGCCAGCAGCGGGTCCGGCAGCGTGCGCCCCTGAAAGGCCGCGCCCACCACATGCGTGTGCATCGCCAGCACCAGCGCCAGCCCGGCATTCGCCTCCCCCAGCTCGCCCTGCGCGGCCGCGTACGCCTCCAGCGAGGCCCCCAGCCCCCTGGAAGCCCGGGGCAGGGTGAGGCGCGTGTACCCGCTGGCGCGCAGGGCGGCGGCCGCTTCCGGCGTCACGTCCTGTGCGGTCTCGCAGGCTTCCGCGTGGGTCCGGATGGCGCTCGCGGCCCGGTCGGTCACCGCCTGCATCTCGGGGTCCAGGTGGGTGGGGAGGTGGCGAAGCATAGCCGGCAGGCTAGCGTGACGGGCCGCGAAGAAACCCCGAAGCCCCGGCGTTCGCCCCCTGTCTGGCCCTTCATCCGGCCTGCCCTTCTATCTCCCAGATTCGCTCAAAACAGAATATAATATTGCCACTATGTCCAAAGCTTCCCGAGATTCTGCCCGAGTCGTTATCCAGGCCCGCTTCCGGGACAGTGTGGACCGGGATGTCAGCGGCTTGGCCGCCCAGCATTGTCAGGAGCGTCGACTGTCCGCCCCGGACGGCACGCCGGCCCATACCCTCTGCCTGGGCAGCCATGAGGCGGTGACGCGCCTGATCTGGGACACGTTCGAGCCGGGATGGGCAGACGTGGTGTACGTGTACGACGGCCACCGCACCGAGCAGACCCGCTACCTGAGCGCCAAGCTGCACCTGACGGTCGCGCTGGCCGCCGCCGGAGACGAACTCACGCCCGGCGTCTCCGCCGCCCTGACCGGGGCGCGGCGTGCCCTGGACGCCCTGTGGCTCGCCTGGGCGGGCTATCAGGCGACCACCACCGACGCCCTGGCCCACGCCGTCACCGAGTTCGAGGACGTGCGCTGAAGGCGCGGGAGCGGGGCAGGCTCCCGGGGTAGGCTGGGGGTACCGCCGAGCGTCACCACGTTCCCCAGCCCCACTTTTCCCAGGAGGTTGCCCCATGACCCAGCCCGTGCCCCCAGCCCCCCCCGGTCTGCCCGAATCCTTCCGTGCCCTGCGCGCCGTCAAGGACGAGTCGGGCGTGCATCCCGAGTTCCAGCAGCTCACCCTGACCGACCTGCCGCCGGGCGACACGCTGGTGCGCGTCACACATTCCAGCCTCAATTACAAAGACGGCCTCGCGGTCGCGGGTCAGCCGGGCGTGCTGAAGGCGTACCCGATGACGCCCGGCATCGACCTGGCCGGCACGGTCGTGCAGGACGAGACGGGGACGTACCCGCCCGGGACGCCGGTCCTGCTGACCGGCTGGGGCATCGGCGAGCGGCAGGACGGGGGCTACGCGGAGTACGCGCGGGTCCGTTCGGAGTGGCTGGTGCCCCTGCCTGAGGGCACCACGCCCGAATGGGCCATGAGCGTGGGCACGGCGGGCTTCACGGCGATGCTGGCGGTGCTGGCCCTGGAAGACCACGGCGTGGCCCCCGGCAGCGGCGAGGTGCTGGTCACGGGCGCGGCCGGGGGGGTGGGCAGCACCGCCGTCGCCCTGCTCGCGCAGGCGGGGCATACCGTGACGGCCAGCACGGGCCGCCCGGAGGCGGCGGCCTACCTGCGGTCCCTCGGGGCGTCAAACGTGATAGGCCGTGGGGACCTGCCCGCGCTGAAGCGGCCGCTGGAAAAGGAACGCTGGGCCGGTGTGGTGGACAGCGTCGGTGCGGACACGCTGGCCGGGGCACTCGCCAGCACGCGGATCCACGGCGCAGTCGCCGCGTGTGGTCTGGCGGGGGGCAGCGCCCTGAACACCACCGTGTTTCCCTTCATCCTGCGCGGCGTGAACCTGCTGGGCATCGATTCGGTGGCCTGCCCCACCCCCCGCCGCCGCGCGGCCTGGGCACGCCTCGCCCGCGACCTTCCCGCCGACCGGCTGGCCGGGGTGACGCAGCTTCGCCCCCTGGACGACGTTCCCGCGCTGGCCCAGGAGATTCTGGCCGGGCGGGTCCGGGGCCGCACCGTGATCGAGGTCGGCCCGTGAGCAGGAGGGAGGGGCGCGCGGGCCAGGGCCGTACACTGGGGGCGACATGAACACCCTGCCGCGTTTCGCGCTGTTCGCCGGTGCTGCTCTCGCCCTGACCGCCTGCGGTTCGGCTCCCGCGCCGCAGGCTTCCGATCAACCGCCCGTCACGGTCGTCAACGGGAAGGTCGTCACCTGGAGCGGCCTGGGGACGGTGGGGGTTCCGGGCCTGGACACCGCCAGCACCCCGGTGAACGCGGACGGCACCTTCGCGCTGGTCCTGCCCGGCGAGGCGGCGCTGGCTGGCCGGACCCTGACGGCGGCCGACGTGCTGACCGGGCTGGGCTGCACCGGTTCACTCGGCAGCAGCGCGGCGGGCACGCGGGGCTTTCTGGTGTCGGCCCTGACCGCCCAGGACACTGCCGGAACGCGGCAGGTGAGCGCGGTGGAAGGCTCGAAACCCGGTCTGCTGAGCCGCCACGTGAGCGCCCGCGCCTGGCTGTATGCCGACGGCGCGACCCAGTTGCGCGGCACGGTCGACTGCGCCCGGCTGCTGAACATCCCCCAGATCGGCACGCTGCCCGTCACCGTCACCGTGAACACCCAGCGCGGCTGGAATGTCATCGACCTGAACATCGAGGCCCAGGCCAATGTCTTCGGGCAGGTCAGCGCCAGCGGCACGGCGGCCAACTCGGCGGTGGGGGCCAGTCAGACGCAGTGGCGCACAATGGCGGAGCTTCAGGCCCAGATCGGGTTCTGACCCGTTCCTTCAGATAAACCGGCCCGCCAGATGAACCGGCTGGACCCTCTGCCGGTGAGGGTCCGGCTTTTACGTTTTCAGCGTAGCGCGCTATCCTGCTCCCGATGACCGCCGCCCCCGCCTCCACCGACCAACGCGCCCGCGAAGTCCTGAAGACCGTCTGGGGCTACGGCGCCTTCCGGGGCGTGCAGGCCGAGATCGTCCGCACGGTGGCCGAGGGGAGCAATGCGCTGGTGCTGATGCCGACGGGCGGCGGCAAGAGCCTGTGCTATCAGGTGCCCTCGCTGCTGCGGGACGGCGTGGGGGTCGTGGTGTCGCCCCTCATCGCGCTGATGAAGGACCAGGTGGACGCGCTGCGGCAGGTGGGCGTGCGGGCCGCCTTCCTGAACTCCACCCTTCAGGCGGAAGGGGTGCGCGAGGTCGAAGCGGCGCTGCTCGCCGGGGAACTCGACCTGCTGTACGTCGCGCCCGAGCGCCTGCTGCTGCCCCGGACCCTCGACCTGCTGGAGCGCGCGCCGGTGGCCCTGTTCGCCATCGATGAGGCGCACTGCGTCTCCCAGTGGGGGCACGACTTCCGGCCCGAGTACGGGCAACTGGGCGTGCTGCCCGAACGCTTCGGGCACCTGCCGCGCGTGGCCCTCACCGCCACCGCCGACGACCGCACCCGCGCCGACATCCTGCGGGTGCTGGGCTTGCAGGACGCGCCGCAGTTCATCTCGTCGTTCGACCGCCCCAACCTCCAGTACCGGGTGGCCCAGAAGGAAGCCCCCAAGACGCAGCTTCTCGACTTTATCCGCACCGAGCATCCGGGCGACGCGGGCATCGTGTACTGCCTCTCGCGCAAGTCGGTGGAGGAGACGACGGCGTGGCTGGCCGCGCAGGGCGTGGACGCGGTGCCGTATCACGCGGGCCTCTCGCCGCGCGAGCGCAACCACGCCCAGGACCGCTTTCTGAACGAGGAAGGGCTGGTCGTGGTGGCGACGGTCGCCTTCGGCATGGGCATCGACAAGCCCAACGTGCGCTTCGTGGCGCATCTCGACCTGCCCAAGAGCCTGGAAGGCTACTACCAGGAGACGGGCCGCGCCGGGCGCGACGGCCTGCCGGGCACCGCCTGGATGGTCTACGGTCTGGCCGACGTGGTGAACGTGAAACGGATGCTCGCGCAGAGTGACGCGCCCGAGGCGGTGAGGCGCGTCGAGGCCGCCAAGCTCGACGCCCTCTTGACCTACTGTGAGGCCGCCACGTGCCGCCGTCAGGTGCTGCTGGGGTATTTCGGGGAGACGCTCGCGGAGCCGTGCGGCAACTGCGACGTGTGCCTGAATCCCCCCCGCGTCCGCGACGCCACCCGCGAGGCTCAGATGGCCCTCTCGGCGGCGATCCGCACCGGCAACCGCTTCGGCGCGGCCCACCTGACCGACGTACTGCTGGGCCGCGAGACGGAAAAGGTGCGGGCGCTGGGGCACCACCAGCTCCCGACCTTCGGGGTCGGCCAGGGCCACGACGAGAAGGCCTGGCGGGGGCTGCTGCGCCAGCTGGTCAGCCTGGGCTACCTCGCGGCGGGCGAGCATCACGGCCTCAGCGCCACTGGCAAGGCCCGCCCGCTGCTGAAAGGTGAGGCGACGCTGCACCTGCGCGAAGACACCCTCGCCCCCCGGCCCGGCAAGCGCGACCGTGTCCGCCCGGGCCGCCCGGACCGCGCCCCGGTGGACGCGCAGGCTCAGCCGCTGTTCGAGGCCCTGCGCCAGTGGCGGCTCTCGAAAGCCCGCGAGCAGGCCGTGCCCCCTTACGTGATCTTCAACGACGCGACCCTGAAAACCATCGCCGAGCTGCGCCCCGGCACCCTGCCGACCCTCGGCAGCGTGAGCGGCGTCGGCGGGCGCAAACTGGAAAGTTACGGCGAGGAGGTGCTGGAGGTGGTGCGGGAGCATGCGGGGAGCCAGCAAGCGGTGGCCCGCCCCCAGCCCAACGACGCCGAGCGCGGAGCGGCGGGAAATGCGGCAGTGCTGGGCGTCCTGCGGGGAAGCGGCCAGCCGGCGGCGGTCCGCCCTCCGCCTCCACCCTCTGCCCTTTTTGCGTCCTCCCCACACCCGGCAGCCCCCGACCCCCAGCCCCACCCCGAGGTGGCCGAGGCCCTGCGCGAACTGCGCCGGGAACTCACGCGCGAGACAGGTCGCAGCGCCTTCGTGATCTTTCCGAACGCCACACTGGACGCGCTGGCGGCCCGGCAACCTCGCACGCTCGCCGAGTTGCAGGGGTTGCCCGGCCTGGGCGAGAAGCGCATCGAGGCGTATGGCGAACGGATCGTCGACGCGGTGCTGACCGCGCTGGACGGCTAGGCCCGGTCAGGTCCGTTTTCAGCCCGACCTTTCGCCCCGGCCGCCCTCAGCCCTGGGGCTGCGTCTTCCGGTGATGGACCGGGCGGAGCACGAGGCTCAGCGCGAATCCGGCGGCCACCAGCCCGAAGGCCAGGATGTAGGCCCGTTGCAGCCCTTCGGCCAGGGCCGCGCCGCCCGCCGCGATGGCTGCCGGGCCGATCAGCAGGGCCATCACGGCCACGCCCAGCGCGCCGCCCATCTGCCGGGCGAACAGCACGCCGCTGGTCACCGCGCCCAGTTCCGTCCGCTCGGATTGCTCCTGGGCCGAGAGCAGGAGGCTCAGCATCGCGAAGCCCATGCCCATGCCCACCACGAAGCCCAGCGCGGACGTGACCCACAGCGGCGCATGAACCGCGAGCGTCAGCAGCGCGAACATCACCGTCAGCACCAGAAAGCCCAGTTGCGCCAGCCGGGCCAGCGGCACCCGGGTCAGCAGGCGCGCGCTCAGCAGGCTGCTCAGCGTCCAGCCCACCAGCATCGGCGTGAGGATGGCCCCGGCGCCCGTCGCGCCGCCCCCGCCCACCCCCTGCGCGTACAGCGGCAGGTACGCGATCACGCCGAAATAGGCCGCGCCGCCCAGCAGGTTGCCCCCGAAGGCGACGGCGGTGCTGCGTTGCCGCAGCGCCCCCATGGGCAGCAGGGGTTCGGGGTGCCGCCGCTCGACCCAGAAGGCGGCCAGCAGGGTCAGCAGGCCCAGGGCGACGAGCACCCAGCCCCGGCTTTCGAGGCCCCACACCGTCAGGCCGCTGCCCAGCGTGAACAGGGCCGCCCCCGCCCAGTCCAGGCGGGCGGGGCGCGGAGTGGCCGTCTCGTGCAGGTGCCGCACGGCGATCAGGAGGGCGGCCAGGCCGAAGGGTAGGCTGGCGTAAAAGGTCCAGCGCCAAGACAGCGTGTCGGTCAGCCAGCCGCCCAGCAGCGGCCCCAGCAGTCCCGAGAGGCCCCACACGCCGCTGATGAAGGCCTGCACCCGCCCGCGTTCGCTGAGCTGGTACGTTTCGCCCACGATGGTCATGGTGAGGGGCAGCACCGCGCCCGCGCCCAGCCCTTGCAGGGCGCGCGCCGAGACCAGCCAACCCATGCTCTGCGCGAGGCCGCACAGGGCGCTGCCCAGCAGGAACAGCACCACGCCGGTCAGGTACAGCCGCCGCCGCCCCACCACGTCCGACGCGCGGCCCCACAGCGGGCTGGACACGGTGCTGGTCAGCAGGTAGACGGCAAAGGGCAGGGCGTAAGCGCTCTGTCCCCCCAGGTTGGCGATCACGCTGGGCATGGCGGTCGCCACCACGCTCGATTCCAGCGCCGCCAGGAACACGCCCAGGATCAGGCCGGTGGTGGCGAGCTGGCGGGCACGCCGCGCGCCGGGAGAGAGGGTTGACGGCTCGGTCATGACCAGCAGGCTAACGTGTCGGCGGCGGCTCCGGGGGTGGGAGTTCCTGAAGGAACGCCGTCACGGCGCGGACGATCTGCCTCTCGGTTTCCCCGCGCGTCACGGTCGGCTGACCGTCGTCCCTTTGCGGGCCATACCGCCCGAAAAAGGCATGGACGGCACCGGGCAGGACCGTGAGGGTGGTGTCCGGGGGCAGACGGTCCAGCCCGCCGCGCGCAGGTCCACATTCTCGGCGGGATAGGCCGCCAGCAGGATCAGGCCCGAGAGCTGCGCCGGATGCCGGGCCGCGTACTGCGCGGCCATCACGCCGCCCAGCGAGTGCCCCGCGATCACCACCCGCTTGCCCGGCCCGAAGCGGGCGATCAGACCCTCTGCCCGGTTCGCGCCGAGAACAGCCAGATCGAGGGGAAAGACCGGAATCACCGTCTGCACGCCCCTCGCGGCCAGGGCCTTCCCCAGCCACTCGTACGCCTGTGGCCGCACCAGGCCGCCGGGGTACAGGATCAGGAGAATGTCCGCCATGCCGTTCCGGGGCCGGATATCGATGAAGGGTTGCGGCTCCCGCTCCAGCCAGGACCGGGCCGCCGCGTCCACGCCGGGCGGGGCCGCGTCCTGGCCCAGCACCAGGGGTGGCCGCAGCACCAGCGGGCTGAGCCGGCCCACCGCCCCGCCCGCCAGAAACGCCAGCACCACGACCAGGGCCGTGCGGAAGTGGGATGGGCGGCGCATGGCCCCAGCATAGGGGCAAAAAAGCGCCGCCCCCGGTGAGGGGGGCGGCCAGGGTCGCGGCGGGGATCAGCGGCGCTCGGTGGGCAGCGCGGAGATGGCGCGGTGCGTGGAGGCGCTGCGGGCACCCATCACGCAGAGCAGCAGCGTCAGCCCGGCGGTCAGCAGCCAGCCCAGGCCCGTATTGCGGGCGGCAATGCGGGCGTTCTGCTCGACGGTGTTGGCGAGGTCCTGCGCCTGCTTCTGGAGACGGTTCACCTCGTTGGAAATCACCGTGCGGACTTCCTGGGCCTGGGCGTTGGACAGCCCCTGGCGCTCCAGGCGGGTCACGAACTCCTGGCCGGTCAGGGCGTTCTGGATCGCGGTCACGCGGGCGCTGGCAAAGTCGGTGATGTTCGTCAGATTCTGGTTGCCCAGGTCATACTGCGCGCGGCGGAAGATGCCCGTCACCACGTTGGCGGCGGCCTGCACCTGCGTCTGGTTCAGGCTGGGGCTGTTCTGGGCGATCAGGTCCACCACGTCCTGTTCGTTGATCCCGCTCACGAAGTCCTGCACGCCGCCGTTCTGCGCGGCCCCGACCCCGGCGGCCGTTCCCGCAGCGGCGGCGGTGCTGGCCACGGTCCCCACGGCGTTGGTGGCCGTGCCGACCAGGGTACTCGCGGTGTTGTAGAGAAACATCGTCGTCAGCAGCACCAGCAGGCCGCCGGTCACCAGCCCGGTCAGGGTGGCGTCGTCGTGGGTCATGGCCGCGATGCCGTCGGTGTTGAGGGTCGCGGGGGCGCTGGCCCGCACGGCGGTCAGTCCGGCCAGGTACGCCCCGACCAGCGCCGCGATGGCGGCCCAGATCACGGCCTGGATGCCGGTGCCCGTCAGGGTGATGCCGGTCAGGGCCGTGATGACCAGGCCGAGCGCCACGACCGTTAGGGTGCTGACCAGGCCCATCACCAGGCCGGCCAGAACGCCGCGCCAGCTCAGGCGGCGGGAAAGCATATCGGTGTTCAATGTCATAGTTTCTCCTTATTCCGTGGTGATGGCTTGTTGCGCTGCACCGGGGCCTCTTCGCGGCGGAAGAGTCGCGGTCCCCATCCGGCCCCCTCTCAAGTCAGGAGGCTTCTTGATGTCCACCCTAAACGGCTCTGCCTTTCCGTGCGCCGCCCTGACGCTTAACACGCCGCTCACAAAACCGCTGCATCCGGGCGCTACACGAAGGCGCTGAGGCCCGTGATCGCCCGGCCCACGACCAGGGTGTTGATCTCGTTGGTGCCCTCGTAGGAATAGATCGCTTCCGTGTCCGCGAAGTGCTTGGCGACGCCGTATTCCAGCAAGATGCCGTTGCCGCCGAAGGTCTCGCGGGCCAGCGCCACGGTTTCGCGGCAGCGCGCCGCCGTGACCACCTTGGCCAGGGCGGCGTGTTCGTCGCGCATCTGGCCCGCGTCGGCCATATGCGAGAGGCGCAGGCACAGCGCGAGCGCGCCCGTCACGTTGCCCAGCATGTGCACGAGGTGGTTCTGGATCAGCTGAAAGCTGCCGATGGGTTTGCCGAACTGCTCGCGGGTCTGGGCATACTTCAGGGCCAGCTCGTAGGCCCCCAGCGCGCAGCCCACCCCCTGCCACGCCACGCCCGCCCGCGTGAGGCGCAGCACCTCGGCGGTCGTGCGCCAGCCACGCACCTCCTGAAGACGGTCGGAGTCGGGCACCCGGCAATCCTCCAGGGTGATCTGCCCGTTTTCCACCATCCGCAACGCGATCTTGCCCTCGATCTTCCGCACGCGGTAGCCGGGCGTCCCGGCCCGCACGATGAAGCCCCGCACCTCGCCGCTGTCCACATCGCGCGCCCAGATCACCGTGAAGTCGCTGAAAGTCGAGTTGCCGATCCACTTCTTCTCGCCGTTCAGCACCCAGGCGTCGCCGTCGCGCCGGCAGGTGGTCCGCATCCCCTGGCTGACCTGCGAGCCGCCTTCGGGTTCGGTCAGGCCGAAGGCCCCGACCGCCTCCAGGTCCAGCATCTTCGGCAGCCATTCGGCCTTCTGCGCGTCACTGCCGCCCAGCGCGATGGACGCGAAGGCCAGGCCCGCGTGGACGCCGAAGAACACGGCGGTCGACACGTCCACCCGGCAGGCTTCCAGCGTGATCAGCCCTTCCATGACCGTCGCGTCGGGCTTGCGGGTGCCGTCCTCGTTCCAGACGCGGCGCAGCAGGTCGAGTTTTCGCAGCTCCGGGAGCAGTTGCCGGGGGAACTCGTCGCGGCTCCAGTAGTCGTTCATGATCGGCGCGACCTGCGCCGCCATGAAGCCGCGCACCGCCGTCCGGACCGCTTGCTGCTCTGGCGTCAGGTCGCCCAGCTGCCCGTAGAAGTCGCCGTTCGGCTCGGGCAGCGCCCGCGTCGGCCCGCCCCCGGCCAGCATCCGCGAGAGCTGCCTGAGGTCCCCGTCACTCATGCGCGAGGCGGCCCCCAGCAGCGCGGGCAGGTCCACTTTCTGACTCAGGCGACCCAGGGCCTCCAGGTCCAGTTGTGCCAGCCACTCCATAGGCAATTTCGAGGAGGATGTCATGGCCCCGTTGTACCCGGTGCAAGAAAATGGCACTGCGAGCCGTCACCCACCCGGCCTTTACCCAATGTTCAGCGTTTGGCCCGGGCACCGTGGCGGGGGATCGGACTGCCGCGCGGCAGGTGAGGGAACGCGGCGGCGGGCCGCGGCGTACTGTGCGGCATATGGAAACTCCGGGAGTCTGGGCGAGGTTGCGGGCCTTTACACGTGGTGAGCAGGAGGCGCAGACGCTCTATGCCTACCGCCGGGCGGGGGCGCAGGTTCATCCCCTGCTCGACGCCGCCGAGCGCCGCCGCTTCGACCTGACCCTCAGCGGCCAGAGTCCTTTTGCCGTCAAGCGTCATGTGGGCCTGGAACTGGCCTGCGCCTGGAACGCCTTCGCGCTGCAAACGCTGGGGGACAAGATGCTGGAGGCGGACGAGGCCGCCGACCCCGCCACGGCAGGGTTCCTGCCGCCCGTCACCTTCGCCCAGGTGCAGGGGTACTACACGGAAGTGCAGCGCTGGCTGGGCCACGCGAGCCAGGCCGCGCACGACCCGGAGTTCGAATTGCCGCCGGGCACGCTCCCGGCCCGCCTGCCGGAATGGTCGCCGGTCGAACCCTGCCCCCGGCCACACCTCGACGCCATGATTGCCGCCCTGGACGCCCTGCGCCTGCACGCCGAGGCCGCGATGCACCAGCTGGAGCGCGCCGCGCCCGAGGCCGACGCCGCCCGGCTGGCCCGCCTGCGCGGCCAGTTCGCGGAGGTGCTGTCCCAGGCGGCCTACGTCTCGGGTATGTACACGCCGGGGGCCTCGCCGGCCCTGCACGAACAGATCGAGGATCACGCCAAGCGCGCGCTGGAGGGGCTGTACCGGGTCGGGCAACTGATCAGCTATCCCGCGCTGCTGACGGACGCCGGACGCGGGGCGGCGCGCGGCGAGCCGGGCCAGAACCGCTTGCCGCGCACCCCGCTGCCGGGCGAGAAGGGCTTCGATCCCTGGGCGATGACGGCCCCGCACAGCGTCGCCTCGTTGCGCCGCAACCCGGATGCCCGGCGCGTGATCGAGGAGATGTGGGCGCTCGACCCTGAGCCGGCGGCCAGCGTGGCCCTCTGGGACGATCTGCGGCGTGCCCTGTCCAGCGGGGGCGCCGCCGTGGCCCTGCGGCCCGACGGTCAGCCGGTGGGCTTTTATTTCTGCACGCCCTACTGCGCGATCTACGAGGCGCGGCGGCCCCTGGTGATCGGGGATACGCCGGTTCCCCGGGGAAAGCGCTTCACGCTGGAGTGCGCGGCGGAGGGCGTGCGGCTCGGCTATCCCTTCAAGCGCGAGGTCGTTCTGGGCGACTTCCGTGCGGCCACCATCGACTACTGCGACCCCGACCAGCCCCCGCCCCACGAGTAATGCCTGGGGACAGGCTGACGCTCTAGCATGGTCCCGTGAACCCCCGGCCCACCCGCCCCCTGCCCACGCGGCCCGCCGGATACGTGGAACTCGGGCGGTACAGCGGTCTGGGGCGCTTCTGGACCTACCTTGCCAGTGCCGAGCGCGCCGGACGGGAGGTCCGGGTACCGCGTGGCGACCCGCCCGAACTGTGCCGCCGCCGCGTGAGCGGTTATGCCCTGCCCGGCGCGGCCCTGCTCCTCGACCTGGGCCGCGTGACCCAGGCCCTGGAGGACGGCTTCGAGACGCACCCCGCCCTGCTGGCCCTGCTGGCGGGTGACGCGGACCCGCTGCGCACCGAACTGAATGCCCACTTCGAGCTGCGCCTCGATTTCGTGCTGGCCTTCACGGCGGCCCGTGACCTGATCGCCCGGCCCGAGTTCAAGTACGCCCCCCTGGTGCGTGGCCTCTCGGACCTGCCCACCGGCCTGCCCCTCCAGTCCCGCCGCCTGGGCCGCGACGAGGTGCATCTGCTGGTGCAGCGGGCGTGCGGGCTGGCGTAGGGGCTTCGGGCAAGGCTCGTTCTACAGGCCCACGCCCCCTCTTATACAAACTTAAGGTGAGTCGAAGACGAACCCGAGCGGAGCGGGCAGGCGTCCTCAAGGGCGTCCGTTCTGCCCAAGACAGCGAGAATAAGAGAAGACCGGCTGGCGGCGGTGGAAGAACATCCGGTGTTGTGCCCGGATGTTCTGGAATCAGAGCAAGTCGGTATTACCCGTCGCTCTCCGTCCGCTTCTTGGGCTTGCTGGCCGCGAACTTCGCCAGCCGGGCCGTGGTCGCGGGCGGCGTGTTCGTGAGCAGATACCGGGAGGCGGGGTTGCGCCGGGCGAAGGCGTCCACCCGGCCGAACATCGTGCCGAACAGGTCTTCCGGCATGTCGAGAGCGGGGGTGAGGCGCACGGTGCGCTTGCTGCTCAGGCTGAGGTTCGCCATCACGCCCGCCTCGTGGAGTTCGCGCAGGGCCAGGATGGCGGTCGCCTCGAAGACCAGTTCCTTCAGCACGCCGGGCAGGGGCACCCCCACCATCGGTTTGAATTGCAGGGCGAGCAGCAGGCCCTGGCCGCGCACGTCCTCAAGCAGGCGGGGGTATTGCCGCTGGACGGCCCGCAGCCGCTCCAGCCCCACGGCGCCGAGGCGGGCGCTGCGGGCGGGCAGGTCGGCTTCGATCAGGTATTCCAGCGATTTCAGGCCGACCGCCATCGCCAGCGCGTTGCCGCCGAAGGTGTTGGAGTGCCGCTTGCTGCTCAGGCCGCCCAGCATCTTCTTGTAGATGGCGTGCCGGACGATGGTCGCGCCGACCGCCGTCATCCCGCCGCCCAGCGGCTTGGCGAGCGTGATGATGTCGGCGTCCAGCCCCTGCGCCGCCGACTCGAACCAGTGCCCGGTGCGGCCCAGCCCGGTCTGGATCTCGTCCGCGATGCAGACGATGCCGTGCTTACGGCACAGGTCGCCCGCGCCGCGCAGAAAGCCGGGCGGGGGGATATTCACGCCGCCCTCGCCCTGGATCGGCTCGACGACCACCGCCACCACGTTGTCCGGCCCCAGCCGCCGGATCAGCCGGGTCAGCGCGTCCAGATCACCGTAAGGGCTGGTCAGCGCCCCCGGCACCAGCGGGCGGAACACGTCCTGATACTCGGGGTTGGGCGTGAGGCTCAGGCTGCCCAGCGTCTTGCCGTGGTAGCCGCTGGAAAAGGAGATATAGAACTTGGCGCGGGGCCGCCAAGCCTTGGCGAACTTCAGCGCCCCCTCGATGGCCTCGGTACCGCTGGAGCAGAAGAAGACCTGCGAGTCGGCATGATCGGGCAGCTCCCGCGCCAGCAGCCGCACCAGATTGGCCTCCAGCGCCGCGCGCCAGGGCGAGCTGGACTGCTGCGGCAGGCTCATCGCCCGGTTCTTTTGCAGGAACTCGCGCAGGAACCCGGTCAGGACCGGGGGCATCTCCCCGAAAGGCACCGCCGCGTAGCCCGAGGCGTTGATGCGCCGCACGCCCCGCTCGTCTTCCAGTTCCCAGGGCGTGACGCGGGAAAACGGCCCGGCCAGCCCCAGCAGGTCGAGGCCGAACAGCAACTCCTCGTTGCCGTAGCGCATGTCGAGTGTCCTCGTCTCGGCGGGGCTGAGCCGTTCGTCCAGCACGTCCTGCGCGCGAATGAAGCCGGGCGGGAGAGAAGCAGTCATGCGGGGCAGTCTAGCGGCCGCCCGGTCAGTCGAGGTCCACCCCCAGTTCGGGATGCCCGCTCAGCTCCACCATGCGCCGCACCTGCCCGGGGAGGTTGCGGCCCAGGCTGAGGGGCGGCAGGGCATCCGGGTGAAACCAGCCACTTTCCAGCGTTTCGGTGTTGGCGGGGTGGGCCGCGTCCCTGGTCAGCTCGCAGGCCACGAACAGCTTGTAGACGGCCCAGAGGTCCGGCGGGTGCCCATGCTTGTCCTTGTCGAGCAGGGCCAGCAGGCGCGCCCCGCGCACTTCCCGCCCCGTCTCCTCGCGCACTTCCCGCACGGCCACCTCGCGCGGGCTGTCGCCGGGGTCGGCCCAGCCGCCCGGCAGGCTCCAGCAGCCGTCCTGCCGCTCGCGGGTCAGCAGCACCTCGCCCGCCGCGTTCAGCACCACGGCCCGCACGTCCACCTTGGGCGTCAGGTAGCCGCGCTCGGCCCGCAGCTGCGCGTGCACCTCGCCCGCCGCCTGCCCCGTTTCCCCGGCCAGCAGCTCGGCCGTCAGGACCAGCAGCCGCTCATAGCGTTCGCGGTCGTAGGGATCGCGGGTGTAGGTGAGGCCCGCCTGGGCGATGGACTGGAGTTCGCGGAGCTGGGGAAGGGTCGGCATACGGAAGCGTATATCCTCCCCCCATGCGTCTCGTCAGGATTCAGCATGAAGCAGCGCCCCGCTGGGGGCAGATCGAGGGGGACACCATTCACCTCACGCGCGGCATGACCGGCGAGCGGACGGGGGAGACGCTGGCGCTCTCCGGGGCGGCCCTGCTCGCCCCCGCCGAGCCGACCAAGATCGTGTGCGTAGGGCGTAACTACCTCGACCACATCCGCGAACTGGGCAACGACACGGCGGGGCTGCCGGGCGAACCCGGCATTTTCCTGAAAGGGCCGAATGCGCTGGCCGAACCCGGCGGGACCGTGCTGTTCCCCGACTGGACGGAGAACTTCCATTTCGAGGGCGAACTCGCACTGGTGATCGGGCAGCGGGCCAGCGCCCTCAAGCCCGACATGGCGTTGAGTGCCGTCTTGGGCTACACCTGCGGCCTCGACCTGACGGCCCGCGACCTCCAGAAGACGGACCTCCAGTGGTTCCGGGCCAAGGCCGCCGACCGCTTCTGCCCGCTCGGCCCCTGGCTGGAAACCGACCTCGATCCCACCGACCTGCGGGTCCGGACCCGCGTGAACGGCGAGACGCGTCAGGACGGGCGCACCAGCCACATGATCTTCGACGTGGTGCAGATTCTGACCTACATCACCCGGTACGTGACGCTCGAACCCGGCGACGTGGTGCTGACCGGCACGCCGGAGGGCGTCGGCGCGCTGCACCGGGGCGACACGGTCGAGGTGGAGGTGGGGGGAATCGGCACGCTGACCACGCAGATCGGCTAGCCCGGCCCACGGTGTCCCCCGGCCCGCACGCGCTAGCCTGAGGCGTGCCCACCCGCCGTGCCCTGGCCCTGGCTCTCGCGTTGTTCGCCGCCCTCCCGGTGGGGGCGAGTCCGGCCACCGACCTCTTTGAGGCCGCCACCCGCGCCGTCCAGAGCGAGTATTACGGCTGGTCCACCGTGGACCGCGTGGGTCTGGGCGTGAAGTACGCGTCCGTTCTGGCGGACAAGTGCGCGCCCCAGGGGGACGCCTGCGACTACGCGACGGGCCGCGCCGTGCTGGGTGACCTGCTGAGCGAACTGGGCGACGCCCACACCAACATCCGCGACGCGGAGGGGGCCGAGCGCCTGGCCGAGGTCACGCAGAACCGCGCCGTGAACCGCACGGGCGCGCGGGTGGTGCGGGCGGCGGGCGGCCTGCTGGTCGTGTCGGTCATGCCGGGCAGCCCCGCCGCAGGGGCGGGCGTGCGCCGCTTCGACCTGCTGACCGGAGTGAACGGTGAGGCCGCCGGGAAGGACACCGGGGGAAAGAACCTCCCGGTCGGCCCGAACGAATTCATTCGCCTGGAACGTGCGGGCGCGCCCCTGCGCGTGACCCTGCGCCGCGCCGGCAGCCCCGACCGGGAAGTGAC
Source organism: Deinococcus phoenicis (assembly GCF_000599865.1). Lineage (GTDB taxonomy): Bacteria > Deinococcota > Deinococci > Deinococcales > Deinococcaceae > Deinococcus > Deinococcus phoenicis. The sequence continues at coordinate 21,026 of NZ_JHAC01000001.1, read as the reverse complement.
CCTTCCCACCGCCCGGCTCCAGGCCCGCGACGAACCCACGCTGAGCTGGGCCGGGCCGGACGGCAAGACCGCCGTCATCGATTACCCGACCTTCCTCGCCAGCGACAGCGCCGGGCTGTTCCTCAGGCGCCTGGGCGAGGCTCAGGCCGCAGGCGCGCGGGCACTCGTCGTGGACCTGCGCTACAACGGCGGCGGCAGCCTGAACCAGTGCATTGCCGCCGCCAGCAGCTTTGCGCCGGTGCTGTACCGGACGCGGGGGCAGGGCTGGAACTACACCTACGCGGGTCTGCGGGGCGAGGAGGTGTTCGCCTTTCTGGCCCGCGCCGCCCGGCCCGACTGGGGCCTGTGGCGTGGCCCGCTGGCCGTGCTGGTCGGCCAGGACACCGCCTCCTGCGCGGAAGTGTTCACGTACTACGCCCACAAGGCCGGAGCCGTCGTGGTGGGAGAGAAGACGCGCGGCGTGGGCAACAGCGGCGTGATCTTCGAGGCGATGCCGGACGGGGGCGTGCTGTCGGTCACGGTGCTGCGCGCCTACACCGACGCGGGCGACCCGCTGCCCGCCTTCCAGACGCCGGATGTGGCGGCCCCCACCGATATCGCTGTCCTGACTGCTGAAGGCCGCGACACCACGTTGGAAGCGGCGCTGTCGGCCCTCGCCTCACCCGCACCGGACCTGCAAAAGGAAGCGGGGCAGACAGACGCGGGCCGGGTCCAGGACGCTAGCCTGAATGTGGGCAGAAGGTAACGCTGAACGGCGTACCACACGGGAACCCACCGGTAGACTAGACTCAATGAAGCATCCACATCCGCTTTCCCACGCGCTGCGCCCAGGCGCGGTGCAGTCCGCCCAGCCCCAATCAGCACCGCCCCAGCCCGCTCGACACAGGGGGTAGCCCATGAACAGATACGACGACCGCGCCCGCCTCGTGTTCCACTACGCCCGTGAGGAGGGCAACCGCCTCGGGCACGCTATGGTCGGCCCCGAACACCTGCTGCTCGGCCTGATGCGCGAGGGCGGGACCGCCGCCACCATCCTGACCGAGTTCGGGGCCTCGCTCGACGGGCTGCGCCGCCGCGTCGAGGAAATCATCGGCCGGGGCGAGGGCAACCGCCTCAACGACGCCCCCTCCATCACCCCCCGCGCCCGCCGCGTGATGGAACTCGCCTCCGCCGAGGCCCGCAGCCTGGGCGCGCAGGTCACCTCCACCGAGCACATCCTCCTCGGCATCATCCGCGAGGGGGACGGGGTGGCCTTCCGCATCCTGCAAGAACTCACGAAGGATGTGGACACCATCCGCTGGCGCGTGCTGGCCCAGGGCGACGGCAGCGCCGGGGGCAAGGCCGCCAAGCCGGTCGCCACGCCCTTCCTCGACGAGTACGGCCGCGACCTCACCAAGCAGGCCCGCGAGGGCAAGCTCGACCCGGTGATTGGCCGCAGCGAGGAAATCCGCCGCGTCACCCAGATTCTCACGCGGCGCACCAAGAACAACCCCGTCCTGATCGGGGACCCCGGTGTGGGCAAGACCGCCATCGTGGAGGGCCTCGCGCTCGCCATCCACGAGAAGCGCACGCCGCCCAACCTGCACGGTGTGCGTCTGGTCAGCCTTGACCTCTCGGGCGTGGTGGCCGGGACCAAGTACCGGGGCGAGTTCGAGGAACGCCTGCGCCAGATTATCGAGGAACTCCGCAACGCGAAGGTGATGGCCTTTATCGACGAGCTGCACACCCTGGTCGGGGCGGGCGGCGCGGAAGGCACGCTGGACGCGGCGAACATCCTCAAGCCTGCCCTCTCACGCGGCGAGATTCAGGTGATCGGCGCCACCACGACCGGCGAATACCACCGCTACATCGAAAAGGACGCCGCCCTGGAACGCCGCTTCCAGCCGGTGATCGTGCTGGAACCCAGCCCCGCCGAGACGCTCCAGATTCTGCGCGGCCTGCGTCCCCGCTACGAGGAACACCACGGCGTGCAGATTCCGGATCAGGCGCTCGAACTGGCGGTTCGTATCGGTGAGCGTTCCCTGCCGGGCCGCAACTTCCCGGACAAGGCCATCGACCTGATCGACGAGGCCGCTAGCCGCGTGCGCCTGAACATGAGCGTAGGCCTGCCCGTCGCCGAGAACGAGGACGGCGAGCCGTTCGTGACCCGCGAGGACATCGAGAGCGTCATCAACTCGATGGGCGGCATCTACTCCGAGGAATCGGCGGCGCAGCTCAGTGACCTTGAAGACCAGCTCACCGATCAGGTGTACGGCCAGCCCGAAGCGATCAAGGCGCTGTCCAGTGCCCTGCGCCGCGCGCGCGTGGGCCTGGGCGGACGCACCCGCGTCGCCGCCAGCTTCCTGTTCGTCGGCCCCAGCGGCGTGGGCAAGACCCACCTCGCCAAGGCGCTGGCCCGCACGCTGTTCGGCTCGGAGCGCAGCCTCATCCGGGTGGACATGAGCGAGTTTCAGGAATCGCACTCCATCTCCAAGCTGATCGGATCGCCTCCCGGCTACGTGGGCTTCGAGCAGGGCGGCCGCCTGACCGAGGCGGTGCGCCGTCAGCCCTTCTCGGTGATCCTGCTCGACGAGATCGAGAAGGCGCACCCGGACGTGTACAACACCTTCCTCCAGGTGCTGGACGACGGCCGCCTGACCGACGGGCTGGGCCGCACGGTGGACTTCCGCCGCACCATCATCATCATGACCAGCAACACGGGTTTCAACGTGAACCCGACGGTGGGCTTCAGCCCGGTCACGCAGGACAGCAACACGCCGCTGAGGCACATCTTCACGCCCGAGTTCCTCGACCGCCTCGACGACGTGATCCGCTTCCGTCCGCTGGGCGAGGACGAACTGGTGCGGGTGGCCCAGCAACTGATGGGCGAGATGCGGGAAGAACTCGCCAGCCGCGAGCTGAACGTGACCTTCGACCCGGCCATCGCCGCCTGGCTGGTGGGCAAGCTCAAGGCCCGCAGCCCCAAGCACGCCGTCGGCAGTTCCCGCCAGCTCCGCACCCTGGTCCGCGAGGAAATCGAGGACCCGCTGGCCCTCGAACTGATCGGGAATGCGGGCGAGGAACTGCGCGTGGTGCTGGGTACCGACGGCATCCAGTTCGAGCGGGGCAAGGCGGCGCCGCCCCAGATTCTGGCCTGACGGAAGGGCCAGCAGGAGAAAAGAAAGGGGGAGACGGGGGCCAGGGTGCAGACCTTGGCCCCCGCCTCCTGCGTCTGGCCCTCTTATACGAAATGGCGTTGATTCCTGGGAATCAACCGAGCGGAGCGAGTGGCAAAAGGTACGGGATGGCGGCGATGGAAGAACATCTGGTGGTGTCCCGGATGTTCTGGAATCAGAGCAATCCCGTATTGCATGTGGCACGTTGCTCTGCGTGCGGAGCCGCTAGGATGCGTCTCTATGACCAAGAGCATCGCCGCTTTCCAGGACGAACACGGGCGCATCACCGGCTGGCCCTCCGACCGCCGCCGCGCGCATCAACTCGCCATCCTCGATTACCTCACCGGCCTGTTCGAGCCGGGCCGCCGGTATGGCGAGGCCGAGGTGCAGGCGATCTTGCGCGACCACAGCACGCTGGAAGAACCCGGCGTCCTGCTGACCGAACTCGTGGACGGTGACTACCTGGCCGTGCAGGACGGCAGCTACTGGCGGGCGGACAGCCGACCGAATGGCTAGGAGGCGCCGTGGCTAGAGTCACCACCAGATACGTCTGCACCTCCTGCGGCTACCAGTCGGCCAAGCCGCTGGGCCGCTGCCCCAACTGCCAGGCCTGGAATTCCTTCGAGGAGGAAGTGCCGACGGTGGCGGCGGGCAAGACCCGTGCGGGCGGAGCGGGGGGCTACGGCGGCGTCACGGGCGGGAAACTCACGCCCCTCTCGACCGTGGGGCGGCGTGAGGAACCCCGCACACCCACCGGCATCCCGGAACTCGACCGCGTGCTGGGCGGGGGCCTGGTCGCGGGGGGCGTGACGCTGATCGGCGGTGAACCCGGCATCGGCAAAAGCACGTTGCTGCTTCAGGTGGCCGACAAACTTGCGCGCAGCGGCGCGACCGTGCTGTATGTGGCGGGTGAGGAGTCGCTGGAACAGATTCGCCTGCGCGCCGACCGCCTGGGGGTGTCCGCCGAGATTCAGCTGACCCGCGACACCCGTGCCGAACACGTCGCCGCCCTGATGGCCGAACACCGGCCCGCCCTGTGCATCGTGGACTCCATCCAGACCGTGACGGTGGAGGGCGACGGGACCCCCGGCGGTGTCGCCCAGGTGCGCGAGGGGACGGCTCTGCTGACCCGCGCCGCCAAGGAAACCGGCACCGCGACCGTCCTCGTCGGCCACGTGACCAAGGAGGGCACCGTGGCCGGGCCGAAGGTGATGGAACACATCGTGGACACCACCGTCTTTCTGGAAACCGTGGGGGCCTTTCGCCTGCTGCGCAGCGTGAAAAACCGCTTCGGACAGGCCGGAGAACTCGGCGTGTTCGAGATGCGCGGCGAGGGGCTGGTCGCGGTCGAGAATCCCAGTGCCGCCTTCCTGGCCGAGCGGCCCGTGGGCGTGCCCGGCAGCGTGGTCGCCGCGACCATCGACGGGCAGCGGCCCATGCTGCTGGAAGTGCAGGCGCTGGCCGCCAAGACGCCCTACCCGAACCCGCGCCGCGTGGTGGTCGGCCTCGATCCCCGGCGCGTGGACGTGGTGCTGGCCGTGCTGGAACGCCGCCTCGACCTCACGCTGGGCGGACTGGACATCTACGTGAATCTGGCGGGCGGTCTGAAGGTGCCCGATCCCGGCCTCGACCTGCCCGTCGCCCTCGCGGTGTATTCCGCCGTCGTGGGCCGCGCGCTGCCGGGCAACGTCGCCGTGTTCGGAGAGGTCGGCCTGGCGGGCGAGGTCCGCTCGACACAGGGCGCACTCCGCCGCGCCGAGGAAGCCACGCGCGCCGGCTACCGCAGCCTGATCGTTCCCCCCGGCCTGGACGGACGTGAGGGGGTCCGCAGCGTGGAGGAGGCCGTGGGTCTGCTCTGGAAGGTGAAAGCCTAGGCGGGGGTCCAGCTCAATTGTTGATAGAGATTTGGTCAAGGAAAGGCCTGCCCTCTGCAATGTGTTGACCAGAATTCTGGATCAGACTGGCGTCACCTATGAATAAGACGCTGAAGACCCTGACCCTCACCGCTCTGCTGGCTCTGCCCGTGAGTGCCCTGGCCCAGACGGGGACCGACACGACCGGAACCAGCACGACCGGTACCACGGGGACCACCGGGACGGATACGACCGGCACGACCGGCACCGACACGACGGGGACTGACACGACTGGGACAGATACCACCGGGACCGACACGACGGGGACGGGTACCACCGACGCCACGGGGATGCCGGGGACCGATACGACCGGCACCGGCACCACTGGCACGGATACCACCGGGACCGACACGACGGGGACCGATACCACGGGGACCGGAACAACCGATACGGCGGGGACGGTCGGCACGGATACCACCGGTACCGGCACCACGAGCACCGACACCACTGGCACGGCAGGCACCACCGCTACCACGGGGACGACCACCACCAACACCACGACCCGCAGCAATGGTTTCGACTGGGGCTGGCTGGGGCTGGCCGGCCTAATCGGTCTGGCGGGGCTGTCGGGTGGCAGGCGCTACGTGGATACCCGGCCGGCGGCCACCACGACCACCACCACCCGCCGCTGAATATCCAAAAAAAACCGCCGCCCCTGTTGAGGGCGGCGGCTTTTCCTGAGGGCTTTCCTCAAGGCGTCAGTTCAGCACACCCGTCTCGAACCGGAACTTCTGGCCGTCGTAGTCGACGTTCAGCGTGCTGCCTTCCGGCACCTGGCCTTGCAGGATTTCGCGGGCCAGCGGCGTCTCGATCTCGCGGGCAATGGCGCGTTTGAGGGGCCGGGCACCAAAGGCGGGGTCGTACCCGATCTGGGCCAGCTTATCCTTGGCGGCGTCGGTCAGGTGCAGCGTCACCCGGCGCTCACCGAGGCGGCGGCGCAGGCCACTGAGCTGGATGTCCACGATCCGGTGCAGGTCGGCGGCGGTCAGCGCGTCGAACACGATGATGTCGTCCACCCGGTTCAGGAACTCGGGGCGGAAGTTCTGCTGGAGGACGTTCAGCACCTGCTCGCGGATGCTCTCGGCACTGTCTCCCCGCGCCTGGGCTTCCAGAATCAGGGGCGAACCGATATTGCTGGTCATGATGATCAGCGTGTTGCGGAAATCCACCGTGCGGCCCTGCCCGTCGGTCAGGCGACCATCGTCCAGCACCTGCAACAGCACGTTGAACACGTCCGGGTTCGCCTTCTCGATCTCGTCGAGCAGAATCACCGAGTAGGGACGGCGGCGCACCGCCTCGGTCAGCTGGCCGCCTTCCTCGTAGCCCACGTAGCCGGGAGGGGCACCGATCAACCGGGCGACAGTGTGCTTTTCCATGTACTCGCTCATGTCGAGGCGGATCATCGCGTCGGGCGAGTCGAACAGCAGTTCCGCGAGGGCCTTTGCCAGCTCGGTCTTGCCCACGCCCGTCGGTCCCAGGAACATGAAGGAGCCGAGGGGCCGGTTGGGATCGTTCAGACCCGCGCGGGCACGGCGAATCGCGTCGGCCACACTCACGATGGCGCGGTCCTGCCCGATGACCCGGTTGTGGAGCTGCTCTTCGAGGTGCAGCAGCTTCTCACGCTCGCCCTCCATCAGCTTGCTGACCGGAATGCCGGTCCAGCGGCTCACGACGGCGGCGATGTCCTCCTCGGTGACTTCCATGTGGGCGAACTCTGCGCTCTTGAGCTTGCGCTCCAGCTCCTGCACCTCACGCTCTAGTTGCGGCAGCTTGCCGTATTCCAGCTCGGCGGCCCGGCCCAGGTCGTACTCGCGCCGCGCCTTTTCGATGTCGGTCCGCACCTGGTCCAGCGCCTCGCGCTTCTCACGCAGGGCCTGCACCTCGTGTCGCTCGGCCTCCCAGCGGCTGCGCACCTCGCTCAGCTCGTCGGTGACGGCCTTCAGCGCCTCCTCGATGTCCAGCAGGCGATTTTGCGAGTCCTGATCCTTCTCGCGCTTGAGGGCCTCGCGCTCGATCTCCAGTTGCAGTTTGCGGCGTTCGAGCTGGTCGATCCGTTCGGGGCTGCTTTCCAGCGCCATCCGCAGGCGGGCCGCCGATTCGTCGATCAGGTCGATGGCCTTGTCGGGCAGCTGCCGATCGGTGATGTAGCGGTTACTCAACTGCGCGGCGGCCACCAGTGCGGGGTCGGTGATCTCCACGTTGTGGTGGACCTGATAGCGCTCCTTGATGCCGCGCAGGATCGAGATGGTGTCCTCGACGCTCGGCTCGTCCACGAAGACGGGCTGGAAGCGGCGTTCCAGGGCGGGATCCTTCTCGATCTCGCGGTACTCGTCCAGAGTGGTCGCGCCGATCAGGTGCAGTTCGCCGCGCGCCAGCGCCGGCTTGAGCATGTTGCCCGCGTCAGGGCTGCCCTCGGTCTTGCCCGCGCCGACGATGGTGTGAATCTCGTCCACGAAGAGAATCACCTCGCCCGCCGACTGCACCACCTCGTCGATCACGCCCTTGAGCCGTTCCTCGAACTCGCCCCGGAATTTCGCCCCGGCAAGCAGGCTGCCCATTTCCAGCGACACGATGCGCTTGTCCTTGAGGCCCTCGGGCACGTCACCCTTCACGATCCGGATGGCGAGGCCCTCGGCGATCGCGGTTTTCCCGACGCCGGGTTCACCGATCAGCACGGGATTGTTCTTGGTGCGCCTCAGGAGGATCTGCATCACGCGCCGGATTTCCTCGTCGCGCCCGATCACCGGGTCGAACTTGCCGTCGCGGGCGCGCTGCGTCAGGTCGGTGCCGTACTTTTCCAGCGCGTCGAATTGCTGTTCAGCGGTTTTGGTGGTCACGGTTTTTCCTTTCCGGGCGTCCGTCACGGCTTGCCGCAGGACAGCTTCGGGGGGCAGGCCGGGGGCACGACTCTCGGCGCGCAGGGCCAGCAGCAGCGTGTCGGCGGCAATGAATGAATCCCCCAGGGCCTGCGCTTCCTTCTCGGCCCCCTGCAAGGCGCGGTTCAGCGCCGGATCGAGATACAGGTTTTCCCCGCCCCCCTGCACGCGCGGCAGTTTGGCGAGTTCGGCGTCGAGGGCCTGCCGGATGACCGCCAGGTCGCCCCCGGCGGCCGTCAGCGCGCGGGCGGCGGTGTCGTTGTCGAGCAGCGCGCGCAGGACGTGCGCCACGGTCAAGGTCTGTTGCTGGTTGGATTGTGCGAGTTGCTGTGCGCCGGCCAGAGCCTGCGTCGCCGCCTCGGTAAAGCGTTCGGGATTCAAAGTGATGGCCTCCTCAAGTCCCTCCATTCTGGGACTTGAGTGTGGTCATGTCAAGTTTATGGAGTGCTAACGATGGTGGTCAAGCTGGCAGAAGGCGGGGAAGGTCGAGCTGTTCGCGCTCGCCTTCCCCGCCTTCTGCTGCGGTCCGGGTTACTCGTCGCCCAGGTACGCCTTGCGGACGCTCTCGTCCTGCGCGATATCGGCGGCGGGGCCACTGAGTTTGATCTCGCCGGTTTGCAGCACGTAAGCCCGGTCGGCAATCGCCAGGGCCATGCTGGCGTTTTGCTCGACCAGCAAGATCGTGGTGCCGCGTTCCTTGTTCAGCTGCTCGACGATGTCGAAGATCGCCTCCACGAACAGGGGCGAGAGGCCCATGCTGGGTTCGTCCAGCAGCAGCAGCCGGGGATTCACCATCAGCGCACGGGCAATCGCCAGCATCTGCTGCTCGCCGCCCGACATGGTGCCGCCCAGCTGCGACTCGCGCTCCTTGAGGCGGGGAAACAGCGCAAAGCCTTCCTGAATGCGCTGCTCGATCAGGCGGCGGTCCATCACGGTATACGCGCCGACTTCCAGGTTCTCCCGCACCGTCAGTTGCGGGAAGATGCGGCGGCCTTCGGGCACGTGGCTCATGCCCCGGCTCATGATCGTGTAGGACGGCACGCCGGTCACGTTCTGGCCCTCGTAGGTCACGGTCCCGGTCCGGGGCTTCATCATGCCGCTGATGGTGCGCAGCGTGGTCGTCTTGCCCGCGCCGTTGCCGCCGATCAGGGCCACGATCTCGCCGGTGTTCACGGTCATGTTCAGACCCTTGAGCGCCTGAATCTGGCCGTAGTAGGTGTGGATGTTCTGCAACTCCAGCATGGGGGCACCCACCGTCCGGGGGGTTCCCGCGATCACTTGCGTCTCAGGCATTCTGCCCCGCCTCCTTGCCGTACTCGCCCGCCGCCGCGCCGCGCCCCAGGTACGCTTCCATTACGCGCGGGTCGTTGCGGACCTGATGGGGCAGGCCCTCGCTGATCTTGGTGCCGTAATCCAGCACGGTGATGTTTTCCGACAAGGTCATCACCAGGCGCATGTCGTGTTCGATCAGGACCACCGTCACGCCCAGGTCGTCGCGGATCCGGCGAATCAGGGCCTTGAGGTCTTCGGTTTCGCGGGGGTTCATGCCCGCCGCCGGTTCGTCGAGAAGCACCAGCTTGGGGGTGGTCGCCAGCGCGCGGGCGATCTCCAGCTTGCGCTGGTCGCCGTAGGGCAGGTTGGTGGAGAGTTCGCCCCGCCAGCGGCTCAGGCCCACGAAATCCAGCAGCACCGAGGCCGTCTCGTGCGCGTTGTCCTCGTCGCGGTGAAAGGTGCGGTTGCGCAACACCGCGTCCCAGAACCCCGTCTTCAGCCGAGTGCCGCGCCCCAGCATGATGTTTTCCTCGGCGGTCATGCTGGGAAACAGGCGGATGTTCTGGAAAGTGCGCGCGATGCCGGCGCTGACCACCTGATCGGGCCGCAGCCCCACCAGATTCTGCCCCGCCAGCGTGATCGTGCCCCTGTCCGGCGCGTAGATGCCGGTAATCAGGTTGAAAAAGGTGGTCTTGCCTGCCCCGTTCGGCCCGATCACACTGATGATGCTGCGCTCGGGGACCTGGAACGTCACGTCGTTCACGGCGGTCAGGCCACCGAAAGTCTTGGTGAGGTGCTGCACGTCGAGGAGGCTCATCGTTCACTTCCTGTGCGGTCGTTTTCCTTCATGGTGCTCAGGCCGGGGGAGAACACTTCGCTCCCGGTGTCGCCCTCCAGCTGGTTCTGGGTCACCAGACTGTCCGGGGCCGGTTCGTCGGCGTGCATCTCGGCCTTGCGCCGGGCGCTGGGCAGCAGCCCTTCGGGGCGGTAGAGCATCATCAGCACCAGCACCAGCCCGAAGATCAGGCGCTGGTACTTGCTGGGGTCGAGGTTCTGGTTCAGGTTGGGAAAGCTCTGCTGCAACACTTCCGACAGGGTGGGCAGCACCATCAGGTTCAGCAGCGTGACCACGACCGCGCCCAGGAACACCCCGGCGATGTTGCCCATGCCGCCCAGAATCACCATGCTCAGCACACCGATGGACTGGAAGTAGTCGAAGCTCTTGGGGTCGATGAAGTTCTGCTTGGCCGCGAAGATCACGCCCATCGCCCCGGCGAAGCTCGCGCCGGTGGCAAAAGCCAGCAGCTTGGTCCGCAGCAGCGGCACGCCCATCGCCTGCGCGGCGATCTCGTCCTCGCGGATGGCGACCCAGGCCCGCCCGATCTTGGAGCGGTCGAGGCGGTAGTTGACCAGAATCACCACGGCGATCACGACCAGCACCAGGAAGTACAGGAAAAACAGCCGGTACTGGTCTTCCGAGAAGCCCAGGTTCTGCGCCAGCGTGTTCAGCCAGGGCACCGGCGCGCTCTCGATGGGCGTGATGCCCTGCGGCCCGTTTGTTACGTCGAGGTTGTTGGCGAAGATGCGGACCACCTCGCCCAGCCCCAGCGTCACGATGGCGAGGTAATCGCCCTTCAGCTTCAGCACGGGCAGGCCGATCAGCACGCCCACCAGCGCCGCCGCCAGCACCCCCAGCGGAATAAAGAGCCAGAACAGGTTGGGATTCACGCCGTTGGCAAAGACCGGGTTCCCGGTGACGGCCCCGAGCTGCGGGCTGCCGAACACGCCCCACAAGTAAGCCCCCACCGCGAAAAAGGCGATGTAGCCCAGGTCGAGCAGGCCCGCCAGGCCCACCACAATATTCAGCCCCAGTGCCAGCGCCGCGAAGATCAGCATCTGGATCACCAGATCGAAGTAGGACGTATTGTCGCGCCCCATGAAGGGCAGCACGAAGCCGATGCCGACGGCAAATACCAGGGTCTTGGCCCAACCCGCCGCGCGCCACTGGTACGCGAACAGCAGCGAGAGCAGGAACGCGCCGAACAGGACGGGCGCCAGCAGCCGCGCCGGACCGTCGGCCACGAAGCCGCGCATGAAGATCAGCAGCAGGGCCGTCACGGCGGTGTAGGCGAGCAGCGCCAGGGTCCGGTCGCCCCCGAGGCCGCGTGGAGATGCAGAAAGGCTGGTCACGTTACACCTTCTCCGTGGTGGCCTTGCCGAGCAGGCCTGCGGGTTTGAGGAACAGGATCAGGATCAGCGCCAGGAACGCGCCGATGTCCTTGTATTCGGCCTTGATGGCCCCCAGCCAGGCCAGGCCGGGGATGCTGCCGAACAGGCTGATCACGCCCAGTAGCGTCTCCAGCCAGCCCAGCACCAGCCCGCCCAGCACCGCGCCGGGAATGTTGCCGATGCCGCCCAGCACCGCCGCCGTAAAGGCCTTGAGGCCAGGCACCGTGCCGCTGTAGGCGTTGAGGGCCTGGTACTTCATCGCGAACATCACGCCGCCCAGGCCGCCCAGCGCCCCGCCGATCAGGAAGGTCAGGCTGATGATGCGGTTGGCGTCGATGCCCATCAGGCCCGAGGTCTGCCGGTCGTGGGCGACGGCGCGAATCGCGCGGCCCAGCCGGGTGTGGTTGACCAGCAGGTTCAGGCCGACCAGCATCAGCGCCGCCACCACGATCAAGATCACGTCCTTGACCTGTAGGTTCAGCACACTGATGTTGATGCCCAGGACCGACGTGATGGGATTGGCGAAGCCCTGCGGCAGCGGGACACTCAGGTCGAACTGGCCCCGCAGCCCCACCAGAAAGCGCAGGAGGTCTTGCAAGACCAGCGAGACGCCGATGGCCGTGATCAGCGGGACCAGCCGCTGAGCGCCGCGCAGGGGCCGGTAGGCCAGCCGCTCGATCAGCACGTTCAGCAGGCCCGACACGGCCATCGCCGCCAGACCCGCCAGCAGCAGCTTCACGTAGCCGTTCATCGCCACGCCCTGCAGGCCGCTGAAGACCAGGTAAGCGATGATCCCGCCCGTGATGAAGACCTCGCTGTGCGCGAAGTTGATGAGTTGCAGCACGCCGTACACCATCGTGTAGCCCAGGGCCACGATGGCGTACAGCACGCCGAGGCTCAGGCCGCCGACCAGCACCTGAAGCAGAATATTACCGACCGTCTGTAGATCCATGTCTCACCTGACCGTACCGCTCGAGAACCGTTGCCTTGGAAACCGTGGCCTGGACTGCCGCCCACTGCTGAGGGGAGCGAACGGTCTGACCCGCGCGCTCCCTACAACGTGGGAGAACGTCCCTTACTTGCGGCTGACGTTGATGATACCGCCCGTGCTGCGCTTGCCGTCCTTGACGGCGATCACGTACATCTTGGCGGTGGTGCGGTCGCCGTTCTTGTCGAACTTGACCTGCCCGGTCAGGAGGTTGTTGAAGGTGCTGCCGCGCACGGCCGTCTCGACCTGGGCACGGGTGGGCACCTTGTTCCCGGCGGCCTTAGAGGCGTTCAGGATGCCCTGAAGCACGACCTTCGCCGAGTCGTAGCTCATGACACCGAAGCCCTGGATCTCGCTGCCGAAGGTCTTCTTGTAGCTGGCCGCCGCCGCTTTGGCCGCCGGCACCGCGTCCACAGGCGGCGCTCCGGTGGTGAAGTAGATGTTGTTGGCGCCGCTGCCCGCCAGCTTGGTCAGCTCGTTGCTGTCGTAGCCGTCGCCGCCCACCAGGGGAATCTGGATGCCCTTGTCGCGCAGCTGCTTGGCAAAGGGACCGACCTGCCCGTACACCGCTCCGAAGTAGATCGCGTCGGGCTTGAGCGCCTGAAGCTTGGTGATGATGGCCGTGAAGTCCCGTTCCGTATCGGCCACACCCTCGTTTTGCACGATGGTGACGCCCCGGGCCTGCATGGTCTTGGCCGCCTGATCCGCTAGCCCCTGACCGTAAGGGGTCTTGTCGTTCAGCACGTACACGCGCTTGGCCTTGAGAGTTCCTGCCACGAAGTTGCCGCCCGCTGGCCCCTGGGCATCGTCGCGGGTGCAGAGCCGGTTGATGTTCTTCAGGCCCCGGTCCGTGACCGTGTTGCTGGTGGTCGAGGGGCTGACCATCACCACGTGGCTGGGCGCCAGGGCAGCGCTGGCGGGAATCGCCACGCCGCTGTTCAGGGGACCGACCACCCCCAGAATGCTCTTGTCGGCCACGATCCGGCGGGCCGCCGCCGTCCCGGTCGCCGGATCGGCCTGATCGTCGTAGGCGACCAGCTGAAGGGTCATGCCGGCCTTAGCAAACTGGGCCTTCATGTCGTTGATGGCCAGCTGCGTGCCATTCTTGATCTGGAGGCCCAGGTTACTGGTGCTGCCCGACAGCGGGCTGATGGTGGCGATCTTGACGACGGTGGCGGCCTGGGCACTTCCCAGAGCCAGGGCGGCCACGACGGCAACGCTCAAGGTGGGTTTCTTCATACGTCCTCCGGAATAGTGCGCGCTGCGCCTTGATGAGATGCCCGATTGTAGGGACGCCTAAAGATCAAGTCAATGGGGAACTCATGAAAAATCCTGCAACCGGTACAATTTTTCATCCGGATCCAGGCTCTATTGTTGCCAAAAAGTTGAGGATGACGATTCCGAGTTGCGCGAGCTGCTGGTGTCTGCCCCAAAGGGTCGGGAATCCGCCGGGTCTAAAAATCAGCGCTTTCGACGGCTGGTGTTTTCGGGGAACCTCGGGGTGCGGGAACATGGTGGCCTGTCTTCAGAAAAGCCACGCGGCCGACTGTGCAGGAGAGTGAACCCCTCTCCAGGGCACAACCGACCGCGTGACTCTGTTCCGGATTGATCCTCAAGGTGGGCGGCGGCTTGCGGGTCGCCGCCCTGACAGGCGTTACTTGCGGGTGATCGTGACGGTCCCGGCGGTGCTGCGGTTCCCGTCCTTGACGGCGATCACGTACATCTTGGCGGAGGTGCGGTCGCCGTTCTTGTCGAACTTGACCTGCCCGGTCAGCACGTTGTAGGTGCCGGCCCGCACCACCGTCTCGACCTGGGTGCGGGTGGGCGCCTTGTTTCCGGCGGCCTTGGAGGCGTTCAGGATGCCCTGGAGTACCACTTTGGCAGCGTCGTAGCCCATCACGCCGAAGCCCTGGATGTCGCTCCCGAAGGTCTTCTTGAAGTTGGCGGCGACGGCCTTGGCCGCCGGCACCGCGTCCACGGGCGGCGCGACCGTCGTGAAGTAGATGTTGGTGGCCCCGGTGCCCGCCAGCTTGACCAGGTCATCGCTGTCGTAGCCGTCCCCGCCTATGATGGGCGTCTGGATGCCCTTGTCGCGCAGCTGCTTGGCGAAGGGACCGACCTGCCCGTACAGGCCGCCGAAGTAGATCGCGTCGGGCTTGAGGGCCTGAAGCTTGGTGATGATGGCCGTGAAGTCCCGCTCCTCGGCGGCGACACCCTCGCTCTGCACGATGGTCGCGCCCTTGGCCTTCAGCTCTTTTTCGGCCTGCTCGGACAGTCCCTGGCCGTAGGGCGTCTTGTCGTTCAGGACATAGATGCGCTTGGCCTTGAGGGTGTCCAGCAGGAAGTCGGCGCCCGCCGGCCCCTGAGAATCGTCACGGGCGCAGATGCGGTTCATGTTCTTCAGGCCGCGGTCGGTCACCTTCTCGTTGGTGTTGGCCGGGCTGACCATCACCACGTGGCTCGGGGCCAGCACCGCGCTGGCGGGAATCGCCACGCCGCTGTTCAGGGTGCCCACCACACCGAGAATGCTCTTGTCGGCACCCACACGGCGGGCGGCGGCGGTGCCGGTGGCGGCGTCGCCCTGATCGTCGTAGGCGACCAGTTCGAGGGTCATGCCGGCCTTGGCGAACTGGGGCTTCATCTCGTTCACGGCGAGCTGGGCACCGTTCTTGATCTGGAGGCCCAGGTTGCTGCTGCTGCCCGACAGAGGGCTGATGGTGGCGATCTTGACGACCGTGGCGGCGTGGGCGCTGCCGAGTGCGAGAGCGGCCAGCAGAGAAATGCTCAGGGCGGTTTTCTTCATGCGTCCTCCAGGGGATATTGCTGCGCTTGCGCGCCTGTGTTGAGATGCGACCAATTCTAGGGAGGTCTTAAAGGGAAGTCAATGTGGCACTCATGAGCGAATGGGCAATAAGAGAGTGGTCAGATTCCCTTTGGAAATACTGAGTTGCGTAGTCCGGTAAGAAGCAGCAATATCTCTCGGGTTAAAGCCCGTCACACTTGGCTCACAGGCTGGTGACGGGCGGATGGGGGGTGCTGCTGGGGGCAAGGTGTGCTGCCTGGACGCCCTCAGATCAGGTCGAGGGCGCGTTCCAGTTCCCAGGGGTGGACCGTCGTGCTGTATTCGCGCCACTCGGCCCGCTTGGCCGCCACGAAATGCTCCATGACGTGGTCGCCCAGTGCACCCGCCACCACAGGGTCCTTTTCCAGCTCGTCCACGGCCTCGCGCAGGTCGGCGGGCAATTCGCGGATGCGGTGGTGCCGCTTCTCGCGTACGGTCATCCTGAAGATGTTGCGGGCGATGGCGGGGGGCGGCTCCAGCTCCTGGGCAATCCCGTCCAGACCCGCCGCCAGCATGGCAGCCAGGGCCAGGTAAGGGTTGCAACTGGGATCGGGCATCCGCACCTCGGCGCGGGTGGAATTGCCGCGCTTGGCCGGAATGCGAATCAGGGCCGTGCGGTTGCTGGTGCTCCAGGCGACGTTCACCGGGGCCTCATAGCCGGGTACCAGCCGCTTGTAGCTGTTCACCAGCGGGTTGGTGATGGCCGTCATGCCGCCCGCGTGTTCCAGCACCCCCGCGATGAAGTGCCGCGCCGTGGCCGACAGGCCGTGTTCACCAGCCGGGTCCGCGAAGGCGTTGTGCCCCTCCCGGAAGAGGCTGAGGTGACAGTGCATCCCCGAGCCGTTCACGCCCGCGATGGGCTTGGGCAGGAAGCTCGCCAGCAGCCCGTGTTCCAGCGCCACCCGCTTGACCACGAACTTGAAGGTGGCGATGCGGTCGGCGGTTTCCAGCGCGGGGGCGTAACGGAAGTCGATCTCGTGCTGGCCGGGGGCGACCTCGTGGTGGGCCGCCTCGATCTCGAAGCCCATCTGCACCAGCTTTTGCGTGATCTCGCGCCGGATGCGCTCGCCCTTGTCGATCGGCGCCAGGTCGAAGTACCCGGCCCGGTCATGCGTGACGGTGCTGCCCACGCCTGCCGCGGTGCGCTCGAACAGGAAGAACTCGGGTTCGGTGCCCACGAACATCTCGAAGCCCAGGGTGCGCGCGCGCTCCACCTGCCGCCTCAGCACAAAGCGGGGGTCACCCTCGAAAGGGGCGCCGTCCGGCAAGGTCACGTCGCAGATCAACCGGGCGATCCGGCCCCCCAGAGCGTCCTCGGGCGAGAAGGGCGGATAGATCAGGAACGTGGAGAGGTCGGGCGAGAGCAGCATGTCGCTTTCCTCGACGCGGGTAAAGCCCTCGACCGCGCTGCCGTCGAAGGTCACGTCGCCCCGCAGCGCCTTTTCGAACTGCGAGCGCGGCACTTCCACGTTCTTGGTGGTGCCGAGGATATCGGTGAATTGCAGGCGCAGAAATTCCACGCCCTCGGCGCTGAGGGTGGCGAGCAGGTCCTGGGCAGTCTGTGGGGGGGACGGGGTGAGTGTCATGGAATCAAAGCCTCCGGGCTGCGCTGACCGTAGCGGGCGCGAGGGGAGCCGCGCAAGCCTGCCGGGCAATCGGCGTCCGCTCTGTCACCCACTTTATGGCTTTCCGCCCAGAAAGACGGGAACAAACTGCAAAATGCCCGGCACTGGACTCACATGAAAAGATTCATCTGTGCAGCTTGTCACCCCTTCATTGACCGGATTGCTGCCCGCGCCTATACTCGCGGCGTCGCAGGGAGGATTCCGCCCGCTCTCACCCTGCCTGGAGGAAGCCCGCATGAACCACGACTTTGACGTGATTTCCGCCGCGCGCAACTGGCGCGTTGATGCCCCCGCGCCCATGCCGCCCGCCCAGGTCGTCGGTGAACTGTTCGCCAGTGACGTGCTCACCCTCGAAGAACTCAAGACCCGCCTCAGCAAGCCCGACTACAAGAGCCTGCGCGCGACGGTGGAGCGCGGCGAGCGGCTCGACCCGGCGATTGCCGACATGGTCGCCCTCGCCATGAAGACGTGGGCGATGGAGAAGGGCGCGACGCACTACACTCACTGGTTCCAGCCGCTGACGGGCGCGACCGCCGAGAAGCACGATTCCTTCGTGTCGCCCAACGGCGACGGCCTGGCGATGGCGACCTTCAGCGGCAAGGAACTGATTCAGGCCGAACCCGACGCTTCGTCGTTCCCGTCCGGCGGCCTGCGCGCCACCTTCGAGGCGCGCGGCTACACCGCCTGGGACCCCAGCAGCCCGGCCTTCATCATGCGCCACGCCAACGGCGCGACCCTGTGTATCCCGACCGTCTTCGCGTCCTGGACGGGGGAGGCGCTCGACAACAAGACGCCGCTTCTGCGCTCCGGCGAGGCGCTGAACAGGGCTGTCACGCCCGCGCTGCACCTTTTCGGGGCCACCCTGGGCACGCAGGTGGGCAGCAGCCTGGGGGCCGAGCAGGAATACTTCCTGATTGCCGAGGAATACTTCTACCGCCGCCCCGACCTGGTGATGACGGGCCGCACCCTCTTCGGCGCGCAGCCCCCGCGCGGGCAGGAACTCGAAGACCATTACTTCGGTGCGATTCCCGACCGGGTGCTGAGCTTCATGACCGACGCCGAGCTGCAACTGTACGCCCTGGGGATTCCGGTCAAGACCCGCCACAACGAGGTCGCGCCCGGCCAGTTCGAGATCGCCCCGATCTACGAGAACAGCAACGTGGCCGCCGACCACCAGCAGCTGATCATGCAAGTGCTGCGTAACACCGCCCGCAAGTACGGCCTGGTGTGCCTGCTGCACGAAAAGCCCTTCGCGGGCGTGAACGGCTCGGGCAAGCACTGCAACTGGAGCATGGCGACCGACGCGGGCGAGAACCTGCTGGAACCCGGCGACACGCCCCACGAGAACCTGCAATTCCTGTTCTTCTGCTCGGCGGTCATCAAGGCGGTCGACGAGCATCAGGACCTGCTGCGCATCAGTGTCGCCAGTGCCAGCAACGACCACCGCCTCGGCGCGAACGAGGCCCCGCCCGCCATCATCTCGATCTTTCTGGGCAGCGAACTGACCGAGATCCTCGACCGCCTGGAAAGCGGTCAGGGCGGACGCGGGACCGAAGCGGGCCTGCTGGGCCTCGGCTCCAGCGTGCTGCCGCCCATTCCGCGCCACGCCGGGGACCGCAACCGCACCAGCCCCTTCGCCTTTACCGGCAACAAGTTCGAGTTCCGCGCGGCGGGCAGCAGCCAGAGCATCAGCTTTCCGGTCACGGTGCTGAACACCATCGTCGCGGACGCGGTGCAGGGCCTCACCGCCGAGCTGAAGGCGAAGCTGGACGGCGGCGCGGACCTCGATACGGCGGTCGGTGAGATCGTACGGGCCACCTACACCCGGCACAAACGCACCGTGTTCAACGGCGACGGCTACAGCGAGGAGTGGCACCGAGAGGCCGAACAGGAACGCGGCCTGCTGAACCTCCGCACCAGCCTGGACGCCATCCCGCACCTGACCGATCCCGAGAATGTGGCGCTGTTCGAGAAGTTCGGCGTGCTGACCGGGCGCGAGTTGGCGGCCCGTCAGGAAATCATGTACGACATCTACTTCAAGACGGTGAACATCGAGGGCGAGACGACCGAGCACATCGCCCAGACGCTGATCCTGCCGGCCGCCGCCGGGTATCTGGCCGACCTCGGCGCCGTGAAGATCCCCAGCCGTGCCCTCGACGCCACGGCCACCGAAGTCGCGGGCCTGACCGACGAACTGTACGACGCCCTCCAGACCCTGCGGGAACAGAACCGGGCACTCGGCGGCGACGAGATTCACGAGAAGGCCCACCACGTCCGTGACCACGTCCTGCCCGCCATGCGGGAGGTGCGTCAGGCCGCCGACCGGCTGGAAAAGGTCGTGGCCGACCGGCACTGGCCGCTGCCGACCTACCGGCAACTGCTGTTCGTGAAGTAGCGTTCGGCCTTTGCCGGCCCGCCTCCGGCAAAAGAAGCCCGGCAAAAAAAGCAGGGGAGCTGTCCGCGT
Source organism: Deinococcus phoenicis (assembly GCF_000599865.1). GTDB lineage: Bacteria > Deinococcota > Deinococci > Deinococcales > Deinococcaceae > Deinococcus > Deinococcus phoenicis. The sequence continues at coordinate 1,662 of NZ_JHAC01000001.1, read as the reverse complement.
CCGGACGGCTCCCTTCTGCGCCGGGCAGGTTCTGTGTCATGACGGCTGATCCTGGCGGCTGACCGCTGGTAGACTGACGCTGTGCTGAACATGCTGCGCAAGCCGTCCGTCACGCCCGAGAGCCTCGCGGCGGGACTGGCCGAGCTGGGGCTGGACGGCTCACAGCACGTCATGGTCCACGCCAGCCTCAAGGCCTTCGGACATCTGGAAGGCGGCGCGCGGACCGTGGTGGAGACGCTGGCCACGCGGACGGCCACGCTGGTGGCCCCGGCCTTCACCTACCAGACCCTGCTGCGGCACGCCACGTCCCCCGTCCACGCCCGTTTTCACCGGGATTCCAGGGTCAGCCGCGATATCGGGCGGGTGCCGCAGGAACTGGTGGAACGGGCCGACGCCCTGCGCAGCTTCCATCCCACTCTCAGCTTCATTGCCCTGGGCGCGGAGGCGGAGCGGGTCACGGCGGCGCAGACGCTCGCCAGTCCGTACCAGCCCATCGGGGCGCTGTACGACCTGAACGGATACGCCCTGCTGATGGGCGTGGACTTTGGCAGCAATACGTCCGTGCATTACGGCGAACACGTGGCGGGCATGCCGCTGCTCACGCGTTACGTGCCGCTGGAGGGTCAGGTGCTGCCCACCGCCTTTCCCAACTGCTCGGCGGACTTCGAGCGGCTGGCTCCGCAGGTGCGCGGCCGGTCCACCCGCGTCGGAAATGCCACGCTGCGCCTGTACCGCGTCCGTGACCTGGTGGACGCCACCGTGCGCCTGCTGACCCAGGACCCCGAGGCGCTGCTCTGCACCTATCCGGGCTGCCGCTGCCAGGAGGTCCGCAAGCTGGTGCGCACGCAGGGCCTGACACCGCGCCCCCACCGGCCCGCGTGACCCGGCCCCTCTACCACGAAGCCCCCACCCGCCTGACGTTCACGGCGACGGTGACGGAGGTGCGGGAGGGTGCCGCCGCGCTGGACGCCACGGCCTTCTACCCCGAGGGCGGCGGCCAGAACGGGGACGCGGGCGTGCTGCGCTGGCCTGGGGGCGAGGTCCGGGTGCGCGAGACCCGCAAAGACCGGGCGAGCGGGATGATCTGGCATGAGCTGGCAGGGCCTGCGGGAGGTGTGTCTGCGGGAACTGTGCCTGCGGTCGGCACGCCCGTCACCGGCGAGGTGGACGCGGCGCGGCGCTGGCGCAACATGGCGCGGCACAGCGCGGAACATCTGCTGGCCCAGGCTTTTCACCGCGTGAATCCGGCCTTCGGGGTGGCGGCGGTCAGCATGCGGAATGCCGAGGGCACCCTCGACCTGACCGGCGACCCCACCGAGGCCGACATCCAGGCCGCCGAGGCGCTGCTGCGGGAGACGCTTGCCCGCACCGACCTGACGCTGGACACGCCCACGGTCCCCGAAACCGAACTGCACCGCTATCCCCTGCGCCGCGAGGCGAAGGTGCGCGGGAACGTCCGGCTGGTGATCTTCCGCGACGCCGGGGGCACCCCCTTCGACGTGAGTGCCTGCGGCGGCACCCACGTTCCCCGGGCCAGCCTGGCCGCCCCGGTGGTCGTGCTGCGGTCCGAGCGCATCCGGGGTGGCCTGACCCGCGTGGTCTTCATGGCGGGGGAGGAGGCGAGCGAGTATCTGTCGGGCGTCTACCGGGAGGCCCGCACCC